>NZ_JAHVHR010000030.1:0-224475 GCF_019802175.1 Halomonas sp. DP5N14-9
TAAGCGGACCAAACTTGGCTCAAGGTTCAAACGTCTCGTTTGACGAGTCGCTTGCCTTGATATTTCAGTGACAGTGTCACTGACTCATCGGCAAGCGCCCACATGAATTACCTGATCAAATTATTAAAGAGCGTGCTCTGGACTCTATAGAGAGCTTAAAGAGCTGCTCTTGCGGCACCCGGCCGGAAGAGCGTCTCGCTTTGCAGCGCCTGTTGGCGCAGCGCCCTGCGAGGAAGGCGTATTCTACAGAATCGAAGCATTTCGTCAAGGCTTTCTTTTTTTCGCCGTACAAGCGATGCCTGCAGGACCCAAGAGAAAGCGAAGCGAGCCTGACGCGCATCCTGCGATGCCGTCCTGGCGACTCCGATCGAGTGGCGAGCATTTTACCGATTTCTCGTTGCCCGTCAAGTGGAGAATTTTTCGAAGACTTGAAAAAGCCTTTTCAAAACAATCACTTTACCACCCTTAACCGCCTGTGACGTTTGCTCGTCGCCGGCAGCGGATGCGTACTTTACGCATCACCTCCGGCCTTGGCAAGCGCTTTTCGTAAAAAAATGCCAGATCATCGAGCAGTGTCGATCCAACAGCGGCACCATCTTGTCCACACCGCTCTATGGAACCCCCTGTGGATGAATGCACAGACTGCCCCAGAAGGCGCTTTCGGCACTCATACAAGAACAGGAACGCCCGCGCTAGGCGGGCGTTCCTGTCGGTCGTCAGTATAACGAAGCGTTGGGCTTGCTGCTCACATCGGCCTCTATTGTTACCGCAAGATGATCCTGGGCTAGGTCTTGAGCTTGCGCATCAGCGCCATCGTCGGACCGGACGCCACATAGGTACCGAACAGCAGCAACAGCATGACCGACGGCTCGATCGAGATCACGACAAATCCCAGCACGATGGCCAGCAGGGCCACAAAGGGCACCGGCCCCTTGAGATCGACATCCTTGAAGCTGTAGTAGCGAATGTTGCTGACCATCAAAATGCCAGCCGCCCCTACCACCAGCAGCATCAACAGCTTGAAGCCAAGAGCGGTGGCGTCGAAGCTGTGGAACGTCCACACACTGGCCGCCACCAGCGCCGCCGCCGACGGGCTGGGCAAGCCGATGAACCACTTCTTGTCGACGCTGCCGATCTGCACGTTGAACCGCGCCAGGCGAAGCGCCGCACAGGCCACGTACAGGAACGCCACCACCCATCCGGTCTTGCCGATGTCCTGCAGGATCCAGGTAAAGGCGACAAGCCCCGGCGCCATGCCAAAGGAGATCATGTCAGCAAGGCTGTCATATTCGGCGCCAAACTCGCTTTGTGTATTGGTCAGCCTGGCCACCCGGCCGTCGAGGCCATCGAGCACCATGGCGATGAAGATGGCCACCGAGGCGGCGGTGAAATCGCCATTGAGGGCGGCGACAACGGCGAAGAAGCCCGAAAACAGCGCCGAGGTGGTGAACAGGTTCGGCAGCAGGTAGATCCCCCGCCGTCGCACCTTCTTGCCGTCCTCGACCGCTTCTTCCACGACTTCGGATTCCCGCATGAAGGCGCTGGCCAGATCTTCATCCTGGGGCTCTCGTGGTTCCTGCTCACGCTTGCCTGCGTCTTCGCTCATCTCTGTCATCCATTGGCTTCGAGTATGGGATCATTCTACACGACCGACCGGCCGTTACCGCCAACCTCGCGGCAGCCGTCCTCTACCTCCAGCCTCGGGCACCTGCGGGTTAAACGCAAGGCACAGCGCAGCATTCATGCGGCAGCACCATGACCACTCAGTCGTTCACCCATGACGCAACGGGGGAGGAGCACTGAGTGTGCTCCTCCCCCGTTTCTGCCCCCATCGGCGGGCAAGTCCGACGGTGGGCTACCAGGAACCCATCAGTTCTTGGATTTGTCGACCAGCTGGTTGGCGGCGATCCAGGGCATCATGCCACGGAGCTTCTCACCGACCTGCTCGATCTCGTGCTCGGCGTTCAGGCGACGACGTGCGGTCATCGAGGGGTAGTTGCTGTTGCCCTCGTTGATGAACATCTTGGCGTACTCGCCGGTCTGGATACGCTTGAGGGCGTTGCGCATGGCGGCACGCGACTCGTCGTTGATGACCTCAGGGCCGGTCACGTACTCGCCATACTCCGCATTGTTGGAGATGGAGTAGTTCATGTTGGCGATGCCGCCTTCGTACATCAGGTCAACGATCAGCTTGAGCTCGTGGAGACACTCGAAGTAGGCCATTTCGGGGGCGTAGCCCGCTTCTGTCAGGGTCTCGAAGCCGGCCTTGACCAGTTCGACAGCGCCACCACACAGGACAGCCTGCTCACCGAACAGGTCGGTTTCGGTCTCGTCCTTGAAGGTGGTCTCGATAATGCCGCTGCGGCCACCACCGATGGCGGCGGCGTAGGACAGGCAGAGCTCCTTGGCCTGGCCGGTGGCATCCTGGTGGATGGCGATCAGGTCAGGAATACCGCCGCCACGGGCGAATTCTGAGCGCACAGTGTGGCCCGGCGCCTTGGGGGCGATCATCACCACGTCCAGATCCTTGCGCGGCTCGATCTGGTTGTAGTGGATATTGAAGCCGTGGGCGAAGGCCAGGGTAGCGCCTTCCTTGAGGTTCGGCTCGATTTCCTGCTCGTAGATGGCCTTCTGGTTCTCGTCCGGCGCCAGCACCATGACGACGTCGGCGGACTGGCAAGCCTCGGCCACAGAGGCCACCTTCAGGCCGGCGGCCTCCGCCTTGGCGGCGGAAGAAGAACCCGGGCGAAGCGCGACGGTGACGCTGACGCCGGATTCCTTCAGGTTGTTGGCGTGGGCGTGGCCCTGGGAGCCGTAACCGACGATGGTGACCTGCTTGTTCTGGATCAGCTGAAGATCGCAGTCCTTGTCGTAATAAACGCGCATCTGGTGCTCCTGAAAACGAGTGCCTGCTCGGCGATAGAAGAGATCTTGTCTGTGTCGTGTTGCGTTCAGCGTTGATGGCCACCCGCGCCGTCTTGTGCGGCGCTGGGCAGACGAGGGGGCTCGCCCTCCGTCGATGCATCCCACCTTACGCCAGCGCCCGTGTTGCGTAAAACGCTATATTTGCAATACTACGTGCCAAAATATGCAATTACAGGTCAGGACTCCCCATGGACTTCCGCCCCCTGAAGCACTTTCTGATGCTGGCCGATTCACTGCACTTCGGCCGTGCCAGCGAGGCCTGCCACGTGAGCCCATCGACCCTGAGCCGCTCCATTCGCCAACTGGAACAACAGCTCGGCGTGGTGCTGTTCAACCGTGACAATCGCCACGTGGTGCTGACCCCCCAGGGAAAGCGCTTCCAGCGCTATGCCAAGGAAGCCCTGGAAGAGTGGGAACAGGTCCGCCTGTCGTTGCAGAGCGAGGCCAAGCGCCTCAGTGGTGAAATCAGCATCTACTGCTCGGTGACCGCGAGCTACAGCTTTCTCTACAGCCTGCTGGCCGACTTCCGCCAGCGCTATCCCGCCATCGAGCTCAAGCTGCACACCGGCGACCCAGCCCGAGCCATCCAGCGAGTGCTGGCCGGCGACGAAGACATGGCCATTACCTCACGCCCGCGCCGCCTGCCCGATGGTCTCGCCTTCAAGTCGCTGACCCGTTCGGCACTGGTGTTCATCGCCCCACAAGAGCAACGACCGTGGGTGCCACAGCAGCCGATGAGCCCGAGCCAGACACAGTGGCAAGGGGTGCCAATGATCCTGTCGGAGGCTGGGCTATCGCGGGAACTGGCCGACACCTGGTTCAAGGCGCTGGGCGTGACCCCGACCATCTACGCCCAGGTAGCCGGCCACGAAGCCATCGTCAGTATGGTCGGACTCGGCTTCGGCATCGGTGTGGTGCCACGCATCGTGCTGGAGGCGAGCCCGCTGGCCGAACGCGTGAGAATACTCCCGGTCAAGCCGGAACTGCCGCACTACGACGTGGGCCTCTGTGTGCTGGAGCGGCGTCTGAAGAGCCCGTTGATCGACGCCCTGTGGCAGGAAGTCGTGGAGCGTTGAGGCCGGGCACGAAAACGCCGCCCCGAGAGGCGGCGTAACAGGTTCACCGGCTGCCCACCAGGGCCAGCGGTTTGCTAGAGGCTCAGCACCTTGTCACCACGGGCGATACCCGAGACGCCGGTGCGCGCTACTTCGAGAATGCCCACGGGGCCCATCGCCTGCAGGAAGGCGTCGAGCTTCTCGGCATCGCCAGTGATCTGCACGGTGTACAGACTCGGGGTGACGTCGACGATCTGGGCACGGAAGATGTCTACCGTGCGCTTGACCTCATCGCGGGCAGCGCCCAGCGCCTTGACCTTCACCAGCATCAACTCACGCTCGATATGGTTGCCTTCGGTGAGATCCACCAGCTTGACCACGTCGATCAGCTTGTTGAGGTGCTTGGTGATCTGCTCGATCACCCGGTCGTCCCCGACGGTGGTCACGGTCAGACGCGACAGGGTCGGGTCATCGGTGGGCGCCACGTTGAGGGTTTCGATGTTGAAGTTGCGCTGGGAGAACAGCCCCACGACCCGCGACAGCGCACCCGGTTCGTTTTCCATCAGAATCGAGATGATATGTCGCATCAGGTCCGCTCCGTCTTGGAAAGCAGCATGTCACGCATGGAGCCCAGAGGCACCTGCATCGGATAGACGTGCTCGTGCGGGTCCACCGCGACGTCGAGGAACACCAGCTCATGGGTGTCGGCGAAGGTACGCGCCAGCGCCTCTTCCAGATCCTCTTTCTTCTCGACCCTGAGCGCGGTGAAACCGTAGGCCTCGATCAGCATCTGGAAGTCCGGCAGCGACTCCATGTAGGAGTGAGCATGGCGGGACTTGTAGTTGAGGTCCTGCCACTGGCGCACCATGCCCAGCGAGCCGTTGTTGAGATTGATGATCTTGACCCCACCACCGAACTGCTTACAGGTGGAGAGTTCCTGCATCATCATCTGGAAGCTGCCTTCGCCGGTCACGCAGACCACCTCCTCATCGGGGAAGTTCTGCTTGACGCCCATGGCCGCGGGAAAACCGAAGCCCATGGTGCCGAGTCCACCGGAGGTGATCAGCCGATTAGGCTTGTCGAACTTGTAGTACTGGGCAGCGAACATCTGGTGCTGACCCACGTCGGTGGTGACGTACGCCTCGCCACGAGTCACCCGGCAGATGGCCTCGATCACCTCCTGCGGCTTGAGCACCTCGCCGGGCCTGGACGGCTCGTAGAGCTTGCCCTTGCGCTCGTCGCGCCACTCGTCGATGGTCTTCCACCAGTCCTTGAGCGCGTCGGGATTGGCGATCTCATGGCCCTGCACCAGGCTGATCATTTCGTTGATCACGCTGGCCGCAGGTCCAACGATGGGTACGACTGCGCGCACCGTCTTGGACACCGAGCTGGGGTCGATATCCACGTGGATGATCTTGGCCGTGGGGCAGAACTTCGAGGTATTGTTGGTCACACGATCGTCGAAACGCGCGCCGATGGCGATCACCAGGTCGGCGTGATGCATCGCCATGTTGGACTCATAGGAGCCGTGCATGCCGAGCCAGCCCAGGCACTGATCGTCGCTCTGGGGATAAGCCCCGATGCCCATCAAGGTGGTGGTGATCGGAAAGCCGAGCTGCTTGACCAGATCGGTCAGACCCTCGCAAGCACGCCCCTGGACCACGCCACCACCGGTGTAGAACACCGGACGACGGGCCTTGAGCATCAGCTCGACGGCCTTCTTGATCTGTCCGGTATGGCCGCGACTGACCGGGTTGTACGAGCGGATCTTGACCTTCTTCGGATAGACGTACTCGTAGCGCTCGGTGGGCGCCGTCATGTCCTTGGGTATATCCACCAGCACCGGACCGGGACGCCCGGTGGCGGCGAGATAGAAGGCCTTCTTGAGCACCTCGGGAATCTCGCTCGGGTGCTTGATCGAGAAACTGTGCTTCACGATTGGCCGGGTGACACCGACGATATCGGTCTCCTGGAAGGCATCGTCACCGATCAGATGGCTCATCACCTGACCACAGAGCACGACCATCGGGATCGAGTCCATATAGGCAGTGGCGATGCCGGTCACCGCATTGGTGGCCCCCGGACCCGAGGTGACCAGTACCACCCCGGGCTTGCCGGACGCCCGGGCATAGCCGTCGGCGGCGTGGGTCGCGGCCTGCTCGTGGCGAACCAGGATGTGCTTGACCTTGTCCTGACGGAACAAGGCATCGTAGATGTGTAGTGCGGCGCCGCCCGGATAGCCGTAGATGTATTCCACGCCCTCATCCTGGAGGAAGCGGGCGATCATGTCCGCGCCTGAAAGCAATTCCACAGATGTATCTCCCCTGGAGGTCTCGAGTGCGATTCGCACCTGTCGTGGGTACGAAGTCGAGTGCAGCGGTATGCTGCTGCCGGCGCACCGGCACCTGATGCCAAACCCTGGCGTCCGTCGGCCCGGTTGGGGCCTGCACTCTCATCACGGCGGGTCACCGCGTCGGGGCGTTGGCCAGGCGGGGCGGTTAACCCGAACCTGGTAGTCCTTCGGCGGGTAGAGGCCCATTGGCCTACCCTTCACGCGGCGTTGGGGGTCACCCATCGTGCCGCGCCCGCAGTCAGGAACCCTCAAGATTCCAATAGCGCTCTGTGACTGTCAACCGCCGTTCCCATCGCGCTCGGTCAGAGCACTCTGAAAGGCCTCTTTTCGCGGGTGCAGCAAGACCAATGTCTAACGCCGTTTTCTCGAAATCTGGCCATGACGCTGCTGTAATGACGCCAGGTGACACGATTCACTTACTTTACCAGACACCGATGGAGAGGGTGCGGCGGAAAGTCGCCACGACAGCCGGAGCATGACGGCAGGATAGTTTCTCTCTGCCCCGCCCCGGGTCTGATCGGCACCGCTGACGATCAGCGAACGACTCGCCGACGCTTTCAAATCGGGTCGCTGACACTTGCCATCTGGATCGCTGACGCCTCAAGAGAGAATCGATTCATCCAAGGATTTCTCTAGGCGCTGTCCGAAAAGTCGACGAGCGAAGGTTAGACAAGGCAAAAATCGGTGAGAAAGCGCAGTTTACGGGGTGTAAAGGAGCATGTTGATCCGATTTTTAACGCCGTATTACCGAGCGCAGGCACTTTTCAGACAAGCCCTAGACAACCACAACAACGCCCCCCTTTCACAGGAGGTAGCACTACATGTCTCGCATCGTGCAATGGTCCATCACCGTGGCGCTGGCAGGATTCCTGTTCGGCTTCGACACCGCGGTCATCTCCGGGGCCGACAAGCCCATCCAGGCGCTGTGGGGTCTCAGCGACCTGCAGCATGGCCTGCTGATCATGTCCATGGCCCTTTGGGGCACCGTGATCGGTGCCATCTTCGGCAACTGGCCCACCGATGCGCTGGGAAGGCGCGCCACCCTGCTGATGATCGGTGTGCTGTACCTGGTCTCCGCGGTGGGCTCGGCGGTGGTGTCCGACCCCTGGCTGTTCGCCTTCTTCCGCCTGATCGGCGGCATCGGCGTCGGCATCTCGTCGGTGGCGGCCCCCACCTATATCTCCGAGATCGCCCCGCCGCGCCATCGCGGCTTTCTGGTCGCCATGTACCAGTTCAATATCGTCTTCGGCATCCTCATGGCATTCGTCTCCAACTATGTGATCGGCAGCCTGATGAGCGACGACGCCTGGCGCTGGATGCTGGGTATCGAGGCCATCCCTGCACTGATCTACACCCTGATGATCACGCGTGTCCCGCGCAGTCCGCGCTGGCTCATCCTCAAGAAGAACGCTATCGAGGAAGCCGGCCAGGTACTTCGCCAGATCAACCCTGACGCCGATGTCGACGCCGAGATCAACGCCATTCGCGCCGCCGAAACCGACGAAGCGTCCGCCAAGGCCCCCTTCTTCTCGCGTCGCTATCGTCTGCCGATTCTGCTGGCCTTCCTGATCGCCTTCTTCAACCAGCTCTCGGGCATCAACTTCATCATCTACTATGCCCCCCGGGTGCTCGAAGCCGCCGAACTCGGTAGCCAGGCAGCGCTTCTGTCCACCGCCGGCATCGGTCTGGTCAACCTGGTCTTCACCATGATCGGGATGTCGCTGATCGACCGCTTCGGCCGCCGCACCCTGCTGTTCATCGGCTCGGCCGGCTATCTGCTGTCGCTGGTGCTGATCTCTCGCGCCTTCTTCGCCGACGCCCTGGGCGGACTCGAAGTCCCGCTGCTGCTGGGACTGTTCATCGCTGCCCATGCCATCAGTCAGGGTGCGGTCATCTGGGTGTTCATCTCCGAGGTCTTCCCCAACCACGTGCGTGCCCGCGGCCAATCCTTCGGTGCCTCGATCCACTGGGTCTTCGCTGCGCTGATCACCCTGGTCATGCCCTGGGTGCTGGGCACCTTCAGCGGCGGGCCGGTGTTCGCCTTCTTCGCGGTAATGATGCTGCTGCAACTGGTGTTCGTGATATTCCTGATGCCAGAGACCAAGAACGTCAGTCTCGAGGAACTGCAAAAGCACCTGGTGGGCGACAACGTACGCCTGCGACGCGTGCACCTGTCCGGCGCCCGGGCGACGCGCTAGGCGCTGTCCGAAAAGTCGACGAGCGAAGGTTAGACAAGGCAAAAATCGGTGAGAAAGCGCAGTTTACGGGGTGTAAATGAGCATTTTGATCCGATTTTTAACGCCGTATTACCGAGCGCAGGCACTTTTCAGACAAGCCCTAGGGCTTGGCAAGAATAAGCCCGCGCTCGTTGCCCTTTCGGGCAGAACCCAAGCCTTGAGGAACGCCACGAAAAAGCCCGCCGGGTGGGGAACCGGGCGGGCAAGGGGGTCACAGGACGCAACCTGACCTTCAGTATAGCGACCGATTAACCATTTGCTTGAGAATGGGTATTCGAATTACCCATCATGCACGAATGCCAGCCGAAGGCATCAGGCCCCTCCTTGATGAAGGGGCCTTCTTGCGTGATCGACCCGTGGTCAGCGGTCGAAACGTAACTGACCATCGTCGGCGACCACGCGGATCACGTCGCCAGCGCTGAACTTGCCGGCCAGCAGGTCCTGTGCCAGCGGGTTCTCGATCCGGCTCTGCAGGGCGCGCTTGAGCGGACGAGCGCCATAGACGGGGTCGAAGCCGACCACCGCCAACAGTGCCAACGCCTCGTCGGAGACCGTGAGCCCGAGATCGTGTTCTGCCAACCGCGTGCGCAGACGTTCAAGCTGGATGCCGGCGATCGCCTGGATCTGATCCTGGCCGAGGGCGTGGAACACCACCACTTCATCGATGCGGTTGATCAACTCAGGCCGGAAGTGGCTTCCGACCACCTCCATCACCGTCTGGCGCATGCTGTCGTAGTCGGCGTCGTCACCACCGAACTGCTGGATGATGTCGGACGCCAGGTTGGAGGTCATCACGATGACGGTGTTGCGGAAATCCACCGTGCGCCCCTGGCCGTCGGTCAGGCGACCATCCTCCAGCACCTGCAACAGGATGTTGAAGACGTCCGGGTGGGCCTTCTCCACCTCGTCGAGCAGCAGCACCGAATAGGGTTTGCGGCGCACCGCTTCGGTCAGGTAGCCGCCTTCTTCATAGCCGACATAGCCGGGAGGCGCGCCGATCAACCGCGCCACCGAGTGCTTCTCCATGAACTCGGACATGTCGATGCGCACCATGGCTTCCTCGGTGTCGAACAGGAAGTTGGCCAGGGACTTGCACAGTTCGGTCTTGCCCACCCCGGTCGGGCCGAGAAACAGGAAGGAGCCGTTGGGCCGGTTGGGGTCGGCCAAGCCCGCGCGGGAGCGCCGCACCGCGTTGGCCACGGCGGTGACCGCCTCGTCCTGACCGATGACCCGCTCGTGCAGGGCCTCCTCCATACGCAGGAGCTTGTCGCGCTCACCCTCGAGCATCTTGGCCACCGGAATGCCAGTCCAGCGTGACACCACCTCGGCGATTTCCTCCTCGGTGACGTTGGAGCGCAAAAGCTTGTGGTGACGGGTGTCCGCCTCGGCATCGCCGCTCTCGGCAATCTTCTTCTCGAGCTCCGGAATCACCCCGTACTGCAGTTCCGACATCCGCCCGAGGTCACCCTGGCGGCGAGCCTGCTCCAGGTCGACCCGCGCCCGGTCTAGTTCGTCCTTGAACTGGGCCGCGCCCTGGATGCTGGCCTTCTCGGCCTTCCAGATCTCGTCCAGGTCGGCGTACTCGCGCTCGAGCTCGCCGATCTGTTCCTCAAGGGTATCGAGGCGCTTGCGTGAGGCCTCGTCGGTTTCCTTCTTGAGGTGCTCGCGCTCCATCTTCAACTGGATCAGGCGACGATCCAGACGGTCCATTTCCTCCGGCTTGGAGTCGAGCTCCATGCGAATGCGCGACGACGCCTCGTCGATCAGGTCGATGGCCTTGTCCGGCAGCTGACGATCGGTGATGTAGCGCGTCGACAGCTTGGCCGCCGCGATGATCGCGCCGTCGGTAATGTCGACGCCGTGGTGCACCTCGTAGCGCTCCTTGAGGCCACGCAGGATCGCCACCGTGTCTTCCTCGCTGGGCTCGTCCACCTGCACCTTCTGGAAACGCCGCTCCAGCGCCGCATCCTTCTCGATGTACTTGCGGTACTCGTCCAGGGTGGTGGCACCGACACAGTGCAGCTCACCCCGGGCCAGCGCCGGCTTGAGCATGTTGCCGGCGTCCATGGCGCCCTCGGCCTTGCCCGCACCGACCATGGTGTGCAATTCGTCGATGAACAGGATGACCCGCCCTTCTTCCTGGGACAGCTCGTTGAGCACCGCCTTCAGGCGCTCCTCGAATTCACCGCGAAACTTGGCGCCAGCCAGCAGCGAGCCCATGTCCAGCGACAGCACGCGCTTGTCCTTGAGCCCCTCGGGCACCTCGCCGTTGATGATGCGGCTGGCCAGCCCCTCGACGATGGCGGTCTTGCCGACGCCGGGCTCGCCGATCAGCACCGGGTTGTTCTTGGTGCGCCGCTGCAGCACCTGGATGGTGCGACGGATCTCGTCGTCACGCCCGATCACCGGATCCAGCTTGCCGTCGGCGGCCCGCTGGGTCAGATCCAGGGTGTACTTCTCCAGCGCCTCGCGGCTGTCCTCGGCGTTGGCGTCATCCACCTTCTGGCCACCGCGCACGCTATCGATGGCGCCCTCCAGCGACTTGCGCGCAAGGCCAGCCTGGGTCAGCGCCTTGGCCACGGCATGCTTCATGGCGATTGCCGCCAGCAGTACCAGTTCACTGGCGATGTATTGATCGCCACGCTTCTGGGCCTCGGCATCGGTGAGGTTGAACAGCTTGATCAGATCCCGGGACGGCTGCACTTCGCCGTCGAACTGGGCGACCTGGGGCAGATCGTCGATCTGGCCCGCCAGGGCGTCACGCAGCCGACCGGCGTCGCCCCCCGCCTTCTGTACCAGCGCCTTGACGCCGGTGTCGCGGTTGTCGAGCAGCGCCAGCAGCAGGTGCGCAGGTTCCATCTGATTGTGCCCACGCCCCACGGCGAGGGACTGGGCGTCGGCGATAGCCTGCTGCAGCTTGGCGGTAAACTTGTCAAAACGCATCGATATCTCCTTTCGGGATGGCGATGCGTTCGGACGCACCGCTTGACCCTGTCAATGTGACTTGACAGAGATATGGCGGTGCTTTAGGGACGTTTCAAGTCTAGTGAAGCAGTTTCACGTCTAGAGGGGAGTCTCGGGAAAAGTACGACGTCGGTCCGTTCTATCGCAGCCAGATCACGCTGGCCATGCGCCCGGTGACGCCGTCGTCACGACGATGGGAATAGAAGCGTGATTCACAGGCGGTGCAGAAGTGCCCGCCGCTGACGTGGGAGACGCCAAGACGTTCAAGCCGCAGACGCGCCAGCTTGTAAAGGTCCGCCATATAGTGCCCCAGGCGATAGGGACTCGGTTCAAAGGCGCTGGCTGCCTCGGGGTGCACGCCGCAGAAGGCCTCACGCACCTCGGGGCCAACCTCGAACTGAGCGTTGGAGATCGCCGGCCCCAACCAGGCCATCAGTTCCCCAGGCGCAGTGCCCAGGGAGGCCACGGTAGCCTCCAGCACGCCACCGGCCAGGCTGCGCCAGCCAGCGTGGGCCAGCGCCACGCGCTCTCCGCCACGATCACAGAAGAACACCGGCAGACAGTCCGCCGTCAGTATCACGCAGGCGTAGTCACGGGTGGTCGCCACCGAGGCATCGGCCTTGGGTATGGTGTCACTGAAGCCATGCTGGACGCTGGCACCGTGGACCTGATCGAGCCACAGCAGCGGACGCTCATCGCCCAGTTCCTTGCTCAACTGGCGCCGACAAAGCTCCACATGTTCCGGCTTGTCGCCGACGTGACTGGCCGGGTTGAAGGCGGCGTAGGGCCCCTGGCTGGGGCCGGTCTCGCGGGTGGTGACGAAGGCACCGACATTGGCCGGAGCAGGCCAGTCGGGCACGATCACGCTGGGGCGCAGGTCGAGGGCATCGATCATTGCATGGTCTCCGCATCGTCACGCAGGAAGTCCAGCAGCATCAGCAGGTCATCCGGCAGCGGCGCCTGGAAGCTGACCTCCTCACCGCGACTCGGGTGGACGAAGGCCAGTCGACGCGCGTGCAGCGCCTGGCGCGGAAACTCGCGCAGGATCTCCTTGAGCGTCTGCTCCGCTCCGGGCGGCAGCTTGAGTCGCCCACCGTAAACCGGGTCGCCGATCAATGGAAAGCGCCGGTGCGCCATGTGCACGCGAATCTGGTGAGTACGGCCGGTCTCCAGCTTGCAGCGAACGTGGGTATGGGCACGAAAGCGTTCCACCACCCGATAGTGGGTCACCGCCGGCTTGCCCGAGGCGGTAACCGCCTGGCGCTTGCGGTCCTTGGGATGTCGGCCGATCGGCGCATCCACGGTGCCGCCGGAGGTCATCTTGCCCACCACGATGGCGTCATACTCCCGCGACACGCTACGCGCCTGCAGCTGCGCCACCAGGTCAGCGTGGGCGGCCAGGGACTTGGCCACCACCATCAGCCCGCTGGTGTCCTTGTCGAGGCGATGCACGATACCGGCACGAGGCAAGGTGGCGGCGTCGGGAAAGTGGTGCAGCAAGGCATTGAGCAGGGTCCCGTCGGGGTTGCCCGCAGCGGGGTGAACCACCAGCCCCGGCGGCTTGTTGACCACCAGTACCTGGTCGTCCTCGAACACCACCTCAAGCGGAATATCCTGCGCCTCGAAGCGAGTGTCATCCTCGATGAGGGCCTTGAGCACCAGCCTTTCACCACCGTGGACCTTGTCCTTGGGCTTGGCCGCAGCACCATCCAGGGTCAGGGAACCGTCCTTGATCCAACCCTTCAACCGCTCCCGGGAATAGTCGGCAAACAATTCCGCTGCGGCCTGGTCCAGGCGATAGCCTGCCATGTCGAGGGGAATGCGACTGTGGACGTCGAGGGTCTGTGACATGGTTCGGAACACTTCTCTGTGGGGATCGAAGATTGATGGCAACTCGCGCACAAAACACGTGGCCCGCAGCAGGAAGACTGCGTTTCCAGGCAAGGTGCTTTATAGTGGGCGGATCGCGGCCGATTCTACCACGGCCGACCCGGGTTGTTTGACACGAGGACCAAGATGCGCGTTTTCACTACTTCCGCCGCTCGCCTGGGCGCCCTGGTGTTGATGGGCGCGGTACTCGGCGGCTGCGCCAGCAACGACGTCGAGGAAGAGCGCTACGACGGCGCCACCGAACGCCAGCTCTACCAGGAAGGTCGCCAGGCCCTGGAGAACGGCAGCTTCACCACGGCCATGAACCGCCTGGAAGCCATCGACACCCGCTTCCCCTTCGGCGACTACGCCGAACAGGCCCAGCTCGAACTCATCTATACCTACTACGAGATGGATGACTGGGAAGCCGCCCGGGCCGCCGCCAGCCGCTTCATTCGCCTGCACCCCAACCATGCGCAGGTCGACTACGCCTACTACATGCGCGGGCTGGCCGCCTGGCAGGCCGGTCGTTTCAGCCTGGAGTCGCTCAAGGTCATCGATATCTCGGAGCGGGACCTCGGCGCTACCCGAGACGCCTACACCGACTTTACCGACCTGATCACCCGCTATCCGGACAGTCCGTACGCCCCGGACGCGCAACAGCGCATCATCTACCTGCGCAACCTGCTGGCCCAGCAAGAGCTGCATGTGGCCGACTTCTACCTGCGCAAGAAGGCCTACATGGCCGCCGTGCAGCGGGGTCGCTGGGTGTTGGAGAACTACCCCCAGGCCGAGGCTACCCGCGACGCCCTGGCGGTGATGGTCGAAGGCTACCTCGGCATGGGCCTGCGTGACCGCGCCAGCGAGACGCTGCAGGTGCTGATCGAGAACGACCCGGACAACGAGCGCCTCAACGGTCGTCGCTTCGAACCCAAGTACGTCGACGGCGCCCCACTGAGCGCCTGAACGACCACAAGGCAGGCGGCGCCGTGAGGTGACCGGCAGGCCAATGAAAGGAGAAGGGGCCGCCCATGGGCGGCCCCTTCTTGTTGCAGCGCTTGCTGTCATTCGCTCTGCGCTTCGTTTCCTTTCTCTTCGTTCAGCTCCCATCTTGACGCCCAGGGCAGCGATCCACCGTCATTCCGCCGTCGCTGGCCTGTGGCTGCCCTTGGCGTCCACCGCAGGCCAGGCTCCGGCTATTTTCTGCTTCTACTCAACCTGTCGATGCCTGGGACGGTGTGCCCTCGGGCTCCCGACGCTTGAACTGCTTGGAGCGCTGCAGGCCCCAGTAGGCGAAGACGAAGTAGATAACCGTGCACCAGATGGTAATGTCGTAGAACAGTTCACGATTGACGTAGTACTGATACAGGTCGGGGCTTTCAAACATCACCCGCCAGGCCAGCACCGCTGGCACACCCAGTCCAACGATCCCCCACATCACCTTGATGCCCTTGGAAAGCAGTGTCTTGTCCTCCACGCCCTCGCGGTACTTTTCCGCCGCCTTGCGCCGGTGATGTTCGACCACCCGCTCGTTGAACTCCTGCTGGGCCTTTTCCTTCTCTGGATAGGCCTCACAGGCACCGGCCCTTCGCGCCAGCACCACGTAGACCAGGATCGACACGAACCAGGTCGGCAGGAACAGGTAGTAGAACGGCATCACGTCGAGGACATTGAGCCCAAAACCGAAGATCAGCGAGATACCCCAGCTGGCGATCGCCGGACGGTTGTCGGCAAGACCCTTGAAGTTGGCCCAGTAGCGGGTCATGCCGAGCCGCGGGAACAGCTGGTACTCGGCAAAGGCGATGCCGCCCACCGGCACCAGGATCAGGCCGGCGTAAGTCAGCAGCGGCAACATGCTACGGTAGACGAAGGGGAAACAGCTCGCTCCCATCACCCCGAGCCCCACCAGCATGGTCACCTTCCAGCGCTTGACCTCGGGCATCAGCGCCTGGGCGGCCAGACCGGCGCGGTACAGGTTGGAATTCGCCGTGGTCCAGCCGGCCACGATCACGATCACGAAGCCGGACATTCCCAACGCGTAGAACGCCACATCGCCGGGGTCGACCACCAGGATACTGAGCTTCATGGTGGCGGCGGTGGCCGCCCCCATCAGGCCCGCCGAGATCCAGGCAACGTAGTGGCCGAACATCATGCCGGTACTGGTGGCCAGGGCGTAGCGCTTCTTGCGGGCATAGCGCAGAAGCGCCATGTCGATCAGTCCGAAGTGGGCGAAGGTATTGGCGGCCCAGGCGAAGCCGATGACCTCCCACAGCCCGATCCCCGGTTCGCCATCGGCGTTGATGCCGGTAAATACGCTGGCACTGGCGATGGCGACGAAATCCGAAAAACTCGTCAAGGTGGTAAAACCGGTCACCGACTCCGACAGCGCCGGTATCAATACCATGCCGCCGGCGGTGAACATCACCATCAGCCAGGGTGCACAGATGCTGGCGAACTCGCTCAGGGCGTTGAAGCCAAAGGCCGCGACCAGCACCACGATGGCCCCTACGGCAAAGGCGATGATGACGAAGGCCATGTCGGTGGGATAGGGCGCCACCTGAGGTGGCACATCGAAAAGCACCCGCACCGCGGTAGCAGAGACCGTGATCATGGCCGCCGAGATGGCAGCAAAGATCACCACATTGGCGCCGTTGTAGAGCTTCGCCATGACGTTGCCGGCGATGCGTTCCAGGTAGGCGAAAAGACTGAGCCGGGTGCCGACGGCGATCGGTGCGGTGATCAGGGTAAAACTCAGTATCGCCAGGGTGTTGCCGATGACCAGACCGATCAGAATGTCCCAGATGCCGGCACCGAGGCCGACGAAGGTGGCACCGATCACGAACTCGGTCGCGGCCACGTGTTCTGCGGCATACAGTCCGAGAAAGTGCTTGGCACCGTGCTGCTTGTGGGGCGGAACCGGCAGCTGTTCATCGTCGACGCTGTCTAGAGATTGCTGCGGGTCAAATCCGGATGTCGCCATGGGCGCCTCCTTGTGTGTCACTCATCTCGCTTGCGGGTGAACGTCGCACCTGCGGGCTCACCCGTTCCGCCGGCTTCCTTCGAGGAGCCGATCGCCACTACTGCTGAGCAAAGCGTGCCTGCTCGGTCACCTTCTCGGTGACCCACTGAGCATCTTCGATGGCTTCCTCGGCGGAGATGTCTCCGGCCAACGCCTTGGCGAAGCGGTTACCCACCGCCGTACCGATACCCTGAAAAGCGGGGATCGCCACGTACTGAACGCCTCGATAGGGCACCGCTTGTACCGTCGGGTCATCCGGATTGGCGCTTCTCAACGATTCCAGCACCAGCTCACTGTAGGGCGCTGCCTCGCGGTAACTTGGATTGTCGTAAAGCGAAGCACGGGTCCCCGGCGGCACCTGGGACCAGCCCTCTCGCTCGGCCACCAGTTCCTGATAGCCCCTGGAGGTGGCCCAGGCGACAAAGCGCTTGGCCGCCTCGCTCTGCTCGGAACTGGTGGGAATTGCGAGCGCCCAGGCCCACAGCCAATTGCTGCGCTTGTCCAGTCCGTGGTCAGGCGCAAGGGCGAACCCCACGCGATCGGCGACCTCGGAGGCCTCGGGATCGGTCACCGCGGATGCGGCCACGGTGGCATCCACCCAGATGCCGCACTTGCCCTGTTGAAACAGCGCGAGATTCTCGTTGTAGCCGTTGTCTTCCGGATTCGGCGGGCCGTACTCTCCCAACAAGCTCAGATAGAGATCCAGCGCATCGCGCCAGCCACCTCCCTCGAGCTGTGGCTGCCACTCTTCATCGAACCAGCGACCTCCGAAGGCGTTGGCCATGGCGGTCAACAGGGCCATGTTCTCGCCCCACCCCGGCTTGCCCCGCAGGCAGATGCCGTAGTGTTCATCGGAGTCCGAGAGCTTTTCTGCCGCCTGTGCCAGAAAGTCCCAGCTCGGCGCCCTGGGCATGCTCAGGCCCGCATCCTCGAACAGGTCCGTGCGGTACATGGTGAAGGCGGACTCCGCATAGAAGGGAGCCGCGTAGAGAACATCCTGATAGGACAGCGCCTGGCGCACGGTGGGCAGCAGATCCTCGGGCTGGTAGTCGCCAGGCATGTCGGCGATGGGTACAAGCCAGCCACGCTCCGCCCAGATGGGGGCTTCGTAGGTGCCGATGGTAACGATGTCGAAGCGCCCCCCGGAGGTGGCGATATCGGTGGTGACCTGCTGGCGCAGCGTACTCTCGTCCAACGTCACCCAATTGAGCTGAATATCGGAATTCTCCGCGACAAAGTCCTCGCTCAGCTCTCGCATCCGCAGCATGTCCCGGTTATCCACCGTGGCAATGGTCAACTCGGCAGCCACGCCATGCTGGGCAAACACCGCCCCACACCCTATCACCAGCGCACAAGCGGTTTTAACTCGAAAGGACGTCATCATTCGCGCTCCCTCTGCCGGCGTTATAGGTTCCTATTCTAAAAAACCTTAGCACCATCGAGTCGCCCCAACATTGAAATGTCGCGCTTTATTTACCGGGACATTGGTCTAAACACACCCAGAAACCACTATTACAAATTAATTTAATTAGGCATATATGATTTCAAAAAACCCATGAAAAACAATGGCAAGGAATAAATCTGCGCCTATCCCCCTGAAAACAACCATACTAGTTCAGCAAGAACTGCGATATCGCCTACACCTCGCACCGCACTCTTCTTCATTACCTTTACGATGCCTATTGGCGCTTCAGTCATGAAGGCTTAAATCATCTCTTCCGACGAATATACAAAGTGACGTCGATCACCGTGTAAAAACGGCGTACGCATCAAAGCAAATACCATCTAATGGTCGCGGGGCTTTAGGCGCTGTCCGAAAAGTCGACGAGCGAAGGTTAGACAAGGCAAAAATCGGTGAGAAAGCGCAGTTTACGGGGTGTAAATGAGCATTTTGATCCGATTTTTAACGCCGTATTACCGAGCGCAGGCACTTTTCAGACAAGCCCTAGCGAGCGCAACAGAAATCCCGGCCCGGGAAATCATGACCAACGACGGGAAGTGACGTCACAAACAGCGAAGGGTGGGCATAACATCGCCACCCGCCGAGCCGATCTGGCCCGACGGGTGGCGTACCGACAAGAGGAAAGAAGCAGGTCTCGTCAGAGGCCCGGTTGCCATCCATTGACGATAGGATAACGACGGTCACGGCCGAAGCCGCGCTGGGTCACGCGCACGCCTACCGGTGCCTGGCGGCGCTTGTACTCGCAGCGGTCCACCAGCTTGACCACCTTGTAGACGTCCTCGGCGCTGAAGCCAGCCTCGATGATCGCCTCGGCGCTCATGTCGCCTTCGATGTAGCGCACCAGAATGGCGTCCAGGGTGTCATAGTCCGGCAGCGAGTCGCTGTCCTGCTGGTCCGGCGCCAGTTCCGCCGAGGGCGGACGCTCGATGACACGCTCCGGGATCACCAGGTTCTCGGTGTTGCGCCAGCGCGCCAGGCGATACACCCAGGTCTTGTAGACGTCCTTGATGGCGTTGTAACCACCGACCATGTCACCGTAGAGGGTGGCGTAGCCCACCGCCATCTCGCTCTTGTTGCCGGTGGTCAGGACCATCAGGCCCTTCTTGTTGGACAGCGCCATCAGCAGCACACCGCGACAGCGCGACTGGAGATTCTCCTCGGTGGTATCGCGCTCGGTACCCTCGAAGCTCTCGGCCAGGGTCTCCATGAAGGCTTCAACCATGGGCGCGATCGGCATCACTTCATAGCTGACCCCAAGCAGACGGGCCTGCTCGGCGGCGTCTTCCTTGGAAATGTCGGCGGTGTAGTGATACGGCATCATCACCGCATGGACCCGCTGGGGACCGAGTGCATCCACCGCGATGGCCAGCGACAGGGCCGAATCGATGCCGCCAGACAGCCCCAGCACCACGCCCTTGAACCCACTCTTGTTGACGTAGTCACGCAGACCGGTAACCAGAGCGCTGTAGAGGTCTTCCTCCGGCGCCACGTCCAGATCCACCTCGCCCTGGCGCGGGGTCCACTTGCCCTGCTCCTCGACGAAGTGCACCGGGCTCAGCCAGATATCCCAGTGCGGCGCCTGCACCGCCAGCTTGCCTTCGACATCGACACAGCAGGAGCCACCGTCGAACACCAGCTCATCCTGACCGCCGATCTGATTGACATAGACCAGCGGCAGGCCGACGTCACTGGCACGCTGCTCGAGAAGCTCGAGCCGCTCGGCCGGCTTGTTCTGGTGGTAGGGCGAGGCATTGAGGGTGACCAGGATATCGGCACCGGCGTCGCGAGCCTGGCGGACCGGCGCTTCCTGCCAGATATCCTCGCAGATCAGAATGCCGAGCCTGGCGCCCTTGTGTTCCACGACCAGCGGCGTGTCTCCGGGCTGGAAGTAGCGCTGCTCATCGAATACCTGATAATTGGGCAGGGCCTGCTTGGCATACTCATCCAGCCACTGGCCGTTGTAGAGCACGCCGGCCATGTTGTGCAGCGCGCCCTCGCGACGGCCGGGATAGCCCACGATGACCATGACGTCGCGGACCATCTTTTCCGCCATGCGGGTACGCGCCTCGCGCAGGCGGGTCTCCATCGACGGCCTCAGCAACAGGTCCTCGGGCGGATACCCGGTCAAGAACAGTTCCGGCAGAACAACCACGTCGGCACCGTGCTCGAGGAAAGCCTCGCGTACGGTCTCGATGGCCCGGTCGGCGTTGCCGGGGATGTCGCCGACCAAGGGGTCGAGCTGCGCCATCACCAGAGTCAGGTCTTGCATGAGCGGAGAAATCTCTCGAGAATCGGGGGGATCAGCCCCCATTGTCCCGCAAGGGCCGCCAACAGGCAAAGGCCGCCTCCAATCCGTGTGGAGTAAGGATGAACCTCTTGATAATCCGCCTTCTGATCTTCGCCGTGGTGTTCTTTGCCGGGCTCAAGCTTTATCGCATGTACCGCGAGTGGAAGTTTGAGCAGCAGGATCAAGGCCCCACCTCCCACGAGGGAGGAAAAATGGTGCGCTGCACCTGGTGCAAGGTACACCTGCCCGAGCAGGACGCCCTGCGCGAAAAGGGCGAGTGGTTCTGCTGCGGTGACCATCGTGACAAGTTCATCACCGAAAGCCGCCAAGGCGACGATGCTGACGGCGATAACGGCGATGATACCCAGGGGCGTTAGACGCCCCGACAGTCACGCCGACGCCCAGTTGTCCGACGTCTCGCTGCCCATTGCTACCTCACCCTGCCCCTGCTTCGATCGCCTCACTCCCGGTCAGCTTGGGCGCTCTTACACACGTCCTTGCAACCGATAGGGCGCGGGATCAATGATCGGCTCTCTTCCCAGCAGTTGATCCACCAACAGTCGCGTCGAGGCCGGCGCCAGCACCAGCCCATTGCGGTAGTGCCCGGCGTTGACGTGCAGGTTGTCCCAGCCGGGGGCCTGGCCGATATAAGGCACCCCGTCCGGTGATCCTGGCCTCAGCCCGGCCCAGTGGTGCTCGATCTCGCAGTCGGCCAATGCCGGAATGATGGCGGTAGCGCTACGCCATAGTGAGCTACGGGCGTCGTCGTCGGTGCCCTTGTCGAACCCGGCGTCTTCCAGGGTGGAGCCGGCCAGGACCCGCCCGTCGCCGCGAGGAATCACGTAGCGTCCATCCATCAGCACCACCCGCTCGACCAGTCCGGGTGGTGCCTTGAACAGAATCATCTGACCCTTGACCGGGCGTACCGGCAGATCGAGCCCGGCCATGTCGGCAAGCCCCGCCGACCAGGCGCCGGCACAGATAACCACTTGATCGGCACTGAGGTTGCCCTGGTCGGTGTTCACCACCGCCACCCGCTCCCCTTGCCGCTCGAACCCGGTGACCGTGCATTGCTCGCGCAACGTCACCGACGTCATGTCTTCCAGTCGGGACCTCAGCGCGCGCATCAGACGGGGGTTACGAATGCTGCCCAGGGTCGGCATCCACAGCGCCTCGTCGATATCGCGGCAGGCGTTGGGTTCCTTTCGGCGGATCACTTCAGCGCCTACCCGCGACAGCGGCTTGCCAACCTCCCGCGCCCACTCGAGTGCGCGCGTTTCGTCATCCACCCTCAGGTAGAGAAGCCCTTTCTGACGATACTCCGGGTCGACCCCGGTCTCCTCCAGCAGGCGCAGGGCCAGTTCGGGGTAGGCCCCCTCCGACCAGCTCGCCAGGCGCGATACCGGCGAGCTGTAGCGCCAGGGATAAAGCGGCGAGACGATCCCGCCCCCGGCCCAGGAGGCCTCGCTACCGCAGCCGCCTCGCTCTACCACCGTCACACTGTGACCGGCATCGGCCAGTTGCAGTGTCGTCATCAGCCCTATGACGCCGCCGCCAATCACCAGGAAATCACTCAAAGCGCTTCTCCAACGTCTGCTCTCCCTTCTCCGAGCTAGGCTCAAGGAACCCTGAATTCAAACAACAACAACCACAAGGAAGTGTTCGCCATGGACGACGCCCGACGCCCCCGTTATGTCTGTATGTCCCGAGCTTACTGGCACACACCTCACCACCCCGAACCTTACCGCCCCAAGTCTTGCCATCCCGAACCTCATCGAATCGCTTTCCGCCAGTCCGGAACTACCTTGCTGGAGCTGTTGCTGGTGGTGGCTATTGTAGGCCTTCTGACCAGCGTGGCCCTGCCGGGCTACCGGGCAATGGCCGCCCGACAGGATATCGCCAGCGAGCTTTCGCGACTAGAAGGCGCCCTGATGCTGGCCCGGGGCACGGCCATCACCCGGGCAAGACCCGTCACCCTTTGCCCGAGCGACGACGGCATTCACTGCGGCGAGGACTGGAGGGGGAAGCTGTTGATCAAGGCGGGAGCGCCGAGCTGGGAGGGAGCGACACTTCATGTCTTTGCGCCAAGCCGGCTCTCAAGCATCGGCTTTCGCGAGGATGCAAAGCCGGTGCGTTTTCTGGCCAATGGACGCGCCAGTGGACATAACGGGACTTTCGATATCTGCGCGCGAGAAAACACGGGCGCTAGGCTGGTACTCAGCAATTTTGGAAGGATCAGAAGTGAAAAGGGTCGGTGTGCTGGACCCTCGTTTCCGCCTTAGTCATCACGATCGATCCAGATTACGCCGCCGTCACCTTCTCCACCTTCATCGGGGCTGATTTCGACCTTGCCATTTATCGTGACGGGACCTTCGGCAACTAGTCTGCCATTGATCGTGAGCCCCCCGCCCCCGCTTATCGCCATAGACCCGGTACTCCAGATGTCTCCATTGAGTTCCACCTGTCCGTGAGGAGCGAGCGTTGGCGCTCCAGAAACAACGATCGAGGTGTCATAGCTCCCAGCTGGGGCTTCGATTGTCACGCTCTGGCTCGGATCGGCAGGATCCACCACGATCACGATCTGATCCGCATCAGGGTAATCCGCTAGATTCAGACTGCCATCAAACCCGTGAGTTCTAGCGTCGCAATAGACGATCCCTTGGTGACTCGCACAGCCATCCGGCCCAAAGTCGGCATCCTCGAAGTCTTTGGCGACCTCATCGATATAGCTGTCTGGACCGTAGTCGTTACCGGGGTGGGCAAGTCCGTTTAGTTGGCAGTTGGCGGGCTGATCCAGCTCAGGATGTGCCACCACAGGCCCCCCCGCATAGACCATGCAATCGTCAGGGATGAGATCGGGCAATTCCAATCCAGAGCTTTCCTTCTCTCGCCCCACCATCAGAAAGTGCCTTGCCAATACCTGCTCACCATCGCTGACCTGCCCCATGATCAGCTGCACGACAACATCCTGTTCTATACAGTCGATATGTCGATAGCCCACTGTGTCGCTATTGGTCAGTGTGTGTACGTCCGACCAATCAGCGGATACGCCGCCCTGTTCCGCTCGGTCTTGAATCTCGGCACACTCCAGTAGCCCGCTCGATTCAGGCGTTTCACTTAGCCTCTCGGCCCCACCCCAATCCGCCGCCATCTGGGCCTGGGCCATGGCGCGCATATTGCCGGCCAGGCGCTCATCCACCAGCGCCGACTTGACCCCGGCCATGGCCACCACCGAGGCGATTGCTACCAGCGACAGCACCACCAATAGTGCCGCGCCTCGCTGCCTCGCTGGCGCCTTCATTCGGCATTCTCCGCCGCGGACACGGCCTGGAGACGATCCACCGCGTGCAGCCGGATCGGTGTCCTTGCGTGGGGCAGGTTCAGGGTGATGCGATAGAGTCCCCCACCCAGAACTTCCAGCACCTGATCGTCCTCGCAGGAACCATCGTAGGCCAGGCCATCGACCAGAGGCTCGCCGCTGTCGACCTCGTGCAGCGTACAGGACTCGCCATCTGGCGCCGGGCGCAGCACGTAATCGCCGGGGGAGGCGTCGCCCCGGCGCACCGCCGCGGTGATGGTATCGAGGGCGTAGCTCAGGACCGCCTGGCGATCGGCCAGGCGCAGCACCTCGCGCGCATTGGCGTTGACCTCCTGAAACAGCGAGCCCGCAGCCAGGATCACCAGGCTGCCGACGACCATGGCCACCATCAGCTCGACCAGCGACACGCCGCGCTGGCGACGCAATGACTTGCACGGGGAAAGGACGCGGTGCGGGCTCATGGTGCTTTCCGAGCGGGCAGCTTGACCCAATACTGAAACAGGCTGGGTTCGGTGAAGCGCTCGTCCTTCCAGCCGATACGCAATTCGAAGGCGCAGTCGTCCCGAGCGATCACCGCCTCATTCAGGGGAATGAGACCGGGAAGGAAATCGGCCCAGTGCTCGCGCCAGTGCTCTCGGGAAAGGCTCTCGGGCACACCTTCAGGACAGTACCCGCCATTGGCCACCAGGCTTGCCCACAGCAGTTCCCGTGCATCCTGGGCGGCCAGGTCCGCCAGCGATCTCTGGATACTGGAATGGGCGCTTTGCAAGCTGCGCAACTGCATCCCCGCCACCCCTAAAAGTCCCACCGACAGCAGCACCAGCGCCACCAGTGCCTCGAGCAGGGAAAACCCGGCCTGGGATCGCAGGCTTCTCACGCGGCATCTTCCTCATCGCCGGAACGTACCACGCCGCTTGGCTCCACCGAGACCCAGCGACCCTCGCCTCCTGTCCCGCGAAGCTGCCAACGGCAAGGGCTACCGTAGCTGCAGTCATCCAGGCGCCCCATCAGATCGAAGCTGACCCCACCGGGCGATACCCGGGTACCGTCAGTGTGCGCTGCTTCATCGACCATCAGTACATCACCATGCGCGGTTGGAGTGGACTGGCAGCCGCC
Source organism: Halomonas sp. DP5N14-9 (assembly GCF_019802175.1). Lineage (NCBI taxonomy): Bacteria > Pseudomonadati > Pseudomonadota > Gammaproteobacteria > Oceanospirillales > Halomonadaceae > Halomonas > Halomonas sp. DP5N14-9. The sequence continues at coordinate 24,607 of NZ_JAHVHR010000030.1, forward strand.
GGCGTCCGCGTCTCCCGCCAGCACCTCGAGCCGCCAGCGTCCCGCGCAGTCGACCACCAGCACCCGGACCTCCTGGCGTCGGGTCAAGGCGGTGGTGCGTGCCAGGGTCAGTGCGCCGACCAGGCGATTGGTATCCGCCACCAGACGCTCGCCGGCCAGCCAATGGTGCAGACTTGGCACCGCCACCGCAGCCATCAGACCGATCACCGCGACGCAGACGACCAGCTCCAGCAGGGTGACCCCGCGCTGGCGGTTACCAGCAGTCATCTGGTGCCCGTTCGCCGGTCTGGTCCATGGTCAGGCTATCGCAGCCTTCCTTCACCGACTGGGCGTCGAGGGCCCTGGCCTCGAGAAAATAGCGCCCTGGGTGGCGTTCCACCGACAGTTGGTAGAAACCGGACTCCGACGGTCGCTCAAGCCCGTCACAGGCATCGATATCATAGGCCTGGTCACGGCTGTAGCAGCGTTCCAGCGACGAGGCGGTCGTCATCAGTAGAGCGCGGCCATCGGCGACACGGGTCTCGCGTAGATGCTCGGTGTACATGGGGTAGGCCACCGACGCCAGCAGACCGATGATGGCGATGCACAGCAACAGTTCGATCAGGGTGAAACCGCCCTGACGTTCCATCGAGCCTGGTGACGAAGCCCGTGTCGAAGCGGCACTGACTTTCTGGTCCAGCTCACTGAAACCATGGTCATCCCAGCGCGTCTCTGCGTAAATTGAGCCTCGCGTTTTTCGTATTCCCTGCATCGGGCTTCTCCGGCTCGTTTTCCCTTCGAGTATGTCGCACGTCCGCCATGGGCGGCAGGCGCTGGATCAAGGTTGTGTCGCGACACCACGCTTAAGCACAGACTTGAGGCTTTCTCCTACGCCTGAAAACAAGGACGCCGCCCTTGGGGGCGGCGTCGAGATGCTGCACTGGAAAAACGAACGGTGGAATGCCTTCACGGCAATCCTCTGGTGGCATCAGTCGCTGACGATGACCCGCTCGCGCAGTTCACGCGGCATCGAGAAGGTGATGGTTTCCTCTCGGCCGGCCAGTTCCTCGGGGGCCTCGGCGCCCAGCTCGGTCAGGCGGTCGATGACCCCCTTGACCAGTACCTCCGGGGCGCTGGCCCCGGCGGTCACGCCGACTGCACCGATATTCGCAAGCCAAGCCGGATCGATCTGCTCGGCACTGTCGATCAGGTAGGCCGGGGTGCCCACTCGCTCGGACAGCTCGCGCAGGCGATTGGAGTTGGAGCTGTTGGGGCTTCCCACCACCAGCACCAGATCGGAGCCCGCCGCCAGTTCGCGCACCGCGTCCTGGCGGTTCTGGGTGGCGTAGCAGATATCGTCCTTGCGCGGCCCCTGGATGTCGGGGAAGGTGGCGCGCAGGGCATCGATCACCCGAGCGGTATCGTCCATGGACAAGGTCGTCTGGGTGACAAAGGCCAGCCGACTGGGGTCCTTGACCTCCAGACGGGCCACGTCCTTTTCGTCCTCGACCAGGTAGATCTGGCCACCGTGGGAGGTGTCGTAACGCCCCATGGTGCCTTCGACCTCGGGATGCCCTTCATGGCCGATCAGGATGCACTCCTGGCCACGGCGAGCGTAGCGCAGCACTTCCATATGCACCTTGGTCACCAGCGGGCAGGTGGCGTCGAAGACCTTGAGCCCGCGCCGCTCGGCCTCCTCCTGCACCGCCCGGGACACCCCGTGGGCAGAGAAGATCACGATGACGTCATCGGGAACCTCGTGGAGTTCCTCGACGAAGATCGCCCCACGCTCGCGCAGGCTATCCACCACAAAGCGGTTGTGGACCACCTCGTGACGCACGTAAATGGGCGGCCCGAACACGTCCAGCGCGCTGTTGACGATGTCGATGGCCCGGTCGACGCCGGCGCAGAAGCCGCGCGGGTTGGCCAGCTTGATTTGCATGGTTTGCCTTGCCTCGGTGCCGTCTTGGCACCTGGTTGAGCGGATGATTCGCGTGGTCATTGCGTGGTTGTCACGTACTGCGCCTTACCGGCACACCGGGGACGTGAATCGCCTAGTGGGTGGTGGCGGGCTTGACGCCCAGCACCTCGACCTCAAAGGTCAGGGTGCGCCCGGCCAGCGGATGATTGAAGTCCACCTCCACCATGTCGCCGTCGATCTCGGTGACCACCCCGGGCAACTCGTCGCCGTTGGCGTCGGCAAAGGACATCACGGTGCCGACCTCCGGCTCGTCGCCATTGAACACCTCACGCTTCATGCGCTGGATGTTCTGCGGGTTGTGCTGACCGAAGGCGTGCTCGGGACTGACCTCGAAGCTGCCGCTGTCGCCGTCGGTCATGCCCTTCAACGGCTGCTCGAACCCGGGCGGCAGGTTGCCATCGCCCAGTTGAAAGGTCGCTGGGGCCTTGTCCCGGGTGGAGTCCACCACGGTGCCATCTTCCAGCTTAAGGGTGAAGTGAAGGGTGACTTCCATGCCCTCGTCGATACGGTAGTCGCTCATTGGGATCTCCGAAAGAGTGACGGACCGGCAGGGACCGATACGTCGCTGCCGGCAACAGATAATTAGCCGCGCCGGGCGCGGCGGCGCTCGCCGAAGATCGACTCCCAGATCAGGCCGATGGCGCCCAGGGTGATGCCGATATCCGCCACGTTGAACGCCGGGTAGTACCAGCCCGCCGCGTGAAAGGACAGAAAGTCCACCACGTAGCCGTGCACCAGGCGGTCATAGAGGTTGCCCAGGGCGCCGCCGATGATCAGCGCGAGACACGCCCCCAGCAGCTTTTCGTCACGCCGCAGGCGATGCATCCAGATCGTCAGGCCGACGGTGGCCGCCACCGCGATGGCGGCGAACAGCCAGCGCTGCCAACCGGGGTGATCGGCCAGGAAACTGAAGGCCGCCCCGGTATTGTGCAGAAGCGTCAGATTGAAGAACGGCAGCACCTCCACCGGCGTGGCGTAGGTCAGCGTCTGGCTCATCAGTGCCTTGGTGCCCAGATCGAGCACGACCCAGGCCAGCGCCAGCCACCACCAGCGCAGCGGCTGGCGCATCGGTTCCACCTGTGAACTCATGTGCCCGTCACCCTCCTTGGTCGTGGAATCCGTGGCGTCAGGCATAGTGACGCACCTCGCCAGGACCGTCCGGCAGGTTGCTGACGCAGCGCGAACACAGGTCCGGGTGCTCGGGCAGTGAGCCCACCTCGGGGCGATGGTGCCAGCAGCGCTCGCACTTGGCGTTGTCGCTGGCGCGCACCGCCACCTTGAGCCCTTCGACGTCGGTCTCGGCGGCATCGACTCCTTGGTCGAGCGGCGCCAGGTGGACCTCGCTGGTCAGCATCACGAAGCGCAGCTCGTCGCCCAGGCGCGAGAGCAGTTCGTCAAGCTCGTCGCTGACGTGCAGGGTCACCTCGGCGGCCAGGCTGCCCTTGATGGTCTTGGCGTTGCGGGCGTCTTCCAGGCACTTGTTGACCGCCTGCTTGACCGTCAGCACCCGCTCCCAGAAGTCACGGCCCATGCTGGCGTCGTCGCTGAGGGTGGACAGGCCAGTGTAGTAGGTCTCCAGCAGCACGCTGCGGCCTTCGGCCAGGCCCTTCTCGCCGGGGATGTTCTCGAAGATCTCCTCGGCGGTGAACGACAGGATCGGCGCGACCCAGCGCACCAGCGCCTGGACCACGTGATAGAGGGCGGTCTGGGCACTGCGACGGGCCTGGGAGTCGGACTGGGTGGTGTACTGGCGATCCTTGATCACGTCCAGGTAGAAGCCACCCAGTTCCCGCGCGCAGAAGCCGTGCACCTGCTGGTAGACGTCGAGGAAGCGGTACTCGTCGTAGGCCGTCTCGATGCGTGCCTGAAGCTGCGCGGCACGGTCCACCACCCACTGGTCCAGCGCCAGCATGTCGTCGAAGGCCAGGGCGTCACGCTCGGGGTCGAAGCCGTTGAGGTTCGCCAGCAGGAAGCGCGCGGTGTTGCGGATACGCCGATAGACGTCGGCGGTGCGCTTGAGGATCTCGTCGGACACCGCCATCTCGCCGGAATAGTCGGTGGAGGCCACCCACAGACGCAGTATATCGGCGCCGAGCTTGTCCATTACCTCCTGCGGGGCCACCACGTTGCCCATGGACTTGGACATCTTGCGGCCCTGGGCGTCGACGGTGAAGCCATGGGTCAACAGGCCCCGGTACGGCGGGTGACCGTCGATGGCGCAGCCGGTAAGCAGCGACGAGTGGAACCAGCCGCGGTGCTGGTCCGAGCCCTCCAGGTACAGATCGGCACGCGGGCCGCTCTGATGGCCGTGGGGGTGCGAGCCGCGCAGCACGTGGCGGTGGGTGGTGCCGGAGTCGAACCACACGTCCAGGGTATCGGTGACCTTGTCGTACTGACTGGCCTCTTCGCCCAGAAGCTCGGCCGGGTCCAGGCGGAACCAGGCGTCGATGCCGCCGCGATCGACCAGGTCGGCGACCTTCTCGGTCAGCTCCACGGTCTGCGGGTGCAGCTCGCCGCTTTCCTTGTGCAGGAAGAACGGGATCGGCACGCCCCAGTTGCGCTGACGCGAGATGCACCAGTCCGGGCGGTTGGCGATCATGCTGTGCAGCCGCGCCTTGCCCCAGCCCGGGGTGAACTCGGTTGCCTCGATCCCTTCGAGCGCACTTTCGCGCAGGGTGCGACCGTCATGGCCAGGGATGTCCATGCCGACGAACCACTGGGCGGTGGCCCGGTAGATCACCGGGGTCTTGTGGCGCCAGCAGTGCATGTAGCTGTGGGTGATGGTCTTGTGAGCCATCAGCGCGCCGGCCTCGGACAGTGCTTCGACGATCTTGGGATTGGCCTTCCAGATCAGCATGCCACCGAACAGCGGCAGGTCGTCGACGTAGACGCCGTCGCCCTTGACCACGCTGATGAAGTCGCTGAAGTCCATGCCGTAGCGACGGCAGGAGTCAAAGTCATCGACGCCATGAACCGGCGCCGAGTGGACGATGCCGGTGCTGCCCTCGTCGCTGGTCACGTAGTCGGCGAGATACATCGGCGCGGTACGCTCATACAGCGGATGATGGAACTCGATCAGCTCCAGCCGTTCGCCACGCGCCGTGGCGATGACCTCACCGCTCAGGCCGAAGCGCTCGAGGCAGCTCTCGACCAGTTCCTCGGCCAACAGCAACAGCCGCTCGCCGGTGTCGACCAGGGCGTAGTTGAACTCCGGATGGACATTCAGCGCCTGGTTGGCCGGGATGGTCCAGGGGGTGGTGGTCCAGATGACCACCGCCGCCGGCTTGGGCAGGCTGTCCAGCCCGAAGGCGGCGGCCAGCTTGGCGTCGTCTGCGCAGGTGAAGGCCACATCGATGGCGTCGGACTTCTTGTCGGCGTACTCGACCTCGGCCTCGGCCAGGGCCGAACCACAGTCGAAGCACCAGTTGACCGGCTTGAGCCCCTTGAACACGTAGCCGCCCTTGACCATGTCGGCCAGGGCGCGGATCTCGCCGCCCTCGTTGGCGTACTCCATGGAGCGGTAGGGATTGTCCCAGTCGCCGACCACGCCCAGACGCACGAAGTCCTGAAGCTGGCCCTTGACCTGCTCGTCGGCGTACTCGCGACACAGCGCCCGGGCCTTTTCAGGCTCCAGGTGCTTGCCATGGGTGGTCTCCACCTTGTGCTCGATGGGCAGCCCGTGGCAGTCCCAGCCCGGCACGTAGGGTGCGTCGAAGCCCGCCAGGTTCTTCGACTTGACGATGATATCCTTGAGGATCTTGTTGACGGCGTGACCGATGTGAATGCTGCCGTTGGCGTAGGGAGGGCCATCGTGCAGCACGAAGACCTCCTGGCCCTGGCGTGCTTCGCGCAAGCGCTGGTAAATGTCCAGCTTCTGCCACTGCTCGACCCGCGCCGGCTCGCGCTTGGGGAGCATGCCGCGCATGGGGAATTCGGTTTCTGGCAGATTCAGAGTGTGCTTGTAGTCGCTCATAGTCCTGGGGTCAGCCGTCGTCATGATCGGCGGGGGCCTGCCCCGCCGGGGAATCCTGGGTTGCGGCCTCGCGCGCACGTGGCGCCGATGCCAGAGGATAGGGTCGTGGGCCGTCAGGGTCCCGGGCAAACACTGCTCGCGCCCGGTCGATGTCGGCATATATCTGGGTCTTCAGCGCGGCGAAGTCCGCGAAGGTCTCTTCACCGCGCAGCTTGGCGCAGGGCACCACCGTCAGGCGTTTGCCATACAGGTCTGCCTGCATGTCCAGCAGATGCGCCTCCAGCACCGGACGCGGCGACCCTACCGTGGGCCGCCAGCCGATATTGACCACCGCGGGATGACGCTGGGACGCCTCGCCATCGCTGCCGTCGTGGATCTCCACCGTCGCCGCATAGACACCGCGCAGCACCAGCGGACCCGGCAGCAGCGGCAGGTTGGCGGTGGGCACGCCGATGGTGCGCCCGCGCTGCTGGTCACGCACCACCCGGCCGCTGACGCGGTAAGGCCGGCCCAGCAGGCGCGCCGCCGCCTCGAAGTTGCCACAGGCCAGCAGGGTGCGCACCCGTGTGCTCGACACTCGATCATCGTCGATGCGAAAGGTCAGGGTGTGTTCGACGCTGAAGCCGCTGCTGCGGCCGGCTTCGGTCAGCAGGGCAAAATCACCGCGACGATCGCAACCGAAGCGGAAGTCGTCGCCCACCACCAGATGGCGTACGCCGAGCCCTTCCAGCAGCACCCGTTCGATGAATTCTGCCGCCGTCAGCTGGCGCAGCGATTCATTGAACGGCAGACACAGCACCCGATCGACGCCGCACTCCTTGAGCAGGCCGACCTTGTCGCGCAACCGCGTCAGGCGCGGTGGCGCCTGGTCGCCGGCAAAGTACTCGCGCGGCTGGGGTTCGAACACCACCACGGTCACCGGCAGTCCGCTGCGCGCCGCCTCGGCGTGGCACTGCTCAAGGATCGCCCGATGGCCCAGGTGCACCCCATCGAAGTTGCCGATGGTCGCCACCGTGCCACGGTGCTCCTCGCGCAGATTGTGCAGGCCTCGAATTACTTCCATGAGTCGGGTCACACCGAACCTAAAGGGAGTCAATTATAGCGAAGTGCGGGGCGCCGCGTCTTCCCACCGTCTGAAGGCGTCTGGGTGGGCAGACAGCTTTCTGACAAACCCCAGCCCTAACCCTTGAGCCGGAACTGGCGGACTCTGACTCCTGTCAGCCCCAGCCAGGCGAAGTACGCAAGCCCACCGGCCGCCACCAGCGCCGCCATCCACAGCACACGAGGCATGAGCCCCCAGCCGAGCCACTGGTGCCACTCCGGCGCCAGCAACACAAGCACCAGGCCCATGGCCACACAGCCGCCTCCGAGCTGCACGGCAAAGCGCCCCCAGCCAGGCTGGAAGCGCAGCACGCCCTGCCGGCGCAGCAGCCAGGCCAGCATCCCGGCATTGAGGAAGGCCGACAGCGCGGTGGCCAGCGCCAGCCCGGCGTGGGCCAGTGGCCAGATCAGGATCAGGTTGAACACCATATTGGCGACCATCGCGATGATACCGACCTTGACCGGCGTCTTGGTGTCCTGGCGGGCAAAGAAACCCGGCGCCAGCACCTTGATCAGCATGAAGGCGACCAGGCCGAGGGCATAGGCACGCAGGCTCATCGCCGCCATCACGATATCGTTGTCGGTCATGGCGCCGTAGTGGAACAGCGTGATCAACAGCGGCTCGGCCAGCAGCGCCAGCGCCAGCGCCGCTGGCAGCCCCAGCAGCAGCACCGCTCGCAGCGCCCAGTCCAGCATCTGGCTGAAGTGCTCAGTGGAGGCCTCGGCGTGGCGCCGCGACAGCGCCGGCAGGATCACCGTGCCGATGGCCACGCCGAACACCCCCAGCGGCAGCTCCACCAGGCGGTCGGAATAGTAGAGCCAGGACACGCTGCCCGCCGCCAGCAGCGAGGCCAGGATGGTGTCCAGCAGCAGATTGATCTGCGACACCGAGACCCCGAACAACGCCGGCGCCATCAGTCGAAGGATGCGCCGCACACCCTCGTGGGCGAAGTTGGGCCAGGGCCGCGGCATCAGCCCGAGTCGTACCAGAAAGGGCACCTGAAACAGCAGCTGCGCGGCACCGGCGATCAGCACGCCCCAGGCCAGCGCCATGGCCGGCTCGCTCATCATCGGCGTCAGCACCAGCGCCGCACCGATCAGCGACAGGTTCAGCAGCACCGGGGTGAAGGCCGGTACCGCGAAGCGATTCCAGGTATTGAGCACGCTGCCGGCGAAGGCGGTCAGCGAGATCAACAGCAGATACGGGAACGTCAGCCGAAGCATGTCGGTGGTCAGCGCGAGCTTGTCGGGATCCCGCGCAAAGCCCGGAGCAAACACCCAGGTCAACCAGGGCGCGGCGACGATAGCCAGGGCGGTGATCAGCGCCAGCACCGCCGCCAGGCTACCGCACACCGCATTGAGCAGTTCGCGTATCTCTTCGCGGGTGCGGGTGGTCGAGTACTCCGACAGCACCGGCACGAAGGCCTGATTGAAGGCGCCCTCGGCGAACAGCCGACGCATGAAGTTGGGGATCTTGAAGGCCACGAAGAAGGCGTCAGCGCCCTGTCCTGCACCCAGCAGGGTGGCGATCACCACGTCGCGCACCAGCCCCAGCACCCGGGACAGCATGGTCATGCTGCTGACCACCAGCCCCGAGCGCATCAGGCCCCGACGCACGGGCGCCTTGGCGCCCCCCACCGAGGTGCCTGCTCCCTGCTCCAGGGCCTGATCAATGTCCTCATCCGAGGCCTGCTGTCGACGCTCGTCGGTCACGTCACTGATTCCTTGCTTGCGGGTTCCCTGCTCAATTCCCGGCTCGTTTGTCCGGCCTTCTTGCCACGCTGACAGTCCCCGCCCTGTGGCTCGCCATCGCCCGGAGAAGGGCGACGAAGGGGCACCGGGGCGCCGCGGGTCATCAATTGGCAGGCACAAAAAAACCGGCCGTAGCCGGTTTTTCGCGTGCGCGACACGGACGCATCCGCGTCACGCCGAAAGCGCGGGACCGGCTTACGCAGCCAGCGCCTTGATGCGCTTGTTCAGACGGCTCTTGATGCGAGCGGCCTTCTTCTTGGACAGGGTGTCCTTGTCGGCGATGCGGTCGATGACCGGCTGCGCCGCCTTGAAGGCGTCCATTGCCTGAGCGTGGTCACCGCTGTTGATCGCCTTGATCACGCGCTTGACGTAAGTGCGGACCATGCTGCGCTGGCCTGCCTTCAGGACACGACGAGATTCTGCCTGACGGGCGCGCTTACGGGCTTGCTTGCTGTTAGCCACTGACTGTCTCCTTGGAGAAAGTTGTCGTCACCGTCGCACGATGACTTGATAACGTATTGATCCAACAGGGAAATAAAAAAATCCCCGTCGGCCTGGCCATCTGGCCGACCGCCATCGCAAGCACTGTCGCGAGGCAATCGTTACGGGCCGTGTCTGAGAGGATGGCGCATCCTATCATGTCAAGGTACTGCGCGCCAGCCTTTTACGGCCTGGCGCGCCTGGCTCACTCCACCGACCCTGTGCCCGGCCAGCGGCGGCCACCGCACCGGCCATCGCGCCACTTGTCACGACGCCACGGGCGCCTCAGGTCACCGCAGACGTCGCCGCCGCCATCACCGCTCAATCACTTCAGCTTCGACTGGATCATCTGCTTGACGAAGCGCTGACGCTCCTGCAGCCGCAGCCCCTGGATCGCCTCCGCCAGATCATGAGCCTCTTCGCCCACGTGCCAGTAGAGCTGACGGCGAGTGCTGATCGCCTGGTAGGCGGCCTCCGCCACTTCCTTCGGGCCCAGCGTGATCTGCTGCTCCGTGCACACCATGGAGTCAGGATTGTTCGAGTTCATCGGTGTATTGATCAGGCCGGGTTCGATGATCCCTACATAGATGCCATCGGACTCCAGCTCGATACTCAGCGACTCGCCCAGCGACGTCACGAACGACTTGGTCGCACCGTACACGCTGAACATCGGCAGCCCGGTGATCGCCGACGCCGACGACGTCAGCAGGATGGCGCCTGCCTCGGACGCCATCACGTAGGGCAGCGCCTCCTTGATGATGTAGATCGTGCCCATGGCATTGATCAGGTTCATCATCTCGTACTTTTCGAGCTCGACGTCCTTGAACAGGCCACTCGCCTGAATCCCGGCATTGGAGTGGACGACATCGATCACTCCACCGCAGACGGTGGCGAACTGCTCGATGGCGTCATGCACACCAGCACGACAGGAGACATCGCACTTGTAGGCAAACAGGTTCGCCTGCCCTTGCGCCTGCAGCTCGTTCAGCGCCTTGACGTTGATATCCAGGCCACCGACCTTGAAGCCCTTCTCCAAAAACAGCTTGACGACCTCAAAGCCGACGCCGGAACCAGCACCCGTTACCAGAATAGACTTCATCGACAACGCTCCCTCTTCTCCAAAGACCGCTGAGACCACGCACCAGGGCACGCTTCAGCTTCAAGGCTCACGCAACAGGACAGATGTCGCGCATGCGCCGCCGACAGCGGCTGCTGTCGGCGGCGCATAAGAGCACGGAGAAAAGACGGGAACCATATCCCTAAAGAGAGGCGCCAGCAGCAACAAGAGGCGCGCTACCGCCCTGGGTCAAGCCAGCACCACAAGATTGTCGCGGTGAATCAGCTCCGGCGCTTCCATATAGCCGAGTAACTCACAGATGCGCCCGCTGGGCTGGCCGAGAATCTTGCGCGCGTCCTCGGCGTTGTAATTGACCAGCCCCTTGGCGATCCGCTCACCCTGCTCGTCGACGCACAGCACCATATCGCCGCGCGCGAAGTCACCCGAGGAGGCCTTGACTCCCACCGGCAACAGCGACGAGCCACTGCCGCGCAGCACCCGTACCGCGCCGGCGTCCAGGGTCAGGGTGCCGCGCACCTGCAGCTGGCCGGCCAGCCAGCGCTTGCGCGCAGCGATGGGGGCCCGGTCCGGCGTCAACAGGGTGCCCAGCCGCTCGCCGTCGGCCAGCCGCTCCAGTACCCGGGGCTGGCGACCGCTGGCGATCACCGTGACCGCCCCGCTGCGCGCGGCCAGGCGCGCCGCGCGCACCTTGGTGGTCATGCCACCGCGCCCCAGGGCGCCGCCGCCGCCGGCCACCGCCGCCAGACGAGCATCGTCGGCGCGCCCCTCCTCGATCAGCCGGGCGCTGGGGTCGTGGCGCGGGTCGGCGTCGAACAAGCCCTCCTGATCGGTCAGGATGACCAGCGCATCGGCCTCGAGCAGGTTGGCCACCAGGGCGCCAAGGGTATCGTTGTCGCCAAAGCGGATCTCGTCGGTGACCACGGTGTCGTTTTCGTTGATCACCGGCACCACCTTGAGGTCCACCAGCGTGCTCAGCGCCGAGCGCGCGTTGAGGTAACGCTTGCGATTGGATAGATCGTCGTGGGTCAGCAAAATCTGCGCGGTCACAAGGCCGTGACGACCGAAGTGATTCTCGTAGGTTTCGGTCAGCACGTTCTGCCCCACCGCCGCAGCGGCCTGGAGCTCTCGCACCGATGACGGGCGAGCCCGCCAGCCGAGACGCACCATGCCTGCCGCCACGGCCCCGGAAGACACCAGCACCACCTCGATGCCGCGACTCGCCAGGGCGGCGATCTGATCCACCCAGCCACCGATGGCGGGGTCATCGAGGCCACGCCCGTCGTTGGTCAACAGGGCGCTGCCAATCTTCACCACCACCCGCCGCGCGCTGGACAGGGCGTCACGCCCCGGGACCCGCTCTCCGCTGTGCATCCTTTTCTCGCCCCGCTGCTCTGGCCGAACGGGGAGGCTGTCGACTCCCCTGACGACCGCTATTGAACGTATTCGACCTCGACGTCGTAGTCGTCGTCATCGAGATCGTCATCGTCGTCTTCGTCACGCTTGCGACGACGACCCAGGCGCGCCTCTGTCCTGGCCACCGCCTCATCTTCCATGCGCCGGCGCATCTCCTGCTCGCGCTCCATGGCCTCTTCATCCTCGTTCTCGAGGGTGCGCTGCTCGGTCAGCCAGCGATGGGCCGCCTGCACCAGTGCCTCGGTGCCGACGTTGGAGATCGCCGAGATACGAAAGACCGGGCCTTCCCAGCCGAGTCGACGCACGATCTCGTCGGCGGCAGCCTCGCGCTCGTCCTCGGGCAGCAGGTCGAGCTTGTTGAGCACCAGCCAGCGCGGGCGCTCGGCCAGGGTCGGCGAGAACTCGCCCAGCTCATGGATGATCGCCTCGGCGGCTTCCACCGGATCGGACTCATCGAACGGTGCCACATCCACTACGTGGAACAGCAGGCGGGTGCGCGTCAGGTGCTTGAGAAAGCGCAGCCCCAGGCCGGCACCGTCGGAGGCACCCTCGATCAACCCCGGCACGTCGGCCATGACGAAATGCTCGTGCATGCCGAGCTTCACCACCCCCAGGTTCGGCACCAGGGTGGTGAAGGGGTAGTTGGCCACCTTGGGCTTGGCCGCCGACACCGAGCGGATCAGCGTCGACTTGCCGGCGTTGGGCAGCCCCAGCAGACCGACATCGGCCATCACCTTCATCTCCAGGCGCAGGTTGCGCCGCTCACCTTCGGTGCCCGGCGTGGTACGCCGTGGTGCCCGATTGGTGGAGGACTTGAAGTGAATGTTGCCGAGCCCACGGCGACCGCCCTGGGCCACCTGCACCACCTGGCCGATCTCGGTCACGTCGGCGATCACCTCGAGGGTATCCTCGTCGATCACCGTGGTACCCACGGGCACCTTGACGTGGAGATCCTCGCCGGCGCGGCCGCTCATCTGGCGACCCTGGCCGGGCTGGCCGTTCTGCGCCTTGTAGAAGCGCTGATACTTGAAATCGATCAGCGTATTGAGGGCATCGTCACCGATCAGGTAGACGCTGCCACCATGGCCGCCATCGCCGCCATCCGGGCCGCCCTTGGGCACGTACTTCTCGCGCCGGAAGCTCAGGCAACCGTTACCTCCGTTGCCTGCCTCCACGATGATCGAGGCTTCGTCGACGAACTGCATCTATCACTCTCCTGGCGGATGCTTTCCACCATGATACAAGAAGGCCCCGCGCTTGGCGGGGCCTTCCGGGACCTGTCGGCAAGCGAGTCACGCTCGCCGGCGGCCCATGGCGTTCGGGCGGTCTCAGGCAGAGACGACGCTGACGAACTTACGGTTCTTCGGACCCTTGGTCTCGAACTTGACCACGCCTTCGTCCAGAGCGAACAGGGTGTGGTCCTTGCCGATGCCAACACCGGTGCCGGCGTGGAAACGGGTGCCACGCTGACGCACGATGATGTTACCCGGGGTCACGGCCTGGCCGCCGAACAGCTTGACGCCAAGGCGTTTGCTTTCACTGTCGCGACCGTTACGTGTGGAGCCGGCTGCCTTCTTATGAGCCATTGCAAAGTCCTCGCTCGTTGAGGGAATAGTCCGCTACGCATTCGCCCGAGGGCGAGGCGTATTTAGGCAGAAATTCCGGTGATTTTAACTTCGGTGAACCACTGACGGTGGCCCTGACGCTTCATGCTGTGCTTGCGGCGACGGAACTTGATGATAGTCACCTTCTCGCCACGGCCGTGGGCGACGATTTCGGCGCTGACCTTGGCACCCTCGACCAGCGGGGCACCAACGGTGACGTCGTCATCGTTGCCGACCAGCAGAACCTCGTCGAACTCGACGGTATCGCCGGTGGGGATTTCCAGTTTCTCGAGCTTGAGAGTCTGGCCTTCCTGAACGCGGTACTGCTTGCCACCGCTCTTGATCACTGCGTACATGCTGTTTCTCCAGAAACTCATCGGGGTTGGCTCTTGATCGACCTGCTTCGAGTGGCGCCCCTTTTGGCAGCCATCTGACAGGGAGCATGGATGAGTGGGCCGCGTATTATAGCGACACCCTCGCGTGGGCACAACCCGACAACCAGCGTCAAGTGGCGAGACCGGAAAAAACCCCGCGTGAGGCCGCCGCCGGGCGCTAATCGTCTTGACGCCCCCATGGGCGGCCCATAGCATGACCGGCAACCCAAGGCCCACGGCCTCCCTCACCTCCAGTCGAAGCCGCCTTCATGTCAGTCAACGCCACCCCGTCACCATCAGCAGCTCCTTCGCCGATTCACGCGGTGGTCGCCGACGACTTCGCCGCCGTCAACCAGACCATCCTCGACCAGCTCGCCTCGCGCATCCCGCTGGTGGAGACCATCGGCCAGTACATCATCGAAAGCGGCGGCAAGCGTCTGCGCCCTCTGCTGGTGCTGCTGGCGGCACGCGCGCTGGAGTATCAGGGCGATCGTCATATCACCCTGGCGACGCTGATCGAGTTCATGCACACCTCGACGCTGTTGCATGACGACGTGGTCGACGAGTCGCACATGCGTCGCGGCAAGGCCACCGCCAATGACGCCTGGGGCAACGCGCCCTCGGTGCTGGTCGGCGACTTTCTGTATTCGCGCTCGTTTCAGATGATGGTCGAGGTCGGCTCCATGCGCATCATGGAGGTGCTGTCCGCCGCCACCTGCACCATCGCCGAGGGCGAGGTTCAGCAGCTGACCAATGTGGGCAATCCCGACACCGACGAGGCCGCCTACTTCGACACCATCCTCGGCAAGACCGCGATGCTGTTCGAGGCCGCCTCCCACAGCGGCGCCATCCTGGCCGGCGCCGACGAACGCCAGGAACAGGCGCTGGCGCTGTACGGACGCTACCTGGGTCTGGCGTTCCAGCTGGTCGACGACCTGCTCGACTACGAGGGCGACGCCAAGGCCATGGGCAAGAACGTCGGCGACGACCTGGCCGAAGGCAAGCCCACCCTGCCGCTGATCCAGGCCATGGCCGCCGGCACCCCCGACCAGACCCGCCTGGTGCGTCGCGCCATCCGCAAGGGCGGACTCGACCACCTCGACGAGGTGCTGGCCATCGTCAAGTCCACCGGCGCACTGGACTACACCCGCCAGAAGGCCGAAGAGATGGCCGCCAAGGCCCTGGCCGAACTCGACCATCTGCCGCCCTCGCCCTACCGCGACAGCATGGCCGAACTGGCCCGCCTGGCGGTGGAACGCAAGACCTGAAAATCACCGGGCAAGTGCCCTCAAGTGACGGGGAAGCTGGAAAAAAGTGGCTGACTCGGGCTCGCGAGGGTTGCATCATCCACACGGATCCGTATACTACGCATCCGTTGAGGGACACACCTCAAACATCGGAGTATAGCTCAGCTTGGTAGAGCGCTGCCTTCGGGAGGCAGAGGTCGTAGGTTCGAATCCTGCTACTCCGACCAAGAATTTAGTAAAGACGGCCACTTAGCTCATCAGAGCGGTGGCCGTTTTTCGTTGTCGAGATTTTTGATAGCAAATAAAGTAATACCTTCCAACCGATTCATCCCATGAGTCGAACCCCCTCTGGACACTCTGCTTGAGACCAGGGCCGAAGCGATGACCAGCAGATAACGACAACGGACCGGTCTATGCCGACTTACGGAAACATCCTCTTCACACAGGGCGAGAACGGCACCTTCACCACGGCTCGGCGGGCAGCATTGGGCTTCACCGATGGTCGCAACGAGGCCTGGCTGCGTGACCTTCTCGCTGGCCACCCCGACCTGTTGCCGATCGAGGAGGTGGACCCCTCCTTCGCCCCGCTGGTGCCGCTGTGTACCGAGCTGTCGACCGAGGCAGGCCCGGTGGACGCCGTCTTTATCAGCCCTTCCGGGCGACTGACGCTGGTGGAGTGCAAGCTATGGCGCAACCCGGAGGCGCGGCGCAAGGTGATCGCCCAGATCCTCGACTATGCCCGGGCCGTGTCCCAGTGGAGCTACGCCGACCTGCAACGCCGGGTCGCGGCGGCGACCGGCCTCAAGGGCAATGCACCCTTCGAGGCCGCCCGAAAGCTCAAGCCTGACCTGGACGAAGCCGCCTTCATCGACGCCACCGCCCGCGCCCTGCGCGAGGGACGCTTCCTGCTACTGATCGCCGGTGACGGCATCCGCGAAGGTATCACCGGCATGGCCGAGCTGATCACCCGCAACGCTGCTCTGGGCTTCAGCTTCGGGCTCGTCGAGGTTGCGCTTTACGAGTTCGGCGACCAGGGCTTGGCGATACAGCCTCGTGTCGTCGCCAAGACGGAGACCATCGAGCGCACCTTCATCCATGTTCGGTCAAGTGATAGTGACTCGCTGCGCGACATTACCGACGAAAGTGGAGCGGAGAGCGGCGAGTCCATTGCGGTGACCGACGAGCGCATCTGGTGGGAGCCTCTCACCCGCATCAGCTTTGATGATCCCGAGCAGGCGCCTCCGGTCTATCGCCCACGCAATCACGTCCGAGTTCCACTACCCCACACGAGCCTCTGGCTCACCGCCTATCGCTCCATGGGAGAAGGCATCTGCGGCGTGTTCCTCGCCGGAAAGAAGTCAGAGCTTCCGGGAATACTCGATTCGCTGAACGAAGAGCGCGAGCAGATCCTCTCCGAACTGCCAGGCGGCACCCAGGAACGCCTTCAGGGTGACCCTGAGCGGCCCGGCTTCGCCTGCTACGCACAACTTGGCGATTTCACCAACGACGACGAATGCCGTGCCTGGCTGGAGCAACAGCTCAACCACTTCGTCAACGCCCTTCGCCCGCGGCTGAAGGCGATAGCCAACTGAGGTCGTTGTACAAGCCGTTAAAGGACGTCGATAAATTCTCGCAGACGCTCCGCTGTCACGATCAGGCCACAGGCTGCCAAGGTGCCGAGGTACTCCTCGGCACTTTTCGGCGGCTTGCGCAGGCTGGCGCGGTGACGGCGCGCGGTCCTGACCATTAGCCCCTCATTCGACTCGAACTGCTGCTCCAGAAAGGTGTCGGGATGGACGGCCTCGATCCCGAAACCGGCCAGGGTATCGGCGGAAAAATCCCTCAGATTGAAGGTGACGATGAACTGGGCTCCAGCGCAAATGGCCGCAGCCAGCACGTGACGGTCGTCAGGGTCGGGGAGCTCAAGTGCCGGGATCAACGGCTCATGCCCGGTGACCAGGGAATCCGGCACCGCTTGATTCATGAGTGCGACGGTTCGCGGCAACGCCTCCGCCAGTTCGGGACGCTTCTTGAGCAGGTTGCGCGTCCACTCGTCATGGATCTGTTCTGTCCAGCGTGCGGCGAACAGCCCCGAAGAGGCCAAGCGCATCAATAGGTCCCGCAGAGGCGCGGGATAGAGCACGCAGGCGTCGTAGACGACTACGAAACGCATCAGTAGCCCATGTCCAGCTCCTGAGCCTGGTCGGCCAACTCCTGCAGAGCGGCCTCGGAGGTCTCCTCCTGCTGGCGCTTGTAAGCCAACAGGTCCTGCAGGCGAATTCGGCGATGGGTGCCCACCCGGGTAAAGGGAATCGCGCCCTCTTCCACCAGCTTGACCAGGTGGGGCCGCGAGACATTGAGCATGTTGGCGGCTTCCTGGGTCGTCACCTCGGCATGGGTGGGAAGGATGGTCACGGCATTGCCCTGGGCCATCTCGGTCAGCAGGTCACGCAGCAGCACCAGCGCTTGGCGGGGGAGCACCAGGTCGGCCCCATCCAGCTTGATATGCGCCCGGTCGTTCTTGGGCCGCTCGCGAAGCAGCTGACTGAGCTCGGTGGCGCTGGCCCTGGCCAGGCGGGTGAGCTCGAAGTTGCCGGGCACGCTATCTTGGCTGGCGCTGTTCATGACTGGGCCTCCACGCAGCCCGCTAGCGCTGGCTGCCGCCTTGTGTTCTATCGTTGCTTGCCAGGTTATTCGAAATAAACAAAACTCGCAATATTCGAAACAACGTGACTGCCTATGCGGCACTGTGTGCCAGCCAGGAAATTAGCAAGAGTGAACACCATGGCAGGGCCCGAACACATGGACGTACAGAAGCCTTTCATCGACCAACTGGTGGGCCAGGGCCGGAAGTACCTGTCCGGCTCGCGGGATGTTCCGGCTACCGGCAAGCAAGGTGCTGAAGGCCAACAAGCTCTCCATCTGACTGCTGCTGAATGGGCTGTCCGCCGCGGGGCTTGAGGGTTGGAACACCGGCCGGGGATCACGCGAACCCAGGCCTGGTGCTGTTCACCACCGGCATCGAAACCTGAGTCTCGGCACCCGCCCCGCCGTAAAACTCAGCCGTCACTGATACACTCCTACTTAACACTCGTTATTGCACAATCGAGCCCACGCCACACAATGCAGAGTTAGCGGATTCGATCTCGCCCTCCCCTAACCGACAAGGACCTCTCCCATGGAATGGATCTCCAGCCACGGTACCTTTCTGCAATTCATGACCAGCCTCGGCACTTTGGCGGTCTGGATCTTCTACGCTCAGTTGCTCTACGCCGGCTTCCGTCGCCAGCGGCGCCCCAAGGTGGTCATCAATCAGGTGATGGGCTTGTCCACCCAGGGCCGCTGCCTGATCAGCAACATGAGCGCCGAGGGCATCCATATCGAGACCGTCCAGGTGTGGCTGCACGAGAAGTGCGGAATACGCCGCTGCACCGTATCGGAGGTGGATACCGACGAAAACGGCGACACCCCCACCTCCATCTCCAGGGGGACGCTGCAGGGTCCGCTGCCATCCAACGCCCACCTGGATGCCGGCGAAATCGATAGTCTGGTGCGCCGGGCACGCGCCGCCGACATCGAGGACGAAGACAACACCCTGTGTGAGGGTGAAGACAGCGACTACGTGCTCGAGTTGCTGGTGCTGTACATCTACAGCTCCGCCCCCGGCATCATGGGGGCCAGCCGCTCCTTTGTGTTCGACGACAACGGACAGGCGCGTCCCCACCACCTGGAAACGCAACAACTCAGGGGCTACCGCGACCGCAAGCGCATGGCGCGTATCTATCGCAACTATCTGGACCGCTGAGGCTCCAGACAGCACCTTGCCCTGGGCCTGAAGATGCCCCAGGGCAAGGCTGCTCCTTCATCTCCCGCCAGCGGCGACTAGCCGTTGAACACCGACAGCAATACCAGCGACAGCTGCGGTACGTAGGCGATCACCAGCAAGGTCAGGATCATCACGATCACGAAGGGCACGATGCCCTTGATCACGGTGCCAAGCGAGGCATTGCCGATGCGCGAGGCCACGAACAGATTGATTTCCAGCGGCGGCGTGATGAAGCCGATGGCCAGGCTGACCACCATGACGATGCCGAAGTGCACTGGATCGATGCCCATGGAGGTCGCCACCGGATAGAGAATCGGTGACAGCACCAGAATCGCCGGGGTGGTATCCATGACGCAGCCCACCAGCAGCAGCATTACCAGGATGACCAGCAGCAACACCGCAGGACTCGACGAGAACTGCAGCATGAAGTCGGCGATCGCCACCGGGATCTGCTCGATGGTCAGGATGCGGGCGAAGGTCGAGGCGCAGCCCAGGATCACCATCACCGTGCCGGTGGTGGCGCAGGACCCAGCGATGGTCTTGAAGATATCCCGGGGCGACAGCTCGCGATGGATGAACACCCCACAGACAAAGGCGTACACCGCCGCCACCGCCGCCGCCTCGGTGGGAGTGAAGATGCCCGCGTAGATGCCCCCCAGGATAATCACCGGATTGAGCAGCGCCCACTTGGCCTCCCACACCAGGCACAGCGTCTTGCGCCCATCGAAGGGGGTATCATCGCCCTTCCAGCCCATCTTGCGGGAATAGAAGTAGGCGTAGGTGATCAGCACCAGACCAATCAACAGCCCCGGCAGGACACCGCCAAGGAACATGTTGGAGATCGAGGTGCCGGTGGAGACCCCGTAGAGCACCATCGGGATCGAAGGCGGAATGATCACGCCGATACTGCCGGCCGCCGCCACCAGCGCCAGCACGAAGGACTTCGAATAGCCGGCCTCGAGCATGGTCGGCACCACCATGGACCCCACCGCTGCAACCGTGGCCGGGCCCGAGCCCGATACCGCGGCAAAGAACATGCACACCACCACGGTGACGATGGCAAGCCCCCCGGTGAAGCGACCAAAGAAGGCCGAGGCCACCCCGAGAATCCGCCGCGACACGCCGCCGGCCCCCATCAGGTCGCCGGCCAGAATAAATAGCGGTATGGCCATGATCGGAAAGCTATCGGTGGCCGATACCAGGGTCTGGGCCACATAGAGCTCGGACAGGGTGCCGAAGGACAGGATGGTCACCACACAGGACAGACCGATGGCGATGCCCACAGGGACGTTCAGGATCAACAATACCACCAGGCTCAAGAACAATACCGTCGCGGTCATCTCACACCTCCTTGTCGTGTACGGCGTCGGGATGCGCAAGCCGCCAGCGAATGCTCTGCACCTGGCGCAGGGTGGTCAGCGCAAAGCCGACGAAAGGCGCCGCGTAGACCACCCACATGGGAACACCGATGGCCGGGGAGGCCTGGCCGAGCATCAGCTGGCGCTCTATGACCGCCCAGCTGGTCCAGACCACATAAAGCGCGAAGGCCAGAAACAGCAGGTCCCCCAGGATGACCACCCAGTGACGCGCCGAGCGTGGGAACAGCTTGAGCGCCGCGTCGATCTTGATATGCCGCATTTCCCGGGCGCCGTAGCTGATCCCAAGATAAATCAACCAGATAAAGAAGTAGCGCGCGAGCTCCTCGGACCAGGACAGCGACGCGCCCATGATGTATCGCATGAACACCTGCACCGCGAGCAATAGCGTCATCGCGGACATCAGCGCCACGCAGATCGAGATCTCCGCGTACTCATCGAGCCATCTCACAAGTTTCATCCGCTCTCTCCCTGGCAGCGGGGTGATGACAGAAGTCGGCAAGGCTACAGCGAAGCGCCCGCGTGCAGCGGGCGCCTTCTGGCCTCATCGGGTCATGGCTTCAACAGCTCATCGAGGTACTCGGGATGCTCCATCTTCGATTTGACCAGCGAATAGATGTCGGCCTCGACGGCGGCATCACGCCACAGCTCCTTCTGCTCCGGGGTAATCTCGGTCACCGTCACCCCCTGATCGGCAAACTTGTCGAGGATCTCGCCTTCCAGCTGCTGGGAGCGCTCGCGCTGGTACGTCGTCATCTCATCGATGGTGGCGTCGAGTGCCTCACGCAGGGAGTCGTCGAGGGCGCTGTACCTGTCGAGGTTCATGAACACCAGGTAGGGCGTATAGACGTGCTGGGTCAGCGACACATGGTCCTGCACTTCCTGGAAGCGATTGCCGTCGATGATGCCCAACGGGTTTTCCTGGGCGTCCACCGTCCCCTGCTGCAGCGCGGTAAACAGCTCGGTGAAGGCCATCGGTGTCGGATTCGCTCCGTAGGCGCGCCAGGCCGCCAGATGGACCTCATTCTCCATGGTCCGCACCTTCATGCCGTCCAGATCAGCCGGCTCGGCCACCACCTTGCCGCTGTCGGTGAAGTTGCGAAAGCCGTTCTCCCAGAACGCCAACCCCTTGAGGCCCTTGCTTTCCAGCGACTCGAGGAGCTTGTCGCCGACCTCGCCGTCCAGGGCGCTGTAGGTGCCCTCCGTCGACAGGAACAGGAAGGGAGCATCGAACACGTACAGGTCCGCAAACAGCGTGGCCATCGGACTGGTCGAGGAGATACCGATGTCGATATCACCGAAGATGGTGCTTTCCACCACCACCCTGTCATCGCCTAGCTGGTTATCCGGGAACAGCGTGATCTCGAGCTCGCCGTCGGTCCGCTCTTCAACCAGGCGCTTGAACTCGACACTGGCGTCCTTGGCCGAGGTCGAGGTCACGCTGGACATGCGCAGCGTTTCGGCCTGAGACAGCGCCGGGGTCATCGCCAGTGCCGCGGCGATCAGGGACAGCTTCATTCTGGAGAGTCTTGGCATGAGGTCTTCCTTTATTGGCGTTGTTGGCATTGAAGAGCACGGGCACCAAGGCGCCCGTCGTCACAGCGATCCTGCATCCGCTTCTCGAGGGTTCGTCACGCGAGCCGATTGACGGCCCAGTACACCGCCTCCCCTCTGGCAAAACGCACCGCCTCCTCGGCCACCTTGCGCTTGAGCTCGGCAGCCGCGTCCTCGGAATACCAGGCCATGTGCGGTGTGATCAGACAGCTTGGCTGGGCCCACAACGGGCTCTCGGGTTCCAGCGGCTCCCGTTCGGTGGTGTCGAGTCCTGCCCCGGCAACGTGACCGGAGGCGAGCGCCTCGGCCAGTGCCACCTCGTCGATGATCCCGCCCCGTGAGGTGTTGACCAGAAAGACCCCGGGCTTCATCGCGGCCAGTGCCCCTGCGTCGATCAGGTGACGGGTGTCCTCCGTCAGCGGGCAGAACACCGCCACCACATCGGCCCGGCCGTAGAGCGAATCGAGTTCGACGGCTTCGATATAGTCGGTGCCATCCTCGGCACTGGGGCGGTAGAAGGCGTCGTAGCCGATGACGCGGAAACCGAGGGCGTCGACTTTCCGAGCGTACAGTCGACCGATCCGCCCCAGGCCGATCAGACCCACCGTCTGAGTCGACTGCCGCCGCAATGGAATGGCCTCGCCGTAGTCCCAGCGACCCTGGTGACAGGCAAGGTTCATCGGCACCAGCTTGCGCGTGAGCGCCAGCGTCAGCGCCAGGGCATGGTCGGAGACCTCGTTCATGCCGTAGTCGGGTACGTTGCATACCTGCACCCCGGCGGCGGTGGCCGCCTCGAGGTCCACGTTATTGACGCCGACACCGTAGCGCACGATCAGCTTGAGTCGTGGCAGTGCCTCGAGCACCCGACGGGTGAAGGGGGCGTACTGGTTGAGCGCGATGTCCACGTCAGTAAGCTGATCGACCAGATCCTGCTCGCTGCGACAGGCCAGCATCGGTGCGTCGAATCCGGCGGAAGCCAGGATGTCCTGCTCGACGTCATGGTCGGCGTGATCCAGATCGGAGAAGACAATGTTCATGGCAGGTGTCCTTTTCAAGATCCCAGACAACCACTGTCCACAGGCGGAACGGCCTCTCTGACATCGTCAGAGACAGCTGATGCCAGCATCATCAGTGGTCCTTTCATGTCATCCCCGGCGCTGCAGGGGCCGGTATCGACCAATACGTCCATCTCACGCTCCGGTGTGGGTGGTGGCTGCCAAGTACAGAGCGCCACGCGCGACCGCGCCTGGACGCGATGCTGCTTGCTAACTTTCACCACGAAGGGCCCGCGAGATGGTGTCGGCGGTGCGTTTGACCTGGGGGCCCAGGGCTGCCATGCGGTCTCTCGGCATAAAGCTGATGACACTGGTGACACTGACGGCGGCCACGGCGTCATCGACATGATTCTTGACCGGTGCCGAGACACAGCGGATGCCGTACTCGTTTTCTTCCCAGTCGAAGCTCCAGCCGCGCACGTCGGCTTCCTTCAGATCGCGACGGACCTCCGCGAATGACTTGAGTGCAGGAGCATCCTCGCGAGGCCTGGCTACCCGCTGCACGGCGGCATAGTAGGCGGGCCAGCTGGAGGGATCCTTCGATGCCAGCATTGCCTTGCCCAGGGCAGTGGCCAGCGCCGGCATGCGCCCTCCGGTGCGCGAGCGCATCTCAAGAGTCCGCTTGCCCGGCAACTTGCACAGGTAGAGCACATCACCACCGTCGAGCACCCCGAAGTGCACGGTATCCCGCGTCTGTTCGGCCAGCGCCTCCAGGTACGGCCTGGCAATATCGACCAAGGGCTGCTGCTCCGCCGCCCGTTCGCCCAGCTCGATCAACTTCGCCCCGAGGTAGTAGCCCTTGTAGGGCACCTTGTGCAGGTAGCCGTCTCTGACCAGGCAGGACAGGGAGCGGGCCACCGTACTGCGGGGGAGCTGCATCGCCTGGGACAGCGCCTTGATCGTGGAAATACCACGCCCGACGCACTGCAGCACTTCGAGCCCTCGACTCAGGGTCTGGGTGCCGGAGCGGTCTTTGGGGGGAATCAGTTCATCCATGGCGCCTCCTTGATTCATCCCATTCAAGGCAAGGCCCCATACACGGTCAAATAGTCAACCGATCCACCACATAGTGAGTCACTTGAATAAGTAACTAACGGAAACAGCAACAAAAAACCGCCAACTTCGTGAAAGTGGCGGTGGCAGAAAAAACAACGTCTCACCGATCAGTACGTCATCGCCGACATCTCCTGCAAGACATCTCCTGATGACTCAACCAAGGTCGATATCAGATCGGGCAATGATGCGCACTTCAGGCAATTTATTTAGCTTGAGGGAACCGTCTTTACTCCTGCAACTTTCATCCAGGTGACGCTTACACCGGCTGGTGCTTGAACTCAGGGTCACCAGTGGTGCGCTTGAGCGGAGCCGAAGAAAAAAATGTGGCGGCCTCAACGAGTTACTATCGCTATTGCGGAAAGACCAAGCCAGCTGTCGACAACGTGCCTTACCGAGGTCGAGAGGGCGGCACCCCGTCCTACCGTTCCCCGCAACGGCGGGGCTCAGCAGTATGGCTCGGCGCTCCTTCTCCTCGTGTCATCACGGCGGACACCTACTCCCCGCTGTCCTGATGAAACCGTTCCGGTACCTGGTAGCGCGTGCTGCGGCCACCTCCTGGAAGCTTCACCAAGCAACCCTTCTCGACCAGCCCTGCGAGATGACGGGTGGCAGTTGCCTTACTGACCTTGGCGACTTTCTGGTACTGCGACGCACTGATGCCGTGTTCGAAGCCTCTCTCACCGCCATCCAGCAGGCGGTTCAACACCTTCACCTGCTCAGGCAACAGGCCGGCCGCCCTGAAGTGCTGCCAGAAACGGGCCTTGGCCAACGTCCGATCGACCTTCCCCAGGACATCCAGCAAGGTGGCATCCAGGGTCTCCAGGAACCAGACAAGCCAGGCCGTCAGGTCAGGCGTGCCACACTGGTTCGCTTCCAGGCGCCGATAATAGTCAGCACGGCGCTCCAGGATGGCAGCCGACATGGCATACAGGCGGATACTCTGCTGATCCGCCTGCGCCAAGGCGCGATCGGCGATGGCCCGGGCAATCCGACCATTGCCGTCTTCAAATGGATGCAGTGTTACAAACCAGAAGTGTGCCAGGCCCGCTCGAACCAGGGGATCCAACTCGGGGTCATGACGGCTGGACGCGAACCAAGCGAGGAACTGATCAACCTCATGTTCCAACCCCTCACGCGGCGGCGCTTCGAAATGCACCTTGGGTCGATCGAGGCGACCCGAGACCACCTGCATGGGCTCCACTCCGCGCCACTGCCCGGGCCTTAACGTCGTAAGCCCCGCGTCAGCATCAGGGAACAACCACCGATGCCACTGAAACAGCCTGGTGGTGTCCAGCGGCGTGTCAGGCTTGAAGGTGGCATCCAGCATCAACTCCGCCAGGCCTTCAGCACGTGGTGAGGTAGCCCCCTCCGGCTCCTCCACACCAAGGCGTCGGGCCAAGGAAGAGCGAACTGACGCCACGTTCAGACGCTCTCCCTCGATGGCCGAAGAGGTAACGATGCTCTGCAGTAGCGTATCCAGGGCGGCTCTTGCCTCAGCGTCCTGGTCATCCGCGGATGTCAGAGCCCACGAGCGTCCCAGCAAGATGCCGAGATCCCTCCAGCATGCCTGGACCCGCGGCTGAATCTCGGCCGCGTGCCAGGTGAAGTTCGGCCAGTCAGGATGCTGCCAGATCCATGTCGAGGCGTGATCGGTCATGCCAGGCCTCCAAGAAGGCGGAGGAGCCGAATGACAACGATATTCGACTCGCATTGTGAGCCGAATAATGATTGGTTTCGGCTCAGCTGGCAAGTCTGGGAGTCATAAGGCCTCGGCGACCATGAGGACAGGCTTCAGATCAGGCCACCCAATCCAAAGGTGGTCAAAGGTGGCCCTCATGGCGGCCTGGGGAGCGATGCCCCGCTGCATGAGGCGGCGTGCCGTCCACGAATACAGGGCATGGGTAAGACCGGCCAATAGCCCCAACAGCAAGCCGTGGATCAGGTCCGATCGGCGGATGGCCTATGGATACCGCGACACGGCGTACTTCTTCCTGAAGATCCGTGCCGCATTTCCCGGCAAAGTGCGATGAACCCAAAAAAAGCCCCCGAGTCTCCTCGGGGGCTGTTGTGCTGACCGCCTGTTCAAAGGGGTCTGCCATCGCCGGATCTCAGGCCGGCATGTCGTTGGCCTTGGCGTCGCGCGACCAGACCCGGTGGCCACGAATCGCCTCCTGGAAATCGGCGTAGAGATCGTCCACGGTCTGCGCCGAGAACACGCCGTCTTCCGGCACCTCGATGCCAGCCGCCTGCAGCACATTGGCACCGTCGCCGAGTGCAGCGATCGGCTTGAGGTGCTTGTAGGCCTCCTGCACGTAGTAAAGCCCCAGGCCGGAACCCGCCAGCGCCTTGACACTGTCATCGCCAGGGGCCACCGCCACGGCGTCCAGAGTCACCGACGGCAGTCCGTTGAGCATGGCATCCGGGGTCAGGGTGCCGCCTTGAACGGTCGCCACCGGCGCCATCGACGGCGCGATGATGAGCCCCTGGGCCCCCTCGGCTTCCAGGCGCTTCTGCAGCGCTTCCACCTGGTCACCGTCGACCCCGTCGGCGGCCAGGATCGCCACCTTGCGATAGCGAATATCCGGCTGACCGCGATGCATCAAACTAAGCGCCGAGGAGGCGTCCAGCGACGTGGTGCCCAACTCTTCCGAGGGTGCCGGCGGATGCTCCGGCGGCTTGACACCATGCACCTCGCCCACCCGTCGCGCGAGCTCCATGTCGATATTGGGCAGGATCTCCTTGATCACCCGCTCACGGATCCACGGACGCTCGACCTTGGACAACTCGAAGGCGTAAGCGGCGATGATGTGCTCTTTCTCGACGTCACTCTGGCTATGCCAGAACAACCTGGCCTGGGAGTAGTGGTCGCCGAAGGACTCGCTGCGCGCCCTGACCTTGTGGGCATCGATGCGCTCCTGATAGCTCTCGAAACCGCCGTTTTCTTCCGCCGGCGGGGTCTCCCGGGGCCAGCCATCCTCGATCGAGTTGGGTTCGTAGGAAACCTGACCCTTGTTGATGGTCTGTCGGTGCGGAGCGTCGCGCTGGTGATTGTGGAACGGGCACACCGGCTGGTTGATCGGGATCTCGTGGAAGTTCGGGCCACCCAGACGCAGCATCTGGGTATCCAGATAAGAGAACAGGCGCCCCTGAAGCAGCGGATCGTTGCTGAAGTCGATGCCGGGCACCACATTGCCGGGGTTGAAGGCGACCTGCTCGGTCTCGGCAAAGTAGTTGTCCGGGTTGCGATCCAGCACCATCTTGCCGATGGGAGTCACCGGCACCTGCTCCTCGGGAATCAGCTTGGTCGGATCGAGGATATCGAAGTCGAAGGCATGCTCGTCTTCTTCCTCGACCACCTGAATGCCGAGCTCCCATTCCAGGGCATCGCCATTCTCGATGTCGCCCCACATCTCGCGGCGGTTGAAGTCTGGATCACGACCCCACAGCTTCTGGGCCTCGTCCCAGATCAGCGAGTGGGTGCCCGCCAGCGGCTTCCAGTGGAATTTGACGAAGCGGGCCTTGCCTTGTCGATCGATCAGCCGGAAGGTGTGGACGCCGAAGCCTTCCATATAGCGGTAGTGCCGCGGGAAGGCCCGGTCGGACATGGTCCACAGCACCATATGGGCGCTCTCGGGCATCAGCGAGACGAAGTCCCAGAAGGTGTCGTGGGCCGACTGCCCCTGGGGAATCTCGTTGTGGGGCTCGGGCTTCACCGCGTGCACGAAGTCGGGAAACTTCATCGCGTCCTGAATGAAGAACACCGGCATGTTGTTGCCCACCAGGTCCCAGTTACCCTCGTCGGTGTAGAACTTGGTGGCAAAGCCGCGCACGTCGCGCACGGTGTCATTGGACCCGCGCCCGCCCTGCACGGTGGAAAAGCGCACGAATACCGGCGTCTTCTTGCCGGTATCCTGAAACAGTCCCGCCTTGGAGTACCTTGCCGCCGCCTCATAGGGCTGAAAGTAGCCGTGGGCCGCCGCACCGCGGGCATGGACGATACGCTCGGGAATGCGCTCGTGATCGAAGTGATTCATCTTCTCGCGGAAGATGAAGTCTTCCATCAGCGTCGGGCCGCGCTCGCCGGCCTTCAGCGAATTGTGGTTGTCCGCGATCCGGGTGCCCTGGTTGGTACGCAGGTCATGCCCGGTCGCATCACTGCGGTAGGTCTCGAGATTGTCGGACTTGCTGTTGGCGTCGGTACGACGCTCAGTGTCATGAGCCTCGTCTCGATTCGGTTGGGTGTACGGATTCTTCGCCATGACAAACACTCCGTTGTTTGCTCGGGAAATGAGCCTTCCACGCCACCAGGCGTGGGCCGTCATCGGTCCGGTCGGCGCCAACTACCAGTCACACCGCCAAACAAGCCATTCCCTTATAGGCAAGAGATCTGCAACTCTCAAACCTCCATCTCGGCACCCCACATGCGAAACATCAGAATAATTCTTCTATATCAGTAAATTAAACCCTATACATAAAATTAACAAAAGTTAGACATTTACATTCTCACACCTGCATTACATTGTCTTACGACACAACCTCGGCGCGTGCCAGCTGCACTTGTTCAACCAATACTGATATTTTTTCGCTTCGGCACTGATCGCTCTGCTGCCGACAACGATATTGCTCATCATCAAGACATCAGGGAACGACATATGAAAAGGATCATGCTGGCCGCCATCATTGTGGCGGCCGCCCTTCTGCAGGGATGCGCCACCAGTCGTAGCACCGTGGACGTACAGACACCCAATACCGGGACAGTCAGCCAGGCACACACAGGTCCCAGCCTGTACATACGCAACGTCACTGATCAGCGGCACTTCGAGGAAGCCCCCCGCTCCGCCGACATTCCATCACTGGGCTTCGAGGGCGCCGAAGCGGCGACCGACGAGCTCAAGTCCCGGGCCATCGGGCGCAAGCGCAATGGCTACGGCAAGGCGCTCGGGGACGTGCTGCTGCCGGAAGACAAGACCATCACGGAGCTGGTGCGCGTCTACGCCAGCGAAGGCTTCGAGGACGCAGGCTGGAATGTGGTCAACAGCGCCGACGCCAGCGACGACGTGACCACCGTGGATATCGGTGTGACCCGCTTCTGGACCTGGGTCAAGCCGGGCTTCTGGGCTATCGCCCTGAACACCGATATCGAGACCGAGTTCACCTTTTCCGACGCACGACAGCTGGAACCGATCCACGCCCACTTGAAGGATCGCATGCAGATGGTGGTCGACAGCGATTGGGCGACCAGCAATCAGCTGACGCTTGAAAGCTATCGCCAGGCCATCGCCCAGAAGGCGACGCCCTGATCAGGCACGAGTCGTCAGCCTCGCTGCGCCGATGCCGGGCCACTCGCTCGGCATTGACGTACACGGACAGAAACGGGCCGCCTCGGCGGCCCATTCTGGTTCGACAAGAAAGTCAGGTTGTGTCTTTGCAGCAGCTCGCACCCTGAATAGCGCCGACGGACTTCCACCGAGGCCTCCTACACCACATGCAACCGCTGTGATCTGGACAGCAATGAAACACGCCACCATGTCGTCCCACATATGTCGCATCTTGATGCCCTGTTTGATGTGGCTTTGGTGTCTGATCTCGGTACTTTCCGGAGCAACTTTCCTTGAAAGGCCTTATCGAGCCCAACCTTGCTTACACCGCGCGCCTATCGACATGTGCACCAATCAGAAAAAAACGCGACCAAACACCCCTTTTTCGACGTAATACTGATAATTAACGTGCTTGGATAGGTGCAGATTTAGCGGTAAAATTTACCTTTTCGCTCAGGCGGATTTTAAGCATGGAACAACTACGCCTAAGTGAATGGCTTGGTTGGGATCCTCTCCGCGAAGAAAACGCGACGAAGGATGCCCGACTACTGCCCTCAGACAAGCCGGGAGTCTCGCTACCGGCCATGCTCCGGCGCCGACTGGACAATGCCGGTCGGGCCACCTGCGATATTCTTGCAGGGCTCGATCCCGAGGCGCGTTGTCCCTTGATCCACGCATCCCGCCACGGCGACGCCAACTTTACTCTGTCGATGCTGAAGGCTCTGGCGAATCAGGAACCGCTCTCGCCTACTCGCTTTTCGATGTCAGTGCACAACGCCACCCTGGGCGTCCACGCCATCGCCAACCATCACTACCGCCCTCTACAGGCGCTCGGCGCCAGCGGCAACGAGTTCAACGCCTTGCTGTGGGAAGCCCGTGGCTACCTGGCCGAGGGCCATGAAGCGGTGGTCATTGTGTTCAGCGAAGGGACGCTTCCCGGCGACTATATCGACTGCACGCCGCACCCGGGGCACGCCTGCGCGGTGGGCCTGCGACTGTCACTGACCCAGGGCCGGGCGCTGGTAGCCGAGGACGCCACGCCAGGGGCGGCACCGACGCCGCTCGACGTCATCGACTGGCTTGGTGGCTGCAGTCCACGTCTCGCCGCCGCCCCGGGCTGGCGCCTGGAGGAAGCATGACGCTGGACCAGTGGCGGCGCGGCATCGGCACCTTTCTGTCCTTCACTGCCTTCGGCATTGGCGGCTTGATCATCGGCCTGGTGGTGGCACC
The DNA here is from genome assembly GCF_019802175.1 of Halomonas sp. DP5N14-9. Classification (NCBI taxonomy): domain Bacteria; kingdom Pseudomonadati; phylum Pseudomonadota; class Gammaproteobacteria; order Oceanospirillales; family Halomonadaceae; genus Halomonas; species Halomonas sp. DP5N14-9. The sequence continues at coordinate 55,004 of NZ_JAHVHR010000030.1, forward strand.
ACTGCTGCACCTGGGGATGCGCGACCCGGTGCGTCGCCAACGCCTGGCCAGGCGTCTGATCCAGCGGGTCTTTCGCGCCTTCATTGCGCTGATGAAGGGCCTCGGGGTACTCGACTATCGCCTGGAAGGTCGTGGGCGACTCGCCCGTGGCGGCCGTTTGATTCTGGCCAACCATCCGTCGTTGATCGATGTGGTGTTCCTGCTGGCCTATACCCCCAACGCCGACTGCATCGTCAAGGGCCGGCTCGCCACCAACCCCTTCACCCGCGGGCCGATCGGTGTCGCCGGCTATATCACCAACCGCGATCCCCAGGCACTGCTCGAGGCCGCGCGGGACAGCCTTGCCCGGGGCAATTCGTTGATCCTGTTTCCCGAGGGCACGCGCACCACGCCCGGTCGCCCGATAAAGTTCCGCCGTGGTGGAGCGAACATCGCCCTGCGCACCGGCAGCGCCATCACCCCGGTGCTGATCAAATGCTCGCCCACCACCCTGACCAAGGGTGAGCCCTGGTATCACATCCCCCGGCGCAAGGTTCAGATGGACCTGCACATACTCGACGACCTGCCGCCAGAGCCGGCGTCAAACCAACCGACCAGCCAGCAAGCCCGACAACTGACGCGGGAACTGAGCCACTACTTCAACAGGGAACTGGAGCGCCTCCACCATGAACCAAAGCGTACCGCTGTCGCTTGATTTGAAGCACATGATCATCGACACCCTCGAACTCGAGGATGTCACCCCCGAGGACATCGACGACCATGCGCCGCTGTTCGGCGAGGGCCTCGGGCTAGACTCCATCGATGCCCTCGAACTGGGGCTGGCGCTGCAGAAGCGCTACGGCGTCACCCTTGACGCCGAGGCCGAGGATACTCGCCGCCACTTCGCCAGCCTGGCGGCGCTGCAAGCACTGGTGGAGGAACGCCGTGTCAACTGAAGCCGCCATCAGCCGTGAACAGATTCTCAGCCACGTGCAACGTACCCTGGTCGAGCTGTTCGAAGTCTCTCCTGCCGAGGTAACCCCGGAGGCCCGTCTTTACGAAGACCTCGACATCGACAGCATCGACGCCGTCGATCTGGTGGTCGAACTCAAGCAGTTCACCGGTCGGCGCATCGATCCCGAGGCCTTCAAGTCGGTGCGCAGCATCGATGATGTGGTCAACGCCGTCGATCAGCTGATGCGCGACTGAGCCCGGTCTTGCGCACGCTGTCCACTACCGCCGTGGTGCTTGCCACCGCGTTGTCGTTGAGCTGGCCGCTGTCGGTGTGGTGGCTGCAGGGCACCCTGGGGCCCTGGCCACTGCTGCTGATTGGCTGCGGGCTGATCGCCTGGCGCCTGCCCCAGGCACGCGGCCTGGCGATCCTTGCCGCTCTGGCGCTGCTGGCGGTGGGGCTTGCCGTCGATGCCGAGCTTGGCATGCGTGGCTACCCGGTGGCCGTCAATGCGGTACTGCTGGCGTCCTTCGCCGCCAGCCTGTGGCGAGGCATGCCGGTGATCGAACGCCTGGCGCGTCTCAAGGAGCCCGACCTGCCCCCCGCCGGGGTGCGCTATACCAGGCGCGTCACCCAGGCCTGGTGCCTGTTCTTCCTGATCAATGGCGGTATCGCTGCCTGGACGGCGGCCTTTGCGGACCTGGACGTCTGGACCCTGTACAACGGCGTTATCAGCTATGGCCTGATCGCCCTGATGTTTACCGGCGAATGGCTGTGCCGTCGCCGGTTGCGGAGCTCCTCCTCATGACACGCCCCATCATCGGCGCCCCGACAACCCGTGACGGCTATCTGTGTCTGGCAGATCGCCCCTGGCGCCAGGCCTGGCCGGACGCTCGGCACCTGCCCTCCCGCTGGTGTCATTCCCGGGATCTTGGCCGGCGAATCGACGCCTGGCTCGCCTGGCTCGCCCCTCGCCCGCACGGTCGCTGGCTGCTGCTCGACCCAGACCCGATCACTTTTACTGCAGCCTTGCTGGCACTCTGGGAGAGCGGACAAAGCGCGCTGCTTCCCGGCGATGATCGTCCCGCCACTCTGGCGCGACTGATGCCGCTGGTCGTCGGCCGACTCCCCGCCGAGCCATCGCCGGAAGACACCCAGGATCTGTCTGCCCGGGATTCCCTCGCCACTACACAGCGGGAAACCGATCGGAACTCTGCCGGTGCGACGGTGGTGGCGGCTGACAGCGAGGCAGCGGAAAAAGAGGCGGTGGTGCTGTGCACCTCGGGTTCCACCGGTCAACCAAGCCTCGAGCCCAAGTGCTTTCGCCAACTCGACGAAGAGCTCGAGCGTCACGCCGCACTGTGGCCGCTGGCACAGACAGCCGTGGTCTGTCAGGTCAGTCACCAGCATATCTACGGCCTGCTCGCCGGTATTCTGGCACCGCTGTGTCACGGCGCCCCCTTCTGTGGCGACGACAGCCGCTTCCCCGAGGTGATGGCCCAACGGGTCAGCGAGGCAACCTCGGTCGGGCTGAACGCCTGCCTGGTCGCGAGCCCCGCGCAACTGTCGCGGCTGCCGCAGCACCTGGCCCTGCACCACCAGCGCATTGCCCGGGTACTGTGCTCCGGAGCGCCGCTGTCCAGGGACGACGCCATACGCTGCGAGCGTCTGCTCGATAGCCCGGTGATCGAGATCTACGGCAGCACCGAGACAGGCGGCATCGCCCATCGTCGGCAGTCGAGCGGTGATCTCTGGACCCCGTTCCCCGGGGTCGAACTGGACCTGAATGACAGCGCTCTGAAGTTACGCTCGCCCTTTCTGGCCCGGCCGGAGCAGTGGTGGGACCAGGCCGACCGGGTCGAGCGCCAGGGCGAGGGCTTTCGCCTGCTGGGGCGCCGCGACCGACTGGCCAAGATCGGCGGCAAGCGTGTTTCGCTGACGGCGCTGGAACAACGTCTGTGCCAGCACGAGGTTGTCCAAGACGCCCGCTGCGTGGATCTCGACTTGCGCGACGGAAGGCTCGGCGTGGTGCTGGCCGTGGCCGGCGATGCGCTACCCCAGCAGCACGAGGCCAGAAGACGGCTGATCTCGACCCTGCGCGAGCACCTCGCCAGCGAACACGAGCCGTCGGCGATTCCGCGCTACTGGCGCTTCGTCGAGTCGCTTCCACTCAATCCCCAGGGCAAGCACGATCACGCTACCCTGCGTCGCTTCTTCGATGACCTCGACGACGATCGTCTGCCGCGCTGGCTGGGCGCGGTGGACGTCGACGACGAGCAGCGCATCACCCTCGAGGTACCCGAGCGTCTGCGCTATCTGGAAGGCCACTTCGAGGGCTTCGCGCTGGTTCCCGGGGTGGTGCTGGTGCAGTGGGCCATCCACCACGCGCGTGAGCGCTTTCCGGCGCTTTGCGCCTTTCGCGGTGTCGACCGGCTGAAGTTCCAGAAGGTCCTGCGTCCCGGCCAGCGCCTGACGTTGACGCTCAAGCGTCGTACCGATGGCATCGCTTTCTCGTTCGACTCGCCGAAGGGTCGCCACGCCGGCGGCAGGGTCCGGCTGGAGGCACGCCATGACTGAGCTCCGCCCCTGCGCCGTGGTACCGGTCTACAACCACCCCGACAGTGTGGCCGGAGTGGTCGGGCGGCTCGCCGATCTGGGCCTGCCGGTGATCCTGGTGGACGACGGCAGTGAACCGTCCTGTCGCCGGGAACTCGAGCGTCTGGCCAGCGACGGCCACGCGCTGGTGACCCACCAGCACAATCGTGGCAAGGGCGCGGCGGTGCGCAGTGGGCTGCTCGAGGCCGAGCGGCTGGGCTACAGCCACGCACTGCAGGTCGACGCCGATGGCCAGCACCACCCGGACGACCTGCCTGCCTTCATCGATGCCATGCACCAGACGCCCCATCGTCTGCTGGTCGGCTACGCCCGCTATGACGACAGCGTGCCCAGGGCCCGGCTGTACGGCCGCTACGCCACCCATGTGTGGGTCTGGATCAACACCCTGTCGCGGCGGATTCGCGACTCCATGTGTGGGGTACGCCTCTACCCCCTGGCTGCCGTCAATGGCCTGCTGCGTCGGCACCCCTGTGGTGATCGCATGACCTTCGACACCGAGGTGCTGGTGCGCTGGTACTGGGCCGGGGGCGAACTCACCAACCTGCCGGTACGGGTGCACTACCCCGAGCAAGGAGTCAGCCACTTCGCCCTGTGGCGCGACAACGCCCAGATCAGCGCCATGCACGCCCGCCTGTTCGTGGCCATGTGGCCCCGCCTGCCCGGTCTGCTGTGGCGCCATCGGAGGCAGCCATGAACCGCCACTGGGCCTCCATCGGCGAGCGCGGCACCCTTTCGGGGATGCTGTTCATGGTCTGGCTGAGACGCTTCGGCGACTGGCCCTTCCAACTACTGCTGTGGCCGGTGATCCTGTGGTACTACCTGTCCCACCGCACCGCCCGGCGCGCCTCCCAGGACTACCTGACACGGCTCGATCCGGCGCTCGAACGACAGCCACTGCGGCTGCGGGCACGTAGCTTTCGTCACTTTCTGTGCTTTGGACGCTCGCTGATGGACAAGGTGGCCGCCTGGAACGGCGAGTATCCCCCCTCGCGGCTGTCCGGCGGAGGTGTACAGCACTTCGCCCAGGCCGTGGACGGCGGCCAGGGGGGCCTGATTCTGGTCGCCCACCACGGCAATCTGGACATCGTCAACGCCCTCAGCGAACGCCACCCCTCGCTGGACCTGACGGTGATCATGCACACCCGCAACGCGCGCAAGTTCAACGAACTGCTGGAGCGCGCCACCGGCCGCCGCCGCCCCGAGATTCTCGAGGTCAGCGAGATTTCACCGTCCAGCGCCCAGCGCCTGGACGCGCGCATCCGCGCCGGAGGCTTCGTGGTCATCGCCGCCGATCGCATTCCCTTGCGCCAGGGCCGTACCCGTGCGCTCGAGTTTCTCGGTGCACCGGCGCCCTTCCCCGAGGGCCCCTTCCTGCTCGCCAGCCTGCTGCGCTGTCGACTCTACCGGCTTGCCTGTGTGCGTGATGGCGACGGCTTTGTGGTCGACTTCGACCTGATCGACGACACCTCGCGGCTGGGGCGCCGTGGCCGCAGCGCCTGGATCGCCGAGGCCATGCAACGCCATTGCGCCGACCTGGCCTGGCGCGTCCAGCGCCACCCGTTGCAGTGGTTCAACTTCTTTCCTTTCTGGATCGCCGACGAGACGACTGACCATGACCCACCCCGCTGAGCCGACCGCCCCCTTGATCCTCGATGGTGGCGCCCTGAGCCTGGAGGACGTACTCGATGTGGCCCAGCGCCGCCGGTGCGTCGCGCTGTCGCCAGCTCCCGAGTTTCGCGCGCGCATCGAGCGCGGCCAGCGCTTTCTCACGCGCCTGCTTAAAGAAGACGGCGTGGTCTACGGCGTCACCACCGGCTACGGCGACGCCTGTACCCGACCGGTGGCCCACCAGGACATCGACGACCTGCCCCGCCAGCTGTACACCTTCCATGGCTGCGGCATGGGTCAGGACCTCGACATCGAGGCTTCCCGGGCGGTGGTGCTGGTGCGTCTGGTATCGCTGTGCCAGGGCGTGTCCGGGGTCAGCTTCGAGCTGCTCGAGCGGCTGGCCTGGCTGCTCGAGCAAGACGTGCTGCCGGTGATTCCCGAGGAAGGCTCGGTCGGCGCCAGCGGTGACCTGACGCCGTTGTCCTATCTGGCCGCGGTGCTGTGTGGCGAGCGCGAGGTCATCGACAATGGTACCCGCCGTCCGGCCGCCGAGGCCCTGGCCGAGCGCGGCCTGGCCCCCTATCGACTGAAGCCCAAGGAAGGCCTGGCGCTGATGAATGGCACTGCGGTGATGACCGCGCTGAGCTGCCTGGCCTTCGCCCGTTGCGCCTACCTGGCACAACTGTCGACGCGCATCACCGCGCTGTCGGTCCAGGCGCTGGACGGCAACCCCTACCACTTCGATGCCGAACTGTTTGCCGCCAAGCCGCACCCGGGACAGCAGCAGGTGGCCGCAAGGCTGCGCCAGGACCTGCACGCACCGCGTACCCCGCGTAACTCCCCCAGACTGCAGGATCGCTACTCGACCCGCTGCGCGCCCCACGTAATCGGCGTCGTCGAAGACGCCCTGCCCTGGTGGCGGCAGTTCCTGACCAATGAACTCAACAGCGCCAATGACAACCCCTTGATCGATGCCGAGGCCGGCAAGGTGATGCACGGCGGCCACTTCTACGGTGGCCACGTGGCTTTTGCCATGGACAGTCTGAAGCAGGCCGCCGCCAATCTGGCCGACCTGCTCGACCGGCAGTTGGCACTATTGGTGGACAGCCGCTACAACCATGGCCTGCCGAGCAACCTGAGCGGCGCCAGTACCGAGCGCCTCGCGCTCAATCATGGCTACAAGGCGGTACAGATCGGCGCCTCCGCCTGGACCGCCGAGGCGCTCAAGCTGACCATGCCGGCCAGCGTGTTCTCGCGCTCCACCGAGTGTCACAACCAGGACAAGGTCAGCATGGGCACCATCGCCGCGCGCGACGCCCTGCGCGTGCTGACCCTGGTCGAGCAGGTCGCCGCCGCGACCTTGCACGCCGCGGTGCAGGGCGTCGAACTACGCAGCCGACTGAACGACGCCGGCGCCGTTCCCGAGCGCCTGGCGGCCTTCGTCGACAGCGTGCGCCGCGACGTCGCCCCCCTGGCCGAGGACCGCGCCATGGACAGCGACCTCAACCACCTCTGTGGCCTGATACGCCGCCGTCACTGGAGGCTCTATGACGCCTGACGATCGCCCGCTACCCCGAGCCGAGGTGGAGCTCGAGGTGCCCTTTCACGACGTCGACATGATGGAGGTGGCCTGGCACGGCCACTACGTGCGCTATCTCGAGATCGCCCGCTGCCGGCTGCTCGACGCCATCGACTACAACTACCTGCAGATGCGCGCATCAGGCTTCGCCTGGCCGATCATCGATCTGCGCCTGCGCTACGCCGCGCCCGCTCGTTTCGCCCAGCGCCTGGCCATCGAGGCTCGCCTGAGCGAATGGGAAAACCGCCTCAAGATCGACTACACCATCCGCTGCGCCGAGAGCCGCAAGCGCCTGACCCGCGCCTGGTCGGTCCAGGTCGCGGTGGGGCTGGACGATGGCGAGATGCGCCTGGCCTCACCACCTGCGCTGATCGAGCGGCTGATCGCCTGGCAGGAGGCGCAACCATGAACCACAGCTCCACGCACCACCGTTCACACCAGCCTCACTGGCCTCACTGGGCTCACGGGAAAAGCCGAGCCTTGAGGGGCGCCCTGGCGGGCACCCTGCTGGTGCTGCCGATGCTGGCAACGGCTGCTGTTGCCTCCACCGGCACGGTACCGAGTCTGCCGCAGTTGAGCCGGCAACTGGAGCAGCATCAGCCGGCCTGCGTGAGTTTCGAGCAGAACCGCTGGATGGCGGACCTGCAGACCGAACTGCCCAGCGCCGGCTACTTTCGTCGCGAGCCCTCTGGGCTGGTGTGGCAGACCCTGAGCCCGATCGAGGATCGGGTCGTGCTGTCCGCCGACAACCCCGAACTGCCACCGGGGCTCAAGGCCCTGCTACCCGTTCTGACGGGACTGTTCGACGGCAACTGGGCGAGCCTTGAAGGGCATTTCAGCGTGCGCCTTGGCGGCAACCTCGATGACTGGCAGGCACAACTTGCGCCCCTGGACAGGGCCATCGCCGAGCGTCTGCAAGGGATCGAACTGGACGGCGCCGAGCAGGTCGAGCACCTTCAGGTCAGCTTCACCGACGGCGATCGTCTGCGCCTCGAGTTGTCGCCGCTGCCCTGTGACGCCCTGACCGGAGCCCCCGGCGCATGAGTCTCGGGGGCACTGATTCAGGCCGCGGCGCGCTGTTGGCGAGTCGCGGCTGGGGACTGGTGCTGCTGGCCTGTATCGTGCTGCTGGCCGTGCAAGTGCTGCGCGGTGCGCCACTGGATACCCGCATCACCGCCCTGCTGCCCGAACATCAGCAGGGCGAGTTGATCGCCCGCGCCGATGACAGTCTTGCGTCCACCTTCGAGCGCCGCTTCTTGTTGCTGGTCGCGAGCGACGCGACGCCACACGCCGCCCCCGTGGAGGCGGTCAACGAGCTTCGCCAGGCGCTGACGGCCAGCGGCATCATCGCAAGCCTGGATAGCCAGTCGCCGCCGCGCCCGGATCAGACCCTGACCCCCTATCGCTATCGCCTGCTGACCGATTCGCTGGCCCGCCAAGACGCCGAGGCCTGGCGCCAGCGCGGCCTGTCACGGCTGTTCGCCCCAGGCGTCGACGCCGATCTCGAGCGCGACCCCTTCGGCCTGCTCGACGGCTGGCTCGAGGCGCGCTTCCAGGGCCCGGTCAGCTGGCACCCCGGCGGCCCCGGGGTGGTCACCGACAAGACCGAGTGGAGCCTGATCGGCGCAACCCTGGCGGCCAGCCCCTACGACATGGCACTGCAGCAAGAGCTGAGTGCGGTGCTGGAGCGCTTCGGCCAGGCGCATCCCGAGCTGACCCTGCTGCGCGCCGGGCTGGTGTTCCATGCCGCCGCCGGTGCCAGGCAGGCGAGTCACGAGATCGCCACCATCGGTCTGGGTTCGCTGTTCGGCATTCTGGCGTTGCTGGCGCTGGTGTTCCGCCGCCCGCTGGTGATCGCCACGCTGCTGTTGCCGGTGGCCACCGGTCTGGTCTTCGCCAGCGCGCTGACCTGGCTGATCTTCGGCTCGCTCAACCTGATCACCCTGGCCTTCGGCGCCAGCCTGATCGGTCTGTCGGTGGACTACGCGCTGCACCTGCAATGCACCCGCCAGCTCAACCCGGGGCGCTCGCTGCGCTTGTTCTGGCCGGGCCTGGCGTTGGGCCTGGCCTCGAGCCTGTGCGCCTACCTGGTGCAACTGGCGACTCCCTTGCCGGGGCTGCGCCAGATGGCCACCTTCACCGCGCTCGGCCTGATCGGCGCCTGGCTCAGCGTGCGTCTGTGGCTGCCACGGCTGCCGCTCTATCACCACCCGGCTACCGCCACCATCGCCAGGCGGCTCGATCGACTGCGTGTCGGCCGCGGCCAGCGCTGGGTGTATCTCGCCCTGGCGCTGGTGCTGGTTGTGGCTGCCGTGCTGGCGCTGACCCGGAGCACCACCAGCCATGACCTGCGCCAGCTCAATCCGTCGCCGGCTGCGCTGATCGCCGAACAGCAGCGGGTGCAGACGCTGCTCGAGCGTCCGGCCAGCTTCCGCTACCTGATCGTCAGCGCCGAGACCCCGGATGCCCTGCTGAAGCGCCTGGAACAGCTCGACGAGCCGCTTTCGCGGCTCGAACGGGAGGGCCACCTGTCCTCCCATCGCCACCTGGCCCAGGCGGTACCGTCGATGCAGACCCAGGAGCACAACCTCGAACGGGTGCGCGAGCGCTACGCCGCGGCCCTGCCGGAGCTGCTGACGGCCGCCGGCTTGCCCTCGACGCTGATCCCGCGCCTTGAAGATCCTCTGCACGAGGTGCCCTTCCTGTCCCCGCAGACCTGGCTGTCGAGCCGCGCCGGCGAAGCCGACCGTGCGCTCTGGCTCGACGGCCTCGAACGCCCCGCCGCCCTGATCACCATCGGTGAGGTGGACGCCACCGCATCGAAGGCGCTGACGCAGCTCGCCGAGTCACCGGACGTGATCTACCGCGATCGGGTCGCGGCGCTGTCGCAGCAGCTCGCCTTGCTCAGCGAGGAGCTGGTGCGCTGGCTGGCACTCGCCCTGGCACTGCTGGTGGTGGTGTTCGGCCTGCGCTACCGGCGCCACGCCTGGCGGGTGCTGCTGCCGCCGGTGGGCGCGGTGATCATCACCCTGGGTCTCTACGCACTGAGCCACACCGGCCTGACCCTGTTTCACCTGCTGGGTCTTTTGCTGGTGCTCGGCATCGGCCTCGACGCCGGTATCTTCAGCACCGAGCACCCGCAAGACCCGGGCGCATGGCTGGCGATCAGCCTGTCCTGCGCGTCCAGCCTGCTGGCGTTCGGCCTGTTGGCTTTCAGCGCCACGCCGGCACTGCACTTTCTTGGTCAGACCTGCCTGATCGGACTGGTTGCCACCTGGTGCCTGGTCCCCCTGGCCCGAGGCGCGACGGAACGCGCTGGCGTGGCCGCCCACCGGGGTGTCGCAGGAAGCGACACCCAAGAACTGGAGAGTTCATCCCATGGAAGATCGACCTGATACCGACGTCGCCATCATCGGTGCCGGCCCCTCGGGCGCGGCGGCCGCCGCCTGGCTTGCGCGCAAGGGCTATTCGGTCAGGGTGCTGGAGCGCACCCACTTTCCGCGCTTCGTCATCGGCGAAAGCCTGCTGCCCCAGTGCATGGTGCACCTGGAGCGCTGCGGCCTGCTCGAGGCGGCCAAGGCCGGTGGCTACCAGCCGAAAAACGGCGCCGCCTTTTGCCGGGGCGACGACTACGCGGCCATCGATTTCCGTGACAAGTTCAGCGATGGCCCCGGCACCACCTGGCAGGTGCCCCGTGACGACTTCGACCAGCGCCTGATCGAGGGTGCCAGGGCGGCGGGTGCGCGCGTCGACTTCGGCGTCAGCGTCAGCGACTTTCGCGCCGATCCGTTCAGGCCGCGACTGAGCTGTGTCGACGATGACGGGAAGTGCTTCGACATCGAGGCGCGCTTCGTCCTCGATGCCAGCGGCTATGGCCGCGTGCTGGCACGCCTGGAAGCGCTGGACCGCCCCTCCAGCCTGGCCACTCGCTGCGCGCTGTTCACCCACGTCGAAGACCGTATCGATCGCGCCGAGCATGACCGCGACAAGATTCTGATCGGCGTCCACCCGACCCACCCCGACGTGTGGTACTGGCTGATCCCCTTCCGTGACGGGCGGGCCTCCGTCGGTGTCGTCGCCAGTCCCGAGCTGCTCGAGAGCGCCGGCGACAGCGACGACCAGCGGCTGTGGGCGATGCTGGGTCAGGAGCCCCGCTACGCTCGCCTGCTCAAGTACGCGAAGGCCACCCGCGAGGTCCAGCGCATCGATGGTTACTCCGCCGATATCACCCGCCTGCACGGGCCGGGCTTCGCGATCCTCGGCAATGCCGGCGAGTTTCTCGATCCGGTGTTCTCTTCCGGCGTCACCATCGCGCTGGACTCGGCGCTGCGCGCGGCGCCACTGGTCGCAGACCAGCTCGACGGCGAGGCCGTGGACTGGGCGCAGGACTTTGAAGCACCGCTGCGCCGTGGTGTCGCCACCTTCCGCGAGTTTGTCGATGCCTGGTACGACGGCCGCCTGCCACGTGTCATCTTCCATCCGGATCAACAGCCCCGGGTGCGTCAGATGATCGCCTCGGTGCTGGCGGGCTACGCCTGGGACATCGACAACCCCTTTGTCGCCGCCAGCCGTCGACGCCTCACCAGCCTGGCCGAGCGTTGCGAACTGGACAGCCAGGCCGTCGCTCCGTGAAGCTGCGCTCTACGCTCCCGCACCACCCGCCAAATGGCGGGTGGTCGAGCCCCTGGGCCAGGCTGCGTGGGCCAGGCAGGTCCTTCGCGGCGCTGGTGATACTCTGCCTGCTCGGCGCCTGCGGGTTGGGTCCAGGCGTGGCGCCGATGCCGGCACTGCACACGCTTGCGCCCATCAGCGCCCAGACCCAGCGGCTGACCTTCGAGCACCAGGGCGAGCGCCGCGTGCTGCTCGGCGTGCTGCGTCATGACCACCAGCAGCTTCAGTTGGCGCTGATAAGCCCTCAGGGCCAGCGACTGCTGACCTTGGTGCAGGATGACGAGGGCGCGCGCTTCGCTCCGGGCGCCGCCTTCGAGCCGCCTTTCAGCGCCGACTGGCTCGCCAGCCGCCTGAGTTTCAGCCTGTGGCCCGAAGCACGCCTGCGCGAGGCCTTCGCCGGCAGCGACTGGTCGCTCGAGCAGCGCGACAACGAGCGCCGCATCTATCATCAGGGCCGCCTGGCGGTGCGACTCGAGATGACGCCGACCTGCCACGTGATTCATGATATCGAGGCTGACTACCGGCTCAGCGTGGCGACCCTCGCGCCCTCCCCGGATACCCGCGAGAACAAAAGCCCGAACAGCAGCGTCAGCACGACCACCACCAACCATAACGCAGTGACCGATTCACCATGCCCCTCGACGTGACACCTGCGCAGACACCCTGCCGACTGCATGCGCCGGCACTGGTCTGCCCCCTGGGGGATGACCTCTCGACCATTGCCGCGCGGCTGTTCGACGGCCAGCACGGTCTGGTACGAAACGATGAATACACCCCCGGCAGGCCGCTGTGGCTGGGCACCGTGACCACGCCGTTGCCCGACGACGGTGACTGGCCGGCGCGCCATCGTTCGCGCAACAATCGCCTGCTGGACGCCGCTTTCGCGCGTCTGCGGCCGACCCTTGATGACTACCTTGCCAGCCATCCCGGGGCACGCCTGGGCGTCGTGCTGGGCACCAGCACCTCCGGTATCGGCGAGACCGAAACGGCGGTGGCCCATCGTGCCGCCAGCGGCCAGTGGCCGGAGCCCTTCCACTACTGCCGCCACGAGATCGGCGCAGCGTCCGACTTTCTGGCCTGGCGCCTGGCCACCGAGCGGCCGGATATCCGTCTGATCACCGCCTATACCCTGTCGACCGCCTGCACCTCCAGCGCCAAGGCCCTGGCCAGCGCCAGGCGGATGCTCAAGGCGGGGCTGTGCGACGCCGTCATCGCCGGTGGCGCCGACAGCCTGTGCGGACTTACGGTGAACGGCTTTGCCGCCCTCGAGGCGGTCAGCGACGAGCCCTGTCGCCCCTTCGCCGAGGATCGCGACGGCATCAACCTGGGCGAAGGCGCCGCACTGTTCCTGGTCACCGCCGAACCCGGCGGCGTTCAGCTCAGCGGCTGCGGCGAGACCAGCGACGCCCACCATATCTCCGCCCCTCGCCCCGACGGCATGGGCGCTCTGGAGGCCATGCGCGCCGCTCTCGAGATGGCCGGCCTCGGCCCGGATCAGATCGACTATCTGAATCTCCACGGCACCGCCACCCGACAGAACGACAGCATGGAGTCCCGGGCGGTCGCTCAAGCCTTCCCCGATGGCGTGGCCTGTGGCTCGACCAAGAGCCTCACCGGCCACACCCTGGGCGCCTGCGGCGCGCTGGAGGCAGCCTTCTGCTGGCTGGCCATGCACCACAACCGGCGGCCGCCACATCCGCACGCAGCAGACCCGCAACTGCCCGCGCTTTCGCTGTGCGGATCTGATACGACGCCAGCCACCGAGGTGCGCCGTACCCTGACCAACGCCTTCGCCTTTGGTGGGAACAATATCGCCCTGGTGATGGAGCGCGCGCCATGACGACACCCCCGACTCCCGTGACAGCCCCCCTTATGTCCACTGATGCCTCTTCTTCCGGCAGTGCAGACGCGCTGCCCCCTATTGCCGACCTGGTGCCCCACTCCGGCGCCATGTGCCTGCTCGACAGCGTGCTGGAGATCGGTGAGGAACATCTGATCGCCCGTATCACGCCCGACCGGCAGGATCCCTTTGCCAATGACCACGGCATTCCCGGCTGGGTCGGCCTGGAGTGGCTGGCCCAGGCCATCGCTGCCTGGTCCGGGCGGGCCGCCCGCGAGGCCGGAGGCGAACCCCGGATCGGCTTTCTGCTGGGCTCACGGCACTATCACTGCGACGTCGAGCATTTCGTCTTCGATTCCCCTGTCGAGGTCAAGGTCGAACTCGACTACCGCGCCGACAATGGACTCGGCGCCTTTCGTGGTGAATTGCGCGACGCAAAGGAGCTGCGCCTGGCCCACGCCACCCTCAACGTCTTTCAACCCGACAGCGCCGAGACCCTGTCGGCCATGCTCGAGGATTCAGCGCCATGACCGATACCCTGCTCGTCACCGGTTCCAGTCGGGGCATTGGCCGCGCCATCGCCCAGAGGCTCGCCCGCGATGGCTTCGATATCGTGGTCCACTGCCGCAGCCGCCGTGACGCCGCCGAACAGGTGGCCGACGAAGTTCGCGCCCTGGGCCGTGACGCCCGCGTGCTCTGCTTCGACGTCACCGACAGAGACGCCGCCAGAGCCGCTCTCGAGGCCGACATGGAGGTCCACGGCGCCTACCACGGGGTGGTCTGCAACGCCGGCATCACCGCCGACGGCGCCTTCCCTGCGCTCACCGATGACGACTGGGACAGCGTCATCGATACCGGCCTCAACGGTTTCTACAACGTGGTCAAGCCGATCACCATGCCCATGGTGCGACGCCGCAAGCCAGGCCGCATCGTGGTCATGTCGTCGGTGTCGGGGATCATGGGCAATCGCGGCCAGGTCAACTACAGCGCCGCCAAGGCCGGCCTGATCGGTGCGGTGAAGGCCCTGGCGGTGGAGCTGGCCAAGCGCCGGATCACCGTCAACGCGGTGGCCCCGGGACTGATCGACACCGACATGACCGAGGGTCTGGCCAGCGAGGAAGCGCTGAAGGCGATTCCGATGCGCCGCAGCGGTCGCGCCGAGGAGGTGGCCGCCACCGTCAGCTTCCTGTGCTCCGAGGACGCAGGCTATATCACCCGCCAGGTTATCGCCGTCAATGGAGGCCTCTGCTGATGCATCACAATGGACATCGAGCCGATGGACTTGGCCGCCGCGTGGTGATCACCGGCATGGCCGGCTTTTCTCCCGTCGGCAACGACTGGGACACGATCAAGACCCGACTGCAACGCGGTGAAAGTGGAATTCGCCACCTTCCCGAGTGGGACGTCTACGATGGGCTCAACACTCGCCTCGGCGCCCCGGTGGAAGACTTCAGCCTGCCCGCCCACTACCATCGCAAGGCCCTGCGCAGCATGGGGCGCGGCGCGCGCATGGCCACCCGCGCCAGCGAGCTCGCGCTCGAGGATGCCGGGCTGCTCGGCAGCGCCCTGCTGGGCAGCGGCGAGATGGGCATCGCCTACGGGGCCTCGGCCGGCGAGCCCGACGCCGTGGCCGACTTCGGCAACATGCTGATCAACAAGTCCACCGACGGTCTCAACGCCAACTCCTACATCCGCATGATGGCCCACACCGCGCCGGTCAATATCGGCGTGTTTCTCGGCCTACGGGGACGGATTCACACCACCTCCAGCGCCTGCACCTCAGGCAGCCAGGGCATCGGCTACGCCTACGAGGCGATCCGCTTCGGCCGTCAGAAGGCGATGATCGCCGGCGGCTGCGAGGAACTGTCCGCCTCGGAGGCGGCGGTCTTCGACACTCTGTTCGCCACCAGCACCCGCAACGACACCCCCGAGGCGACACCACGGCCCTTCGATCGCGACCGCGACGGCCTGGTGATCGGTGAAGGCGCCGGTAGCCTGATCCTCGAGGACCTGGAGCATGCCCAGGCTCGCGGCGCCCGCATCTACGCCGAACTGGTCGGCTTCGGCACCAACAGCGATGGCCGCCACGTCACCCAGCCCGACGCCGCCATGATGGAGCGCGCGATTCGCCAGTCCCTCGACGATGCCGGCGTCAGCCCCGCCCAGATCGGCTACGTCAGCGCCCACGGCACCGCCACCGATCGTGGCGACATCGCCGAGAGCCAGGCAACCCGGGCTGTATTCGGCGAGCGCCAGCCGGTCAGCGCCTTCAAGAGCTTCACCGGCCACACCCTGGGGGCCTGCGGTGCCCTCGAGGCCTGGGTCGCCATCGAGATGATGCGCGAGGGCTGGTTTCACCCCACCCTCAATCTCGACCATCCCGACCCGGCCTGCGCCGAGCTCGACTACCTGCGCGGCGAGAGCCGACGCATCGACTGCGAGTATGTGATGAGCAACAACTTTGCCTTCGGCGGCATCAACACCTCCTTGATCTTCCGCCGCTGGCCGTAGCTGAAGCCCAAGGGGCCACCAGGCCTCCCACCAAAAAGAAAGGAAACGACACCATGAGAAAGGGAATCCTCGCACTGACGCTACTGGTCGCAGGCCTTGGCGCAGCCGCCAGCGCACAAGCCAGGGACACCCCCTACTTCCTGCCGATCCAGGAAGCCCTGGCCACACCGGCCGCCCAGGAGAAGCTGGACCCGAACATCCGCCTGGTGTTTGCCGATGCCGGCGGCAACGTCAGCCAGGACTTCGGTGAGGTGGTCACCAGCCGCAAGACCAACGCCTTCAACAAGACCGACGAAGAGGCCTGTCGCTGGGTCATGCTGTCGGCGCTGATCGCGCTTCAGGATAGTGCCCGCCAGCAGGGCGGCAACGCCGTAGTCAACATCGAGAGCTTCTACGACAGGAACGCACGCGCCTCGACCAGCGAGTACGAGTGCCACGCCGGCGCCTTGATGGCCGGTGTCGCGCTGAAGGGCGATGTCGTCACCCTGCGCTGAGGCTCGCCTCCCTCGCCTGCTGCTGGCCATCGCCGAACTGCCGGCCAGCGGCACGCCCGATCAGGGTGCGGCACGGGGGAGAGAACAAGGAATTGGGTCGCAGCAAGCACGCCAAGGACACGACAACGGACGACAGCCGCGACGCGTTCAAGCAGGCATTCGCGGCGAGGCTGCCTCGCACCTGGGCCGTGAACGGCTCAGCCGACTCGCCGCCGGACTCGGCTTTGACTGCCCGGTGGCGGGCTGGTCCCCTCGCGGTGCCGGACCACCTCGCCATCCCGGGCTACCCTCGCCCTGGACCGCGTGCCTCAGCCACAGCGGCAGCCTGGTCGTCGTCGGGCTCGCCGAAGTGCCGGTAGGGCTGGATATCGAATGTCCCGATCGGCGACAGCGACAGCGTCACCGAAGCCGCCTCGATGGCCTGATCGCGACGCTGCCCGAAGCCAGCGTACGCAGGGCCATCCAGCGGGCGCCGGATGCCCTGGCAGCCTTCTACCGCGCCTGGACCCTGTACGAGGCCCGCTACAAGCTCGGCTGTCTCGAAGGCCAGCCCCCGGACCACGTCCTTGCCACCCGCATCGGCTCATTGATGGCGCTTGATCTGACCGACATGAACAGCCATTCGAATAGCCATACGAATAGTCAGCAGTCGGGCGATCCCCTCTACGCCTGGCAGGCCCAGAATGACCGCCTCACCCTGAGCCTGTGCGCCCGTGAACCCGGGCTGACCATCGAGATGTGCTTGGGTGGATTGGAGTTCCCGGACTGGACGGGGCTTCCACAGACATTCGATTGAGAGAGCGTCATCGGCGCCGGATGGGGCCATCTGGAAAGCAGGATGTGGGCCTTCATGTGCTGCCGTCCTGCCTCATGCTTGTCTTCTCAGCTCCGCCACCTGCTCAAGCTCGAGTCCGCAGATCTCTGCGATTTCGCGATCGTCCATGGCGGTGCGCGCAAGCAGGTTACGCGCGGCTTCCAGGCGCCCTTCCTCGCGCCCTTCCTCGAGTCCCTTCTGCTTCCACTGTTCAGGCCATCGTTTGGCACGTTCCGACAGCATGGTGTGTACCTCCTCAAGGTCATTGAGCGCCTGCCACTGCTCGTGGTCGTCGTTCCCGCCCGGCACCCAATTGGGCAGCAGAACGCGCTTGATCCATGTCGCGAAGTGGCGCCGCAGCCGAGCCTGCCCGGGTGATTTCAACCACTCCACCAACTGGCCGATGGTGTCGATCACGTCCTGTTGGCTGTGGTGATACTCCAGCCGAAAGATGGCGGCAACCAGGTTGCGGGTGTCTGCGGGCCAGCGCTCGTCGGCGACGATCGCACCTTCATCCAGCAGCAGATAGGACTGCGAGGGCTGGTAGCGAGCCAGTTGTGCCGCCACGGGATGAATCAGTTCGGACAGCTCCTTCGCTGCACTCCAGCGTCTTTCTCCATTGTAGAGGACGATGGGCAGCACCGGCGGCAAGCTGCGCTCGCTGGCCAACTTTCTCTGCTTCACCAGGTCCTGATACAGCAGACCCACGTAGGTCATGATGCGCAGCGCCATGAAGGGATCGACGCTGCTCTGAAACTCGATCAACAGATAAAGGTACAGCCAATCATCACCAGAACGCACCCGCCAGATCACGTCACCTTCGCGGTCGCGAAGATCATCCGTCACGAAACTGCCGCTGACCTTCTCCAGGCTGTCCAGGTCCAGCCGCTCGACCCACTCGCCTTCGACGAACCCGGTCAAGAGGTCACGTATCACCCTGGGCTCACTGAACAGCAGCTTGTAGCTCTGATCATGTCTATCACGCATGGCAGGCTGGTCCGTCAATACATCCTGCATCGCAGCGTGGCGGCTAATCACACTCTTCTCGAGCCCACACGTAAGCTTCAGCACAGACAAGGCCAGCATGTGAGTTGCATGGGGCAGAATGACGGCGGCTGCCGAGAATCAGGCAGCCACTAATCGGCGAGTTAACAAGCGCACGCGTTCAGCACCGTGCCTTCCACCAAGGTCTACCCCATTCGAGGCATTCCTGCCTTGCCTAAAATGTCAGACATTAACTATAGTAACGTCGAACATTATGGAGGCCTGGATGGACGCTCTCGCTTCACTCCCGAGGCCCGCCGAGGGTCGCGGTGCCGCGGCGCTGGCCGAGGTACTGGCACGGGCGATTCTGTCGGGACACTGGCAGCCGGGGGATCTGTTTCCTCGGGAGCTGGATCTGTGCCAGCACTTCGAGGCCAGCCGCAATCGGGTGCGTAACGCCCTGGGCGAACTCAGCGCGGCGGGTCTGATCGAGCGCACCGCCGGTCGCGGCACCGTGGTGCGCGATATCGTCGACTGGCATCTGCTGGATCCGCAGATGAGCGGCTGGATGGCCAGCCTGGACGCGCCCCACCCGCAACTGGTCGAGGCGGTGTTTGCCTTTCGCCTGGCAGCGGAACCCTATATCGGCGAGCTGGCGGCGCTTAACGCCTCCGGCGAAGACCTGGCACGCATCGAACGCGCCTTTGAAGGCATGCAGGAGACCGCCGATGCGGCCTCACAGCGACTGGCCCACGCCGAGCACGATGTGGCCTTTCACGACGCCATCTATCGCGCCAGCCACAACCTGGTCTGGCGCCAGATGGGGCTGCTGTTGAGACCTTCCATCGTGGCCCTGATCCAGCGCTCGCAGCGCCATGCCGGGAGTTCCTCTGACGGCCCCACGGACGACGCAGCAGGCGGCCATGCGCGTGGACTCAGCGACAGCCTGGAGCGCCACCGCCAGCTACTCGAGGCGATTCGCCTGAGGCAGCCAGAGCAGGCCCGCCGCGCCACGGAACTGCTGCTCGAGCGCACCGCACGTGACCTGGACAAGACACTCCCGGCCAGTGGCATCACGACACCGGCGTCGCGACACCTTTAAGCCCGTCCGCTCGCTTCACCCAACCCCATCGACATCGGGCCAAGCAGGCCCCCACAAGAGGCATCGACCATGAAGATCACCCGACTCAAGACCTGGCAGGTTCCGCCACGCTGGTGCTTTCTGAAGATCGAGACCGACGAGGGCGTCTACGGCTGGGGCGAGCCGGTCATCGAGGGCCGGGCCGCCACCGTGGAAGCCGCAGTGCACGAGCTGTCGGACTACCTGATCGGCCAGGATCCGCGCAATATCGAGCACCTGTGGAACGTCATGTACCGGGCCGGCTTCTATCGCGGCGGCCCGATTCTGATGTCCGCCATCGCCGGCATCGACCAGGCGCTGTGGGACCTCAAGGGCCGCGAACTCGGCGTCCCGGTGCACCAACTGCTGGGCGGCAAGGTGCGTGATCGCATGCGCATGTACGCCTGGACCGGCGGCGATCGTCCCGCCGACGTGGGTGCCGGCGCCAAGGCACTGACCGATCAGGGATTTACCGCCTTCAAGATGAACGGTACGCCGGAGATGCAGATCGTCGACAGCCATCGCAAGATCGACGAGGCGGTCGCCCGCGTCGCCGAGGCTCGCGACGCCGTCGGTCCCGACGTGGGCATCGCGGTGGACTTCCACGGCCGTGTCCATCGGCCCATGGCCAAGACGCTGATGCGCGAGCTCGAGCCCTATCACCTGATGTTCATCGAGGAGCCGGTGGCACCCGAGCACCTGCCGGTGCTCAAGACCATCGCCCAGGATCTGGCCACCCCGATCGCCACCGGCGAACGCCTGCACACCCGTTTCGCCTTCCGTGACCTGCTCGCCGACAACATGGTCGATATCGTCCAGCCGGACCTGTCTCACTGCGGCGGCATCAGTGAAGGCTTGAAGATCGCCACCCTGGCCTCGGCCTACGACGTGGCCCTGGCGCCCCACTGCCCGCTGGGCCCGCTGACCCTGGCGGCGTCGCTGCAGCTGGATGCGGTATGTCACAATGCCTTTATCCAGGAACAGAGCATGGGCATCCACTACAACAAGGACAACGACGTGCTCGACTATCTGGTCGACAAGAACGCGCTGGCGATCGAGGACGGCTTCTGTGCCATTCCCGAGGGGCCCGGCCTCGGCGTCGAGATCAACGAGGCGTTCGTCGAGGAACGCGCCAAGGTCGGACACCGCTGGCGCAATCCGGTATGGCAACACGATGACGGCTCCGTCGCCGAGTGGTGAGCGACGGCTGATCGCGTTGCCGAACAATGACAACAGTCCTGGTGGATGCGCGCTCCAAGGTGCCATCCGCCAAGTTCGAGGAGACGTCATGTCCCGTTCCGCATCCCCCTGCCTTGGCGAGGCTAGCGCCATCGTCGAGGCACCCTGCGAACTCGGCGAGGGCCCCAGCTGGGACGCCCGGCGTGGCGAGTTTCGCTGGCTCGATATCCTCGGGCGCCGCTTCCATCGCTACCGCCTCGAAGACGGCGATCATCGGTCCCTGGCGCTGGACGAGCTGGTGTCCTTCGCCGCCCCCTTGACCAGCGGTGATGATCTGCTGGTCACCGAACACGGCCTCAAGGAACGCGACCACGCCCACGGCGGCGTGTCACCCTGGCGCGAGGTCGAGGCTGCCAACCCGGTGACGCGCAGCAACGATGCGCGCATCGATCGCCACGGCGGGCTGTGGTTCTCGACCATGGGCAAGGCCGCCGAAGCCGCAGCCGGCAGCCTCTATCGCCTGTACCGCGGCGAGATCTTCTGCCTGAAGCAAGACATCACCATCCCCAATGCCCTGTGCTTTTCACCGGATGGTCGCCTTGGCTACTTCACCGACACCGCCACCGGGGTGGTCATGCGCTGGGCGCTCGACGCCGAGGGCTTCCCGTTGCGCCAGGATGGCGGCGCCTTCCTTCAGGACGGGGTGGCGGCAAGGCCCGAACAATTGGCCGAGCCCGAACCCTGGGCGGACTTCAACGACGACCCGGGAAACCCGGACGGCGCAGTGATCGATGCCGATGGCTACATGTGGCTGGCGCTATGGGGGTCAGGGCGGGTTGCCCGGCTGACGCCGGATGGCGAGGAGGTCGGTCATGTCAGGGTCAACGCCGACCAGCCCTCCTGCCCGGCCTTCGGCGGGCGTGAGCTGACCACCCTGCTGATCACCACCGCCACCGAAGGACAGCGAGAACACAAGGAAGGCCGCCAGGACGGCGCTACCTTCCTGTTCGACCTGAGCGAAGCGCTTCCCGGCGTACGTGGGCTCGATGATCCACCGATCGCACTGCGCTGAATCGCTGCTCACATGCCGCCGCTTTCGGCTTGTCCATCGGCGGCGCCCCCAGGTTTACGACGCACCCCCAGAGGCCTGAAGCATGAGCGAATCCGACTCTCCCAAGGTCGCCATCATCACCGGTGGCTCACGCGGTATCGGGGCCGACATCAGTCGGCGTCTGGCCAACGATGGCTATGCAGTGATCGTCAACTACGCCCATCACCGCGAGGTCGCCGACGGCCTGGTCGAGGAGATCCTGGCCCAGGGCGGCGCGGCGCTGGCCGTTCAGGCAGACATCTCACGCACCGACGAAGTGGCGCAGCTTTTCGACACTGCCATGCAGCGCTTCGGTCGCGTCGATGCGCTGGTGAACAATGCCGGCGTGCTCAAGGCGGTGCCCATCGCCGAGGCGGCGGACGACGACTACGACACGCACTTCGAGACCAACACGCGCGGCACCTTCAACACCCTGAGGGAAGCCGCCTCGCGCCTGGAAGATGGCGGCCGAATCGTCAACCTGTCGAGCAGCGCGCTGGCGCTGAATCTGCCTGGCTACGGGCTCTACAACGCCACCAAGGCTGCGGTGGAGTCGCTGACCCGAGTGTTTGCCGGCGAGTTGCGCGGCAGGCGGATCACCGTCAACGCGGTAGCGCCGGGACCGGTGGATACCGAACTGTTCCGCTCGGGCAAGACCGAGGAACAGATCGAAAGGTTCACCCATATGCCACCACTGGAGCGACTGGGCCAACCGCGTGACATCGCCGCGGTGATCGCCTTCCTGCTAAGCCCCGAGGCCGAGTGGATCAATGGCCAGGTCATCCGCGCCAATGGCGGCTTCGCCTGAAGCAGCGTCGTCAAGGCTCAGCGCAGTTCTTCGTTGGCGGCGTCGCGGATGCCGTCCCCGACGCGACTGCGCAGCCACTCGGTGGCGGCCTCGGCGGTCATTGGTCGTGAAATCAGGAAGCCCTGCAGCATATGGCAGCCTTGCTCCGCCAGGTGGTCCGCCACCGTCTGGTCTTCCACCCCCTCGGCGACCACGCTGAGCCCCAGATGGTGAGCAAGCTCGATCGTGGAGGACACGATGACGTCGTCCTCGGACCCCTTCACCAGCTGCATGACGAAAGACTTGTCGATCTTCAGCTCCTGGACCGGCATGCGCTTGAGCTGGGCCAGCGACGAATAGCCCGTTCCATAGTCATCGATGGCCAGCTCCACCCCCATGGCGCGCAATGACTGCAGCTTGCGCGCCCCCATCTCCGGCGATTCCATCAGCGCGCTCTCGGTGAGCTCGATGCACAGACACTCGCCGCGCAGGCCATGGCGGTCCAGCGCCCGCTCGACCCGCTTGATCAACCCTGGCTGCTGCAGGTCCATGGCCGAGATATTCACCCCGAGGCGCACATTGAGCCCTGCCTCGCTCCACCTGGCCAGCTGCTGGCAGCCGGTGTCGATGACCCACTGGGTCAGCTGGTGGATCAGCCCCGAGCGTTCGGCCAGGGCAATGAATTCATCCGGAGGGATGCGTCCGAGCCTGGGGTGATCCCACCGCAGTAGTGCCTCCATGCCGAGGGCCCGTCCTGTCAGGGCCGACACCTGGGGTTGATAACGCAGCGAGAACTCACCGTTGCTGGCGGCGTGCTGGAGATCGCGCACCAGAGACAGATGGCGCAGATGGCGTTCGTCCTGGCCGTGCAGGTAACACTGATAGGACTGGCGTAGCTGACGTGCTCGATCCAGTGCGATCTCGGCCCGCCGCAGCAGCAGGTTGGCCTCGCCGCCATGCTCCGGATAGCGCGCCTCGCCCATGGCGCAATCGAGTGTCACCGGCGACCCATCCAGACGGATCGCCCGGGTCAGTCGACGATGCGTATCCTCAAGCCACAGCGGGTCGAGGTGAGACACTGACAGCAGCAGCAGGAATTCGTCGCCACTGAGACGGTAAGCCCCTGCCTTGGGTGCCGGCAGATCCGCCAGGCGTCCGGCCAGCGTACTCAGTACCTGATCACCGAAGTCATGGCCGAAGGTGTCGTTGATCCGGCGCATATGGTTGATGGTCAGCCGCAGCAGGGTAAAGGGACGCCCGGTGGCGATGGCAGCCTCGATATCCTCGTTGGCGCATTGGCGATTGCCTAGCCCGGTCAACTGGTCCTGGCGTGAGCGCTTGCGAATGTCGGCTTCCCGGCGCACCAGGTCGTTCTGCATCTTCAGCATGGTCGAGGACAGCAGACCAAATTCTCCCTTGCGGGGAAGTCGATCGAGATCCAGAGGTTCCCCACGCCCCACACTCTTGGCCGCCCCGACCAGCCGCAACAGCGGCAGACTCACGCCTCTAGCGATCAAGCTGGCGGCCACCAGCATCAGCGCCAGGCTGATCGCCAGGATGATGGCCAGCTGGCGCTTTATCGCCTGATAGTCGGCCAGCAGAGTCTCGTAGGAACGTTCCACCACGAGCTGGATACGCCCCTTTGCATCCTCGAACAGCGTCGAGGCTCGGCGCAGACCCTCGCTCCCCACAAGGCCAACGTCCTCACCTTCACCCACCTGCACCTCGAAATGGGTGTCGCTACGAATCAGCGCCGACAGCGCCGTTGCCATGTCCTCGTCCAGGCGAAACCCCATGACCAGCCAGCCCACGGACGTCGTCCCCCGCACCGGATGCAGGACAAGTTGAAAGGCCTCGCCATCATGAATGAACAGGGTGATGGTCCCATCGGTGCGTCTCGCCTGATCCCGGAGGTCAGGGAAAGCATCCGTGGCCCCGGCATCATGATGGCTCGACACCATCACACGGCCCTCATCATCGAGCAGGCTCACCATGTTGGCACCCATGCGCTCCGCGTACTCGCCAAGCACGTCCACTCGCACCGCGCTGTCGAGCGGGTCGATGGCCTCGCGGAAACGCGGATCTTCCACCAGCAGATCCACACTGTGCAGCAATTGCTGGCCCCAGCCATCGAGCAGGGCTTGCGCCACGCCGGAGGCCACGCCCAGTTCCTTCTCGCCCTGCTCCATGGCGGTCGTCTTGAGCGCACTGAGTACCGCCCATGACACGACCAGCTGGATCCCGATGGTCAGGACCAGCATCACCAGCAGTAGCCGAGCACGAAAGGACATCGAAAGGCCTCCACAGATTGTCGATGGCGCCACCACCACACAAACGCTGCACACAGAGTGGCAGATAAAGTCACCCGTAACCCCCTCACGGGCACTGCGGTCTAACCGGCTTAGGCCACTTCAGGCACAGGCTTCACCCTTTGGCTTCTAGAATAGCCATACTGTTACTAAATGTAACTAATATTCACAAAATCTTTGCCGTCCAGCCCTGCGCAGTCGCGGCAGCCCTGACCGACGAGGTGGCGGCCAGTCCGTCATGAGCTCTGATATGCTGTGGTTTCATCACCGACGAGAGACCAACATGACCGGATCGACACCTCGCAGACGACCCTATCAATTGGCAGAGACCATCAAGGGCTGGATCGTCGAACGCGAGCTGTCACCGGGTGATCGCCTGCCCGGTGAGGCGGAGTTGATGGAGATCCTCGGCGCCTCCAAGGGCACCGTTCGTGAAAGCACCCGGGTGCTGGAAGCCCAGGGGCTGGTCGAGACGCGTACCGGACCCGGCGGCGGCGTGTTTATCCGGGAAATGAGCGAATCCCGCGCCATCTCACTGCTTAGCCACTATCTGTACTTCAAGGACATCTCGATCCGCGACATCTACCAGATCCGCCTGGCGCTGGAGCCGGAGCTGGTAGCCTCGCTGGCGGGGCAGGTCGAGGCTTCAGAGATCGCCAGGCTGCGCCAGTCGCTTGCGAGCTACGCCGAGCCCGCCTGTGACCTGGACGCCGAGCGCCAGCAGCACATCGACTCGCTGGACTTTCATGAACAACTGGCGCAGCTTTCCGGCGGCAACCCCTTGCTGTCCTTCATCATCCGCTTCACCGCCCAGGTGCTGTCCGACCTTACCGTCTATCGGCGGCTGTACGAGCCCGGCGACCATCATATCGGTCCCGCCGGCTGCCAGTATCACGCCTGGCTGCTCGACGCCATCGAGGCCGGCGACGGAGAACGCGCCCGCACCCTGATGCGCGAGCATCTGCTGGAAGCCCAGGCGGTGATGCACGACAACGAGGCGCAGGTAAGACGCGGGTTTCTCAACGAAGGTTAACCACTAGGGCTCGTCCGAAAAGTGCCTGCGCTCGGTAATACGGCGTTAAAAATCGGATCAAAATGCTCATTTACACCCCGTAAACTGCGCTTTCTCACCGATTTTTGCCTTGTCTAACCTTCGCTCGTCGACTTTTCGGACAGCGCCTAGTAGTTGCGGAGGTGCGAGTCTCGGCGACGCTTATTGCTCCTTCACGGTCAGGTCCTTGAGAAATTGCATCAGTACACGAGTGGCCGCCTCACCGTCGGCCGCGGTGATGGCTTCGTCCGGATGGTGACTCAGGCCATCGGTACAACGCACGAACAACATGCCGATACCGGTCAGGTCGCACATCGCCAGACCGTCATGACCGGCGCCGCTGAACAGCAGATCAGCCGGCTCATCGCACCGTTGGCAGGCATCCCCCAAGGCCTCGATCAGCCAGTCCGCGCAGGCCACCGCCTCGGCCTCATAGGTCGTCTCCACCGTCAGTGACAACTCGCGCGCCTGTGCCAATTGTCGGCAGGCGGCCAGAATGTCCTCGCGACCACGACGCCGAACCTCGGCGTGGGGAGAGCGCAGCTCGAGGGTGAACACCACCTCGGCAGGAATCACGTTGACCGCGTTGGGGCGTACCTCCAGCTTACCCACCACCCCGACAAAATCCTCGGTGGCGTTAAGGATGCGGTCGACCTCGGCGATCATCTCGGCAGCCCCCACCAGCGCATCGCGACGGCCCGGCATCGGCGTGGTGCCGGCGTGGCCTGCCTTGCCGGCAACCGTCAGCCGGTGACGCTCGATCCCGGTCAAGGAGGTCACCACGCCGAGAGCGTGATCGCGCCGTTCCAGCACCGGCCCCTGTTCGATGTGGACCTCGACGAAGCCCAGCACCGAGTCAGGATCTCGGGCCAATGACGGAATTTGCTCAGGATCACCACCAAAGGCCCGAAGCGCCTCGCCCACGCTGATGCCATCGGCATCCCTGGCCTCCAGACTGGCAGGATCGAAGGTACCGGCCAGGGCACGACTGCCGATCAGCGTCGACTGAAAACGGGTCCCCTCCTCATCACCGAAGGCCACCACTTCGACGCCGTAGTCGAGCTCGATCCCATCCTTCTTCAATCGCTCCAGCGCCAGCAGCGGCAGCGCTACGCCGAGCATGCCGTCATACTTGCCACCTTCGACCACGGTGTCCTGGTGTGACCCCATGATCAGCGTGCGCGCGCCGGCGCGCGCCTTGTCGCATCGCCCAACCAGATTCCCGGAGGCATCCATTTCGGGCTCAAGTCCGGCCCGGCGCATCCAATCGGCGATAAGTTCGAGTACCTGGCGGTGTTGCTCCGAGCAGAACAGCCGGGTCACGCCGGCACCAGGCTCCGAGAAACACGCAGCCTCGTCGAGGCGCTCGAGCAGTTGTGCGCCGAGCGTCATGGTCTCGTGGTCAGCGGTCATGATATCTCCAGATCGGGTGCCTTGAGGCACCGGAATAACGAAGGAATGGCGTCAGCGACGCGGCAGGGACGCCAGAAAGTCGGCAAAGGCTGGCGCGCGCACACGCCTGGCCAGGGCGCGCAACTCGCCCGCGATATCGCCCTCACACCAATCGACACGCAGATCGAGGGGGGCCTGGGTAAACGACTCGATACGCAGGGCGGCGGAGCGCGTGCCTCTGACGTCGCCTCCCTCTACCAAGGCGACCTCCAGGGCGTCGATCAGTCCCTCGAGCAGGTACGCCTCATAGTCGTCGCGGTACTCGGGCGTTGCGCCCTGGCGCACGGCGTCGGCGTTGGTACAACAGGTGTCGACAAAGGCGTGGGCCAGGGCCTCGACCACCTTGGCGCTGGCCAGCAGGTTGCCCGCCGCGGCCACGCCGGGGTAGCAGCAGGAATCGACGGTGGCGAGGTTGTCGGCACCGCTATGCAGCGCTGAGCGCCCCCGGGCATCCATCACCAGGCACTGGCGCAACGAGGCACCCTTGTCGGCGTCGACCTGCCGGGCAAGCGCACCGCGGGCATCCTCCCCCCGTTCCAGCGCCCGGCGGACACCGTCGGGATACCAGGGGTGGGTAACCCGCCCCTGGGTCGCGCAGGCGCCGACGCCACGCCACACATGGTGAACGTAGCCGCCCACCGCCACACCTCCGGTGGCGGTGAGGGCGGCTACCGTGCCGGTAGCCGGATGAACATGCAGCAGCGACAGTGTCATGGCGCGACCTAGTAGCCGACCATATGGCCGATCACCAGACCACCCCAGGACAGCAGGTAGACCAGCGCCATGAAGGGCAGGATAGCCTTCAGCCACTTCTCGTAGGACACCCGGCCCAGCGCCAGCATCGCCAGGGTGCCACCGGAGGTCGGCACGATCAGGTTGGTCAGGCCGTCACCCACTTGGAAGGCGGTGATCATCAGCTGGCGGCTCATGCCGACCAGGTCGGCCACCGGCACCAGGATCGGCATGGTCACCAGCGCCTGGCCAGAGCCGGATGGCACAAACAGATTGATCACCCCCTGGACGACGCTGGCCATGATCGCCGACAGCGCCCCCGGGATATCCTGAATCAGACCGCTCAGGGCGTAGACGATGGTGTCGATGATCTGGGCGTCCTTGAGGATCACCTGGATCGAGGCGGCCAGGCCGATGACCAGGGCGCCCGCCGTCACGCCGGATGCCCCCTCCATCATCTGCTTGACGATCTCGTTGGCCGACAGGCCGTTGACGATGCCGATCACGATGGCGATCAGCAGGAACATGCCGGCGATCTCATTGATGTACCAGCCCTGGGTAAAGACCCCCACCAGCATGGCGGCGAGGCCACCGACGAACACCACCAGCGTGAGCTTGTCGCGCTTGCTCATGTGGTACTCGTCCAGCGACTTGCTCATGGCCTTGGCGTCGTTGGGCTCCTCGAAGTCCATGCGGGTGACGAAGCGACAGATATACCAGGACAACAGGCCCAATGAGGTCAGCACCAGCAAGGCGCGCAGCCAGGCGCCGGAAAAGGTCGGTAGCTCGGCGATGCCCTGGGCCACGCCCACGGTATAGGGATTGATCGGCGACAGTGCAAAGCCCACGCCGATGCCACCCACCGCCATGGTGGTGCCCACCAGGCTGGAGCAGCCCACCGCGCTGGCGATCAGCACCGCGATGGGCACCAGCGCAATATTGTTCTCGAAGCCGACGGCCACACCGAAGAAGCCGTAGATGAAGGTGCCGGCGGTGATGATGACGTTACGCCGTTCGACGCCGACCCGATTGACCGCCACCCCGATGGCGTTCTCGAGGGCGCCGGTGCGTTGAAGGATATGGAACAGCCCGCCGGCGATGAACACGATGAACAGGTACAGCGAGGCCGCGTTCAAGCCCTTGGGAATCGCCACGAAGATGTCAAAAGGCGAGATCGCCGCCACGTCGCTCAGATAATGAAAGGAGTCCGGCACCACGCGGGTGCGTCCATCCTGCATGACCCGCTCGAACTCGCCGGCGGGAATGATGAAGGTCAGCGCATAGGTGGCGAGCAGGATCAGGAAGATCAGCACCATCGGGTCTGGCACCGTGCGATACCACTTCTTGCGCTCTTTCAGCGTCTGGTCGTGGGCACTCATGGAGTTGTCCTTGTTGTGGAAGAACCGTTCTGGATCGTTTGTCGAAGAAGGCCTGGCGATGGAGTGACGCCGCGAGCGTATCGCGGCCACCTCCAGATGAACAAAAGTATTTATCATGATAAATAGAGGGTCAAGTCGGAACCGACGAGGTATCCGGACTGCCAGCGTTGGCAGGTGACGCGCGATTTGCCTGGCGCCCCGCTATGCTCAGCAACAAGGGCGCAGGATAGTGCGCCCGCCGCCTGAACATGGCCCGGGAGGATGCGATGGAAGAACTGGAACAACTACCCTTCGTGTCGCTGCTGCTGGGAGAGGTTCAGGCCTACCTGTCAGACATTGGTTCTGCTGGCCCACGACTGGCCGCCGGCCTGCTGCTGATCCTGGTGACCTGGCTGGTGGCGAGATTCGGCCGCGCCCTGGTGGCGCGGGTGGCCGACAAGGCCAAGCTCCGACGCAATCTGCGCGATGTCCTGACCATGCTGACGGGGCTCTGTCTTTGGCTCGGGGGACTTCTGATCACCATCACCCTGATCTTCCCCACCGTCACTCCCGGCAAGGCCCTTACCACCCTGGGCCTCGGTTCCATCGCCATCGGCTTCGCCTTCAAGGACGTGTTCGAGAACTTCCTCGCCGGCCTCTTGATCCTGTGGCGAGAACCCTTCCAGATCGGCGACCACATCGCCCTGGAGGCCAACGACGTGGAAGGTCAGGTAGAGCAGATCACGGTGCGCGACAGCCGTATCCGCCGCACCGACGGCCAGATGATCGTGGTGCCCAACGCCCTGCTGTTCCAGCAGCCGGTCATCGTCCGCACCAACCGCGATATCCGGCGCACATCCATCATCGTTGGCGTCGCCTACGACGAGGACGTGGACCAGGCTCGCGAGATCATCCAGGGCGCGGTCGCCGAGGTGGACTCGGTGCGCAGCGACGTACGTGCGGTGCAGGTCTTCGCCAAGGCCTTCGGCGCCAGTTCCATCGACTTCGAGGTGGCCTGGTGGACCGGGTCCCGCCCCGTCGACATCCGCGCTTCCCGCGATCAGGTGGTGGCATCCATCAAGCGCGCGCTCGATGAGGCCAATATCGAGATTCCCTTCCCCTACCGCACTCTGGTGTTCAAGGACCAGGCAGAGGCCGAACGCTTCCATCCTTCGGAAGCAGGTCGCCCACCAGACTTATGAACCAGCACTATTTACGCGGTTCGTACTAGAAACTACGTGATCGCCTATCTAGACCAAGGGAGAAAATGGGTAGGATTCAAGTCGGAAGGACGCAGCTTATCGAACCAGTCTCCCTCAACTGCACACCGGCATCACGCTGGATCTACAGGACGAGATACCGATGCATCGCCCTACTGCTCCCGGATTTCACGACCCTGTCGCCCCCGGTCACTCATCGCCCCAGGCCTTCGAGCTCAGGCGAGTGTTGCCGGGCTACTGGTTCGACAGCCTGGCGGGGCGCGAGAGTCGTCTCGACTTCTGTCTCAACGCTACCCTGGCGCTATCGTTCTACTATGCCGCCCTGTGGGCGACCACCATCACCGCCCCCGCCCTCGAGGACGCATTGACGATCAAGGCAGGCCTGCTGGGGATCTGGTGGGTTGTCATCAGCCTTCAGCCTTTGGTGCTCCACGGCACTCGTCGCCTGCACGACCTGGGCCAGGCGGGCTTGTGGAGCCTGATGCTGCTGGTCCCCGGCGCCAACCTGCTGCTGACGGTGGTACTCGCCATGCAGCCCGGGGAGTCCAGCGACACCGAGCACGACGAACAGGGCTCCACCAGCGGTGCGGTATTGGTGTTGAAGCCACTGCTGATCCTGGCCACCTGGGTCGGGTTCTTTTACGTCTTCCGTCAGTAAGTGCCGCAGAGCTCGGCCCTTCATCACCAGTCACCCGATCCGCAACCCATGCTGCTTGAGCTTGCGCACCACGCTTGGCTGGCTGATGCCCAGCTGTTCGGCGATGGCGTAGGTGGTGGGAAGGGTACGGCAGCAGTCGGCAAGGATCTCACGCTCGCGCCGGGCCAGGGCGGCCTTCAGGCCCTCGCCCCGGGCAAGCGGCAGCTCGGGTCGCGCTGCACCTGGTGCGGATAGTGTCGCGGGTGAAGTAGCGCCATCAGCCAGCGCAGCGGAGGCTCCGGTGACAGACGCCGCCGTCTGCTGCGCTTCACGCTGCTGCGAGCCGAGCGGCCCTAACGAGGCCCCCGTGGGCGGCACCAGCAGATCGCCCTGGATGACATCGTCACTGGATAACCAGGCCCTTTCCAGGGTGTTTTCCAACTCACGCACATTGCCCGGCCAATCCCAGCCCATCAGTGCCTGCCACACGTCTCGCGCCAGCATCTTGTCGCGTCCATAACGCCGATTGAGGCGCTTTAGCTGGCGCTCGACCAGGCCGGGAATATCCTCGCGGCGCTCGCGCAGGGGCGGCAGGGTGACCGGAATCACGTTCAGCCGGTAGTACAGATCCAGGCGAAACAGGCCCTGCTCGACCCGTGCCGACAGGTCCTGATTGGTGGCCACCACCAGGCGAAAGTCGACCCGTCGCGGGGCCCTGTCCCCAAGCCGCGTAATACTGCCGTCCTGGATGGTCTTGAGCAGCTTGGTCTGCACCGCCAGGGGCAACTCGCCGATCTCGTCGAGAAACAGGGTGCCGCCCTCGGCCTGCTCGATCAGCCCCTTGCGGCCCCCCGGCGCGGCGCCGGAAAACGCGCCCTTTTCATGGCCGAACATCTCCGATTCGAACAGGCTTTCAGGGATGGCGGCGCAGTTGACGTCGATAAAGGGGCCATCGCGGCGAGAACTCCAACGGTGCAGCTGGCGGGCGAAAGCGGTCTTGCCCACCCCGGACTCGCCCAGCATCAAGACCGTGGCGTCGGTGGGCGCGACCCGCTTGAGCAGCAGCGCCACCTCGCGCATCAGCTGGCTTTTCACCTCCAGGTCATCGAGCTCGGCCTCGAGTGCTTCGCTGTCGCTCTCCAGCGCATGGCCCCGGCGCAAGTGCTCGCTGAAGCGGCGCTGCAACAGCGCGTACTCCTGCTGCAGCAGCTGCAGATCGGTCAAGTCCATGGAGCGGCTGACCACCGCCACCAGCCGCTCACCCTCGAATACCGGATGGGCCTGGGCGATGACCCTGCGTCCGGTGCCGGTGCGCTGGACCAGCTGGGCCGGCCGCCCGCTGCGAATGACTTCCAGGCTGACCGACGGGGTCAGCACGCCATCGGCCTCGAGCCGCTGCACGCTGGTGGCGCAGAGCTCTTCGCAGGACATGCCGTAGACCGCCGCCGCCCCGGGACTGACGTCGCGGATACGACCATCCGGCGCGACGATGAAGAAGTGGTCGTGGGCGGTGTCGATGATGGTCTTGAGAATCTTGGTGTCGTCGTCGCTCATCCAGCGATCCATAAATGCATCATTGATTCAGAAGTGTATCACGATGCGTCGGGATCGCGATTCACTTCTGGATCACGTCTATCACCACAGCAGACCTTCCCTTGGAATCCCTGCACCTCTATTACATCTTTAGTATAAATGCTTAAAAGATGGCACGACGTCTGCATCACCCATAACAACCGTCAGGCCCAGGGCCGCGACCGTCCCCATCCACGATGCCAGGAGTTCCCTGTGAGCGACTTCAATCAACCTCTCGGCGGCAACGAGATGCCGCGCTTCGGTGGCCCTGCCACCATGATGCGTCTGCCCACCCAGACCAGCGCCGAGGGTCTGGACGCCGCCTTTATCGGCATTCCCATGGACATCGGCACCTCCAACCGCCCGGGCACCCGACTGGGGCCGCGCCAGATCCGCGACGAATCGCGCATGCTGCGCCCCTACAACATGGCCACCCGTGCTGCACCCTTCGACAGCCTGCAGGTGGCGGACATCGGCGACGTGCCGATCAACACCTTCAACCTGCCGAAGAACCTGGACATCATCAGCCGCTTCTACGACGACGTCCTGTCCCACGACTGCGTGCCGCTGACCCTGGGCGGTGACCACACCCTGACCTGGCCGATCCTGCGTGCCATCGCCAAGAAGCATGGCCCGGTAGGGTTGATCCATATCGACGCCCACGCCGACGTCAACGAGCACATGTTCGGCGAAGAGGTGGCCCACGGCTGCCCGTTCCGCCGTGCCCAGGAAGAAGGGCTGCTGGACGCCAACCGGGTCGTCCAGATCGGCCTGCGAGGCACCGGCTACGCCGCCGAGGACTTCGACTGGTGTCGCCAGCAGGGCTTCCGCGTGGTCCAGGCCGAACAGTGCTGGCACAAGTCGCTCGAGCCGCTGATGGCCGAGGTGCGCGAGCAGATGGGCGATGGCCCGGTGTACATCTCGTTCGACATCGATGG
Organism: Halomonas sp. DP5N14-9; assembly: GCF_019802175.1. NCBI lineage: Bacteria > Pseudomonadati > Pseudomonadota > Gammaproteobacteria > Oceanospirillales > Halomonadaceae > Halomonas > Halomonas sp. DP5N14-9. Next base: position 88,497 of record NZ_JAHVHR010000030.1, read on the forward strand.
CCTGGACCCGTCGGTGGCGCCCGGCACCGGCACGGTGGAAATGGGCGGCCTGACCTCGGCCCAGGGCCTGGAGATCGTGCGCGGCGCCCAGGGGCTCAATATCGTCGGCGGCGACCTGGTCGAAGTCTCCCCGCCCTACGACCCCAGCGGCAACACCGCCCTGATGGGCGCCACCCTGCTCTATGAAATGCTGTGCGTGCTCCCCGGAGTCGCGCGCCGCGACTGAATCCTCACAGGGCCAGGGAGTGGCCCTGGCGACAGCCAACGAGGCGCCCGCGTCAGGGCGCCGACCATTACAACAGCAAAGAGTGATCGCCCATGTCCTCCCACCTGCATTCTGCCGACAAGATCACGACCGACGGGGGCAAGCTAAGCACCCATGGTCTGATCAAGTTCCTCGTCCCGTCGTTGATCGGCATCCTGCTGTTCCTGGTGCCCTTCTCGGTCGGTGACACCATCAACATCGGCATGGGTCTGGCCGCCGACTGGCTCAAGGCCACCCTTGGCGACGCCCTGCCCGCCATCGCCACCGTCGTGCTCACCCTGTCCATCGTGCTGACCCTGGTGGTCAAGCTGACCAAACCAGGCTGGGCCCGCCAGGGCGCGATGAAGGAGCTGTTCGACATCGCTCCGCTGTGGGTGGTGATGCGCGCCCTCGGCGCCGCCTTCGCGCTGATGACCTACTTCCAGGTCGGCCCGGAGATGGTCACCGCCTCCTTCACCGGCGGGGTAATGCTAAATGACCTGGCGCCGGTGCTGCTGACCTTCTTCTTCTTCGCCGCCATCCTGCTGCCCTTCCTGGTGGACTTCGGCTTCATGGAGTTCATCGGCTCCATGGTGCGCACCCCCTTTCGCAAGATCTTCGGGCTGCCCGGGCGCAGCGCCATCGACGCCACCGCCTCCTGGATGGGCTCCGGCACCGTCGGCGTACTGATCACCACCCAGCAGTACGAGCAGGGCTTCTACAACGCCCGCGAGGCCTCGGCCATCGCCACCAACTTCTCGATCGTGTCGATCGCCTTCGCCCTGCTGGTGACCAGCTTCATCGGCATCAACCACCTGTTCGTGCCGTTCTACCTGACCGTGGTGGTCGCCGGACTGGTCGCCGCCGTCATCGTGCCGCGCCTGCCGCCGCTGTCACGCAAGGCCAACACCTACTACGAGCCGGTGGGCTGCCAGATCCAGGAAGAAAACACCGGCAACCAGAGCCTGTTGCGCTACAGCCTGGGCATCGCCGTGGCCCGCGCCGAGACCGCCCCGGGCCCGCTCAAGCTCGCCCGCCTGGCACTGTTCAACGTCGCCGACATCTTCTTCGGGCTGCTGCCGCTGGTCATCGCCATCGGTACCGTGGCGCTGGTACTGGCCGAGTTCACTCCGCTGTTCACCTGGCTGTCCATGCCGATGGTGCCGGTGCTCGAGTGGATGGGTCTGCCCGAGGCCGAGGCCGCCGCGCCGGCGACCCTGGTGGGCTTCGCCGACATGTTCCTGCCGGCGGTACTGGCCAGCGATATCGAGAGCGAACTGACCCGCTTCGTCATCGCCTGTCTGTCACTGACCCAGTTGATCTACATGTCAGAGATCGGCGCCCTGCTGCTGAAGTCACGGATCCCGCTCAAGCTGTGGGAACTGGTGGTGATCTTCCTGCTGCGCACCGCCATCACTCTGCCCATCATCGTGGTCATGGCCCACTGGCTGGTGGGTTGATCGGGAGGACCACATGACAGACCCAAACGATGCTCACGCCGTCGGCAAGGCGGCCTTCACCCGCATCGACCAAAGCACGGCAGAAGACTGGGCAGTGATCGCCGCCCACGACGCCGACTACCTGGCCGGCCTCGCCGACAGCGTACTGGACACCCTCGCCCGGCTGGGCGAGGGCCACCAGCCCTACCAGATCACCCGGCTGGAGCACTGCCTGCAGAGCGCGACCCGGGCCGAACGTGCCGGCGCCGACGAAGAGATGATCGTCGCCGCCCTGGTCCACGACATCGGCGACGAACTGGCGCTTTTCGACCACGCCGCCTTCGCTGCCTCGATCCTGCGCCCCTTCGTCAGCGAGAAGACCCACTGGATCGTCCAGCATCACGACGTCTTCCAGGGTCACTACTACTGGGACAAGGTCGGCGGCAACAAGGATGCCCGCGAGCAATTCCGCGGCCATCCCTGGTTCGACGACTGCGAAGCCTTCTGTCGTGACTGGGACTGCCCGTCCTTCGACCCCGCCTACGACACCCTGCCGCTGGCGCACTTCGAGCCCATGGTCAGGCGGATCTTCGCAAGAGCCCCCTACTCGGTGGCCCCGGACCCCGCCCTCGCCCCTGGCTCGTCTCAAGCCCCTGGCTCGTCTCAAGCCTCTGATCCGTCTCAAGCCCCTGACTCGTCTCAAGCCCCTGACTCGTCTCAAGCCCCTGATCCGTCTCAAGGAAGTACCGCATGACCTGCGCTGAACTGCTGATCCGTCTGCTGCGTGACACCTACGACGTGGACACCGTCTTCGGTATCCCCGGCGTCCACACCATCGAGCTCTATCGTGGCCTCGAAGGCGGCAATGGACACGACCACCAGGGCAGTGGCATCCGCCACGTCACCCCGCGCCACGAACAGGGCGCCGGCTTCATGGCCGACGGCTACGCCCGCACCACCGGCAAGCCCGGCGTGTGCTTCATCATCACCGGCCCCGGCATGACCAATATCGCCACCGCCATGGGCCAGGCCCTGGCCGACTCGGTGCCGATGCTGGTGATCTCCAGCGTCAACCGCCGCGACACCCTGGGACGCGGCCAGGGCCGGCTGCACGAACTCCCCGGCCAACGCGAGCTGATGGCCGGCGTCTCGCGCTTCAGCCACACCCTGCTCGACCCGAACGGCCTCGGCGAGGTGCTGGCCCGTGCCTTCGCCGTGTTCGATGGCGCCCGCCCCGGCCCGGTGCATATCGAGATCCCCATCGACCTGTTCGACGCCCCGGTCAGCGAGCCTGTCAGCACGCGCCGCACGGCGCTGGCCAAGGCCGCACCGGCCCCCGCCGCACTCGAGCAGGCGCTCGACTGGCTGGTCGACGCCAAGCGCCCGCTGGTGCTGCTCGGCGGCGGCTGCGTCGATGCCCCGGACGCCGCCCGTCGTCTGGTCGAGAGCCTCGACGCCCCCACCGTCACCACCATCAACGCCAAGGGCCTGCTCGGCCGCGACCATCCGCTGGATCTGGGCGCCAACGCCTCGCTGCCAGCGGTGCGGGAGCTTGCCCATGAAGCCGACGTGGTGCTGGCCATCGGCACCGAGCTTGGCGAGACCGACTATGACGTGGTGTTCGACGACGGCTTTACCCTCGACGGTCGACTGATTCGCATCGACCTGGACCCCGAGCAGCTTGCCCGCAACCAGCATGCCGACCTGGCACTGGTGGCCGACGCTGCCTCCAGCCTCGAAGCGCTGGCCACCGGCTGCGACCAGCGCCTCGGCGGTGAGCAGCTTTCGCGCGATGGCCGCAAGCGTACACATGATGCGCTGAGCGCCCTGGCGCTGGCCGATGATCCGGCCTTCCGCCCCTATGTGCCGCTGTTCGACACCCTGCGCGAGAGCCTGCCGGGGGCGATCCTGGTGGGCGATTCCTGCGCCACCACCTACGCCGCCAACCATCTGGTCAGCCAGGACGCGCCGCGCCGTTTCTTCAACGCGTCCACCGGCTACGGCACTCTCGGCTACGGCCTGCCCGCGGCCATGGGCGCGAGCCTCGGCCAGCCGGACCTGCCGGTGGTGGCGCTGGTGGGCGACGGTGGGGTGATGTTCACCCTGACCGAGCTTGCCTGTGCGGTGGAGGAAAGGCTGCCGGTCATCGTGCTGCTGTGGCACAACCAGGGCTACGAGGAAATCCGCCGCTTCATGGACAACGCCGGCGTCACCCGCCTCGGCGTGGACATCCAGGCACCGGACTTCCAGACCCTGGCGGCCGGCTTCGGCTGTGCGGCGACCCGGGTCGGCAACCCCGCCGGCCTCGCCCGAGCAATCGCCCATCGCCCCGAAGACGGCCCGATGCTGATCGAAATCGACGCCACGGCATGGAACGCCGCGGTGGCCTGATCGAGCAACGACCCCTTTGCCGGCGCCACGGCGCCGGCCCTTTTGCTCCTTTTGTCCGCCCCTTTTATCTGCTCCGTTTTGCGCTCCCAATTTCGCGCCCCTGCGGTACCTACCAACCATAACCACAAAGGTTTCCTAGATGATTTCACTCAAGCGGCTGATCGGCCACGACACCCTGGATGAACACCAGCACAAGAGCATGGGAGGCATGGCCACCTTTGCCCTGTGGCTCGGCGCCAACGTGGTCGTCACCACCATCCTCACCGGCATGCTGCTGGTGCCCGATCTGCGCTTCCCGGTCGCCATGACCTGGGTCCTGATCGGCTCGCTGATCGGCGCCATTCCGCTGCTGCTGGTAGGACTGATGGGCCAGCGCACCGGCCTGCCCTCGATGGCCCTGACCCGCCGCGCCTATGGCCCCACCGGCTCGAAGATCATTTCGCTGGTCAACATGGCGGTGCTGATCGCCTGGAGCTGGATCCAGGCGCTGCTGGCCGGCATGAGCCTGGACTACGCCATCGAGGCCACCACCGGCTACTCCAACCTGCCGCTGATGACGATCCTGTGCGAGACCATCGTGGTGCTGATCGTGCTGCGCGGCCACCTGGGTATCGAGCGCATCGAGCGCTGGGCGGCGGCGGCCATGATGGTGCTGGCGGCCGGCGTGGTCTACCAGCTCAACCGCCACTACGAGGTCGGTGCGCTGTTCGAGATGCCCGCCGAATCCCGCAACGGCATCACCCTGGGCATCGCCTTCGACATCGTCGTCGCCACCGCCTTCTCGTGGATTTCCACCTCCGCCGACTACAACCGCAACTGCAAGAGCGGACGCATCGCGGTACTCGGCACCTACGGCGGCTACGTCTGCGCCTCGATGATCGCCATGGGGCTGGGTGCCGCGGTATCCGGCCTGTCGGTGCTCGGCGGCATGGAACAGACCTACGACCCGACCCGGCTGCTGTCCGGCTTCGGCTTTGGTCTGCCCGCTGCGCTGGTGATCTTCTTCTCGGTGATGACCACCAACGTGATGGCGGTCTACAGCGCCACCCTGTCGTGCATGAACATGTCCCCCGGCATGGCCTTCTGGAAGCCGGCGCTGGTGATCGGCGTGGTGACGGTCTTTGGCGCCCTGATCCCCGGTATCCTCGACCAGTTCCAGAACTTCCTGTTGCTGATCGGCGCCTTGTTCATTCCGGCCTTCTCGGTGATGATCGTCGACTACTACCTGGTCGGCCGTGACGGCTATAGCGCCGAGCTGCTGCGCTCGCCGCACCAGCTCGGTCGGCCCACCGCCGGTATCGCCATCGGCGCCTACCTGATCGGTGCGGCCCTGGCGGCCTACTGGACCCTGGTGGCACCGCTGTCCATCGGTGCCTCGCTGCCGGTGTTCGTCATCACCGGCGGACTCTACTGGCTGGGCTGTGCCCTGTTCACCCGTTCCAGCCTCGCTACCCAAGGAGACTGATCCATGCGCCTGATGCTGGCCCAGACCGACCCCGTCCACGCGGATGTCGCCGCCAACCTCGATGCCCTCGATGGCCTGTGCCAGCAGGCGGTGGCCGCCGGCGCCCAGCTGCTGGCCCTGCCGGAACTGGCGCTGACCGGCTACAACGTGTTCGAACGGCTCGATGAGCTGGCCGACGAAGGCGAGTTGATCGATCAGGTCGCCCGGTTGGCGCACCAGTATCGCCTGCACCTGCTGTTCGGCCTGGCCCAGCGCCAGGCCGACGGCCGCCTGACCAACTCGGCGGTGCTGATCGACGACGCCGGCACCACCCTGGCCTGCTACCACAAGCGCCAGCTATGGGATCGTGAACATCAGTACTTCATCCCCGGTGACGAGCTGTGCGTGGTCGACACCCGGCTCGGCCGCCTGGGCCTGATGATCTGCTACGACAACGAGTTCCCGGAGATAGCCAGAGCGCTGGCCCAGGCCGGCGCCGAGGTGATCCTCTCGCCCACCGCCAACATGGTGCCCAACGCCGAACGCCAGCAGTTGCAGATCCGCGCCCGGGCGCTGGACAACCAGCGCTTCGTCGCCTGCATCAACCGCGCAGGCATCGAGGGCGAGCTGCACTACTGTGGCAACAGCCTGGTGGCAGGACCGGACGGCGAGGTGCTGGGGCGCCTTGGCAACGACGCCGGCGTGCTGGTGGTGGACATCGAACACTCGCGTATCGACGAGAGCCGCAGCCACCAGGACTACCTGAAGGACCTGCGCGCCCTGCCGGGAGGCAACACGTGAGCACCTTCACCCTGCCCCGGGGTGACGCCGCCAGCTGGTATCGCACCCAGCGCCTGGCCGACGGCATCACCCTGATCGACGAACCGGCCATCAAGCCGTTCTACCGCTGCAATATCTGGCACGTTCGCGGCCGCGAGCGCGATCTGGTGGTGGACTTCGGCCTGGGCGCGGTGCCACTGCGCGAGCGCGTGGCACTGCTGGCCGAACGCGAGATCGTGGCGGTGGCAAGCCACACCCACTTCGATCATATCGGCGCCGCTCACGAGTTCGACTGCTGCCACGTTCATCGCGCCGAGGCCGATATCCTGGCAAGCCCCGACAACCGTCGCACCCTGGCCGAGGCCTTTCTCGACGACGCCATGTTCGACGCCCTGCCACCGCTGCCCTACGCCCACAGCGGCTATCGCATTGCGGCGCCGCCGCGTATCGAGACGCTGGAGGACGGCGACGTCATCGAGCTTGGCGATCGCCATTTCGAGGTGATCCACACCCCCGGCCATTCGCCCGGCGGCATCGCCCTGTGGGAGGCCGCCAGCGCCACCCTGATCAGCGGCGACATCATCTACGACGGTGAGCTGATCGAGGACGCCTATCACAGCGACCTGGACGACTACGCGGCGAGCCTCGAGCGCCTGCGGAGGTTGCCGATCGCCACGGTGCACGGCGGCCACTTCCCGAGCTTCTCGGGCCGTCACTGCCACGCCATGATCGATGACTGGCTCAAGCGCCACCAGGCGTGAGCGCGTAACGAGCCCTCATCTCGCCGATCATTTCATTCGCTTATTCCTTCCAATGTCTTTGCCCCTGGAGTCCCTCCGTGCAACAGCTGACACAACAGTTTATCGACAACCGCTGGGTCGATAGTCACAGCCGCCGGCGCCTGGCGGTGACCGATCCCTACCGCCAGACCCAGATCGCCGAGATCACCGCCGGCGATGCCAGCGACGTCGACGCCGCCGTGGCCAGCGCCCGTGCCGCCCTGCCCGCCTGGCAGGCGCTGGGCGGGCAGCGTCGTGGCGACTTTCTCGAGGCCTTCGCCACGGCCCTCGAAGCCCGCCGCGGCGAGCTCGAACGGCTGTCCTCCACCAACAACGGCAAGGCCCTGGCCGAGGCCGCCATCGACCTGGACGACGCCATCGCCTGCTACCGCTACTACGCCGGCCAGGCCCGCGCCCTGGAGCAGCGTCAGGGTCGCCTGCTCGAGCACGGCATGGACGGCGTCGAGGCGCGGGTGTTCGAAGACCCCGCCGGCGTGGTCGGACTGATCACCCCCTGGAACTTCCCGCTGGTCACCAGCGCCTGGAAGATCGCACCGGCACTGGCCGCCGGCTGCACCCTGGTGTTCAAGCCCTCCGAGGTCACCCCGCTGCCCGAGGTGGCGCTGGCCGACATCGCCGTGGAGATCGGCCTGCCTGCCGGTGTGCTGAACCTCTTGCTGGGTGACGGCGAAGGCATCGGTGCCCCCCTGTCCGCCCATCAGGGTGTGGATAAATTGTCCTTCACCGGCAGCAATGCGGTCGGCGAGAAGGTCATGCGGGCCGCCGCCAACGGCGTGCGCGGCGTATCACTGGAGCTCGGCGGCAAATCGCCGATCCTGGTGCTCGATGACGCCGAGGTCGAAGCCGCCGCCGACTGGGTGATGGCCGGCATCTACTTCAACTCCGGGCAGATCTGCTCCGCCACCTCGCGACTGATCGTGCATCAGACGCTGGCCGAACCGCTCTACCAGGCGCTGGCCGACCGTATCGACGGCCTCACCCTGGGTGACCCGCTGGCCGAGGGCACCGACATGGGCCCGATGACCAGCGCCCGTCAGCGCGAAGCCGTGGAGCGCTACCTCGAGATCGCCAAGGAGGAAGGTCTGACGCCGGTGCGTGACGGCCGCCATCGTGACCTGCCGGCCCAGGGCGAGTTCGTCGCCCCGACCCTGTACCGCGATGTGCCCACCTCAAGCCGTCTGTGGCGCGAGGAAATCTTCGGCCCGGTGCTGTGTGCGCGCAGCGCAGAGAGCGAAGCCGAGGCCATCGCCCTGGCCAACGATAGCGCCTTTGGCCTCGCCGCCACCGTGATCTCTGGTGACGCCGAGCGCGCCAGGCGTGTTGGCCGCGCCCTGCGTGCAGGCAGCATCTGGTTCAACTCCGAACAGCTGGTGATGCCCGAGGCCAGCTGGGGCGGCTTCGGCGCCAGCGGCATCGGACGTGAACTCGGCCCCTGGGGACTGTCCGGTTATCTTGAGGTAAAGCATCTGATTGGCCCTGCCGCTTAACCTCTCCCGGTCCTGTTTCCGGACCATCGCCTCAGCGACGACTCAGTATCACCGCGGCAATATCTCAACAACATCACCCCGATGGCAGGCCAAGGCGCCCGGCCATCGGGGTGTTTTTTTGTCGCAGCGACGCAATTTCGTGCCAGTTCGGCCAACCCGAGGTCAAATAATTAGAAAATTCTTAAAAAGAGAAAGGATGTAGGACATCCCCCATATCCCCTGACGAAATGGCTTTCTAGAGTCGCAGTGAAGCCTTCGCTGCAGGCACCAATGATGCGTTCCTCATGCAAGGACAACATGCGCCACCGCCAACCATTGCCATGACGACTGACCATCCATCAAGGCATGGGAAAATCCGACAACGCCTTGACACCTTTGATGAATCGAAGACCGATTTAAAGAAGGAAACAGGAGAAGAAGATGAGACTCAACTCCATGTCGTCAGCCACCTCATCTTCCGTCACCTTGCCGCTGCCGCTGTATAGCGTACCCGGTAGAAGCAGCAGACTCTGGTCAACTCGTGGCCGTATCGGGCGCATTCGCTACTGTAGCCGACTTGCCGCAGTAGGACTCATCTATAACCTCGCGCTCTTTCTCCCACTTTATCTCGACTACCTGTACCCTGCGACACTCACCCAGAGCACCTTTACCATCCTGATCTACGCCTACGCAGGCCTGTACTCAGTCTTCACCCTTTTCGCCATTCTTCAGGCAAAACGTCGCCTTAACGATCAGGGGCGTTCTGGGTGGGTACTGCTTCTTGGACTGATTCCCCTGATCAACGTATGGCTGGTCATCACCCTGGTCTTCTCTCGTGGCACACCAGGAAGCAACCCCTTCGGACCACCACCTTCTCCATCGACTTCATCGGAAACGAAGCGCTTCTGGTGCTTGCTCATTCTTAACATTGCCGTGGCGTCAGTGGCCATCTGCTATGGACCACTACAGTTTCACCTGGGTCTTTATACCCTCCCAGTGGACTGCTAAAAGCATAGATATTAACCGACTCGGCGAAAGGATCGCCGGAACTCTTACCCCAAGGAAGGAAGCAGCAAGATGACAAACGAAAGCACTACGTTAGATAACTCAAATGAAATCAACTTCCCTTCAGATACAGAAATCTCCAACACGCAAGGTGATGCAAACGACCGCCAGGCAGCAAATAAAAACCCTGGACTATGGTCGACCAATGGTCGTATCGGTAGAGTAAGATACTTTAATCGCTTAACCTTGCCGGTATTGTTCGTCTATGCCGTATACGGGATACTTATCTACTATAGTCTGACGGCAACACCGGCCGCTGCAGAGACAGCCGCCAGCGCCTTTACCATCAGCCAATTCGTGCTTGGAATTCCATTGACTATCTTTGCGCTAATCCAGGGAAAGCGCAGGCTAAATGACCTGAACAAGTCAGGCTGGCTCATGCTACTTTTCTTTATCCCCCTTATAAACCTCATCCCATTTATCATGGTGACCTTCATCAAGGGGAGTGATGGTGACAACCGCTTCGGTGCTGAACCTTCCCCCCTCACTTCTAATGAGATGACCCTGTTCTGGTTCCTGACCGGACTGTCGGTCGTTGCTTGCGTAGCGCTGGCCTCTCTAACGCTCTAAAAAAACATTCCCTGCGCTACTACCAACAACGACAACCACAAGAGCGCCACAGCCCCGCCAGCATGGCGGGGCTGTTTTTTTACTGCCAGGTGAGCGGAGGCCGGTCAGACGGCTGCGACCTCGGTGGTGCCCTGCTTGCGCCGCCGAAGCAGGATCGAGACGGCCAGCACCACCAGCATGGCCCAGGGGTACGGGGTCAGGAAGGAGGCAAAAGCTGACGGCGCGGCGACCTCGTTCTGCACCGCGGTGGAAGCGATGACCTCCTGCCAGACCGCCACCACGATGTGCCAGGGAAGCAGAAAGAACACCGTGCAGACCGCGCAGTCCATCAGGTTGGCGGCCCTGGCCGGCGAGATGCCGAACTGCTGAGCCAAGCTTCGTACCAATCCCGGCCCCACCAGCAGCAGCGCCGGGGCGTTGGCCGACAGCGGAGTAGATGCGGCAATCGTCACTGCCACGATGCTGGTCTCGGCGCTGGCCCGGTCCTTGACCAGGCGCTTCCTGGCGCCGTCCAGCAGTTTTTCCATCAGACCGGTATCGAGAATCACCTGGGTCAGCGCCAGCACCATCAGCGCAAACAGCACGGCGCCGGTTACCGAAGCAATACCATTTTCGATCAGGCCGGTGCTCTCGCCTCTGGCTTCGGGCAACGAGAACAGATCACCCAGGCCAATGGCACCGATCGCCAGGGCGCACAGCATGGCCACCAGATTGCCGATAAACATGGCTTCGACGATGTGTCGGCGCTTCAGCGCAAAGAACACCACCGCCGCGAGCGGAATCAGCATGACCAGGCCGGAAGCATGACCGGAAGGCACCTCCACGGCTGACGCCGAGGCCTCGCCGCTGGCACCGAACAACAGGAAGATCAGCATGGAGATCGCCGCAGCCGACAGCGCCAGCGGTAGACGGGTGCGGATCACGTCGGCGATTTCCGCCCCTTGGGTATAGGAGGACACGATGGTGGTATCCGACACCGGGGACAGGTTGTCACCGAAGGCCGCACCGGACAGGATCGCCACCGCCAGCATGGACGGATCCGCCCCCAACAGGACGCCCGCCGGGTACAGCACCGGCGACAGCCCGATGACGGTACCGGTACTGGTGCCGGTCCCCAGGGCAAACACCATGGCCATGGCAAAGGCCAGCAGGGTGAAGGCCGCACCCTCGGCGCCCACCGCTGCTCCCAACCACATCAAGCCATCGATCAGGCCGCCGGCGGCCATCAACTTGCCGAAGACACCGGCCAGCAGCCACAGTGCGATGATGGCCGTCGCGGTGGAATTGCCCATCCCCTTGAGCAGGCTGTCACAGTACGCCGTGCGTTGCCGACACAGAAAGAGTCCCACGCCCATGGCCACCCAGGCGCAGGCCCAGAATGGCTTGGTGCCGGCACGCTCGAACACCGACAGATAGATAAGGCCTAGCACCAGCAGGATCAGAGGCGTCAAGGCACCCAGGGTGCCCCCACGAAAGGACAGTGAAGGTGTTGCGGTTTGTGTTGTCATTGTCAGGGACCTTATTGTGTTTTATTGGTGTATCAGCAAGAACAGCGTTCCATCGCCGCTCAGCTACCCAGCCCGCCGAAGACCACCACCCCCAGCACGATGGCCAGCAGCAGCAGGGTCTCCAGCACCATCAGGATGACCGGCTTCCAGCCGACCACCGCGAGCTTCTGAAAAGAGGTCTTGATGCCCAGGGCGGCGATGGCGGTCACCAGACACCAGCGCGACAGCGTCGACAGTCCTTCGTTGACGCTGTCGGGAATCAGCCCCAGGCTGTTGATCAGCACCAGCGCCACGAACCCCACCAGGAAGCCAGGCAGCATCGGCACCTGGCGCTTTCCCTCGCTGTTGCGCGAAGCGCGATAGAGCCAGCTGAAGATCATCACCACCGGCACCAGCATGGCCACGCGCACCAGCTTGACCAGGGTCGAGACGTCGCCGGTCTCCTCCGAGATGATGTACCCCGCCCCGACCACCTGAGCCACGTCGTGGATGGTCCCCCCCAGAAAGATGCCGGCCTGGGTGTTGGCAAGGTCGAGCACCCCCACCAGCAGCGGGTAGGTCACCATGGCCACCGTCGACAGCGTGGTCACGCCCACCACTGTGAGGATGGTGTTGCGCTCGCTGGTGTCGTTTTTCGGCATCACCGCCGACAGCGCCAGCGCCGCCGAGGCCCCGCAGATCGCCACGGCACCACCGGTCAGCAGGCCGAGATCACGGTGCAGGCCAAGCGCCCGGGCCAGCAGCCCCCCTGCGCAGATCACCAGCCCCACCGCGGCGAGCACCGTCAGCACCGGCCCCAGCCCCAGGTCACCAACCTGCTCAAGCGTCATGCGCGCGCCCAGCAGCGCCACGCCAAGGCGCAGCACGGTACGCGCGGCAAACTCGATCCCCGGCAGGCAGCGTCCCTCCTCGCTCAAGAAGTGCAGCGACATGCCGAACAGCAAGGCGTAGAGCAGGGTCGGCCCACCGTAGTGATCGGCGATAAAGGTGGTGGCCAGGGCAATGGTCACGCACACCAGCAGTCCTCGCCCGATCGGGCTCAGGGACGCCAGTCGACGGCTTAGCCGCTGTCGCGAGGTCGCCGTCGAGGAGGAAGAAGAGGGTGAGGTCATGGGACGACTCCGGATCGTGAAAACGAGCGACCCCGGTCCTGCCGGATGAGGCCAGCGGACGAAGGCGTCTCTTTGGTGAACGGGACAGGAAGATCGATAAGCTGGCGGCGCCTGGCGCCGACCTGTTCAACCTCTGGGCAGTGCTCTCGTTACAGTGCTCTCGTTACAGTGCTCTCGCTTCAGTGCTCGATTCGGTTCTCCGATTCAACCGCGCGGTGCCTTTCCGGTGGCCGCAGCGACCACGTCTTCGGCCAGCACCTGTACGGTATCGATGATCGGCACGCGACCATCGAGCGCATCGCGGATCACCGAAAGCTCAGTACAGGCCAGGACCAGCACGTCGGCACCACGCGCCTGGACGTCATGGGCGGCTTCGATGAAGGCGGCTCGGGTGTCGGGCGCGCGCCCGGCACCACGCTTGACCGCTCGGATCACGTCGAGCACGCGATCCTCGTTGTCGGGATAGACCAACGACAGCCCCCTTGGCTCGATGAATCCCTCGTAAAGACCAATCTTGCGAAGCGCCGGCGAGCACAGCATGCCCACCCTGGCCCCCGGCATCTCGGCGGCGACCCGGTCCAGGGTGCGCTCGACGATATGCCACACCGGAATGTCCACCGCCTGCTGGGCGGCCGACCAGTAGTAGTGGGCGGTATTGCAGGGCATGACCAGAAAATCGCAGCCTGCCTGCTCGAGTCGTCTGGCCATGGCAGCGATGGCAGGCGCCGGTGACTCGCCGTCACCGTCGATCAGCGCCTTGATGCGTGATGGCACCTTGGGATTGTTGTCGACCAGCATATGCACGTGGTCGATATCGTCCTCGCCGGGCGTCACCTCGATGACCTTCTGCATGAAGGCCACCGTGGCGTCCGGTCCCATGCCGCCCAGCACGCCGACCATCGTATGGTCGGCGATTGTTGCGGAGTTATCGGTGGAAAGCGTCATAGCGGGTCCTTTGACGAGTGATGACCTGACGAGTGATGACCGGTATCAGAAGCCGAGCAGATTGGGCAGCCACAGGCTGAGCTGCGGGAAGAAGGCCAGCAGCAAGGCAATGACCACCATGGAACCCACCAGCGGCAAGGCGCGCACCGAAATCTTCTCAATGGAGACATTGGCGATCGACGAGCTGATGAACATGTTCTCGCCCAGCGGCGGCGTCGAGAAACCGATGCCCAGGCTGACCACCAGCACGATGCCGAAGTGCACGGGATCGACGCCGAGCTCCACCATCACCGGCAACAGCACCGGCGTGACGATCATGATGGTGGCCAGGATCTCGATGAACATGCCGACGATCAGGAGAAAGCCGATCACCAGAATCCACACCAGCCACAGGCTGTTGGTGATATCCAGGATGCCCTGGGCGATCATCGCCGGAATGTGATTCTCGACCAGGATGCGGCCGAAGGCGGTGGCGGTGAACATGATGATCAACACACGCCCGGTCAGCCAGGTGGTGCTCTGAAAGGCCTCGTTGAGCCCGCGCAGCGATGACTCCTTGTGGATGAAAACACCGACGAACAGGGCGTAGAAGATCGAGACCACGGCCGCCTCGGTGGGCGTGAACATGCCCGAATAGATGCCGCCCAGGATCACCACCGGCGCCATCAGCGACCAGAAACCATCCTTGAGCACCGCGACCACCCGCTTGCGATCGTAGGAAGTTCCCTCGGTCTGGTAGCCGTTGCGCTTGGCGGTGATGTAGTTGGCCACCATCAGGCCCGCCCCCAGCATCACGCCGGGGATGACGCCGGCCATGAACAGTGCAGAAATCGACTCGTTGGCGGTGACGCCATAGATCACCAGCGGCATGCTGGGCGGAATGACCACCCCGAGACCACCAGCGGTGGCGGTGATCGCCGCCGGGTAGCTTCTGCCGTAGCCGCGCTCGATCATCGCCGGTATCACCAGCATCCCCACCGCTGCGGTGGTGGCAGGTCCCGAGCCCGAGATCGCGCCAAAGAACATGCAGGCCATCACCGCAGCGGCGCCTAGCCCACCAGCGGCAGGACCGGCCAGCTCCTCGGCGATCAGGATCAGGCGTCTGGCGATACCGGCATCCCCCATCAGTGCGCCGGCCAGGATGAACGACGGCAAGGCCATCAGCGGAAACGAGTTGATGGCCGAAAAGGCCAGCTCGATCAGCGAACTGAGATCGTCGCCGTTGAGTATATAGACGGCCATCGAGGCCACACCGAGAGAGACGACGATAGGGGTGCCGAAGAACAACAGCCCGGCAAACATGGAAAACAGTACGGTTGCGGCCATGGCTTAGCCCTCCGCCTTGGACGACGTCTTGCCGTCGCTGTAGTGGCTCGTTTCCTCGGTGATCCTGGACACTTCCTGGGCGTCCACGTCACCTGGCTCGATGCCCTTGAACAGCTTCAGGTACTGCACCTGCAGCACGCGAAAGGCCATCAAGGTAAAGGCGATGGGGAAGACGAAGTAAACGTAGGCCAGCGACCAGCCCAGGGCCGGCGAGTCATAGGGGAATTCCAGCAACAGCCCGATCAGATCCAGGCTCTTGTAGGCCAGCACCAGACAGAAGGCGACCCAGATCAGATCCACCAGCAACAAGAGGGTATTGGCCACCTTGCGTGGCATCAGCTTGATATGGGTCTGCAGGCGGTTATGCGCGCTCAAGTGGGCTGCGTGGGCTGCGCCCAGAAAGACGAACCAGACGAAGGCGTAGCGCGCGAGCTCTTCGATCCAGGCCATGCCGATGCCCAGGGTGACGCGCATCACCACCTGAACGAACAGCAGAATGACAAAGAGCCCGAGCAGAAAGCGGCAGGCGTAGTCTTCGATATAGTTGAGTTTGGCCAGCATGGAGGCCTCCTTCCCGACGGGAATGCAGCAGCAATGACAACAAGACCCGGGCGGCGGTCAGCGACCGCCGCCCGCGGCGACAACGATCAGTGACCGAGCGCCGCCTGCATTTCCTCGAAGGCTTCCTGGCCACCGATGTCCTCGTAGAACTGCGGCCACACCTCTTCCTGGGCGATGCGGATCCATTCATCCTCGTCTTCCAGGGTGGCCACCTCGACCCCTTCGGCTTCCATGGCAGCACGCGCCTCGGAGGCCTTGGTCAGCTGGAACTGCAGCGCGTACAGCTGCGCCTCCAGGCCGGCGCGATCGATGATCGCTCGCTCCTCGTCGGACAGACGCTCGTAGCTGCGCACCCCCATCACGATGGGCTGCAGCGAGTACTGGGCGTGAAGTTCGGTGAGGTGGTCCTGCACCTCGTGAAACTTCATGGTGCTGTTGACGATGTAGGGGTTGTCCTGGCCATCGATCACGCCCTGCTGCAGGCCGGTGAAGACCTCCGGCCAGGACATGCTGATGGGGCTGGCGCCCCAGGCCTCGTAGCTGGCCAGCATGATCTCGTTCTGCGGCACGCGAACCTTGAGTCCCTCGACGTCGGCGAGGGTCGTCACCGGCCGCTGGGAGTTGGTCAGGTGACGGAAGTTGGAGTACAGCCAGCTGACGATGTGCACACCGGCCTCTTCCTCGGCGATCGTGTTCCACCGATCGGCCAGGGGGCCGGTGGTGGCCTTGACCGCATCGGCGTGGCTACGCAGGGCATAGGGCATGGTCAAGGCGCCCAGACGCGCTGCGTAGGGCGTCAGGTTGCCGACACCGACCAGCGCAAAGTCCAGCTTGCCGATGCGGGTGTCCTGGATCATGCCGGTCTCAGAACCGAGCTGGCCGCCGGGGAACAGCTCGACCTGCATCTCGCCGTCGGACAGCGATTCGACCAGCTCCTCGAAGCGCTGGGCCAGGGCCCCCTGGTCGGAGTCCATGGGATCGCCCATGCCGACCTTGAAGGTCTTGGCCTCTGCGGCGGTGGCAGTGGCTGCCATGACAATGGCGGCGGTAAGTAGAGTCTTCTTGAACATTATTGTCACTCCGGATGTCTTGTTATTGCGTCGTCCGACGTGGCTCAGCGAGAGCCGAGCGCCTTGTCGGGTGTTGCCTCGGGGGGCTGCACCGCCTCATCCATGGCGGCGCTCATCAGCGCGACGATGTCGTCGCAGTCTGCTTGATCGAAGGTCAGCGGCAGGCGCAGGTCACACAGGGTGGCGAGTACTCTGTCGGCGATCGGCAGTGCACGTGTGCCGGCCAGATAACCCCAGCTGTCGTAGCGGCTGGTGTAGTCCTCCGGCAAGGGTTTGCCATACCACTTCAACGGAATGCCGCGGGCCTCGCAGCCCTCGACAAAGCGCGCAATGGTGTCGGCGCCCAGCGCCGGCAGGCGGAACTGGATGGAGCTGCCGACGAAGTCCTCCCTGGCGGGCCGGTCAATCAGGCACACCTCGGCGATATCTCCAAGACGCTGCTCCATGCGCCGATACAGCGAATTCCAGCGCGTCTTGCGGTGCTCCATCTCGGCCAGCTGAGGACGCAGGATGGCCGCCCGCAGATTGTCCATGCGGCCACTCATGTTGGGTGTCATCAGACGCGTCTCAGCGAAGCTTTCTGGCGCGGGTGCGGCCAGGTGCCGATCGAACAGCATGTAGGAGCCGGAGAGGATCACCGCACGCCGCATGACCTCGGCATCGGCGGTGGCCAGAAGTCCGCCCTCTCCGGAATTGATGTGCTTGTAGGTCTGGGTGCTGAAGCAGCCTGCCTTGCCGAAGGTGCCGCTGGGTCGGCCATCGTAGGCCGCCCCCATGGTGTGGGCACAGTCTTCGATCAGCACGATACCGTGGGACTCGCACACCGCGACGATGGCGTCCATGTCTCCGATATGGCCGCGCATGTGCGACAGCACAAAGAAGCCGGCACCGCTCTCGCGAGCGGCGCGATCCAGGTCGCCGGGATCGACGGTGGTATCGTCCAGGATGTCCACCAGTACCGCCTCGCCCCCTGCCGCGACGATACTGCCGGGCACCGGCGACAGGGTGAAGGCGTTGCACAGCACCTTGTCGCCGGCCTCGAGTCCGCAGGCGCGCAGCGCCAGCTGCAACGCATAACCGCCGGAGGCGCAGGCCAGTGCGTAGTCGACACCCAGGCTCGCGGCGAACTCGGACTCCAGCAGGGCGGTCTCACCGGCCTCGCCTTCGGCCAGGTTGTAGCGATGCAGGCGACCGCTCTGGAGCACGGCCACCGCCGAGGCGATGGCGTCGTCAGAGATGGCTTCCTGCTGGGTGAAGGATTTGGCAAAACGGCGCATGGCAGGCTCCTCCGCTGGCGACTCAGTAACGAGCCTGACGGTGAACAGTGAAATCCCATTCCTGCTCTGGGAAGTACTTGGCCAGGCGCCAGTCACAGGCCCGGGCGTGGCCTTCCATGCCCTCGGTACGGGAAATCCGGGATCCCACCGCGCTAAAGGTCAGATTGGCCTCGACGCTCAACTGCTGGGTGGTCAGCACCTTCATGAACTTGTGGACATTGAGTCCACCGGAGTAACGCCCGGCACGCTTGGTCGGCAGGATATGGTTGGTACCGGAGCACTTGTCACCGTGGGTGACGGTGCTGCCCTCACCCAGAAACAGCGAGCCATAGTTGCTCAGATGCTGCTTCCACCAGTCCAGATCCTCGCACAGCACCTGCAGGTGCTCGCAGGCGTACTGATCGCTGATCGCGACGATCTCCTCGCGGCTGTCGCCCACGATGACCTCACCGAAGTCGCGCCAGGCAGCGTGAACGATATCAGCGTTAGGCATGTCGTCAGCGACTTTCGGCAGAATCTCCATCACTTCGCGGGCGGTCGCTTCGCTTGTGCTGAACAGCCACACCGGTGAATTCGGGCCGTGCTCGGCCTGGGACACCAGGTCGACGGCGATGGTCATCGGGTCGGCGGACTCGTCGGCGATGATCGCCGACTCGGTGGGGCCGGCAAACACATCGATACCCACTTCACCGAACAGCAGGCGCTTGGCTTCGGCCACGTAGGCGTTGCCGGGACCGACCAGGATGTCGGCCTCGCGGCCACCGAACAGGCCGAAGGCCATGCTGGCCATGGCGTGGACGCCGCCCATCTCGAGGATCATGTCGGCGCCGGCCACATGCATGGCGTAGGCCACCGCCGGGTTGATGCTGTCGCCCCGGGGCGGCGAACAGGCCACCACGTGTTCGACACCGGCGGCCTTGGCGGTGGCCACGCTCATCAGCGCCGAGGCGGCGTGAGCGTAGCGGCCGCCCGGCACATAGCAGCCGGCGCTGTGTACCGGCAGCACACGCTGACCGAGCAGCACGCCCTCTTCGGTCTCGATCTCGAAGGAGGTCAGGCTGTCACGCTGGGCCTCGGCAAAACGGCGGATCTGGCGGTGGGCGAAGTCGATGTCGTCCTTGACCGACTGGGGCACGCTGTCGATCAACTGACGCCGCTTGTCGTCGCTCAACACAAAGTCGCCGGTCCAGCCGTCAAACTTCTCGGCGTATTCGCGCACGGCCGCCTCGCCGCGGGCACGAATATCCTCGAGCATGCCACGCACCGCTTCCGTCACGCGCTGGTCTTCGGCGGCAACGCCAGCGGCGGCCTCCGCCTTCTTGAGATGACGAATGGTCATTGTTGTCTCCGAATAACGTCGTCGAGGGCGCCCGAACTCAGCGGGCGCCTGCCCTGAAGCGCCCTGGGCCTAGCCCTTGTAGTCGGGGAAACCGAAGGTATCGGGATAGCCGAACAGCGCAACGGCGCCGCCGGTGTGCAGGAAGACGACGTTCTCGTCCTGCTTGAAGTGGCCCTGGCGGATCAGGTCGATCAGCCCTGCCATGCCCTTGCCGGAGTACACCGGGTCCAGAAGGATGCCTTCGTGACGGGCCAGCAGGGTGACCGCCTCGATCATGCTGTCGGTGGGCACACCGTAGCCCTCACCCACGTAGTCGCAGTTGGCGACCACCTGTTCGCGGCTGACGACGCCGGACAGGCCGAGCTTGGCTTCGGTCTTCTGGGCCAGGGCAAAGACGTTGGCTTCCTGCTTGTCCTTCGGCGCGCGAACGCCGATGCCGAGCACCGGGATACCGGCGTTGCAGGCGCTGAGGCCGGTGACCAGGCCCGCCTGGGTGCCGGCGCTGCCGGTGGCGTGGACCAGATGATCGATGCGCAGACCCATGTCGTTGGCCTGGGCCAGAAGTTCCAGGGCGGCATTGACGTAGCCCAGGGCACCGATCTCGCTGGAGCCGCCGCCGGGGATGATGTAGGGCTTCTTGCCTTCACTCTTCAGACGATCGGCCAGGCCTTCCATCTCGGCGGCCATGTCGGCACCGCCCGGGCGCTTCTCGACGCTGGCGCCGTGGAGCTGATCAAGGAAGACGTTGCCGTTGTAGTTGTAGTTGGGGTCCTCGCTGCCGGTGCGGTCTTCCAGCAGAATGTGGCACTCGAGCCCCAGCTTGCAGGCGGCGGCCACGGTCTGGCGGGCGTGGTTGGACTGGGTGGCGCCCTGGGTGATGATGGTGTCGGCGCCCTGTTCCAGGGCGTCGGCCATCAGGAATTCAAGCTTGCGGGTCTTGTTGCCCCCGGTGGACAGGCCGGTGCAGTCGTCGCGTTTGATCCACAGCCGCGGACCGCCGAGCAGCTTGCTCAGGTTGTCCATGGGCTCCAGCGGAGTGGGCATATGGCCGAGACGGACACGGGGAAAACGGGACAGGTGCATACGGGCCTCCAGGCGAGTCATTGTTGGCATTGGCGTGCTCTCTTGACGACCTACGTCGAAAGACACAGCAGGCCTGAAGGCCTGCCCTCGAGCGATCGCTTCCAAGTTAAGCCTCGCCTGGAACATGAGACCAATGCCAAGTTGCTCGCCAGCTGTTAAATTTTTGCATAGCCACTGCTTAGCCCCGGCCGCCACCCACTAAGGCAGACCAAAACACCAATGAAGATCGAATGGATAGAGGATTTTCTCGAGCTTATCGAAGCGGGCACCTTTTCCCAGGCGGCCGAACGGCGCCACGTCACCCAGCCGGCATTCTCGCGCCGTATCCGCCAGCTGGAAGAATGGCTGGGGGTGGCGCTGATCGATCGCAGCGCCTCGCGCCTGGAGTTGACCGCCCACGCGCGGGCGTACGAGCCCCAATTACGAGAGTGGCTGGCACGCCTTTACGCCATGCGCAGTCGTCTCAGAAGCGATGCCCGCCAGGGGCCCAGGGCCATTCTGACCACCCAGCACACCCTGACCGTCAGCTACCTGCCGCGCCTGTTGCGCCACCTGCGTCATCACGCGCCTGAGGTGGGACTGCAGATCACCTCATCCGACCGCAGCCAGTGCATCCACGACTTCGAGCAAGGCAAGGCCGACCTGTTGCTGTGTTCGGAGCTGGAGGGCGCCCCCCTGTTCAGCGGCAGCGACAGCGTCGAGCGGCTGTCACTGGGCGTTGAACGGCTGTTGCCGGTGTGCGCATCGGATCATCACGGTGGTCTCATGCACGAACTCGAGGAAGGTCAACGACTGCCCTTGATCGGCTACGATCCGGACAGCTTTCTTGGCCAGGCCCTGGCGACGCCTTACCTGCTCGATGCCCAACGCCACTACGAGATCGAACTGGTCTGCGAGACCGCCTTCACCATCGGCATTCGCCAACTCGCCCTGGCCGGTCTCGGCATCGGCTGGCTACCCCACGGGTTGATCGAGGAAGACCTCGAGAGCGGCAAGCTGATTTCCTTGCAGGAAATCCTCGGCGGCCCCTCTCTGGAAGTGGCCTGCTATCGCCATCGCGACGAAGCGGCAGTGGCAGCCCCCCTGTGGCACCTGCTGGAAGAACGCCCTCCCGCGGTCTAGCACTCCCCTGCAGTTCGAAGCCCCTTGATCTCGCACCTCAAACTCCCTGAGGGGCGGCGGAAAGCGTCAGCTCGATGGCGTCGTGGCGCCAGTACTCATCATCACAGTCGATGGCACGGCCGTTCTGGTCGTGGTTGATGCGGGTGATGCGCTGGGCGGGGCTGCCGCGTACCGCGTTGAGCGCGCTGGCGGCGTCGCTGGAAAGTACACAGGTGCCGAGCTCGTAGCTGACCCGCCCGACCCGGATGCCGTACTCGCGGCGGTAGAGCTCGGTCAGCGATTCCCGCGCCAGATCGAACTCCAGAATGGCGGGAAAGCAGCGCGGCAACAGATGGTGTTCCACGTAGAGCACCCGGCGTTCGTCCACTAGCCGGGCACGACAGATGCGGTAGACGCGCTCGCCTTCGGCGAGTCCCAGCCGGCGGGCGACCGTGACGGGCGCGATCACTTCCTCGGCACTGAGCAACAGGGTGCGGGCGCTGCGCTGCTGGGATCGCACCATCTCGTGAAACGGCAGGCAGGCCAACAGGTCATAGCGTAGCCGTGGCGGCGACACGAACCAGCCGCGCCGATTCTCGCGATACACGCAGCCCTCCGCCTCCAGCTCATTGAGTGCCTCGCGCAGGGTGATGCGGGTGGTCTGGAGGCGCGCCATCATGTCTCGCTCGCTGGGCAGACGGCGATCGCCCCGTGTCGAGGCCAGACTCAGCAAGGGCGCAAGACGCTCGCGCAGGCGATGGGAGGGTGAGGCGTCGTGCGAGGTGTCGTCAGGGACAGTAGGCAAGGCGGACTCTCGAAGCTCTGACCAGGATCGCCGCCGAGCGGCCTCCGGCGGCGTCCAGCTTTCTGGTATAGACCAAAGAAGGTTCAACGTAGTTTCAGCAGTCTAGTGGCAAGCCGGTGACAACGCGATGACAGTGCTCGAACGAGTCGGGTTTTTCTTCCTCCACCTGGCTCATCTGAACTGAGACGAGACTGCCACGCAACTGACACGAGGCTGTCACGCTAGCTCCTTAGGGTGATCGTCAGCGGAAACTGATCTAGACCAGAAAGGCGCATCGGTTTCCGTCGACTTCACGCCCCTGACCCGGAGACCCTCCCGTGATCGTCACTTCTCTGCGTTACCCGACCCTGACCGCCCTGGCCTGCGTTGGCCTGCTGTCCACCGCCGCCCAGGCAAACACCGCCGAGCTTGAGTCACTGATCGAGGCCGCCAAGCAGGAAGGCCGCGTCGACAGCGTCGGCATGCCCGACACCTGGGCCAACTGGAAGGACACCTGGGCCGACCTGGAAAGCGTCTACGGCCTGGCGCACACCGATACCGACATGAGCTCCGCCGAGGAAGTCGCCAAGTTCAAGGCCGAGGGCGAGAACGCCACCGCCGATATCGGCGACGTCGGCTTCGCCTTCGGACCGATCGCGGTGCAGCAGGGGGTGACCCAGCCCTACAAGCCCACCACCTGGGACGAGATCCCCGACTGGGCCAAGGACGAAGATGGCCATTGGATGCTCGGCTACACCGGCACCATTGCGCTGATGATCAACAAGAACCTGGTGGAAGAGGACCAGCGCCCGAGTTCCTTCGCCGACCTGCGCGAGGGTGACTACTCGGTATCAGTGGGCGCCGTGGGCCAGGCTTCCCAGGCCAACAATGCGGTACTCGCCGCCGCCTATGCCGCCGGTGGCGACGAAGCCAATCTGGCCCCGGGCCTCGAGCTGTTCGCCGAACTGGCCGAGCAGGGCCGACTGTCGCTGGCCGACGTGTCCATCGCCAACCTGGAGAAGGGCGAAGTGGAAGTGGCCCTGCTGTGGGACTTCAACGCCTTGAACTACCGCGACCAGATCGACCGTGACGCCTTCGAGGTGGTAATCCCCTCGGACGCTTCGGTGACCTCCGGCTACGCCACCATCATCAACACCCACGCCCAGCACCCCAACGCCGCCAAGCTGGCCCGTGAGTACATCCTGTCCGATGAAGGCCAGTTCAACCTGGCCGAGGGCTACGCTCGCCCGATCCGCGCCGAGCACCTGACCCTGCCCGACGATATCGCCGCCAAGCTGCTGCCCAACGAGCAGTACGCCAGCGCCCGCCCGATCCAGGACTTTGCCGCCTGGGAACAGAGCGCCAAGGTGCTGCCGCGCCAGTGGCAGTCCGAGGTGCTGATCCACCAGCAGTGATCAAGCGCTGAGGACAGCCCCGCTACAACGATCGACCGCTGAAGACAGTGCCCACGAGGCCTGTCTTCAGCGCATTCCACGCCATTTCGCGACAGCGCCGCGCCCTGTATTGCCGCGCGGCCGGGAGTCATCATGACCAGACCCGTCATACTGGTGGTGCTGGACGGCCTCAATCACGCCGTCGGCCATCACGCCATGGGCCACTTGAGCGCCCTGGTGGAGGCCGGACGCGGCTACATCACCCACCTCGACTGCGAGCTGCCGGCCATGTCTCGGCCGCTCTACGAGTGCCTGCTGACCGGCGATCGCCCGGTGGACTCCGGGGTAGTGCACAACGACATCGTGCGCCGTTCCCATGGCACCAGCCTGTTCGACCTGGCCCGCGGCCAGGGCCTTGCCACCGCAGCGGCGGCCTATCACTGGGTCAGTGAGCTCTACGTCAAGGCACCCTTCGAGCGCACCCGCGACCGCTTCCTCGACGATCCGGCGGCGGCCATCCAGGCCGGCATCTTCTACTGGCAGGACCACTATCCGGATGATCACCTGTTCAGCGACGCCGAGGCCCTGAGGCAACGCCACGCGCCCGACTTCCTGCTGGTACACAGCATGAACATCGACGACACCGGCCATCGTCACGGCGGCGACTCGCCCCAGTACAGAAACGCCGCCCGCCACGCCGACATCGCCCTGGCCGACTACCTGCCACGCTGGCTGGCCGACGGCTGCCAGGTGATGATCACCGCCGACCATGGCATGAACGCCGATCGCTCCCACTCGGGCCTGCTGGAAGAAGAACGCCGGGTGCCGCTGTGGCTGTTCGGCGACGCCTTTGCCGACCCCGCCGGACGGGTCATCCGCCAGACCCACCTGTGCGGCACCCTGGCAAGCGTCCTTGGGCTCTCCCACGACAAGCCCTGGCATCCCGAGCTGTTGGCTGCGTCCAATATCACCGGCGCCGCGCCCACCGCGCACGCCACCTGCAACGAGGAGGCCGGATCGTGAAGGCGCCATTACCGGCCTGGCTGTGGCTTGTGCCTTTCGCCGTGATATTCACCGCCTTCCAACTGGCGCCGATGGCTTGGGTCGCGATCAGTGCCTTCAACGTCAACGGCGACTGGGGCCTTGGCCACTTTCAGGAGATCGCCCAGTCGGCGTTCTTCCGCCAGGCGATCTGGAAGAGCCTGACCATCTCGCTGGTGTCCAGCGCCATCGGCCTGGTCATCGCCACCCTGACCTGCCACGCCCTGGTGCGTTCCGGCGGACGCCTGAGGCGAGCGATGATCGCCTTCACCAACATGACCTCCAACTTTGCCGGCGTGCCGCTGGCCTTCGCCTTCATCATCCTGCTGGGGGCCAACGGCGTGCTGACCCTGGCGCTTCAACGACTCGGCATCATCGAGGACGTGCGTCTTTACTCCACCGGCGGGCTGATCGTCATCTACACCTGGTTCCAGATTCCGCTGGGCATCCTGCTGCTGTTCCCGGCCTTCGCCGGCCTCAAGGCCGAATGGCGTGATGCCGCCAGCCTGCTCGGCGCCGGGCGCATCGCCTACTGGCAGCGCATCGGCCTGCCGGTGCTGTGGCCGGCCCTGGCCGGCACCTTCACGGTACTGTTCGCCAACGCCATGGGCGCCTACGCCACCGTCTACGCGCTGGTCAACACCAGCTACAACCTGATGACCATTCGTATCGCCAACCTGGTGGCCGGCGACCTGTTCCTCGAGCCCAATCTGGCAAGCGCCCTGGCGCTGATCCTGGTGCTGCTGCTGGTGCTGGTCACCCTGGTCCAGCAGTGGCTGTTGAGAAGGAGTGCACAGCATGGCTCACGCTGAAACCCTGCCGGCTCACAAGGGGCCAACCGCAGCGTCGCTGTCGGCGACCTTCAATCCCTACGCCTGGATCGTCGGCAGCGTCTTCGCGGTGCTGGCCCTGCCGCTGGTGGCGACCCTGGGTTACGCCCTGGCCACCCGCTGGGGCGCGACCCTGGTCCCCGATGGCCTGACCCTGGCCTGGTTCGTGGAGCTATGGACCACTCCGCGCTTTGTGGCCGCCTTCGTCCGGTCGCTGGCCGTCGCCGTGGGTGCCCTGACGCTGTCGCTGGTGCTGGTGATGCCGGTGGCCCTGCTGGCCCACACCCGCTATCCGTGGCTGGACCGCTGGATGAACACCCTGATCCTGATGCCCTTCGCGGTGCCCCCGGTGGTGTCCTCGGTGGGGCTACTCAAGCTCTACGCCGGCGGCCCGCTGCCGCTGGTGGGCACCCCCTGGATCCTGATTCCCACCTACTTCACCATCGTGCTGCCGTTCATGTACCGCGCCATCGCCAACAGCCTGCGTGCGGTGGACGTGCAAAGCCTGATGGACGCCGCCCAGCTGCTGGGTGCCGGGCCGCTGAAGGCCTTCTTTCTGGTCATCCTGCCCAACCTGCGTGGCGGGGTGCAGATCGCCATTTTCCTGTCGTTTTCGTTCCTGGTCGGCGAGTTCGTCTTCGCCAACATGCTGGTGGGCACCCGCTTCGAGACGCTGCAGGTCTACCTCAACAATATGCGCGGCGCCAGCGGCCACTTCACCAGCGCCCTGGTGATCACCCTGTTCGCCTTTACCCTGATCCTGACCTGGCTGGGCAATCGCCAGGCCGAGCACACCATCACGGAGGCCACACGATGATGGCTGCCACCACACCTGCCACCCAGCGCGCCGCCCCGTCCACGGTCCCGTCCACTATTCCGTCCTCGGTCCAGACCACGGCCCCGTCAGCGCCAGGCCACCAGGAAAGCGGCAACGCGGTCTCGCTGAGGGGGCTGGCCAAGCGCTTCGGCAAGACCTCGGTGTTCGCCGACATCGACGCCGATATCGAGCACGGCGAGTTCATCACCCTGCTGGGGCCGTCCGGCTGCGGCAAGTCGACCCTGCTGCGGGCCATCGCTGGGCTGACCTCGCTGGACGCCGGCAGCATCCATATCGGCGGTGACGAGATCACCCGCCTGCCGCCCCAGCGGCGCGGGGTCGGTATGGTGTTTCAGCACTATGCGCTGTTTCCCAACCTCAAGGTCGCCGACAACGTCGCCTTCGGCCTGCGCATGCAGAAGGTCCCCGATGACGAGCGCGCGCGCCGGGTGGACGAGGTGTTGCGCCTGGTAGAGATGCAGGACCAGGCGCACAAGTTTCCCCACCAGCTGTCGGGCGGGCAATGCCAGCGGGTGGCACTGGCACGCTCGCTGGTGGTGGAACCCAAGGTACTGCTGATGGACGAGCCGCTATCGGCGCTGGACGCCCGCATTCGTCGACATCTGCGCGACCAGATCCGCGAAATTCAGAAGACCCTCGGCCTGACCACCCTGTTCGTGACCCATGATCAGGAAGAGGCCATGTTGATGTCCGACCGGGTGTTCCTGATGCACCAGGGGAGGATCCTGCAAAAGGACACCGCCGAGGTGCTCTACACCCGGCCCCGGGACGAAAACGCCGCCGGCTTCATGGGCCACTACTGCCTGCTCGACGCCGTCGAGGCCGCGCCACTGCTGGGCTTTCGCAGCCAGGCCGGGCGTGTCGCGCTGCGCCCCGAGGCGCTCTATCTCAGCGTGCAGGGCCGCCCTTTGGGTGGCGAGCGGCCGGCGCGGGTGGGACCGGGCGTCAGCGGTCGTGTGCGTCGACATCGCCTGCTCGGTAACATCGTGCGCTACGACATCGACTGCGATGGCACCAGCCTCGCCGTCGATACCCTCAATCGCTCCGCTCGCAGCCTGCTGCCCGCCGGCTGCGAGGTGACGATCCACGTCGATCTCGACGAGGTCCAGGAGCTGGATGCATGAACGACCTGACGAGCCCTGTCACCATGACCACTGACGCCTGCCACGGCGACGCCGCCAAGGCCCCCGTCGCGCCCATGACCCTGGCCCTGTTCGATCTCGACGACACCCTGCTCGACGGCGACATCACTGGACTCTGGAGCCAGTGGCTGATCGACCTCGGTTGGATCGAGGACGGCGACGCCTACCGCGCCGCCTTCGCCGAACACATGGCCGCCTACGCCGCCGGGACACTCGACATGGAAGCCCATCTGGCGCTGTTGCTGACGCCGCTGGCGGGCCGCAGCGAGGCCGACGTCAGGCAACAGGTCGACGCCTTCCTCGAGGCCAAGGTGGTGCCCCGGCTCTTCCCCCAGGGCCACGAACGCCTGGCCTGGCACCGTGACCAGGGCCATCGGGTGGTGATCATCTCGGCCTCGCCGATCCACGTGGTCGGGCCGCTGGCCGAGCGCCTCGGTGCCGATCAGGCGCTGGCCACCGCTCTCGAACTTGACTCCTGCGGGCGCTACACCGGCAAGGCCGAGGGCATCCGCACCTTCCAAGGCGGCAAGCTCGAGGCGCTGCGCGAGTGGCTGGCCGAGCACACCCCGGTGGTGAGCTTCGGCTACTCCGACTCGCGTAACGACCTGCCCCTGCTGGAATTCGTCGACCGTCCCTTCGCCATCAACCCCGACTCGACGCTTGACGCCACCGCCCGCGAGCGCGGCTGGCCGGTACAGTGGTGGCGGCAGGTCGACTGAGCGTGGAGGCACCGGGCGGAAGAGGTTAGGCTGTTACCTACTTTCTAATCTACAACGAGCCGCCCGTATGACCTCTCCTGCCACCATCGCCCTGCTGGGCACCGGTATCATGGGCCTGCCCATGGGCCGTCATCTGATCCGTGCAGGCTTCCCCCTGCGTGCCTGGAATCGCAGCATCGACAAGGCAGCCCCGCTGGGCGAACTTGGCGCCACTCTGGCCGAGACACCCATCGAGGCAGCGGCAAACGCCCAGGCGGTGGTGATGATGGTAAGTTCGGGCGCGGTATGCGAGACGCTGCTGTTCGGCGACGACGGCATCGCCCGTCAGTTGTCTCCCGGTACCCTGCTCATCGTGATGTCGACCATTGGCCACAGTGAAGCAATCGCCTTGGCCGAACGCTGTCGCGAGCTTGGCCTTGGCTGGGTGGACGCCCCGGTCTCCGGCGGCGAAAAGGGCGCGCGCGAAGGATCTCTTTCGATCATGGCCGGAGCAGACGCCGCCGATTACGACAGGGCAAAGCCCATTCTCGAGGCCATGGGGCATCCCCTGCATATTGGCCCGGCAGGCAGCGGCGCCCTGGCCAAGCTGGTCAATCAGTTGACGGTGGCCAGCACCATCGCGGCGGTGTCGGAAGCCCTGGTGCTGGCCGAAGCCGGCGGCGCCGACCCCGCCAAGGTGCGCCAGGCCATGCTGGGGGGCTTCGCCTACTCGCGGATTCTCGACCAGCATGGCCAACGCATGCTGGACGGCGACTTCGCACCCGGCGGACCGGCCAGGCATCAGCTGAAGGACACTCGCGCCGCCTGCGACGTCGCCCGGGAACTCGGCCTCGACTTGCCGCTGCTTGAGTTGACCGACCGCCTGTTCGGCGATCTGGTCAACGCAGGTGGTGCTGACCTCGACCACAGCGCCCTGCTGCTCGAGGTCCGGCGACGCAACGGCATGGACGCCGGCGAACTCGACCGCAACGGCTGACGGACGGCGAGCCCGCCTGGCGTTATCGGCTATTGGCTGAACGGCTATTGGCTGCTCGGCGCATGGCCATCCTGCCCCTGCCCCTCCTCCAGGCGCTCGATAATAAAGGCCGCCATGGCAGCCGCGGCCGGCGACAGGCTGCGACCGGCCAGGCGCACCAGTCCCACCTGGCGCTCCACCACCGGGCACTCCAGCGGAACGAACCTCAGCCGCTCGTACTCCTCGGCAAACGCCAGTCGCGGCAGGGTGGTGATACCGAGCCCCGCCACCAGGCTGGCGGTCAGCGAGATCATGTTGGAGATGAAGAAGGTGGGACTTGCCAGCAGCGCCTCGGCCTCGGTGCCCTCGAGCAGCCGCGAGGTGCCGTTGCCGATCAGGGTCTCGCCGGCAAGCTCGCGCCAGTGCAGGCTCTCGCGCCCGGCGAAGGGATGGTCATCGCGACACACCACCCCCACCTTGTCGCGCAGCAAAGGGGTGAACGCCAGGGCATCGTCAGGCTGCCACAGGCTTGAAAGCCCGATATCCACCTCACCGCCCAGCACCTGCTCGCGCACGAAGTCGGCGTTGCCGTCGTGCAGCGCCACGCGGATGCCCGGATAGCGCTCGACGAACTCCGACAGCAAGCTCGGCATCAGGCGGCTGGCCACCGACGGTACCGCCGCCATAT
This sequence comes from Halomonas sp. DP5N14-9, assembly GCF_019802175.1. Lineage (NCBI taxonomy): Bacteria > Pseudomonadati > Pseudomonadota > Gammaproteobacteria > Oceanospirillales > Halomonadaceae > Halomonas > Halomonas sp. DP5N14-9. Next base: position 118,409 of record NZ_JAHVHR010000030.1, read on the forward strand.
CTAGATGCCCCGCCTGGCGCTCGACCTGGGCGAGCAGGTCACGGCTCAGGCGATCATGCTGGAGGATCAGCTCGCGAAAGCGCGGCACGCAGTACTCGCCGAAGGAGGTGAGGCTCGCCTGGGCACCCTTCTCGAACAGCGCCTCACCAAGGCGCGCCTCCAGCTCGCGCACCGCCATCGACACCGCCGGCTGGCTGCGGTGAAGCTGGCGCGCGGCGGCGTGAAAGCCGCCGTGGTCGACGATCGCCAGCACGTAGCGCAGCGGCTGGATCTTGAGGTCGGGGAGCATGGCATTTCCTCACACGGGCCGTCACACAGACAGGCGGTAAGCCTTATTTATCATATGCTCGTTATTATTGATTATCTTTATTTTGGTGACTCTCCTAGGCTGTGTCGCATTCGTCACAGGAGGTCATCATGTCTCAGCAGTCAGCCTACCCACTCTATATCGACGGCCAGTGGATCGACGGCGTCGACCAGATCGAGAACCGCAGCCCGTCGGATACCAGCGACCTGATCGGCGTCTACGCCCAGGCCTCGACCGAGCAGGTCAAGGACGCCATCGCCGCCGCCCGCCGGGGTGGCCGCGAATGGGCCAAGAGCGGCCTGGAGCAGCGCTACGGCGTGCTGATGGCGGTGGGCGACGAACTGATGGCGCGCAAGGCCGAGCTCGGCGAGCTGCTGGCCCGTGAAGAGGGCAAGACCCTGGCCGAGGCGGTCGGCGAGGTCCACCGCTCCGCCCAGTTCTTCCACTACTACGCCGCCGAGGTGCTGCGCCAGATCGACGAGCGCGCCGAGTCGGTGCGCCCCGGCGTGGAAGTGGAGGTGCGCCGTGAGCCGGTGGGGGTGGTCGGCGTCATCAGCCCCTGGAACTTCCCCATGGCCACCGCGGTGTGGAAGATCGCCCCGGCGCTGGCCTTCGGCAATGCCGTCGTGTTCAAGCCGGCTAACCTGGTCCCGGGCAGCGCCTGGGCGCTGACCGAGATCCTCAGCCGCCAGGCGCTGCCCGCCGGCACCTTCAACCTGATCATGGGACCGGGATCGAGCGTCGGCGACGCCCTGATCGCAAGTCCCGAAATCAACGCCCTGACCTTTACCGGGTCGCTTGAGGTCGGTCGCCGGGTGGCCGGCGCCACCGCCGCCAACCTGGTCAAGTGCCAGCTCGAGATGGGCTCCAAGAACGCCCTGATCGTGGCCGACGACGCCGATCTCGACCTCGCCGTGGAGGCCGCCTTCAACGGCGCCTACTCCGGCACCGGCCAGAAGTGCACCGCCTCGTCGCGGCTGATCGTCACCGAGAAGGTCCACGACGCCTTCGTCGAGCGGCTGATCGAGCGCCTGAAACAGGTGCGTGTCGGCCCCGCCCTGGAAGACGGCGTGCACATCGGCCCGGCGGCCGACGCCCGCCAGCTTGCCTCCAACCTGGCATGGGTCGAGCGCGCCCAGGCCGACGGCGCCCGGCTGGTGTTCGGCGGCGAGCGCGTCAGCGCGGCAAGCGACGGCTACTTCATGGCGCCGGCACTTCTGGTGGACACCACCAACGACATGGCCATCAATCGCGAGGAGGTGTTCGGCCCGATCGCCTGCGTGATCAAGGTCGCCGACGCCAACGAGGCCATCGAGGTGCTCAACGACACCCACTTCGGCCTGACCGCCGGCATCATCACCGACTCGCTGAAGCTTGCCAGCGAGTTCAAGGCCCGCGCCGAGACCGGCTGCGTGATGGTCAACCTGCCCACCGCGGGCACCGACTACCACGTGCCCTTTGGCGGCCGCAAGGCGTCGAGCTTCGGCCCCCGCGAGCAGGGCCGCTACGCCCGCGAGTTCTACACCGTGGTCAAGACCTGCTACGTCAAGGCCTGAGGAGAGACGTCATGTCCCGAGAAATGCTGACCATCGACGGCCTGCAGTACTCCAACTGGTCGCGGGAGATCTTCGAGCAGATGCGCGAGGGCGGCCTGGACGCCGTCCACGCCACCCTGGTCTACCACGAGACCACCCGCGAGACGCTGTCGCGCCTGGGCGAGTGGAACCGCCGCTTCGAGGCCAACGCTGACCTGATCATGCCGGTGCGCGGGCCCGGCGATATCGCCAGGGCCCAGGCCAGCGGGCGCATCGGGGTCTTTCTCGGCGCCCAGAACTGCTCGCCCATCGAGGACGACATCGACATGGTCGAGGTGATGCGCGATCTCGGCCTCTTGATCATGCAGCTCACCTACAACAACCAGAGCCTGCTGGCCTGCGGTTGCTACGAGGCAGAAGACAGCGGCATCACCCGCTTCGGGCGCCAGGTGATCCGCGAGATGAACCGGGTCGGCATGGTCATCGACATGTCCCACAGCGCCGAGCGCTCGACCCTCGAGGCCATCGAACTGTCGAGCCGCCCGGTGATCATCTCCCACGCCAACCCCGAGAGCTTCCATCCGGCCAAGCGCAACAAGTCCGATCGGGTACTCAGGGCCATCGCCGAGTGCGACGGCCTGCTGGGCTTCTCCGCCTACCCCTTCCACCTACGCAACGGCCCGGACTGCACCCTTGCCGAGTACTGCGAGATGATCGCCCGCACCGCCGACCTGATGGGGGTCGAACACCTGGGCATCGGTACCGACCTGTGTCAGAACCAGCCCACCTCGGTGCTCGACTGGATGCGCAACGGCCGCTGGTCCAAGGACATGGACTATGGCGAGGGCAGCGCCGCCAACGCCGGCTGGCCGCGGCCACTGGCCTGGCTCAAGGACAGCCGCGACTTCCCCAACCTGATACAGGGCCTGCGCGACGTTGGTATGAACGAGGACGAAGTGGCCGGCATCATGGGCCGCAACTGGGTGGCGCTGCTGGAGCGCGCCGCCACGCCTCAGGGTATCGCCAAGGTCGCCTGAGGCGACCCTCAGAACAGGCCCCGACCAACCTTAGACCAACCACCCGTCAGTCACCGACCCGCCGGCATCCCAGATCTCAACAACAACCGAATGCCGGCGGTCATCAACCACCATAACAGGCACCGCCCCGACGGTGCCGCACGCCAGAGGTTCACGCCATGACCACCTCCACCACCGGCACCTCGTCCCCCGCCGATCGCTCGGCGCCAGCGACCGCGGACTTGCCCGCCGGCCAGTATCGCCTGGGCGACCCCGTCGTGCTTTGTCTCAGCATCGGCTTTATCCTGCTGTTCGTCGGCCTGTCGCTGTACGACATCGACGGCGTAGCCGGGGCCATCGGCACGGGCTTCGCCTGGACCGCCAAGGCGCTCGGCAGCTACTTCCAGATCCTGCTTTTGTTGACCTTCTTTATCGCCATGGGGCTGATCGCCACCCCGGCGGCGAGTGCACGCATCGGCAACACCCGCACGCCGGAGCTGTCCACCTTCAAGTGGGTGTCGATCATCATGTGCACCCTGCTGGCAGGGGGCGGGGTGTTCTTCGCCGCCGGCGAGCCGATCTACCACTTCGTGGTCACGCCGCCGGCCTTTGCCGGCAGCGCGGCCATCGAGGCCGGCGGCGACTCCGCCATCGCCCCGGCCCTGGCCCAGTCGTTCATGCACTGGGGCTTTCTGGCCTGGGCGGTGCTCGGCAGCCTGACCGCGGTGGTGCTGTCCCACGCCCACTACGACAAGGGCCAGCCCTTGCAGCCGCGCACCCTGCTCTATCCGGTACTCGGCGAACGGATGATGAAGGGCCCGCTGGGCGGCGTGGTCGACGCCCTGTGCGTGATTGCGGTGGTGGCCGGTACCGTCGGCCCCATCGGCTTTCTCGCCACCCAGGTCAGCTTCGGTCTGCACGAGCTGTTCGGTGTGGCCAACACCTATATGACCCAACTGATCATCCTGATCGGCCTCGGCGCGGTCTACGTCACCTCGGCGGTTACCGGCATCGACAAGGGCATCCAGTTCCTGTCGCGCTTCAATGTCTTCCTGGCGCTCGCCATCGCCGCGGTGATCTTCCTGTTCGGCCCGACGCTGTTCATGGTCAACGCCTTCACCCAGGGCTTCGGCGAGTACCTGACGTCCTTCTTCGCCATGTCGACGATGACCGCCCAGAGCGCGCCGGACTGGTGGATGCAGTGGTGGACGGTGTTCTTCTTCGCCTGGTTCATCGGCTATGGTCCGCTGATGGCGATCTTCGTCGCGCGCATCTCCAGGGGCCGCACGATTCGCCAGATGGTGCTCACCGTGGCGGTGCTGGCACCGGTGGCCACGGCCATCTGGTTCACCCTGCTGGGCGGTTCCGGCATCTTCTACCAGATGACCGGAGCCATCGACCTGACCGAGGCGCTCAACAACTTCCAGTTCGACGTGGCTACGCTGACCGTGGCCCAGGCGCTGCCCGGCGGTACCGTCATGGCGGTGGCGATCCTGGTACTGACCACCATCTTCGTCGCCACCACCGGTGACTCCATGAGCTACGCCATCGCCGTGGTGGGTGCCGGCCACGACGAGCCGAGCCCTCTGGTTCGTGCCTTCTGGGGCATCGCCATGGCACTGATGGCGGCTATCCTCCTGTACATGGGCGCGGGGCAGATCAGCGCGCTGCAGCAGTTCATCGTGCTGACTGCCATCCCGGTGTCGCTGGTGCTGCTGCCGTCGCTGTGGACCGGCCCCCAGGCCGCCCTCGCCATGGCCCGCGCCCAGGGCATCACCAGCCAAAAAGCCAGCGCTACAGGGGAGGCCTGAGATGAGACGCGAAGACCTCGCCAGCCGCCTTTCCGACGTCGAGCAGCGCCTGCGTCTGCGCGCGCCCGACGAGGTGATGCAACTCGATCGCCTGGGCAGCCTGCACGCCAGCCGGCTGAGCTTCGTGCGTAGCCTGGTGCGCCAGATGGCGCGCCAGCGCTGGCAGATCAGCACCACCCGCTTCGAGCTCGACGCCGAGGGCCACGGTGTCGCCATCTATCGTCTGCAGACGCCCCAGGCCCGTTACCACGGGGTGATCTTTTCCCAGCCACTGGACGACGCCACCCGCTCCGACCGGGTCATCGCCGAGGCCTGGGACGTCACCTTCGGGGTGGTCGAAGGTGACGTGGACGACTCGCTGCTCGAACAGATGGCCGCCAATGTGCCGCTGCAGGAGGCCGGGCGCCAGCATCCACGTCTGCTGGTGCTGTCCCGGGCCAACCGCAGCCTCAGAAACTTCGCCGCCTTTCTCGACGCGCTGTGCGCCGGGCGCCAGCCGGACCCGGCCTGGCTGACCCGGGTCGGCTATCTGTATCGCACCACCGCAGTCTACGGAAATGGCAAGTTCGGCATCGCCGACTTCGATCGGCTGAAGCACAACCCGGACTTCCAGCGTCCCTTCTCGGCCCAGATGCTGGCGGTCTACCTGCTGCGCCACTTCTCCATCGAGCAGATCGAGCATATGGCCCGAGCCCGCGCGCCGGGCAGCGCCGTCGCCATGGCCGCACCGCTGCGCCGCTATCTGGGCATCGGCAATTCCACCGGATTGGGCATGGCGCCCTTTCTGATCAACCACCCGCAGCTGATCCAGCGCTGGGTCGAGAGCCGCGAGAAGGCACTGGCCCAGGTCAGTGGTCAGGTTCCCGGTGAACCGGAGCGACAGCGCCTGGTGGCGCTTGTCGCCCGGGCCGAGCGCCACCTGGCCCAGACCGTGACCGAGGATAGCGAGCAGAGCGCGCGCAACCGCGAGACCGCCAGCGCCCTGCCGGCGGTGCGCGCCTGGCTCGAGCAGGTACCACTGGCCGAGGAGCTGTGGCAGGAGTTGATCGACTGGAGCCGCCAGACCCTGAGCCTGGAAGCCCAGGAGCTGATCCACACCCTGCTGCTTGAGCTCTACCCGGAGATCGTCGATCCCTTCGAGGACCAGATGGGGGTCGAGGAGGGCCTGGAGCTGACCCCGGACATGCCGCTGGTCAGACTCAAGCAGTTGATCGAGACCCACTACGACTGGGCCCTGCGTCATGACTTCGGCGACCCCGAGGAGCGCTACTGGTTCTGGTATCGATCGGTCGAGAAGGAGGAGCCGCGCCTGGGCGTGCGCGACGTCGAACCCGGCGCCGACCGTGAACTGAAGCTCGCCATCGCGCCTCGGGTGGCCGATACCCATGGGGTCATCGACGACTTCCTCAGCGCCCATCCGCGCGCCCTGGTGGTGGAGTTCCTGATTCACCACCCGCGTCACAAGGACATCATCCGGCGCATCCAGAGCATGGCCGAGACGCCCTTCGGCGAGATCCGCGCCAACCTGTGGGCCCGCGAGATGAAGCCGATGCACCTGCTTCGCACCAAGCTGTCGTTCTTCGGCGCCAGTCGCTTCGATCCCAAGTCCGATCGCTGGGTGCGCATCACCCTGTTCCAGGGCGCGCCATTGGTCGAAGAACTCAACGCCGAGCCCAGCGACCTGATCGACTTCGACGACTGGAGCTTCCCGCTGGAGCCCGACCAGGACGCCGCCGGCACGCTCAAGGAAGCCGATGCCCAACCCCGCCAGCACGCCGGAGCCAACTCATGAAGGTGTCTTACAACGAACTCCAGGGACTCTGCCGCAAGGCCTTCCAGGCCATGGGCTTCGAGGACGGAGACGCCAGCGACGCCGCCGACATGGTGGCCTGGATGCAGCTCTACGAGCTCGGTGGACTGGCGGCGCTGGGACGAGGCCTCGACTTTCTGCTCGCGGATCAGGGCGAGCGCCCCCCGGAACTCGTCTACTCGGACGGCGACCTGGCGGTGCTCGACAGCCACGGCGCCAGCGTGCTCAAGAGCTCGACCCTGGCACTGGAACTGGGCTTTGCCAAGGCCCGGGCGCGAGGCCTTGCGGTGATCAAGATCCGCCACTGCCACAACCGCCAGTTGATCATGGGCTACCTGGCGCGGCTGGCCGGGCGCGGGATGAACGTCACCGCCTTCTGGCGCAATGCCCAGGCGCCTGACGGTGAGGCCCGGACCGCTGGCGCAGAGCAGGCGGCAGCCACCCCGCTGATCGAGCAGGTGGTGGGCTTTCGTGCGGGAAGTTCGGTGCCGGAGATCCGCGTCTACGCGGTGCACGAGGTGCCCGAGGAAAACGAACCCAACGACGGGGTGACGCTGATCATGGCCAACCACGTGGACCTGCTGCCGTCGCTGCGCTCCGAGTATCAGCTCGACCTGCTGGCACGTCACCAGGAGTCCGACCTGCTGGCTTGCCGCGAGCGTGCCATGCAGCAAGGCATCGAGGTCGACGACGGCCTGTGGGCGCAGCTCAAGGCGCTGGCCACCCGGCTGCTGGTGGAATCTACCGAGGCCTCTCGCAGCGGCGCCGGCGCCGGCACCCACGACAACGACTGACACACAACCCCCACCCCTTGGCACTCTCTTTGCCCTACTACCCCCGACTTCCAACGTTCGAGGATACCCCATGGTTCACCCGGTCAAGACCGAGCTGTTCGCCTCCCGCGCCCCACTGTCCTGGGCCAGCGTCGGCAACGGCATCCTGTTCACCGCCCAGATCCCCATCGACAAGAGCGGCGAGGTGGTCGACGGCGGCATCGAGGCCCAGACCCGCCAGACGCTGGACAATCTGGTACACACCCTCACCTGCGCCGGTGGCGGCGTTGAATCGCTGACTCAGGTATTGATCTACGTGACCCGACGCGAGGACCTGGCTACGGTCAACCGGGTCTACTCCGAGTACGTCAGCGAGCCCTACCCCAACCGCGCGGCGGTGATCGTCTCCGGCTTCGCCCGGGAAGAGATGCTGGTCGAGATGGTGGCCTACGCAGCGCTACCGGTGACACCCTAGCCGCCAATTGCACCGTAGCCGCCGATGGCACGAATGGCCGAACCCCCGACACCAACGAGCCCTCCGATGGAGGGCTCGTTGCATGGTGGGCTCGTCGCATGATGGGCTCGTCGCATAGCGGGCTGTCACGCCTCTCGTCTCCCCCCACGCGGTAGGTCGACTCCGCCGGTGCTATTTCTCGAAGTAGCGGGCCCACAGCGCCTGGTAGTCGCCGTCGTCCTTGAGCCCCTGGATGGCCTCGCTGAACTCGATGGCCAGTTCGCGATCGCGCTGGCGGAAGGCGGCGCCGACGCCGGGCCCGTAGATCGACTCGGGGCCGGTCACCAGCTCGCCCTTGCGCGCAAAACGCTCATCACTGAACAGCCGCTCCTGGGCCAACGGGAAGGCGGTAAAGACCAGGTCCAGCCGACCGGTGAACATGTCGTTGACCACGCCGCCGGAGTCCGAGTAGCGACGAATGTCCGCCTCGCCGTGGTAGGTGGTCACGTACTCGTCCTGGATGGTGCCCTGCTGCACACCGATGGTCATGTCCGACAGGTCGCCTTCGGGATCGATCTCCGCGTCGGCCTGGCCGACCCACACCGAGGGCACCTGATAGTAGGGATCGGAGAACAGCACCTGTTTCGCGCGTTCGTCGGTGATGTTCATGGCCGAGGCGATCAGATCATACTTGCGCGCCAGCAGCCCCGGAATGATGCCGTCCCAGCCCTGCTCGACCCACTCGCACTGGCGCTGCATGCGCTCGCAGGCGGCCTCGACCAGCTCGACCTCGAAGCCGGTCAGGCTGCCGTCGGGCAGCTTTTCCTGGTACGGAGGATAGGGCACGTCGACACCGATGCGCAGCGGACGATCGTCGGCCTGGGCGGTGGTGGCAACAGCGGCGCTGGCGCCAGCAAGGGCCATCGCCAGGCAAAGGGAGGCAGACAGCGAAGCGTTAATTTTCATGGTCGTTTCTCGCTCTATTGTGATTGTGTGGTCAGGTGATCGGAGGGCGCCAGTGCCAGCTCGCCCAGCGTGATGGAGGTCAACGGTGGGCGAATGCGGTAGTAGCCGACCTCGTCCATGTCGCGGCCCTGCTCGCGGGCCATCAACCGCGACACATTGGTGCCGCATAGCCGTCCCTGGCAGGGGCCCATGCCACAGCGGGTGAAGGCCTTGAGCTGGTTGGGCCCGGCGGGCCCCGCTTCCAGCGCCGCCTTGAGCTGGGCCTGGCTCACTCCTTCGCAGCGACAGATCAGGGTCTCGCCGGGCTGTCGCTCGACCCAGTCCGCCGGTGGGGTGAACAGCGCATCCAGCAGACGCCGACCGGACAGATCCCGGCGGCGTCGACGCCTCAGCGCGGCGCTCTCCCTGGCGCTCTCCCTGGCGCTCTCCCTGGCGATCGCCCGGCGATTATCGGCGTCTGGTATCGGCGCCGCGGCGCCTTTTGCATCGGCTGGCGTGTCCAGCGGGTCAGCCATCAGGTCGTTCAGCGGCTTATCCATCAGGTCAGCCATCAGCTCATCCAGCACGGACAGCGCCGCCAGTCGCCCTTCGCGCTCGGCATTCGCGGCGCCGCCGATGCCACCGCCGTCACCGGCCAGCCACACGCCCGGGCGCACCGACAGGTTGTCGCGACGATCGGGCACGAACGCCTGCTGCGCCTCCTGCCAGCGGTGCTCGATGCCCAGCCCTCGGGGGAGCTGCGGCTCGGGCACCACCCCCATATGGGTCAACAGCCAATCGGTCTTGAGCCTGTGCTCGTCGCTGTCGCCACGCCGGCGATAGCGCACCCCGGTCAAGCGCTGGTCACCCTCGGCGGCCAGCGACTGGACGCCACGCACGACCGGCACCCCAGCGCGCCTCAACGCCGCCAGCATGCGCGCGCCCTTGGCGAGGTAGCCGCGCGCCCGCCAGGCCCTGAGCGGGTGACGCAGGGTCCGCGCCAGGCCCAGATTCGGCGCCGTATCGAGGATCATCCGGGGCGGGCAGCCGGCGTTGAGGTACTGCCAGGCCAGCAGGTACAGCAGTGGCCCGTTGCCCGCCAGCACCGGCGGCTCCTCGGTCAGCAGTGCGCCCTGCTTCATCAGGATCTGGGCGGCGCCGGCCTGCATCACCCCAGGTAGCTGCCAGCCGGGGAAGGGCCAGCCCCGCTCCATGGCGCCAGTGGCGATGATCAGACGCTCCGCAACCAGTTCCCGGCTGATGCCATCGTGCCCCCGCACGCCTAGCCGATGGGCGTCGTTCAGGGCGTCGTTCAGGGCATCGCCCAGCGCCTCGATCCACCACACCCGCGTGCCCGGGCGATAGTCGATCTCGCCCCGCCTGGCGGCATCCAGGAAGGCGCCGACCAGGGCCCGACCGCGATGGTAGTCCTTGCCCATAACGGCGGCGTCGAGCTGGGGCTGGTCGAGATCGCGATAGATCTGCCCGCCCGGCGCCCTGGCCTGATCCAGTACCAGCGCGCGCAGGCCGGCCTCGGCCAGTCTCAGGGCCGCCGCCATGCCGGCAGGGCCGGCGCCGAGCACCACCACTCGGGCGCGGTCCTTGCTGCCGTCGGTGGCGTCGGTGACGTCGGTTTCCTTCGGCTCACAGGTCTGCATCGTCGCGCCCCCTTAGGTCGTCACCACTGGCATGGTTGGTGGTGTCCAACCGGGAAGCCGTCGCTGTCTCTTCGTCGAGCTGACGGCGTACCCGCATGCCCTGCTCCACCGTGACCAGACAGCCCTGCCGATTGGGGGCATCGTCGATGGTAATCAGGCAGTCGTGGCACACCCCCATCATGCACAGCGGCGCGCGATGGCCACCGGCGGCGTGGCGGCGGTAGCCAGCAGCGCCCTGGTGCATCAGCACCGCGGCCGCCACGCTAAGCGTCGAGGGCACCTGGTATGGTGCGCCGTCGATGGTGATGGTGACCTCGGGTGTGGCCGTGGCCCTTTCATGCCGCTTGAGCATCGAAGCGTCCTCCCGAGAAGAGCGGATAGCGCTCGGTGAGCCGATCATCGTCCAGCGCTGCGGCCAGCTCATCGGCGTGAAAGGCGGCCAGGGTGATGCCGCTGTGGCAGCTCAGGTTGTAGGCCCCGGGATAGCGCTGCGAGGCCTCGTAGACGGGGCAGCCGTCCGGCGTCATGATCCTCAGCGCCGCCCAGCTGCGCACCAGCCGCGCCGACGCCAGATCGGGATAGATGGTCACCGCCCGCCGCGCCAGGGCGTGCAGGGTATCGAGGGTGACCCGGGTGTCGTGGCCGACGTGCTCGAGCACGTCGCCGATCAGGTAGCCGCCGCTCGCCGTCTGGCGAATCTGCGGTGTCGGCAGGCGGCCGGCGGCGGGCAGGCGCTCGCTGACCAGCACCTGGCCGCGCACCGGCGTGACCCGACCGCAGAGCCCGAGCGGCGGTGCCAGCCGCGCCGCCCCCAGTCCGCAGGCCAGTACCAGCCGTTCGGCAGACACGACGCCACGGGCGGTGTGGGCAACAAAGCCCGCCTCACCGGGGTCGATCGAGGCGACCGGATGATGAGGCCGTACGTCCACGCCAAGCGCCTGGCAGGCGCTGTAGAGTGCGCGCAGCAGAAACAGCGGATTGCAGTGGCCGTCGTGGGGTGTCCAGATGCCCCCCGGGACGTCGCCGCCAAGGCCCGGCAGCAGCCGTTGTAGCCGCTCGCCTTCCAGGTACTCCCAGCGCACGCCGGCCTCTCGGGCCCAGGGTGCGTCGTACAGTGCCTGGTACTCGGCGCAACGCTTACGCACCTCGTCGTCGTCAAGACACAGATCGACGCCTCCGGGCTGCTCGAATTCCAGATCCACCCCGGTGCGCTCGCCAAGCTCGCCGGCAAATCTCGGCCAGGCTCGACTCGAGGCCAGCGACATCGCCGCATAGGCGGGCATGCCGGCGCCCTTGCCCTGGACCCAGACCAGGCCCGCGTTGCCCCGGGAGGCCTTGAGGGCGGTATCGTGCTCATCGAGAACGCAGACGCGACGGCCACGGCGCGCAAGACCGTAGGCCACCGCCATGCCGACCACACCACCGCCGATGATCATTACCTCGTGTGCCATGGAAGCCTTGGACCCCTAGCCGTCGATTGCCGATGACTCGACGATAGAACCCACATCCCATACGATCCAATACCAATCAATGGCAAACCCATGCCCTGATGTTATGGCTCCTTTCGATGCAGGGCTGGATGCAGGGCTGATGGGTGGGTTCAGTGGAGGTTTCGATGGAGGACAGCGATGGACAGCCCCCGGCTCAGTGACCGCCAGTTGCAGGCCTTTCAACACACCATGGACAGCGGCAGCGTCACCGCCGCCGCCAGCCGCATGCGCATCGCCCAGCCAGGCGTCACTCGGCTGTTGAAGCAGCTCGAACACGACCTCGGCTTTGCGCTGTTCTCGCGGATCAAGGGACGTCTGGTGCCGACGCCGGAGGCGCGCCTGTTCTATCGCGAACAGCAGCGCCTGTGGCAGGGACTCGAGCACCTCAGAGACAGCGCCAGGCGGATTCGCCAGCGCGAGCTTGGCGGGCTCGGCATCAGCGCCATGCCGCTGCTCGGCCTGACCTTTGTCCCGGACGTCATCGCCGGGATGGCCAAGGATCACCCGGACCAGCACCTGCGGTTGTCCACCTTCCGCTCCGAGCAGGTGGTGGAAGACGTGGTCACCCAGCGCTCGGAGATCGGTTTTTCCCTGCTGGGCGGCCAGGACGAGCGCCTTGGTGCGTCAGCCTTCACCCTCGATAGCGTCTGCCTGCTGCCCCGGGATCATCCGCTGGCAAGGCACGAAAGCATCGCCCTTGAGGATCTCGATGGCCAGACGCTGATCCACTATGAACCGGGAGACCCCAGCCGCCAGACGCTGGAGCGTGCCCTGGCCGAGCGAGGCGTGACGCCGCGCTCGCGGCTGGAGGTGTCGCTGGCGCTGCAGGCGACCCGGCTGGTTGGCCAGGGCGCAGGCATCGCCATCGTCGACGCCCTCAACGCCCGCGCCATGGGCGGCAGCGACAGCATTGCGCTACCGCTGCAAGAGCCCCTGACCGAGACCTTCTACCTACTGACACCCCGGGACCAGCCGCTGTCGCGGCTGGCCGAGGAGTTTGTTCAGCGCTTTCGGCATCGGTTTGCCGAGGTGCAGGCGGGGTAGAAGAATTAGTCCAGCAGGGCGGTGGTGTCGACTTTGGTTTTTCAAATCAAGTCTCTGCGTCAACACCTTCCTACAACACCACCCACACCGAATAAAGGAGGCCCCCGACCCTTCAAGAAGACGAGAGCTTTCTACTCCCCGAAAAACACCTTAACTCGGTGATAGCGAAGATACTGCCTCACTCTTGCAGGAATCTTCGATAGCTTCATATCACGATCCACATGCAACAATCGAGCGTCATCCTCACTCAATTCCGAACTAATCAACACCTGGCCACCATCATCGAAAGAGATGAAACCCGCATCAAACAGGTGATCCAATGTAGGAGTAAGGAGCAGCCCATTCATGGGATCAAGACGTTCAGTATTAGAGCTATCCCGCCATGGCTTGATATGTGATGCCCTGAGAAAATCGCATTTCTTAACACCGGTGACTGCGCAGCCTCGCCATAGTGAAATGACTCCTGCGCGAAAAGCGCCTTGACCCACTCGGCTAGAAACGATGGCTTGGCGCTCAGTGCTTTCTAAGCCTTCAAGTTCTTCACTATGGGCCTCCACATCAATGAAAGGGTTTTGCTCGACGGTATCGTGCAAGGTGAAAACAAAGCGACTTGGGGAGTCTTCGAGAAGCTCAAATTCTTCAAGAAAAATTTCGCCAAAGTACTCGAACGGCGAGTGGTGAATATCACGATAGAACAGATGGATCTCATCGCCATTGCTGTGTGCGCTAACGATACGACTGTCGGACCCGTGCTTACGCTCGCCTTCCCAGTAGAGCCTACTGCCTTCAATATGGTCATGGTACTGGGTGAGTGCGCTTTGTTTTTCCTTGGTGACGAAAAGCACGATAAACTTGCTTTCCTTGGGCGTTACTACGCCTCGAGATATTGCTTGGAAGCTCTTAAATCCCCAATGCTCGGCAAGTTGTGGGCGCTCATAGCGTTCGCCCTTCTCCAAACTGTCGAAATTAACAGGCATCCCTTCCCCCCTTAGAAGACATCCACCCCACCTTCTTTCTACGCTAAGTCCGTTCGTGCAGCCAGGACTACTCTGAAACACCTTGCGGTATCTCAAGCCTGGACGAAGTCAGCTCCGACGCTCCCTTACTACAGCCGCAGCCTGGGCTGGATGACATCAAGAAACGCCTGAATGCGGGCAGACAGGGCGGTATTGCGGTAGTACACCGCCTGCACCAGTTCCCGGGGACCTCCGTGGCGCATGGCGTCAGGCAGGATGACCTCAAGGCGTCCGCTGGCGATATCATCGCCCACCATAAAGTTCGAATGGCAGGCGACGCCCTCCCCGGCCAGGCACAGGTTTCGCATCACCTCGCCGCTGGAAGTCGCAAGCGTGGGCGTGATCTCCTCATCCAGGCCCTCCACCGGCCAGCGATTAAGCGCTGTCGGGGCGAGAAAGCCAATCAGCTGATGATCGGCCAGCTCCGCCACCGAGGCTGGCCGTCCGGCCCGCTCGAGATAGGCGGGGCTCGCCACCAGGTACAGCCGCGAGCGCCCCAGCAACCGGGCATGCAGAGTGGAGTCCGCCAGGGCACCGATGCGAATGGCCACGTCAGCACGCTGCTCAAGCAGATTGATGATGCCGTCGCTGGCGGAGAGCTCCAGCTCGATACCGGGATAGCGACGACGAAATTCTCCCACCAGAGGTACCAGCTGGTGCAGCACGAAGGGGCTGGCGGCATCCACCCGCAGGCGCCCGCGGGGCTCGCCGCGTCCCAGCGCCAGCGACTCTTCGGCGGCGATCAAGCGCTCGAGCCCGACGCGCACCTGCTCGATAAAGCGACAGCCTTCATCGGTCAGGGCGACGCTTCGCGTGGTGCGGTTTAAAAGCGGGACCTCGAGGCGCTGTTCCAGGCGCTGCACCGCCCGGGAGACCCGCGCCACCGGGACGTCCAGACGCGACGCCGCGGCGCTGAAGCCGCCGCTATCGACCACCGCCAGCAGCAGTTCCAGATCTTCTGAGCGGGTCTTCATCGTTGCGGTTCCTGTTCGGTTCGGCGCTGCTGAGTTCGTTTCTGTTTAGCGCGCAATTGTCTCGATAGCGACAAAGGTATTTCTCGATTAGACGCGTTTATCGCAAAAGTCTCCTCCCCCAGACTCCGCGTCGTCAAGTCGTCTCCCGAGACGACGCCATCTCGACAGGAGAAACAGATGCCCATCGCGCTATTTGCGCTGACCCTCAGCGCCTTCGCCATCGGTACCACCGAGTTCGTCATCGTCGGACTGGTGCCCACCATCGCCCAGGACCTGGGTGTCAGCCTGCCCTCTGCGGGACTGCTGGTCAGCCTCTACGCTGCCGGTGTCGCGGTAGGGGCACCGGTACTGACCGCCCTGACCGGCCGCTTCAATCGCAAGTGGGTCCTGCTCGGCCTGATGACGCTGTTCATCGCCGGCAATCTACTGGCCTGGCAGGCCCCCGGGTATGGTTTACTGATCACCGCCCGCATACTGACCGGCCTCGCCCACGGCGTGTTCTTCTCGATCGGCTCCACCATTGCCACCAGCCTGGTCGCCAAGGACAAGGAAGCCAGCGCCATCGCCATCATGTTCACCGGCCTGACCGTGGCGCTGGTCACCGGCGTGCCGCTGGGCACCTGGATCGGCCAGACTTTCGGCTGGCGCGCGACCTTCCTGGTGGTCTCGGCGCTTGGCCTGCTCGCCCTGATCGGCAGCGCCCTGCTGATTCCTGCCAACCTCAAGCGCTCGGCTCCGGCGACGCTGGGCCAGCAACTCAAGGTACTGACCCATCCGCGACTGCTGCTGGTCTACGCCATCACCATCCTGGGCTACGGCGGCACCTTCACCGCCTTCACCTTCCTCGCCCCGATCCTCGAGCAGACCACCGGCTTCGCGCCGTCCATGGTCAGCCTGATCATGCTGGTCTACGGCGCCTCGGTGGCCATCGGCAACCTTTATGGCGGCAGGCTGGCCGACCGTCTCGGCCCCATCCCCGCCCTGACCCTGATCTTCACCGGACTCGTCGCCATCCTGCTGGTGCTCAGCGTCAGCGCCGTCCACCCGGTCGCCGCGGTGCTGACGATTCTGGTGTGGGGCGCCTTCGCCTTCGGTAACGTGCCGGGCCTGCAGGTCTACGTGGTCAAGCTGGCCGAGCGCTATGTACCCGAAGCGGTGGACGTGGCCTCAGGGCTCAATATCGCTGCCTTCAATATCGGCATCGCGCTGGGCTCGGTGGTCGGAGGCCAGGTGGTCACGCACCTCGCACTGACCGACACCGCCTGGATCGGCGCCATCATCGTGCTGGCGGCGCTGGTGCTGACCCGACTGTCCGGCAGGCTCGATCAGCGTCGCGCCGCTCGCCTGGCCAGCGCCTGAAGCCCGCGACCCGCGACCCGCGTCACGCGACAGCCACCGAGCGAACGGGAGAGCCTCGTGGCTGTCGCATCATTGCTTCGCCTGCTAAATTTTTTTGACGACCCCTTGAAGTCGCAAGGGTCTCCCCGCATGTCATTAACGACACATCGAAGCACGTATCGGCAAAACACCGGCCTGCCGGTGACAAAGGAATCCAGGGTCCCGCTGTGCGGGCCTCGCCACGACAATGGAGCCAAGATGTCTCAGCCTATCCCCAACCCCGGTCTCGGTACCTTTCGCCTGACGGGCGACACCCTGCGTCACGCGGTCACCACCGCGCTGAAGCTTGGCTATCGGCATATCGATACCGCCCAGTTCTACGGCAACGAAGCCGAGGTCGGCTCCGCCATCGAAGCGAGTTCGGTCCCCCGCGACGAGATCTTCCTGACCACCAAGGTGTGGTGGGATCGTCTGGATCCGGTATCACTCAAGGCAAGCGTCGAGGAGAGCCTGTCCAAGCTGGGCACCGGCTACGTCGACCTGCTGCTGATCCACTGGCCGTCGCCGGACGATGAAGTCCCCATGCGCGACTACCTGACCGCCCTCAAGGAAGTGAAGGACGCCGGCAAGGCGCGCCACATTGGGGTGTCCAACTTCACCAAGGCGCACATCGATCAGGCGGTGGATATCCTCGGCCAGGGAGAGATCCTGACCAACCAGATCGAGGTCCACCCCTTCCTGCAGAACCGCGAACTGATCGCCCACTGCGAACGCCACGGCATCATCCCCACCGCCTTCATGCCGCTGGCCGTGGGCAAGGTGCTCGAGGACGAGACGCTCAAGGCCATCGCCGAGAAGCATGGCGCCAATCCGGCCCAGGTCGCCATCGCCTGGCTCAACCAGCTCGGTATCCCGACCTTCCCCTCCTCGACCAAGGAGCAGAACCTCAAGAGCAATCTCGAGGCGCTGAAGCTCGAGCTGTCCCAGGAGGACATGGACGCCATCGCCAAGCTGGATAGGGGCGAGCGTGTCGCCAGCCCCGATTTCGCACCGAAGTGGGACCAGTAGACCGGCAGACCGACGCTGCCATCGCTGATCTCTTGATGGGTTGATCGTCGATCAGACCTGACCAAAGGCGCCACCTGAGGTTACTACCGCAGGTGGCGCCTTTTTTCGCTTCTTGCGTCAGGTGTCTTGGCACAGGGTCTGACAATCTAGGCGCAAATGGCCTGTCTTGTAGCCCACGGGGCGATCGTTTCCGATAGTAAAGCCACGGGTCGACTACGGGACCGCTCGTTTATCGTCTTCATGGGGCTCGCACGTCATGACCGATGCATCTGAGCTTACAAAAAAATAGGCTTTAGCCTATATAGCCATTGAGCTATATTTGGAGAAGGGCCACCATGTGGCGGATAGCGCAGACAGAAATCTTCGAGAGGTGGTACTTCTCCTTGGGAAAGGCCGATAGGGAGAACGTCCTGGCGGCCATTCTGGTGCTGCAGGAAAGAGGACCGGCTCTCACTCGGCCATACGCCGATACCGTCAGTGGCTCAATCCACCGCAACATGAAGGAACTGAGAATTCAGAGCCAGGGAAAACCGCTACGCGCCTTTTTCGCTTTCGATCCTCAGCGGACAGGTATTCTGCTGTGCGCGGGTGACAAGAGCGGCAACAAGCGCTTTTACGCTGAAATGATCGCGATAGCGGACCGCGAATACACAGCCCATCTGAACTCACTGAAA
The DNA here is from genome assembly GCF_019802175.1 of Halomonas sp. DP5N14-9. Classification (NCBI taxonomy): domain Bacteria; kingdom Pseudomonadati; phylum Pseudomonadota; class Gammaproteobacteria; order Oceanospirillales; family Halomonadaceae; genus Halomonas; species Halomonas sp. DP5N14-9. The sequence goes on from NZ_JAHVHR010000030.1 coordinate 136,322, forward strand.
TGAGGCAACCCCATGGCCACAGATTTGGAGACGCTGATCTCCCGCGAAGATCCAGCGCTCGTCGAAAGAGCCAGGAAGAAAGCCGACGCCATGCTGCTCGAGCTCAGGATCGCTGACATTCGCAAACTGGCGGAGATGACCCAGCGCGAGATGGCGGATGCGCTGGGCGTCAAGCAACCCACCATCGCAGGACTGGAAAAAGGCGGCCAGGACGTGCGTTTGAGCTCCATCAAGCGCTATGTCGAAGCCATCGGTGGAAAGGTCAGCCTGACCATCGAGCTGGCGGATGGCAGCCAGCACGACTTTCCGGTGTAGCTCCTGACCTGTGTCGCCTTGACGCGACCTGCCCTGCCAGTTCGGTGCCATTCGTCTCCAGCCTGCCATGCCCAAGGCGCAGATCGAGCTGTGGGATCGCTTTCCGGCATACCTCCCGAAGCCACAGACGTGACAATCCAGGCATCACCTGGCCCACCTCATGGTGAGTCGAGCAAATGTTTCCGATAGTGAAGTCACGGGTCGACCACGGGGTCACTCGTTTATCGTCTTCACGGGAGCACGCGCATCATGGCCGATACTCTTATCAAGATCGATCTGCACCAATCCCCCTACGACAACGCCCAGGTGCACAACCGCTGGCATCCGGACATCCCCATGGCCGCCATGGTCAAGCCTGGCGACGACTTCATCATCGAGTGTCACGACTGGACCGGAGGCCAGATCCACAACGACGACAGCGCCGAGGACGTGCGCGACGTGGACCTTTCCCAGGTGCACTTTCTGTCGGGTCCGGTGGGCGTCGAAGGGGCCGAGCCCGGCGACCTGCTGGTGGTCGACATCCTCGACATCGGTGCCTTTGGCGACAGCCAGTGGGGCTTCAACGGCTTCTTCTCCAAGCAGAACGGCGGCGGTTTCCTGACCGAGCACTTCCCCCAGGCCCAGAAGTCGATCTGGGACTTCAACGGCATGATGACCTCTTCTCGCCACATTCCTGGCGTCGAGTTCGCCGGACTCATCCATCCCGGCCTGATCGGCACCCTGCCGTCCCGGTCCCTGCTCGAGGAGTGGAACCGACGCGAAAAGACGCTCTACGACAGCGACCCTGACCGTGTGCCGGGCCTGGTCAACCTGCCCTACGCCGACACCGCCCATATGGGAAAGCTAAACGGTGATGCCCGCGACCGCGCCGCCGCCGAGGGTGCCCGCACGGTGCCACCACGCGAGCACGGCGGCAACTGCGATATCAAGGACCTGTCTCGCGGCTCGACGGTGTACTTCCCGGTCTACGTCAAGGATGCGGGACTGTCGGTGGGCGACCTGCACTTCAGCCAGGGTGATGGAGAAATCACCTTCTGCGGCGCCATCGAGATGGCCGGCTGGATTCACCTGAGGGTCAAGCTGATCAAGGACGGCATGGCCAAGTACGGCATCAGGAACCCCATCTTCAAGCCGTCGAAGATCGCTCCGCGCTACGACGACTACCTGATCTTCGAGGGAATCTCCGTCGACGAGCAGGGCAAGCAGCACTACCTCGACGTTCACATCGCCTACCGTCAGGCCTGCCTCAACGCAATCGAATACCTGACCAAGTTCGGCTACAGCCGCTCCCAGGCCTATTCGTTGCTCGGCTGCGCGCCGGCCCAGGGCCACATCAGCGGCGTGGTGGACGTGCCCAACGCCTGCGCCACGCTCTGGCTACCCACCGATATCTTCGACTTCGACATCAAGCCCGGTGCCGATGGCCCGACGAAGCAGGTCGACGGCAAGGACCTGCCGCTGGCGCCCGACAAGGCCTCGGACCAGACATCGGACAAGGACCATTGAGGAGGAGCTGACAGATGCCCGTCTACGACTACAAGTGCCCTGCGCACGGTCTGTTTCATGAACTGGTCGCGATGGATGCCAGCGGCGATACCCAGCCCTGCCCAGAGTGCGGCGACCTGGCACCAAGGGTGTTGCTGGTGTCACCGGGGCTGCTCGACATGGCGCCGGAGCGTCGTCAGGCCATGGACAGAAATGAACGCGCGGCCCATGAGCCACGCCACGGCAACCACGCAAGCGAGCAGGACGGCGGCTGCCGGCATCGACCGCGAGACAAGCCCAGGCTGTTCTACACCGCCGACGGTCACAAGACCTTTCCGTCTGCGCGCCCCTGGATGATCAGCCACTGATCCTTGACGTACCGGCGGCAATGGAGGCGGTCACTGGATAACCCCGTCCCGCCTCCCCTCTCGCCGGGCGGCCGCGCTACCGCTCCCTTGGCGCTGTCTTCACTCCTTGGCGCCTGGTACCGCTGGCGTGGCGTCGTCCTCGGGTGCTGCCAGCGGCTTGATCGTCCAGCCGGTGTAGCCGTAGAGCACGGTGACCAGCGGCGACAGCCAGCAGAAGAAGTTGAACGGCAGATAGGCAATCGTCGCGACCCCCAGCGTCGCCGCCTGGTAGGCGCCGCCAGAGTTCCAGGGCACCAGATTGGCGGTGACGGTGGCCGAATCCTCCACCGCCCGGGACAGGTTCTCCGGCGCCAGTCCCCGCTCTCGGTAGGCCTCGGCGTAGGTGCGTGCGCCCATGACGATAGCCATGTACTGATCGCACAGCACCACATTGGCGCCGATCGACGTCAGCACCGTGGACAGGATCAGCGAGCCCCGGGTCCTTGCCGCCTTCAGAATAGTCTCGGCGATGGTCCTGAGCTGCTGGGTACGCTCCATGACCCCACCGAACATCATCGCCACGATGACCAGGCTGATGGTGTAGAACATCGAGTTCAGGCCGCCGCGACTAAGCAGGCTGTCCACCGCCTCGACACCGGTATCGGAGGTCACGCCACCAAAGGCCACCTGCATCAGTTCAGCGTAGTCGGCCCCCTGCATGCCCAGCGCACAGAGACCACCGGCGATGACCCCCAGGGTGATGCCGGGTATCGCCGGCAGCCGCTTGTAGGATACGAACAGCACCAGCAAGGGCGGCAGCAGCAGCACCGGGTTGATGACGTAGTGCGCCGCCAGGGTCTGCTGCATCACCTCGACCCGCTCGAGCCCGCCGGACGTGCCCGAGTAGTAAAGACTCAGCGCCATCTCGATCACCAGGGTCAGGCCAATGCTGACCCCGGTGGTGTAGGACATGTGCTTGATATGGGTGAACAGGTCGGTACCGGCCATGGCCGGTGCCAGGTTGGTGGTATCCGACAGAGGCGACATCTTGTCGCCGAAGTAGGCCCCGGACAGCACCGCCCCGGCCACCAGCGGCAGCGGAATCCCCAGCGAGCCGCCGATCCCCATCAGCGCCACCCCCAGGGTGCCGGAGGTGCCCCAGCTCGACCCGGTCGCCAGCGACGAGATGGCGCAGATGACCACCGCCGCCGGCAGGAAGATCGTCGGCGACAGCAGCTTGAGGCCATAGGAAATCAGCGTCGGCACCACCCCGGCCTGAATCCACACCCCGATCAGTACCCCCACCACCATCAGGATGATCAGCGCCGGCAGGGCGTTGTGGATGCCTCGCACCATGCCTTCCTGGATATCGTCCCAGCGGTAGCCGCAGCGCAGCGCCACCAGACTTGCCACGATCACCCCCAGCAACATGGGAATCTGCGGATCGAGCCCGTAGACGACGATGGATACGCCGATGCCGACCACCAGGGCGATCAGCGATACCAGCGCCTCCGTCAGGGTCGGGGGGCGCTGCACTGGGGAAAAGAGGCGGTGGATCAAAAGGGGCACTCCTGAGCAGGGTCGGTCGCCGACAGAGCCGGAGAGAATCTGCGAGCCCTGGCCACTGCTCGAGCGCTCCCCCCGACGATTCAGGAAAGCTAGGCGGCGATTCACAACGCTGCCATCAAAGCGTCATCAATCGTTTCAATTCAGCAAAGTCGCTGGCGTATGTCGGCGCCCTATAACGTCAATGTCCAACCGACTAGGGGTCATGAAGCCTCCCCCACACCGCCTGCCCCTCTTGTCCCTACCTGGATGTCCCCCGCTCCGCCTCGGCCAGAAAGTCCTCGACGTTGCCTTGAAAGCCCTTCAGATGGGCCTTGATACGCTCGTCCGGCCAGTCCCACCAGGCCAGGCGCTCGAGGCGCTCGGCGATGGTGGGGTCGTCGAAGCGTGGCCTGAGCACCCGGGCGGGGTTGCCCACCACGATGTGGTAGGCCGGCACGTCTCTGGTCACCACGCTGCCGGCGCCGACGATGGCGCCGTGACCGATGGTCACGCCGGGCAGCACGATGGCGCCGTGGCCGATCCAGACGTCGTGGCCGATAACCACCCGGTCGGCCTCGCGCCAGGCGAATACTTCGCCGTCGAGGGCCTCGTCGCTGAAGCCGAACTTGCCGGGGCGATAGCTGAAGTGGTGCAGGGTCGGCCGCCACCAAGGGTGGTTGCTCGGGTTGATGCGCACGCTGGCGGCGATGGAGGTGAACTTGCCGATGGTAGCGAACATGACGTCGCCGTCACGCTCGATATAGCTGTAGTCGCCGAGACTGACATGGTTGAAAACGCAGCGACTGCCGACCTCGGTGAAGCGCCCAAGCTCACTGTGGTGCAGGCGAGCGTCGGTAGCGACGTTGGGCCGCTCGGAAAGACGCGGGGACGTCGGCTGGGCCAGCGCGCTGGATGAGTCTCTGGGTGAGCCACTGGGCGAGTCACAAGATAAGGAGCCGTCAGACACAGACGGCGTGGGGATATCGGACATGATCAGGGGTGCTCTCGCAGATAAGTCAGCATGAAGGAAGCCAAGGCCGCAACTGGAGCAACGCCTTGCCTGGGCTTAGTACGAAAAGCCGGCGAGCGATGGTTAGACAAGGCAAAAATCGGTGAGACAGCGCAGTTTACGAGGCGTAAATGAGCACTTTGACCGGACTGTCGCACCAGCCGATTTTTAATGCCGTATTACCGAGCGCAGACACTTTTCCTGCAAGCCCTAGCAGACGGCGTCCAGGCGATCCCAGTCCTCCAACGTCTCGCCATCCCGGGCGATGCGCACCTTGGGCGGCAAGGGGGTCGGCTGGTCCAGACGCTCGGCGTCCAGTTCATGGCTGATGTGGGTGAGATAGGCCCGGGGCGGGTCGAGCCGGGTGATGATCTCCAGCGCCTGGGTGATGCTGTTGTGGTTGCGCGTCTCGAGCTGGCTGGCCGGGTGGCAGGCGTCGAGCACGACGACGTCGGCGTCCCACTGGCGCAGAAAGCGCTCGGTGGCGCCGGGCAAGCCCTGGGTGTCGGTCAGGTAGGCCAGGCGGGTGCCGCCATCATCCAGGCAGTAACCGAGGGTCGGCTTGCTGTGATTGAGCGGCACCGGGGTCACCGTCAGCCCGTCGAAGTCCAGCGGCTTGAACGGCTTGAGCCCCGGCTGAAAGTCGAGGATGCCGCTGTTGCGATAGAGATCGGCGCAGCCGTTGGGGTCCTTGGGGCCGTAGACCGGGATCGACGTGCCGGTCCCCCAGCGCAGGTGAAACAGCCCCTGCACATGGTCGGCGTGGTAGTGGGTGACGAAGAAGGCGGCGGGACGCTCCAGCTCGCAGCTATGGGCCAGGTCCATGCGCCCGGCGTCGAGCAGGTAGCGCCGGCCGTCCACGCTCAGCTCGGCGCAGCAGGGGCCACGCTGATGGCTGGTGAACACCCTGGCCCGAGTGCAGGCGCGACAGTCGCAGCCGAAGCGAGGCACCTGGGCGCTGTCTCCGGTGCCGTTGAAGCGAAACTCCATGGAAGTCTCCGAGCTGAAGCAAGGGGCACAAGCCGCTTGCGCTGGTGAGGTGGTACGCACTGCCGCTGTAGTCGGCGATCGACACAAGGCCGGCGCCGACAGGCTCGACGCCGGCTCCGTCAGTGGCGGGAGGCGATGATCGCCTCCAGCGCCCGGACGCTCTCGTCCAGGCTGCCACCGTTGTCGACGCGATCCAGTGCCGGATGGCAGCGCTCGAGTTCGGCCTCCACCTCGGCGTGGCGCGCAAGGCGCGCCTCGATCTGATCGACGCTCTCGCGCCCGCGCCTGGCGAGCCGCTCACGCAGCACCCCGGGCGGGGCGGTCACCACCACCGGCGTGAGGCGCTCGCCGAAGCGCGCGCGGGCGGCCGCGAGCTCGCGACGACTGCCGTTGAGCAGCACCGTGGCCCCGGCCGCGAGCCAGGCCTCCACCTCGATGCCAACGCCGTAGTGAAGCCCGTGGGCGACCCAGTCAAGGCAGAACAGGCCGCGTGCCCGCCGGGCCTCGAACTCGGCCGGCGACAGCGCCACCGAGTCCTCGCCGACGCCGCTTGGCCGGGTGATGTAGCGGTGCGCCACCAGCAGGTCCGGGCGCCGCTTTCGCACGGCGTCGAGCAGGCTGTCCTTGCCCACGCCGCTGGCGCCGATCAGGTAGACCAGCATCAGTGCACCTGCCTGCCCGCGCACCACACGCGCTGGACCAGCGGATGGCCGTCGACCTCGCGCACCCGCACCAGATCGGCGCGCAGCCCCTGAGCGATACGCCCGCGATCGTCCAGGCCCACGGCCTCGGCCGGCCTACGCGAGGCCGTGGCCACCGCGCGGGGCAGGTCGTAGCCGTCCTCCATGGCGGCGATACGAAATACCGCATCGAGCAGCGCCGCCGGGTAGTAGTCGGAGGACAGGATGTCGAGCACGCCCAGGCGCACCAGCTCGGCCGCGGCGATATTGCCGGAGTGGGAGCCGCCGCGGACCACGTTGGGGGCGCCCATCATCACCGCCATGCCGTGACGATGGGAGGCCTCGGCGGCCTCCCGGGTGGTGGGGAACTCCGCTACCCGGGTGCCGTACTCGAGGCTTTCCGCCACGTGGGCGACGGTGGCGTCGTCATGGCTGGCCAGGGCCAGGCCGCGCTCGCTGCACAGCTCGGCGATGGCGCGACGGTGGGCGCTGGAATAGGCGGCGCTGTTGGCCAGCTGCTTCTCGATAAAGGCCTCGAGGCTGGCATCGTCCAGGCCGTACTTGCCCTGGTAGTAGACCCGGTAGGCGTCAAGGCTGGCGAACTGGCGCTGGCCCGGCGAGTGATCCATCAGCGACACCAGCCCCAGCAGCGGCGAGTCCATGAAGCTCTTGAAACGCGCCAGAGTATCCGGGTGGCACACCTCGCAGCGCAGGTGCAGACGGTGGTCGACCCGGGCCATGCCGTTGTCGTTGATCGCAGCCAGCGAGGAGACCATCTCGTCGAGGGCCCCGTGGCGCATGCTCTGCTCGTCGACGTCACCGATCGACACTGCGTCGAACACCGTGGTGATGCCGCTGGCGGCCATCTGGGCGTCGTGGGCCAGCGCCGCCTGGCGGCCCGGCCAGGACACCTTGGGCCTTGGCTGGAAGTACTTTTCCATATTGTCGGTGTGCAGCTCGATCATGCCGGGCATCAGGATATCGCCCTGGCAGTCGGTCACCCCCGGGAGCGACACCGGGCCACGTTCCAGCGCCTTGATCACGCCGTCCTTGATCACCAGGCTGCCGTGCACCACCTCGTCGTCGAGCACCAGCCTGGCGTTGGTCAGAATCTGATCCTGGTTCATGAAAGGGACTCCCCGGAGTCGGTCTGACGAAATGAGGTATGGTCTGACGCGGTGCGGTCAGCGTCGGTGCCACCAAGCAGCATATGCCCTTCCAGCTCAAGCAGGCGATCGGCGACCCGCTCGCGCACCTCCTCGTCGTGGAAGATGCCGAGCATGGCGGTGCCACGGGCCTTGGCCTCCTCGATCAACTGCACCACCACCTCGCGGTTGGCGGCGTCCAGCGACGCCGTGGGCTCGTCGAGCAGCAACAGCGGGTGTTCGGCGATAAAGCCACGGGCGATATTGACCCGCTGCTGCTCACCGCCGGAGAAGGTGCCTGGCGCCAGCTCCCACAGCCGCTCGGGCAGGTTGAGCCGCGCCAGCAGGGCCTCGGCACGGGCGCGGGCCTCGGACACGTCACAGCCCCGGGCCAGCAGCGGCTCCATCACCACCTCCCGGGCCGAGACCCGGGGCACCACCCGCAGAAACTGGCTGACGTAACCGATCACGTCGCGCCGCAGCAGGTGCCAGGCATGGGCCGGCAGCGCCGACAGCTCCAGCTCGCCATCTTCGAAGTGCAGCGTCAGCTGCCCGCCGCTGACCCGGTAATTGCCGTTGACCATCTTCAACAGGGTGCTCTTGCCGATGCCGCTGCGCCCGGCCAGCACCAGGCACTCGCCCGGCGACAGGGACAGATCGAGACCGCGCATCACCGGCAGCGCCTGGCCGCCCTGGGCGTGCAGCACGAAGGTCTTGTCGAGCCGCCGGGCGGTAAGAAAGGGGGACGTCATCTTGGACTCCTGAGCAAGCGAATTCATGGCGTCAGCACCGAGGACACCAGCAGCTGGGTGTAGGGATGCTGTGGATCGTCGAGGATCTGATCGGTCAGCCCGGCCTCCACCACCCTGCCCCGGCGCATCACCATCAGGCGGTGGGCCAGCAGCCTGGCCACCGCCAGGTCGTGGGTGACCAGGATCACCGACAGGCCGAGCTCCCGGGTCAGGGTGCGCAGCATGTCCAGAAGCCGCGCCTGGACCGAGACGTCGAGGCCGCCGGTGGGCTCGTCCATGAACACCAGCCTCGGCTGGGTCACCAGGGTGCGGGCGATCTGCAGGCGCTGCTGCATGCCACCGGAAAAGGTCTGGGGCGCGTCGTCGATGCGCGCGGGGTCGAGCTCGACCCGGCCCATCCAGTCCTGTCCGGCGGCGCGCAGTTCGCCATAGTGACGCTGGCCCAGCGCCATCAGTCGTTCACCGACGTTGGCCCCGGCGGAGACGCCCAGGCGCAGGCCGTCCCGGGGGTTCTGATGGACCAGGCCCCACTCCATGCGCAGCAGGGCGCGGCGGCGTGCCTCGCTGATGGCGTAGAGGTCGAGCGCCTCGTCCTTGCCGGGGGAGCCGCCGACCGAGCCGGCTTCCCCGGCGTGATAGACCACCTGACCGCGATCCGGCGCCTCGAGCCCGGAGAGCACCCGCAACAGGGTCGACTTGCCCGAGCCGGACTCGCCGACGATGCCCAGCACCTCGCCCTGGTGCAGGGTGAAATCGATCTCCTCGCAGCCCTTGCCGGGGCCGTACAGGCGCTGGATGGCGCGGGCCTCGAGCAGGGCGGGACGTTCAAGCTGTGGGCGCTTCATGCCTTCTCCTCGCTGCGGGAGTTGCAGTAGTCGGTATCCGAGCACACGAACATGCGTGCGCCCTGATCATCGATGATGACCTCGTCCAGGTAGCTGTCGGTGGCCCCGCAGATGGCGCAGGGCTCGTCCCAGGCCTGGATCTCGAAGGGGTGGTCCTCGAAGTCGAGGCTCTCCACCCGGGTGTGTGGCGGAATCGCGTAGAGGCGCTTCTCGCGGCCGGCGCCGAACAGCATCAGCGCCTCGCTCATGTGCAGCTTGGGGTTGTCGAACTTGGGAATCGGCGAGGGGTCCATCACGTAGCGTCCGTCGACCTTCACCGGGTAGGCGTAGGTAGTGGCGATATGGCCGTGGTGGGCGATGTCCTCGTAGAGCTTGACGTGCATCACCCCGTACTCCTCGAGGGCGTGCATGACCCGGGTCTCCTCCTCGCTGGGCTCGATAAAGCGCAGCGGCTCGGGGATCGGCACCTGGAAGATCAGGATCTGGTCGGCGCGCAGGGTCTTCTCGGGAATCCGGTGACGGGTCTGGATCACGCTGGCCTCTGCCGTGGCGGTGGTGGTCTCGACCCCGGCGACGCGCTCGAAGAAGGCGCGGATGCTGACCGCGTTGGTGGTGTCGTCGGCGCCCTGGTCGATCACCTTGAGGGTGTCGTCGGCGCCCAGCACGCTGGCGGTCAGCTGCATGCCACCGGTGCCCCAGCCGTAGGGCATCGGCATCTCGCGCCCGCCGAAGGGCACCTGGTAGCCGGGGATCGCCACCGCCTTGAGCAGGGCGCGACGGATCATGCGCTTGGTCTGCTCGTCCAGGTAGGCGAAGTTGTAGCCGCTGTCGATGGCGGTGTTCATCGGACGTTCTCCTGGACGTTCTTGGCCTGGGCGTTCGCGGTCTGGGCTTTTTCGGGATCGGCCTTGTCGCCATCGCCTGGTGCAGGACGTGCGCTGGCGGCTTGGGTGTCGGACACGGCCTCGGCTGTGGCGGCGGTACGCTCGGCGTGCTCACGACGCAGGCGGCGAATCAGCTCAAGCTCCGACTGGAAGTCGACGTAGTGCGGCAGCTTCAGGTGCGAGACGAAGCCCGAGGCCTCGACGCTGTCGGCGTGGGCCAGCACGAACTCGGCCTGCTGGGCCGGGCTCTGGATCGGCTCGCCAAGCTCATCGGCGCGCAGGGCGCGGTCGACCAGCGCCATGGCCATGGTCTTGCGCTCGTTGCGGCCGAAGGCCAGGCCGTAGCCCCGGGTGAACTGGGGGGCGGTGTCACCGCTGCCGGCGAACTGGTTGATCATCTGGCACTCGCTCATGGCGATCTCGCCGACGCACACCGGTCCGTCGAAGCCCTCGACCTCGATCTCGACCTCCACCGCACCCTGGCGGATCTCGCCGGCGAAGGGGTGGTTGCGCCCGTAGCCCCGCTGGGTCGAATAGCCCAGCGCCAGCAGGTAGCCCTCGTCGCCACGCGCCAGCATCTGCAGCCGGGTGGCGCGATCCACCGGAAAGTCGGGGGGATCGCGGGTGATGTCGTAGGGCTCGCTGCCATCGTCCTCTTCCCGCTCGATCAGGCCTTCATGGTTGAGACAGTCGAGGATCTGGGGGCAGGCCTCGAGACCTTCCTCGGCACGCGGCGGCGCCGGTGTGGCGTTCTCGACCTCCTCGCCGGCCAGCAGCATGAAGTCGAGCAGCCGGTGGGTGTAGTCGTAGGTCGGGCCCAGCACCTGGCCGCCGGGCACGTCCTTGAAGGTGGCGCTGATGCGACGCTCTATGCACATGGCGCCGGTATCCACCGGCAGGGTCTCGGCCAGCCTCGGCAAGGTGGTGCGATAGGCGCGCAGCAGAAACACCGCCTCGACGGTGTCGCCGCTGGCCTGCTTGAGCGCCAGGGCGGCGAGCTCGGGATCGTACAGCGAGGCCTCGGCCATCACCCTGTCCACCGCCAGCCCCAGCTGTTGCTGGACCTGGGACACCTCGAGTTCGCGCTGGTCGCGCTCTCCACGACGACGATCGGCCATCCAGCGATGGGCATTGGCGATGGCCTTCTCGCCTCCTTTCACGGCGACATACATCAGGCGGTCTCCTCTTGATGTTCGGCGTCGTCTGTTTCCGCCAATCCAGCTCCGGACAAGCCAGCTCCCGACAGACGGGTGCTGCGGGCGATGGCAGTGAGTCGCGTCCCGCTGCTGATAAAGGCGTCCAGCCCCCGGGGGAAGTGGGCACGATTGGCGGCGAGCACACGCATCAACGGCAGCACGCGCTCGGCGTTACCCAGCGCAAGGCCGCGCTGACCGGGTACCCCGGGACCGGATAACCACCAGTCCTCGCCCTGCGCAAGTGCCTCGACCGTCACGATCAGCGTGGTGCTGCGATCGGGCCAGGCGTCCGAGCCCAGCGCGAAGCCGTCCTCCCGGGACAGGGTGTCGGGGGTCACCAGGGCGAAGTCGGCCTGGGCCGGGTCGTCGGTCAGTCGCGCCCCGGTGTGGAAGGCCAGGGCGGCGGCAAGGTTGGCGCCAGCCAGCTCCTGGTCCACCCACACCCGGGTATCGAGGTCGCACAGTGCCAGCAGCGCGCCCCAGGCGGCGGGCGAGATCGCCGCGCCGGCCGGCAGCTCCGGCAAGACAAGCTCGGTCAGAGTGCCGGGCTCGGACATGGCGCTGAGCAGCTGACGAAACAGCCGCTGGCTGTCGTGAACGGGATCGACGAGTCCCGGCCAGTCGTGGGGCCGGACGGCCTCGGAGGTCTGCTGGGTCATGTTCATTCGCCCCTTACCATGGTGAAGAAGTCGACGCGGGTGGCGGCGGCGGTCTGCGAGGCCTGGTTGCGCTGCTCATCGAGTGCCTGCTCGAGCGGTGCCATCAGTTCGCTGTCGATACGCCTGGCCCAGTGGTCGTGGTGAGCGCAGGCGTCGACCAGGGCGATCAGCTCGGCGTGGGCCTTGTCGCGACCACGCACCCAGCCATGGCCAAGGGTGCCGTCATCGAGGGCGACGCTGGCCCGGGTCAGGGTCATCTCGCCCAGGTTGAAGGCCGATCCACTGCCGCCCATGCGGCCACGGACCATCGCCATGCCGGTCTCGGGGCCACGCACGCAGCGGTGGCTCGCCTGGATGCCCAGGGACTGCCAGCCTTGCGCAAGACGGTCGAAAGGAGTCAACGCGAGCAGGCGATGACGTTGCGTCGGGGTCATGGTCGGTGTCATGAGAAGCCCTCGTCGTCGTGGGACTGCGGACGCTCGTCCGCGGGAAAGTCGAAGTGATAGGCCAGCCGATCGGCCCGTGCCCGACTGACGGAGATCTCCACCAGACGACCATCGGCGTCGACGTTGTCACTGGTCAGCACCACCAGCGGCGCCAGGCGGGCGCACTGCAGCATGCGGCTGTCGTCGGCGTCGGCCTGGACCGCTTCCAGGCGCACCCGGGAGCGCCTCAGGCGCAGCCCGTAGTGCTGGTCCAGCAGCGCCCGGGTCGAACCACCGCGATAGCGATCTAGCCAGCCCGGCACCCGTTCGGGGTCGAACCAGTGGCGCAGCCGCAACAGCGGGGCCCGGTCGACATGGCGCATGGTGTCGACACACAGAAGGCTCTCGCCCGGCCCACGCGCAAAGCGCTGGGCGATGGCCTCCGGCGGCACCGCCAGGCCCTGGGTCAGGCAGCAGGTCTCGGTGGCCAGGCCCAGTTCCGCCAGGTTGTGGGTGACCTTGCTGGCGGCGTTGACCGCATAGTCCAGGCGGCGGTCCACCACCTGGGTGCCACGGCCCTGGTGACGGGTCACCATGCCGGCGGCCACCAGTTCGTCCAGCGCCCGGCGTACGGTGTGGCGGTTGACGCCGAAGCGCCTGGACAGCGCCGCTTCGCTGGGCAGCAGATCGCCGGGAGAGTACTGCGCCCGGACTTCGCGCGAGAGGACATCGGCCAACTGGCGATAGCGCGGCGGGCTGCCTGCCTCGGTCACTTGTCTAGACATCTTCGCTCCAAAAAAGAAGGTATCGGGTGGTGGCCGAAGCCACCGGCAGACCAGCCGTTCTGGTCTGCTTACTCGGCTCTGCTGTGTCAGCCTAGATGAAGCGCTTGCGTACGAACTGCGAGGCCATGTCCAGCGCCGTCACGGCGATGATGATCACCAGCATGATGGTGGCCGTCTCGGCGTACTGGAATCCGCGCATGGTCTCCCACAGCGCCACCCCGATACCGCCGCCACCGACCATGCCGAGCACCGTGGCCGAGCGGATGTTGGACTCGAAGCGATACAGGCTCACCGAGATCCACAGCGGCAGCACCTGGGGAATCAGACCGAACACGATCTCCTCGATGCGCCCTGCTCCGGTGACCCGAATGCCTTCCATGGGCCCGGCCTCGGCGGCTTCCACCGCTTCGGAAAACAGCTTGGCCAGCACCCCGGTGGTGTGGATGAACAGCGCCAGGGTTCCGGCGAAAGGCCCAAGCCCCACCGCCACCACGAACAGCATGGCGAATACCAGCTCGTTGATGGCACGGGTGGCGTCCATCAGTCGGCGCACCGGCTGGTAGACCCACCAGGGCACCAGATTCTCGGAGCACAGAAGGCTCGCAGGAATGGCGACCAGGATGGCCAGCAGGGTGCCCCAGATGGCGATCTGGATGGTCACCAGCATCTGCTCGATGTAGTGGCCGAGGTTGCCGAAGGCCGGGGGAAAGAAGTCGCCGGCCAGGGTCGCCATATTGTCGGCGTTGGTCACCAGCAGGCTCGGGCGCATCTCGACGCCCTGCCAGGACCAGGCCAGCACCGCCAGGCCGACGCCCCACAGCGCCAGGGTGGTCCAGCTACGCTTGGGCGGCAGGCTGATGCCGGAAAGTTGTGTCTGGGTGGTCATGCGTTTTCCTGGGGGAACTTGAGAAAGCGGTGACAGCGTGAGCGGTCCAGGCCGCGCCGGGCCTTCGTCCCGGCGCGGCCTGGCGTCACATCAGCCGGCGTTGGTGGCGGCATCCTCGGGCATCGCCTCGGCGGCCTGCACTTCCTTCATGCGCGCATCGAGATCGTCGAGCTGGCTGTCGATCTCGGCCAGTCGGGCCTCGCGATCGCCTTCGTCCAGGCTTTCGTCCTTTGCCACCTCGGAGCGCTCCTTGAACAGCGCCAGCTGACGGATCGGCAACAGCTGGTCGTTGTCGGAGGCATCGAAGCCAGACCACTGCAGCGGCTCGAGAATCTGCTGCTCTTCGGCGTCATCGCCGTAGTTCAGGAAGAACTCACGCAGCTTTTCCTTGGTGGCGTCGTCCAGGTCGCCGCGCCACACCAGCGGGTCGGACGGGATCAGCGGCGACTTCCAGATCACCCGCAGCTGCTCGGCCTTGTCCGGCGCGGTCACTTCCAGACGCTCCATGCCTTCGGTATTGAAGGTGGCCACGTCGACCTGCTGATTGGCCACCGCCAGGGCGTTGGTCTCGTGGCTGGAGTTCAGGGTGCGCTTGAAGGCTGACGAGGCGTCGACACCGTTCTTGGCGAAGACGTAGTAGCCCGGCACCAGATAGCCGGAGGTGGAGTTGGGATCGCCGTTGCCGAACACCAGCTCGGAGGCGTTGGCCAGGACGTCATCGACGCTTTCGATGTCGCTGTCCTTGTGGGTGATCATCAGACTCCAGTAGCCCGGGGCTCCGTTGGCCGCCACGGTCTGGGCGAAGATCTCGCCGTCGGCACGATCGACGGCTTCCATGGCCGACTTGTTGCCGTACCAGGCCAGGTCGATCTGATCAAAGCGCATGGCCTGGATCACCGCGGCGTAGTCGGTGGCGAAGAAGGGCTCGACCTCCATGCCGATCTGCTCGGACATATCGGCCAGGAACGGGTCCCACAGCGGCGCCAGATTCTGGCTGGCCTCGGTGGAGATGATGCCGAACTTGAGGGTCTCGGTCTCGGCGGCGGCCAGCTGGGCACTGGCGGCGAGGCCGATACCGGCGATCAATGGCAGCGACAGGCGACGAAAGGATGCGAGAGACATGGGATTCTCCTGAAGGTTATCGGTCGTTGTGGGAACAGGTGTCGCAGGATGTGGTGGCTCAGCTATGGACGACCTGCGCCGACACAGCCGTCTGGGCCTGGGTGTAGCTCGGCTCACGCAGCGGTGACGGCAGGTCGGGTTGACTGCCGGCACGCAGCTCGTCGAGGCCGGCGTTCTCGTACAGGGTCTTGAGGCGTGCGTCGGTCAGCTCGGAGGTCTTGCCGTCGAAGTACAGGCGCCCATCCTTGAGCGCGATGGCCCGGTGGCAGTAGCGCCGGGCGATATCGACCTGATGCAGGGTGATGACCACGGTGCGGCCATCCTCGGCGTGAATCCGCTCGAGGATCTCCATCACCTCCCGGGCGCTGCGCGGGTCCAGCGAGGCGATGGGCTCGTCGGCGAGGATGACGTCGGCGTCCTGCATCAGCACCCGGGCGATGGCCACCCGCTGCTGCTGACCGCCGGAAAGGGTGTTGGCACGCTGGTAGGCCATGCCCTCGAGGCCGACCCGAGCCAGGCACTTGAGGGCCCGTTGGCGTTCCTCGTCGCTGAAACGACCGAGCAGCGCCCGCGCCCGCGGCATGCGCCCGAGCTGGCCAATCAGCACATTGGTCAGCACGCTGAGGCGATTGACCAGGTTGAACTGCTGGAAGATGTAGCCGACCCGGCAGCGCTGGCCACGGCTGGCCCGGCGAAGGCGACCGCTGGCCTGGATCTCGCGCCCCAGCAGGCTGACTCGGCCACCGCGATCACGGTTGCAGCAGGTCAGTCCGACCAGATGACGCATCAGGGTGGACTTGCCGGAGCCGGATGGGCCGATCAGCGCAACGATCTCCCCCGGGGTGATCTCGAAACTGACATCCTCGAGCACTCGGCTATGGCCGAAGTTCTTGTTGAGCCGCTCGACGATGATGGTGGGAATGGACATGACGCCTCTCCTCTAGGAATGGCGCCAGTCTGGACATCAAAGATGAAGGCCAGTTGTCTAGACAATGTCATTGAGATGACAAATTTCCCTGCACACGGAGCAAGCGCTCCGGCATTACCTCGCCAGAGGTATAAAAAACAAGGAGTTGGGGTTGGCTGTCATGCAGCGGTCACGTCATTGCCGCCGATTCGTCATACTCAGGCAGGGCGACCTGTCGACGAAGACGTCGTCCACTTGTACGAAAAGGAAGTTGGACAAGACGCCCTGGAAAGGGCTGCAAGGAGGCACCCGCAAGCGGCCAATCGCCACGCCCATAGCGCCAGGCGATAGAGGCCATAAACAGGCTTGAAGGGAAAACCGGCGGCTTCGGCGCCAGACTGAATCCGACACATGATCCCACGGAGGCATGTCATGCAGCATCTCAGTCTGGAGCCGGGCGCCCTGGAGGTCAGCGACCTGGCGGGAATGCGTCGGTTCTTCGAGACGACACTGGGCCTTCGGGTGCTGGTCGCCAGCGACACTGGGGTGACCCTGGAATTGGGGGGCGGCGAGAACACCCAGGTGCTGATGTTGCTGGCGAGCCACACCCCGACGCCGCCGAGAACACTGAATCTCGAGGTCGACGCCGCCAGCTTTCCTGCGCTGCGTCGACGCCTGGAAGACTGCGGACACGAGTGCGGCTTTGTACAGAGCTGGGAGGGAGACAACAGCACCTCGCGTCAGTGCGCCTTTCGGGTGGTGCTGTGCCGGATGCCGGAGGGGCACTGGCTGAGGCTTACCGCCATCGATCCGGCCCGCTGCGCCTCATCGACCCGAGAGGTCCGGGCCTGACGCTGTTGGTCAGTCATGTCCCTCGTCCCCCTCGTCATCGCCCTCATCATCACCCAACAGCCGCTGGCGCCGTTCGTCACGGAACTTCTGCAGGCGGTTGTTGCGGTAGCGCCGGACGATCGCTACTACCAACGCCACCACCAGCATCAGCCCCAGGGTGAGCCCCTGCCACGGGCGCGGGTGGTCCAGGGTGGTGCCGAGCACAAAGATCATCACGAAGCCGAGGGCCTGGCTGCCGATGGCCAGGGCGCGCAGGGGGTCGAAGGTCTTGGGTGGTGACATCACAGATCCTGATCAGAGAGATGGCTCGAAAACCGATGGCCCGGCAGGCGGCTCGAGATGACAGCGCGCATCGGGCGCAGTAGCCTTGCCGGATCGAGCCCACCAAGTGTACCTGCTCGCCTGCGCATTTTCGTGCTTTCGCGTTTCCCCAATGGAGTTCGCCCCATCCATGGATGCCATCGCCATCGGTCCGGTGCTAGTGAGCCTGCCGCGTCTCTACGCCCTCGTCGTCACCCTGCTGCTGCTGGCCGCCAGCGCCTTCCTGATGGGCCTGCCCCGCCGCCGCCACGGTCGCTGGTTCAACGGCCTGATGCTGGCCTGGCTGGTCGGCGCTCGCCTCGGGCACGTGCTGCCGCACTGGGCCGCCTATCAGGACAACTGGCTGGATATCATCAAACTGTGGCTGCCCGGCTACAGCGGGGTCTGGGGGCTGGTCGCCGCCGCCCTGTGGACCCTGTGGTCACTGCGTGATCGCCTCGGCGCCCTGCTCGGTGCCCTGGGTCTGACGCTGGTCGCCTCGCTTGCCTGGCTGGCGCTGGTCAGCTGGGCGCCGCTGTCGGCAAATCCGGCGCCACAACGCGTGCCAGAGCTGACCCTGGAAGACGTCGATGGCGCCCCCATCGAACTGGCCTCGCTGGCAGGCGGCCCCACCGGCAAGCCGCTGATCATCAATCTATGGGCTACCTGGTGCCCGCCTTGCCGGCGCGAGATGCCGTTGTTGGCCGACATCGACCAACGCGACGACGTCACCGTGGTCGTGGCCAATCAGGGCGAGCCGCTGGTTCAGGTCGCGCGCTACCTGGACGAGGCCGGCCTGGACTTTCGCTACCCCCTGCTCGACCCGCGCCAGCAACTGCTGGCAGCGAGTCAATCTCCCGGGCTACCCACGACACTGCTGTTCGACGCCGAAGGGAAGCTGCTCGAGCGCCATGTGGGGGAGCTGACCCTGCCTCTGCTGGACGACTGGCTGGCGCGCTGAAACTTTGCCAACCTGAGCACATACTGCAGGTGAACCGCACCCGCAGTCTCAGGGCCGAGGGGGACACCCCGCCTCGGCCCGCCCAACCTGTCTTTTCCTGCACTGACGTAGCCTGAATCCCCCACCTCACGGCCGAGCTCATCGCTGGCCCGGGCACGGCGGCAAGCGCGGGGGCGTTTCGGGAACGCCTCGATGCGAAGGTTTCAGCCGCCATGCGACATCTGATCACGGGCATGACGATGGCGCTTAAGCCAGACTGAAGATTGCTGTAAGATACCGCGCCCTGTCGGCGGCGGGCCTGGCCCGCGACCACGAACCGTAACGACGCATCTCCCGAGGCATCATGAGCGACTTCTCTCCCGGCCAGCGCTGGATCAGCGACGGCGAGGCCGAACTCGGCCTGGGCACTATCCTGAACTGCGACGCGCGCAGCGTCACCGTGCTCTTCGGCGCCAGCCAGGAAACCCGCACCTACAGTACCCGTCTTGCCCCGTTGACCCGAGTCGCCTTCGGCAGTGGTGATCGCATCCAGTCCGCCGAGGGCTGGCAGATGACGGTGGACGACACCAAGGAAATCGATGGCCTGATCGTCTATATCGGCGAAGACGACAAGGGCGAGCTGTGCGAATTGCCGGAGGCCCGGCTGGCCGACAGCATGCAGTTCGACCAGGCCCGAGATCGTCTGCTGACCGGCCAGGTCGATCGCAACGACTGGTTCGACCTGCGCTTTCGCACCCTGCATCACTACCATCGCATCGAGCAGAACCCGGCGCTGGGTCTGGCCGGCCCACGCATCGATCTGATCCCCCATCAGCTGTACATCGCCGACGAGGTCTCCTCGCGTCAGGCGCCTCGCGTGCTGCTGGCCGATGAAGTCGGCCTCGGCAAGACCATCGAAGCCGGACTGATCCTGCATCGCCTGCTGCTGACCGGGCGGGTCGAGCGCGCGCTGATCCTGGTGCCGGCGAGCCTGACTCACCAGTGGCTGGTGGAATTGCTGCGACGCTTCTCGCTGTCGGTGACCCTGCTCGACGAACAGCAGAGCCAGGCCCATGGCGATGCCAATCCCTTCGAGGCCGGCCAGCTGGTGCTGGCAAGCCAGGACTGGCTGTTCGCCAACACCCACCGTCAGCAACAGGCCGAAGCCTGCGAGTGGGACCTGCTGATCGTCGACGAAGCCCACCACCTGGAGTGGAGCGAGGACGAGGTCGGCCCCGGCTACGCCTGCGTCGAGCGCCTGGCCGGCGCCACCGACGGCGTGCTGCTGCTGACCGCGACGCCGGAACAGATGGGGCTGGCCAGCCACTTTGCCAGGCTGCGCCTGCTCGATCGCGAACGCTACTCGGACCTGGAGGCCTTCCGCGCCGAAGAGCAGGGCTATGTGGCGGTGGCCGAGGCCATCGACGCCCTGGGCGATGTCGACGGGCCGCTGGATGCCGGCGCCCGGGACACCATCGGCGCGGTCGCCGACGACGGCGACAGCCAGGCGCTGCTGGCGACCCTGTCCAACCCCGAATGCAGCCTGGAACAGCGCCAGCAGGCCAGCGCCCAGCTGCGAGACCAGCTGCTCGACCGCCACGGCACCGGCCGGGTGATGTTCCGCAACAGCCGTCGCCACGTAGGCGGCTTCCCTGAACGTCGCCTGCACGTCGACAAGCTGGAGCTGCCGTCGTCCTATCGCCGAGTGCTGCGTCGCCTGGCGCGGGACGAGGACTACCTCGACGAGCTGCTGATCGAGACCGGCCTCGACCACCCCGAGGTGATGGTCTATCTGGACGGCATGTACAGCGCCCTGACCGAGGACCCTCTCAACGCCGAACCCTGGTGGCAGTTCGACCCCCGGGTGACCTGGCTGCTTGAACGGCTGACCGAGATGGGCGACGACAAGGTACTGGTGATCGCCCACGACCGCGAGACCGCCCAGGGGCTGTCCGACGGCCTGCGCGTGCTCGGCGGAGTACAGGCGCCGGTGTTCCACGAGGACCTGTCGCTGGTCGAGCGCGACCGTGCCGCCGCCGCCTTCGCCGATGACGAGGACGGCTGCCAGGTGCTGGTGTGTTCCGAGATCGGCTCCGAAGGCCGCAACTTCCAGTTCTGTCGTCATCTGGTGATGTTCGACCTGCCGCTCCACCCGGACCAGCTCGAGCAGCGCATCGGCCGTCTCGATCGCATCGGCCAGCGCCACGCCATCGAGATCCATGTGCCGGTGTTCGAAGGCAGCCCCGGCGAGAAACTGCTGCGCTGGTATCAGGAGGGGATGGACGCCTTCAGTGCGCCGCACGGTATCGGCAATGACCTGTTCGACGCCTTCGGCGACGACCTGGCCGAGAGCCTGCTCGACGACGAGGCCCTGGAAGAAGTCATCGGCGAGACCCGCGCGCTGTTCGACGCCAAGCTGGCGGAACGCGACGCCGGTCGCAATCGCCTGCTGGAGCTCAACGCCTGCCGTCCCGAGCGGGTCGAGTCGGTCAAGCAGGGGATCGTCGAACTCGACGAGGACCGCGCCCTGCCACGCTACCTCGACCAGGCGCTGGACATCTTCGGCGTCGACAGTCGCGAACTTGGCAACGACCTGACCCTGCTGTCACCGGGCTCGCACATGCTCGACGGCCTGCCAGGGCTGGTGAAGGGCGAGGAAGGCTTCACCGTGACCACCTCGCGCTCCCGCGCGCTGGCCCGGGACGACGTCCAGCGGCTGTCCTGGGAACACCCGCTGCTGCGCGAGATGATGGGCCGCATCCTCGACGGCAACATGGGCAACACCGCCCTTGCCCTGCTCAAGCATCCGGCGATCCCTGCCGGCCGGCTGATGGCGGAGCTGGTGTTCCGCACCCACTGTCCGGCACCGAAGCGCCTGCACCTCAATCGCTTCCTGCCGCCCACCGCGGTGCGGGTGCTGCTCGACGAGTCCGGCGCCAACCTCACCGACAAGGTGTCTTTCACCGGTCTTTCGAAGAACCTCAAGAAGGTCAAGAAGGCGGTGGCGCGGGACCTGATCAAGAGTCGTCACGACCAGCTGCGAGACCTGCTCGACAGCGCCGAGGCCGAGGCCCAGCGAGAGCTGCCGACGATCGTCGAGGCCGCCCAGGTGCGCATGCGCCAGACGCTGGACAACGAGCTGACCCGACTCGAGGCCCTGGCACAGCGCAACCCGTCGGTACGCGAGGACGAGATCACCGCCCTGCGCGACGAGCGCCAGGCGCTGGACCAGGCCATCGAAGGCACCCGCCTGCGCCTGGACGCCGTGCGTGTGATCGTGACCATCGACGACGACAGCCGCTAAGGGTGGCCCCGCGCTGCGACCGACAGCGCGGGGCTCCTGCTGTTTGCGAGATGTGTCCGGTGCAAGGCCTTGGCGTAACGTGAGTCGCCTGGGGTATCGACCGGCAGTAGCGACCGCCGGTGTCGAACAGCGGAACTCGCGCCGTCTTAAAGAATGTCGTCCAGCGCCTTGTCCAGGGTCGGGTAGCGAAAGCTGAAGCCCTCCTCCTCGAAGCGCTGCGGCACCATGCGCGCGCCGGTCAGCAGCAGCCGCGACATCTCGCCGAAGGCGGTCTCCAGCACCATCGCCGGCACCGGAAAGGGCGTCGGGCGCTTCAGGTGACGCCCGATCGCTTCGGTGAACTCGCGGTTGGTGACGGGCTCCGGGGCACTGCCGTTGAAGGGCCCGCTCAGGTGCTCCTTCTCGATCAACCACAGGATCATTTCCACCAGATCCTCGCGATGGATCCAGGGCATATACTGATCGCCCTTGCCGAGCCGCCCCCCCAGCCCCAGCTTGAACGGTGGCAGCAGCTTCTTGAGCATGCCGCCGCCTTCATCCAGCACCAGGCCGGTGCGCAGGATCGCCAGGCGCACGCCGAAGTCCTTCACTCCAGCGGCGGCCTGTTCCCAGCGCTTGCACAGGCGGTGGGCAAATTCATCATGGGGCGCTGTCTGCTCGGTTACCGTCGGCGCATCCTCGCCCCCGCCTTGATCGCCGTAGAAGCCCATGGCCGAACCACTGACCAGCACCCTGGGGGCCTTGGCGGTCTGCGACAGCTGTTCGCACAGCATCACCAGTTCCCTGGTGGCGTTGATGCGCGAATCGATAAGTCTTTCCTTCTGAGTGTCACTCCAGCGCTTGTCGGCAATGGGCTCGCCTGCCAGGTTGACCAGCACCCCCGGCGGCGCGTCGACGAAGTCCAGCGCGCTGACCCGTACATCCGCTCCTTCGGGCAGCACCTTCGCCGCCTGCGCCGGTGAGCGGGAGACCACCTGTACGCGGTGACCGGCGTCCACCAAGCGTCGACACAGACGCTGGCCCACAAAGCCACTGCCACCGGTGATCAGTACTCGCATAGCTTGTCCTCTCGCAATACACAACGATCCCTGGTCCCGACCACATACCGTCGGCCCTCTCTGACGGCAGCGACCACCGCAGCGTGCGACCAGCCTGATTTCAGCCTAGTCGGTTGTGCGCTGGCCGGTCTACGGCTTGTCTGAAAAGTGCCTGCGCTCGGTAATACGGCGTTAAAAATCGGCTGGTGCGCCAGCCCGGTCAAAATGCTCATTTACACCCCGTAAACTGCGCTTTCTCACCGATTTTTGCCTTGTCTAACCTTCGCTCGTCGACTTTTCGGACAGAGCCTAGGACTTCATTTGACTCAAGTTGTACATCACTTATACGCTACATCCAAGATACTGACACCACAGACTCGAGGAGGGCTTCCGTCGATGCTGCAGGTCGCCATCATTGGAGCGGGGTTCAGCGGCCTGGCTTGCGCCGGCCAGCTCCGCCGACACGGTCACCGTGCGGTGCTGTTCGACAAGGGCCGAGGACCCGGTGGGCGCGCCAGTTCTCGCCGGGAGGGAGACGAATCCCTCGACCTGGGTGCTCAATACTTCAGCGTGCGTGACGCTGCCTTCGCCGCCGAGGTCGACCGCTGGGAAGCCGCAGGGGTGGCCACGCCCTGGCCGCCCTCCAGCTATCGGGTCGACGCCTCGGGCGCCTGGCATGAGGAAGGCGACGATCAACATCGTTACTGCGGCACTCCACGCATGAGCGCCATCACCCGCCACCTGGCCGCCCCCCATGAGCTGTTTGCGGCGACTCGCGTCACCCGCTTGACCGATCGCCTGGACGGCTGGTGGCTAGAGGACCCGCAGGGCGACAGCTACGGCCCCTTCGACCGGGTGGTGGTGACCGCGCCGGCGGCCCAGGCCGAACCCCTGCTGCGCCCCCACGACGAGGCGCTGGCGAAGGCCTGTCGTGAGATCCGCATGCTGCCCTGCTGGAGTGCCTGGGTGCGCTTCGACACAGCGCTGACGCTCGAGGGCATCGACGCCGACTGGCCAGTGGTACGCTTTGACCAGGGGCCGCTGCGCCTGGCGGTTCGCCACAATCGCAAGCCCGGGCGCGAGCACCAGAGCGAGACGCTTTCGCTGCTGGCCCGGGACGAATGGAGTCAGCGCCATCTCGAGGACGACGCCGAGGACGTGGCCAGCAGGCTGACGGCAGCCCTGCAGAAGGCCCTCGCAACCCGGTTGCCGACAGGTTCCTCTCTGCCCCAGATCACGGCCAGCGGTGCCCATCGCTGGCGCTACGCCACCGCGGACCTTACGCTGGCGGCGCCCGATCACCGTCTCGGCGAGGATGGCCTGGCACTGGCCGGTGACGGTCTGCGCGGCGGACGTATCGAGGATGCCTGGCTGTCGGGCGTGCACGTCGCCGAGGCCCTGCATCGTACTGCCACCGACGCCTGAAGCGGGCGCCAGTCGCAGGCTTACCCATTTTCAGGTCATCAGGAAACCGAACATGTCATACGCACTGGTACTACTTGCACACGGCTCCAGCGATCCCAACTGGCGGGCGCCCTTCGAGCACTTCCGCGACGCCCTGGCGCCACGCCTTGGCACGCCGATCCGGCTGTCCTACATGGAGCTGTGCGAGCCGTCGCTGGAGTCCACCGTGGCCGAACTGAGCGCAGCCGGTGCTACCCGCATCGAGGTGCTGCCGCTGTTCTTCGCCGCCGGTCGTCATCTGCGCAAGGATGTGCCTGCCCAGATCGACGCCCTGCGCAGCGAACACCCGGGGCTCGAGCTGACGCTGCTGGCGCCGGTAGGAGAACACCCCGTGTTCGTCGAGGCGCTGGCAAGCGCAGTGGCCGACCAGGTCGGCGAGACGCTGTCACCCGCCCCCTGATCAGCCCCCTAGGGCTTGTCTGAAAAGTGCCTACGCTCGGTAATACGGCGTTAAAAATCGGATCAACATGCTCATTTACACCCCGTAAACTGCGCTGTCTCACCGATTTTTGCCTTGTCTAACCTTCGCTCGCCGACTTTTCAGACTAAGCCTAGACGTTCAATCAGCGTGAGCGAAAAGCGGTAAAACTGTTGTACACTTTGTAGCGTCTGTACAGCTACGGAAACGTCGAGTCACCTACGCCATCGACAACTTCCAGGGACAGGGCGCAGCTTGCGCCTTCACAATCGCACCAGGACACGCATCGAGGCCCTCATGAGTCATACGGCGCCCCCCACCGAATCTCCTCTCTACCCCATCCGCGAAGTGTCGCGGCTCACCGGGGTCAATTCGGTGACCCTGCGTGCCTGGGAGAGGCGCTACGGACTGATCGAGCCGCGCCGCACGCCCAAGGGGCATCGCCTCTACGCTCGGGAAGACATCGAGCGGGTCGAGCGTATTCTGCAATGGCTCAACCGCGGTGTCCCGGTCAGTCAGGTCAAGGACCTGTTGACCCAGCCCGAGCCCGCCGAGACGGCACCGCCCGCCGCCGGTGACTGGACCTCGCAGCGCCGCCAGATGCTGGGCGCGGTGGATGCCCTCGACATGGATCATCTGGACGGCCTGTACCAGCAGTCCCTGGCCCTCTACCCGGTCGGCACCTGCATCAGTGAGCTATGGCAGCCGGTGGTCCAGGAACTCGAGGAGCGCTGGGAAGGGCAGCTTGGCGCGGCCTTGCAGCGACGCAGTCTGGAGAGCTTCCTGCGCACGCGCATCGGTATTCGCCTGTTTCACGCCAATCGCACCGCCCGTGGTTCCACCCTGCTGCTGGACACCCTGCCAGACGATGATGGTTCGCTGTGGACCCTGATGCTGGCGCTCGCCGCCAGTGAACGCGGCTACCGCATCGCCCTGATGGATGCGCCGCTGCCGTTCACCGATCTGCCGCTGGCGCTGGAGCGCCTGCGCCCCGGTGCGGTGGTGCTGTGCAGCGGCAAGGCTGAACGCTCCGACGTGGTCCGTCGACTGCTGCCTCGCCTGGCCGAACAGCTCGACACTCCGCTGGCGCTGTGCGGCCCGGTGGCACGCATCCGCGCCGCCGAACTGGCCGACAGCCAGATCGAGGTGCTCGGTGACGACATCCCCATGGCGCTGGACCGGCTGAGGCCACTGATTCGCCAGCACTGAGCCACGACAAGACAGCCTGATCATCCCCGTCGCGGCGCGATGCCCCCTCTAACCACGACACGATTCGCGGGAGCTCCCCATGCCTGTCACTCTGGTCTGGTTTCGCAGCGATCTGCGTATTCACGACAATACTGCGCTTTACCACGCCGCCCGACGCGGCCCGGTCATCGGGGTCTTTCTGCACGCCGAGCAGCAGTGGCGCGAACACGGCCACGGCGACAACAAGCTCGACTTTCTGTGTCGTGGCGTGGAGGCCCTGGGCGAAGCCCTGGCCGAGCGCAATATCCCGTTGATCCAGCGTCAGGTGCCGCGCTTCGATGACGCCCCCCAGGCACTGATGGCGCTGGCCGAGGAGCTCGGCGCCGACGCCCTCTATTTCAATCGCGAGTACCCCCTCGATGAGGTCAAGCGCGACCAGGCGGTGCTGGCGCAGGCCGAGCACAGCGGCCTCGAGGCGCGTGCCCTGCGCGACGCCGTGGCCTTCAGTCCCGGCGAGCTGCTCACCGGCAAGGGCGACTACTACGGCGTCTTCACCCCCTTCGCCAAGGCCTGGCACAAGGCCATCAGCGCCGAGCGACTCGAGGTGCTGGACCCACCGGAGCGCCAGGCGCCGCTGGAGCTGTCCTCCAGCGCCAGCCAGCGCCCCGACTATCCGAACAAGAGCGTGGATGGTCGCCACTGGCCGGCCGGCGAGGAGGCCGCCAGTGACCGCCTGTCGCGCTTTCTGCGAGGTTTCCCTGACAGCCCGGCGAAGCGCTACAAGGAGCAGCGGGACTTCCCGGCCAGACGCGGCACCAGCGAGCTATCGCCCTATCTGGCGCTGGGCATGATCTCCTGGCGTCAGTGCATGCAGGCGGTGATGGCGGTCAACGACGGTAGCTTGAGCGACGGCGACGCCGGCCTGACCGCCTGGGTCAGCGAACTGGTGTGGCGAGAGTTCTACCAGCACGTGGCCACAGGCTTCCCCAGGGTATGCCGCCATCGGGCCTTTCAACGCCACACCGAGGCCCTGGACTGGCGCGATGCCCCCGAGGATTTTGCCGCCTGGTGCGAAGGACGCACCGGCTATCCGCTGGTCGATGCCGCCATGCGCCAGCTGGTCGCCACCGGCTGGATGCACAATCGCCTGCGCATGGTGACCGCCATGTTCCTGTCCAAGCATCTGTTGATCGACTGGCGACGTGGAGAGCGATTCTTCCTCGAGCACCTGGTCGACGGTGAATTCGCCGCCAACAACGGCGGCTGGCAGTGGGCGGCGTCCACCGGTACCGACGCCGCGCCCTACTTCCGCATCTTCAACCCCACCACCCAATCCGAACGCTTCGATCCCGAAGGCGAGTTCATCGCGCGCTGGGTGCCGGAGCTTGCGTCACTGGCGCCGAAGAAGCGACATGCCCCGACCCGGGATCTGCTCACCGACCTCGACTACCCCGCCCCCATCGTCGACCACCGCGCCGCCCGCGAGCGCGCACTCGACGCCTTCAAGAGCCTGTCGAAGGACGCGGGATAAGGACACTGTCTGGCTTGGCCTGGCGTGAGATAGCCCGGCACAAGCCAGAGTCATTCTGAGGTCCCTTTGCTGATCCGCACCAGCCCGAACCCTCTAAACCCTGACCACCTAAGCCCGAACCACCTAAGCCCTGACCACCTCAGACCGATCCACCTAAGCCCGATCCACCTAAGCCCGATCCACCTCAGTCCGATCTGCCGACGACAACAACACCGACAAGGAGCACCCCATGATCCAGGACCCTGTGCTGGCGACCTTTTGCGACACCTTCAATAAACTAGACAATACCTGTACAGAAAAGCTATACAGTATATATTCTAGTGACATCGTCTTTATCGACCCATTGCATCGGGTGGAAGGCATAGAGGCACTGAAGCGCGACTTCGACGCCCTATACGCCAACGTGATCGACTGCCGCTTCCGCTTTCACCATGGCCTGCGGGACGGCGACCGGGGCTTCGTGTGCTGGACCATGGCGCTGCGCCACCGGCGCCTTTGCAAAGGCCGCCAGATCGACGTAGAAGGCTGCTCGGTATTGCGCTTCGCCTCACCAGACGGCGGCAAGGTGGTCCACCACCAGGACCACTTCGACGCCGGTGCGCTGCTCTACGAGCGCCTGCCGTTGCTCGGCGCGGTGATACGCAGCATCAAGCGATACGCCGCCGGTTGAGGCTGGCAGCGCCGGCCAATGCCCGCGCCTTCGGTAAATATACGCACCGTCGGCTGAAACCATGGACGGCGCCGATACGTAGCTGACAGCAGGCCCAGAATTCTGATCCGACCTTGTACAACAAGAGTGAATCTCGACAAGCGTGAATCGCAGCGAGCTTGAATCGAGCCCACAGCAAGCTCAGACAGCAAGGCCGCACCGCAAAAGGAGCGACAGTAGATGGCACGCGACCCCAACCCTCAGCGCATCTGGCTGACCGGCGCCACCTCCGGCATCGGCGAGGCACTGGCACGACGCCTGCTCGACGATGGCCATCGCGTCGCCCTGACTTCGCGCGGCAAGGCTGGCCTCGAACGACTGGCCAAGGATCACGAGAATGCCATGCCGGTCCCCGCCGACATCACCGACCGCGCGTCGATGCAGGACGCCGCCGCACGCATCGACGAGGCCTTCGACGGCCTCGACATGGTGATCTTCAACGCCGGGACCTGCGTCTACCTCGACGGCGGCCGCGTCGACACCACCCTGGTTCGCGACAACTTCGAACCCAACTTCTTCGGCACCATCCATGGCATCGAGGTGGCTCTGCCGCTGTTGCACAAGGCCCGACGCCAGGGTGCCCGCCCGCAGATCGTGGCGACGTCCAGTGCTTCGGCCTATCTGGCGCTTCCGCGTGCCGAAGCCTACGGCGCGTCCAAGGCGGCACTGAGCTACTTTCTCGAGTCGCTGCGACTCGACCTGGCCCATCAAGGCATCGACGTCAGCGTCATCCACCCCGGCTTCGTCAAGACGCCGTTGACCGAACGCAACGACTTCCCCATGCCCATGGCGGTCACGCCGGAACAGGCGGCCAAGGCGATCTTCGAAGGACTGTCGGCACGCCGACGGGACATCCACTTCCCGCGGCGCTTCACCTACCTGGTCAAGTTCATGGGCATCCTGCCCCTGCGGCTGAGGATCGCCCTGGGCAAGCGCCTGGTCAGGCGCGAAGACGATGACGCTTCCACCCCCCACAAGGAACGCAACCAGTGACTCGCCTTCAACCGCCGTTCGAGGCCCAGCGCATCGCGGTGATCGGTGGGGGTATCAGCGGCCTGGCCGCCGCCCGCTACTTGAGCGCGCGTCACCGGGTGACGCTGTTCGAGGCCGCCGACCGGCTGGGGGGACACACCGCTACCGTGGATGTCAGCCTGGACGGACGGGACTACGCCATCGACACCGGCTTCATCGTCTTCAACGATCGCACCTATCCGCACTTCCAGCGCCTGCTGGCACACCTCGGGGTGAACGCTCAGGCCACCGAGATGAGCTTCTCGGTGCATCGCACCGACCGCGACTTCGAGTACAACGGCCACACCCTGACCTCGCTGTTTGCCCAGCGTCGCAACCTGCTGCGCCCTGCGTTCTACCGCCTGCTGGGCGAGATCCTGCGCTTCAACCGACTGGCCATCGCCGATCTGGCGCGACCGGGCCAGGATACGTCCAGCGATGCCCTGCTGATGCCCCTTGGCGACTATCTCGATGGCCATGGCTTCAGCGACGACTTTCAGCGCCACTACCTGCTGCCCATGGGGGGCGCCATCTGGTCGGCCAGCCTGGCCGATATCCGCGCCTTTCCCACACGTTTTTTCCTGCGCTTCTTCCACCACCATGGGCTGCTGTCGGTCAACGACAGGCCCCAGTGGTACACCGTGGAAGGGGGATCGCGCGGCTATATCGATGCCATGGTGGCGCCCTACGCCGACGCCATCCGCATGGCGACGCCGGTGCGCGGTATTCGTCGGGAACACGACGGCGTGGTGCTGCGCACCGATGCCGGCGAGGAACACTTCGACCAACTGGTGCTGGCCTGCCACGCCGACCAGGCGCTCGGGCTGCTCGATGACCCCAGCTACGCCGAACGCGAGGTGCTGTCGGCGTTGCCCTACGCCGACAACGAGGTGGTACTGCACACCGATACTCGCCTGCTGCCGCGCCGTCGGCGCGCCTGGGCCAGCTGGAACTATCGCCTCGACAGCCGCAGCGACGCTGACCGGGTCTCGGTCACCTACGACATGAATATCCTCCAGCGCCTGAGCGCGCCGCACACCTTCTGCGTGACCCTGAACGACGCCGACAGCATCGACCCGGCCAAGGTGCTCGGGCGCTTTCGCTACGCCCATCCCCAGTTCACGGCCCAGGGTAGCCTGGCCCAGGCGCGTCATGCCGAGATCTCCTCTGCGGCGCTGCGTACTCACTTCTGTGGCGCCTACTGGCGCAACGGCTTTCACGAGGATGGCGTATGGAGCGCGCTGCGGGTGGCAAAGGCGCTGGGCTGCGAGGAAAGCGACCATGAGCGGCTGGAGGCGGTGGCACCATGATCGCCAAGCCGCGTTCGCGGATCTACCGCGGCACCCTGCGCCATCGGCGCTTTCTGCCGCGACCCCACGAGTTTGCCTATCGCGTATGGATGGCCTGGCTCGACCTGGAGGAGCTGCCCGAACTGTTCGACCGGGTGCCCGGCTTCAGTGCCCGCAGGCCGGCGCTGGCCCGCTTCAGGCGCGAGGATTACCTGCCGGCACGGGGCAGCGAGATAACCCTGGCCGACGCCGCCAGGGCCGAGGTCCGCGAGCGCCTGGGCCAGGCGCCCCAGGGCCGGGTCTGCCTGCTGACCCAGCTTGGCTCTCCCTGGGTGTCGTTCAATCCCATCTCGCTCTACTACCTCTACCACGAACCCGACGGCGAGGGACGCGAGCGTCTGGGCGCGATACTCGGTGAAGTCACCAATACCCCCTGGCGCGAGCGCACCCGTTACGCTGCCGCGGTAGACCCCGAGCGTCACAGCCACCGCGCTGAGTTCGACAAGGACCTGCACGTATCGCCCTTTCTGCCCATGGGCATGACTTACCACTGGCGCTTCAACAGCCCGGGGCGTGAGCTCGCCATGCACATGGAGACCTGGCGGGATGGCCAGCGCCACTTCGATGCCACCCTGACCCTGGCAGGCCGGCCGGCTACCCGACCGGCGCTGCTCGCCGGCCTTGCGCGGCAACCCTGGATGGCCACCAAGACCCTGGCTGCCATCCACTGGGAGGCAATCAGGCTGTGGCTCAAGGGCGTCCCGCTGCACGATCACCCACCGCCGGCCGAAGGCCTCTCATCCAGATCCGAGGAGACTCCGTCTTGACCACACTCAGGAGCGAACAAGGCGTCACCATCAGCCGACGCGGCGACAGGCTCAGCCACTGGCTCAAGCCTCGGGTGCTGGCGCAATTGGGCCAACTGCGCCACGGCAGCATCACCCTTGTCGACGGCCATGAGCGCCATCAGCTTGGGGAACAGGGGGAACTGAGCGTAACCCTGGTGGTACGCCGCAGTCGGGTGTGGAAGCGCATGGCGCTGGGCGGCACCCTGGGGGCGGCAGAAGCCTACATGGACGGTGACTGGGACGTGGACGATCTGGTCGGACTGGTGCGTCTGTTTGCGCGCAACATCGACCGGGTCAATGACGATGTGGAAGGCGGCCTGGCCGGCCTGGGACGCGCCCTGCTGTCCACGCTGCTGCGTCTGCAGCGCAATACCCGCAAGGGCTCCCGGCGCCACATTGCGGCCCACTACGACATCGGCAATGACCTGTTCGCGACCTTTCTGGACCGTGAACACTGGATGTACTCCAGTGCCATCTTCCCCTCCCCGGAGGCTACCCTCGAGCAGGCCTCGACGCACAAGCTCGATGTCATGCTCGACAAGCTAGACGTCAGACCTCACCACCACCTGCTGGAGATCGGCACCGGCTGGGGCGGACTCGCGATCCATGCCGCCCGTACCCGCGGCTGCCGGGTGACCACCACCACCATCTCCCGCGAGCAATACGAGCATACCGCTCGCCGCCTGGCCGAGGAGGGACTCGAGGACCAGGTCACCCTGCTCAACGAGGACTACCGCGAACTTAGCGGGCGCTATGACCGGCTGATTTCGGTGGAGATGGTGGAGGCGGTCGGCGCCGACTACCTGCCGCGCTACCTCAAGACCCTGGACCAGTTGCTGGCGCCCCAGGGGCTGGCGTTGCTGCAGGCCATCACCGTACGTGACCAGCGCTATGAAGCGGCGCGCAGAGAGATGGACTTCATCAAGCGCTACATCTTTCCCGGTGGTTTTCTGCCATCGCCCACGGTACTGCTGCAGAACCTGACGAAACACACCTCGATGAACCTGGTCGATCTGGATGATATCGGCCCGCACTACGCCCGCACCCTGCGTGAGTGGCGCCAGCGTTTCGAGGCGAGCCTCGATCAGGTCGGCAAGCTGGGCTACGACGAGCGTTTTGTGCGCATGTGGCGCTACTATCTGTGCTACTGCGAGGCGGGTTTCGCGGAGCGCACCATCAGCACCTGCCACCTGTTGCTGGCCAAGCCCGATGCGCGGCCGCGAACTCGGCTCGGCAAGCCGTGATCAGGGGACCGATGCCCCCCCGCTGGCAGGCCTCGCTGCTCAATGTGGCGGGCTTCCAGCTGGGCTGGTTCGGCTGTGTGCTGATGGGCGCCTGGGCCGGCGGAGCCATTGCCCTGGCGGTGATCGTGGCTCACCTGCGCTGGTTGGCCAAGCCCGGAGAATGGCGCTGGTTGCTGGGGTTTCTGCTGGCTGGGGTCGTGATCGATGGCTCGCTGGCGGCGTTGGGCGGCTATCGCTTCGACCCGCAGAGCCCGAGCCTCGGTCCGCTGGCGTTGTGGCTGCTGTGGCTATGGCCGCTGTTCGCCACCCTGATTCATCACTCGCTGGAGTGGCTATGGGCGCGCCCCTGGCTCGCCGCCCTCGGCGGCCTGATCGGCGGCCCCTCGTCCTACCTGGGCGGCGCGGCACTGGCGGGCGTCGAGCTGGCCGACTGGCTGCTGCCGACCCAGGCGCTGATCTGGGCCTCGCTGTGCCTGGTCATCGGCATCGGCCTGCGTCGGCGCTCTGGCTGAACAAGGGCGGAAGACGCCATCAGGCCACCGCCTGACGGGTATTGGCCTCTTGACGGGTAGCGCTTTCCCGCCACAGGGCTTCGAGCTCGTGGGCCGGCATCGGCCGGGCGTAGAAGTACCCCTGCACCTCATCACAACCGGCCTGGCGCAGGTAGTCGCGCTGTTCTGCGGTTTCGACGCCCTCGGCCAGTATCTCCAGTGACAACCCTCGGGCCATCGCCGTGACCGCGTTGACGATGGCCGCATCGGCGCTGTCACCCGGCAGCGCCTTGATGAAGGCACGATCCAGCTTGAGCTTGTCCAGCGGCAACTCCTTGAGATAGCCCAGCGACGAATAGCCGGTACCGAAGTCGTCGAGGGCGATGCGATGGCCCAGGTCACGCAATCGCTCCAGGCGCGGCACGATATCGCCGCCACGATCGTCCAGCAGCACCGACTCGGTCAGCTCGAGCCCCAGCCACTGGGACGCCACGTCATGGCGCGCGCGGCCGGTGGCCAGGGTCTTCTCCAGGTCGCCCTGGAACAGCTGCATCGCCGAGATGTTGATCCACACCGGCAGCGGCGATAGCCCCCGCGAGCGCCAGTGGGCGAGCTGGGTCAAGGCCTGATGAATCACCCAGTCACCCAGCGGCGCCATCAGTCCATGACGCTCCGCCAGGGGGATGAACTCCGCCGGGGAGATCATCCCGTCGCGGGGATGACGCCAGCGCAGCAAGGCCTCCATGCCGATCATGGCGTCATCGGAGAGTCGATGCTGTGGCTGGTAGTGAAGCTCAAGCTGTCCTCCCTGGGCCAGCGCTTCCCGCAGGTCATTGAGCAGCGTCAGATTGGGACCGTCACCGACGTCCAGGGCAGGCCGAAAGCGCTGGCAGCAATTACCGCCATGGCGGCGGGCGGACGCCAGCGCCGCCTCCATGCGCTGAAACAGCACGCCATCATCGTTGCCGTCTTCCGGGGCACGACAGCTGCCGATGGTAATGCCGAGCCTCAAGGTGCTGCCGTCGATCTCGAACGGCTCCCCCAGATGGCTCCTCAAGCCCTCGACCCAGCGCTCGTGGTCGTCGTAGGTAGTGGTACGCAGGACCATGAATTCGTCCCCGCCCAGCCGCCCGACCACACCGCCGGCCACATGCCCGGCCAGGCGCTTGCCGAAACGTGCCAGCAATCGATCACCGGCGCTGACACCGAGGCCGTCGTTGATCTCCTTGAAACCATCGATATCGATCAGCGCCAGATCCAGGCACTCACCGGCACGCAGATGACGCAGACGCGAGGCCAGCAATTCATGAAGACGGAAACGGTTGGGCAGGCCGGTCAGCGGGTCTTCCCGACCGATCCGCCTGAGGTCCTGCTCCCGGGCCTTGCGCAGCGAGATATCGGTAAAGGTGGCGATATGGTGCTCGGCGCGGCCATGGGGGTCGGTGATCACCTGGACCTCCAGCCACATGGGGTACTCGCTGCCATCCTTGCGTCGCTGCCACAGCTCGCCTTCCCAGCGACCGGCGCTGATCAGCGCCTGCCAGAAGCGCTCGAAGAAGGCACTGTCATGGCGCGCCGCCGCCAGGTTGCTGGCGCTGAGGCCGGCCACCTCGGACAGCTCGAACCCCGAGAGCTCGGTAAAGGCCGGGTTGACCGCCTGGATACGGTGCTGGTCGTCGGTGATCATCACCGCCTCCCCCGACTGTCGCATCACCTGCTCGGTCAACCGCGAGCGACGCTGCTCGAGCTTCACCTGACGCCAGCCGTCCCACATGGCCACCGCCATCAGCAACAGCGCACCGAGCCTGAGCGAGACGCTCGGCAGCCACAGGACGGCTGACATCGCCGAGAGCCCGAGCCAGATCAGCGGGCGATTGAAAGATAACCGAGGCCACATGGTCGAATTGGACTCCCGCGATAGAGAACGCGAAAAAAGTGTGCTGTCGTTATCGGCGCTTTGCCCGAAATCTGTAGTGTCAAAGCAGACTTTCTGTCTACCACGACCATGATCGAAGGCCCACGGGGTGCATTCAGCCCCCACGAACAGTAGACTAGGCAGGCCGCATGGCGGCAGATTGCCGTGCGCGGCGTACATCACTTCGACTCTCGGAACGCTCCAGTGACCAAGCAACACTCTTTTGATCGCGATGAACTGCTGGCTTGCAGCCGCGGTGAGCTGTTCGGCCCGGGCAATGCCCAGCTGCCGGCCCCCAACATGCTGATGCTCGACCGCATCACGCGCATTTACGAAGAGGGTGGCGAGTACGGAAAGGGCGAACTGATCGCCGAGCTCGATATCCGCCCTGACCTGTGGTTCTTCGATTGCCACTTTCCGGGCGACCCCGTCATGCCCGGCTGCCTCGGCCTCGATGCCATGTGGCAGCTGGTGGGCTTCTACCTCGGTTGGCTCGGTCACCCCGGACGCGGCCGGGCGCTGGGCTGCGGCGAGGTCAAGTTCAGCGGGCAGATCATGCCTGACGCCCAGAAGGTCACCTACCGCATCAATATCAAGCGCGTCATCACCCGCCGCCTGATTCTGGGCATGGCGGACGGCACCGTTTCCGTCGATGGCCGCGATATCTATCAGGCCAACGACCTGCGTGTCGGCCTGTTCACCTCCACCGCGAATTTCTGATCAGGAGGCTCCCATGCGACGAGTGGTAGTCACCGGTCTGGGCATCGTGTCGTGCCTGGGCAATGACCGGCAACAGGTACTCGAGGCACTCAAGAACGGCCAGTCCGGCATTCGTTTCAAGGAAGAATACGCCGAGCGCGGCTTCCGCAGCCACGTCGCCGGCGTGGTCGACATCGACCTGGACGAACTGGTGGACCGCAAGCTGCGCCGCTTCATGGGTGACGCTGCGGCCTACGCCTATGTCTCCATGGCCCAGGCCATCGAGGATTCCGGCCTCACGCCCGAGCAGGTGTCCAACGAACGTACCGGCTTGATCGCCGGGTCCGGCGGCGCCTCCAGCGCCAACCAGGTGGAGGCCGCCGACGTGATGCGCGAGAAGGGTCTGCGCCGTGTGGGCCCCTACCGGGTCACCCGCACCATGGGCAGCACCGTCTCGGCCTGTCTGGCGACCCCGTTCAAGATCAAGGGCGTGAACTACTCCATCTCTTCTGCCTGCGCCACCTCTGCCCACTGTATCGGTTCCGCTATGGAACAGATCCAGCTCGGCAAGCAGGACGTGGTATTCGCCGGCGGCGGCGAGGAGGAGCACTGGACGCTGTCGTGTCTGTTCGACGCCATGGGTGCGCTGTCGACCAGCTACAACGACGACCCGCAGACCGCCTCTCGCCCCTACGACAAGAGCCGCGATGGCTTCGTCATCGCCGGCGGCGGCGGCATGCTGGTGCTTGAAGAGCTCGAGCACGCCAAGGCTCGCGGCGCCAAGATCTACGCCGAGGTGGTCGGCTACGGCGCCACCTCCGACGGCAAGGACATGGTCGCGCCGTCAGGTGAAGGCGCCATTCGCTGCATGCGCCAGGCCATGGCCAGCGTCGACGGCGACATCGACTACATCAACACCCACGGCACCTCCACGCCGGTGGGCGATGTGGCCGAGCTCAAGGCGGTGCGCGAGGTCTTCGGTGACAGCACCCCGGCAATGAGTTCCACCAAGTCTCTGACCGGGCATTCCCTGGGCGCCACCGGCGTGCAGGAAGCGATCTACTCGCTGTTGATGATGGAGAACGACTTCATCGCCGCCTCGGCCAACGTCAGCGACCTGGACGACGAGGCCCAGGGCTTCGATATCGTCACCAGCCGCCGTGATGGCGTGAAGCTGGATCGCGTACTGTCCAACAGCTTCGGCTTCGGCGGTACCAATGCCTGTCTGGTGCTGCAGCGCTTCAACGACTGATCCAGCCCGGCCAGGTAGTAACACGACGGCGCCCCTCGGGGCGCCGTCGTTGTTTGTGGATAGCGCTATTCCCACTACCAGGGTGAGCAAGACGATATTGCTGACAAAGTGTTGTCTGAAAAACACGAAAAATGGGTAGGTTTGTTGCGCTGCAATAGCGCGTGCTACAACTCCGAACACGGTCAGCTTGCGCTCCAGAAACTCCCGTCGCGATCCTGCGCGCGCAACCGCCGATCAGGACCTTGTCCTGCAGGAACCATCCCGACTCCCTCTTTCATCAAGGATGATGAGCATGAACCTACGCCTTACGCTTTCTGTCGCCGTGCTTGGCTGCACCACCCTGCTGACCGGCTGCGAGAACATGTCCACCGACAGCATGATCAACACCGGGCTCGCCGGCTTCAACGCCGCCACCATCAGCGATGCCGAGGTCAAGGCCATGTCTGACCAGAGCTGCCAGCAGATGGACAGCCAATCCGTCCTGGCGTCGCCTGACTCTGAGTATGCACAGCGCCTGGAACGCATTGCCGACCGCCTGGGCCACCAGATCGAAGGCACCCCGGTCAACTACAAGGTCTACATGACCGACGACATCAACGCCTGGGCCATGGCCAACGGCTGCGTGCGTGTCTACAGCGGGCTGATGGACATGATGAACGACAACGAGATCGAGGGTGTGCTGGGTCATGAACTGGGTCACGTGGCCCTGGGGCATAGCCGCAAGGCCATGCAGACGGCCTACGCTACCTCGATCGCCAGAGACGCCATGGCGGCATCCGGCAACAGCGCGATGGCGACCCTGTCAGACTCTCAACTGGGTGATCTGAGCGAGAAGTTCATCAACGCCCAGTTCTCCCAGAGTCAGGAAAGCGACGCCGACAACTTCTCCTTTGATCTACTGACCGAGCGAGACATCCCGCGCGAGGGCCTGATGACCGGCTTCCAGAAGTTCGCCGAGCTCGACGGCGGTGAAAGCAGCCTGATGTCGTCACACCCGGGCTCCATGGAACGCGCCGACAATATTCGCGAGCGCCTGGCCAACGGCTAGTACTGGCGATAGGTGGCAGCTTCAGCCCTTGCGTGCTCGGAGCTGCCGCACTCGCTTGGCCCGCACCAACGACAAAAGGAGAAGACCATGAGCGACAGCACCTCGAATGAAAGCGTTATCGCAACGCTGAAGCCTTCGATTCTGGCGGGAGTGGGTTCGCTGATAGTTGGATTGTTGCTCGCATCGATTGGAACGTTATTCGCAAAGCAAATCTGGCGATTTTTTTATGAGATATACATCGGCATATACTACGGGGACCCATTGTTTCCTCTGAAAGAATCACATGTTGTTATTGCGCTTTGGGCGATCTGTCTTATTATCCCCATCTGCAAGATCATTGGCTTGGCCAACACCAAGTTTGATATCACACCGCGCCGAGTCTACTACTATCACGGCGTCTTGAATCGCCGCGTGGATCAGTTGGAGATCGCACGCATCCGCGACCTGTCGACATCAGAGCCTTTGCTGCTCAGGCTCTTTGGTTTGGGCAACCTGATACTGCTGACGGCAGACCGGACCCATCCGCAACAACTTATTCCCGGCATCAAGGACGTCCACGGCATGCGAGAGCGTGTACATGACCTGAGCGTTGCCGAAAGACAGCGGACAGGCTATCAGGAGATGGAAAACACCACCGAAGCGACGGCTTGACCGCCTTTTCTCTCGCCGATCGGCGATGATGCCGAGCGCCCCAAGCCCGGCCCCAGTGGGGCCGGATCGCGTTCAGCGACTGACACTGCGCGCCAGTTCTTCGGGCGCGGGCCTCGGCACGCTGGAGATCTCTTCCAGGCGCGCCTCGATCCAGGCTTCGGTCTCGACCAGCACCTCTTCAGGGGTGCGTCCTTCGGTGGCGATGGGCTCGCCCACCACCAGCGAGATGCGGCCAGGCCGCTTGATCCAGTCACGCCCCGGCCAGCATTCGCCGGCGTTGTGGGCCACCGGCACCACCGGCACCCCGGCGCGACAGGCGATCACCGCCCCACTCTTGTTGTAGCGGCGACGCTTGCCTGGCTCTACCCGGGTTCCCTCGGGAAAGATCAGCACCGACAACCCCTCCTTGAGCCGCTGGCCTCCCTGGCTCAGTACCTGGCGCATGGCTCGGGCAGGCTTGGAGCGGTCCAGGGCGATGGGGTGCAACAGGCGCAGCCCCCAGCCAAAGATCGGAAAGTTCAACAGTTCCTTCTTGAGCACCGTGCACACCGGAGGCTTGAGCAACTGCAGGTAGACGGTTTCCCACTCGCACTGGTGATTGGACAGGATGACCACCGGCCCATCGGGCAGTTTTTCACGCCCCTTCATCTCGTAGCGCACCCCGCACACCAGGCTGAACCAGGCGATGATGAAGTGGTTGTAGAGGTTGAGCAGCCGATAGCGCGAGCGCAGTGGCAGCAGCGGCGCCGGCGGCAGAAACAGCAAGCCACACACCAGCATCGCGGCAAAATAGCCAATATAGAAGATCACGCTGCGCAGCATATTCATGCGTCCTTCCCCTGACTCGTCGCCTGGCAGGCCACGTCTTCCCGCGCTCGACACCAGGTGTCGAGCATGCGACCCACCTCGAGCCGCCAGGGTTTCTGGTGTACCCCGAACACTTCCAGCACCCGGCGACAGTTGAGTACCCGGCGCAGCGGCTGATCATGGTGGTGGCTGAGCGCCTTCACCTCGCCCAGCGCGATGTTTTCGCCCTGGCCTTCCAGACGCGTGCCCAACTGGGTGCGCACCATGCACACGAAGGTATAGGCGCTGACCGGCTCTACCCCGGCCAGATGGTAGCTGCCCCAGGCATTGGCGCCGCAGGACTGCTGCTGCAGCATGCCGATCAGCGCCATGGCCACGGCATCAGCGGACGTCGGGCACAGGGTCACGTCGGTCTCGGCGGGTACGGTGCCGCCATCGATCAGGGTATCGAGCAGTTCGCCGAGCCAGGCGTGGCTACCCTCCAGGGCGAACATGGGACCGACCCGCACGATCAGGTGCTCAGGGCACTCGGCACGGATGCGGTCACCCGTCGCCACCAGCCGGCGCAGCCCCTCGTCCCGGGGGGCAGGAATCACGTGCTCGTCGATGGGCGAATCGTGGCCATCCTCGTAGAGCTGGTCACAGACGCACCACACCAGCGGTATGCCGACGTCACGGCACGCCTCCATGCAGGCCTCGACCGCCTCGGCGTGTTCGACCACCGCGGCGGGCGGCACGCTGAAGGGGCGCGACAAGGGGGGAATGATCAGCGCGTCCGGCGCCAGCGTACGCAGCGCTTCAGGATCCACGCGGGTCGCGGGATCGATCACCAGCTCGGTATCACCGCGCCGATTGCTTTCCCGCGCCAGGGCCAGGGACAGACAATGCCCGGCGTCCAGAATCAGCAGCTTCACGACGACTCCTCGTCCATGAGAGCGCCGCACGAGACTCGTACGACGCCCTGGCGTTACGGCCGGTGTCCAGACGCTGCGACAAGAATAGCGGCGAGAACCACCGCTCGCACATCACGCCCGAGGACACCAAAGGGCCATATTCTACACCAACTGCTCATCGATCAGCGCCCCTCTTGGAGGTAGCAGACTCTCGCCATCCATCGAGGTGGAAACGTCTGGCTGCCGGTTGGCGCGATCAGCCGACGCTGGTCGCAAGGCCCACCAGGCTGACCGCCACCAGCACCACCCCGAGCACCCGGAAGAACACCTCGGAGCGAGCACCGAGCAGCGCCTGGTGGACTCGCTCGCCGAGTACATGGCCCACCATGGCGCAGGGCAACAGCCACAGGTGATGCTCGAGCTGCAGGTCCACTCCGGCGATGATGAAGGACACCATCTTGATCACCACCAGGATGAACCACAGCACAAACAGGGTGTCGCGCAGCTGGTGCTTGGCCACATGGGAGGCGAATACCGCGACGATCAGCGGAGCGCCGATCAGCGATGCTCCGCTGACGTAGCCGCCCAGCGCCAGCAGCACCACGTCCACCGTCTTGCTGCGGCTACGAAAGGGGCGATTGAGGGCGTAGCTGGCGCCGTAGACGATCACGATCACGAAGATCACCGCCGTCATCAGCTCAGCCGGCAGGGTCAAGAGGCCAACCACGCCGATCAGCTTGGGCACGATCATGATCGCCAGCGCGCGCTTCAAGTAGCGCCAGTCGATATTGCTGTCGCCGGTATTGCCGGTCTGCTGGATCTGACGATGGCCGCGCCAGGCGATCCAGCTCGAGAAGATCAACAGATGCACCGCCACCAGCGGCAGGAACACCAGTGGCTCATCGAGCACCAGCAGCAGGAAGGGCAGCGCCAGCACCGCCCCACCGAACCCCAGACTGGAGCGCACGAAGCCGCTCCAGCAGAAGATCAGCCCGATCAACGCGTACTGGTACCACAACAGATCCTGCATCCGCCGCTCCCTCTGGATTACCACTAAATGATTTGTCTGCTTATCACTTTAGCCTGTCTGGCTGCACAGCAACATAAGACATCAGTGGAGATGGAGAGGCATCCGTCTCGCAAGGAGTGGGTTGGAAGACCCGGCCTTCAGCCCCTATGCTGAATTTGCCAAAACGAGCATTTCCCACTCTCATCATCGCAGGAGAGCACGCCATGGAATGGCTGGAAGATCTTGTCGACTACCTGACCGAGCACGACATCAAGCTGGCCACCGCGGAGTCCTGCACCGCCGGTCTGATCGCCTCGGAACTGGCCCGCGTACCTGGCAGCGGCCAGGTCATCGACAGCGGACTGGCCGTCTACTCGCCCGAGGCCAAGAACCGCTACCTCGGGATCCCCTTCGAGACCATCTCGCGCTACGGCCTGACCGGCGAGGAGATCACCCGGGAGATGGTGCTGGGCACCCTGAACAACTCCAACGCCAAGCTGGCGATCGCCAACACCGGCATCGCCGGCCCAGGCGAACCCGAGGATGGACCGCCCAAGGGCACGGTGTGCCTGGGCTGGGGCTTTCGCTACGAGGACAAGATCTACGTGATCACCACCACCGAGCATTTCGACGGGGATCGCAACGAGGTCCGCCTGGCGGCGGCCCATCATGCCCTCAAACGGGTGTGTGACTGGCACCGCGACATTCGCGACGGCAAGCTCGCGCCCTACTGGTGTGAGCACGACTGACACCCCAATCCCGCAAGGAGGCACGGATGACCCACGACGATATCGACCAGTTGCAGCGCATCATCGCGCGTGAACTCGAAGTCCAGCCCGGGGCGGACATCAGGGATGAAATTCAGCGGCGCCAGGCGTTTCTGATCGACCAGCTTCACACCACCGGCCAGCACTGCCTGGTGCTCGGCATCAGTGGCGGCGTGGACTCGACCAGCGCCGGCCTGCTGGCCCAGCGGGCGGTCGAGGCGGCGCGGGAGCGACTGCCCGAAGCACGCTTCATCGCCATGCGCCTGCCCTATGGCGAGCAGCAGGATGATGACGACGCCAGGCAGGCGCTGGACGCGATCCAGCCGGACGAGTGCCTGACGGTCAATATCAAGCCGGCCAGCGACGCCATGCTGGAAGCGCTGGAGCAGGCAGGCCTTGAGTTTCGCGACCAGGCCCATCGCGACTTCGTGATGGGCAATATCAAGGCGCGCCAGCGGATGATCGCCCAGTACGCCGTGGCCGGCGCTCAAGGTGGCCTGGTCATCGGCACCGACCAGGCCGCCGAGGCAGTGATGGGCTTCTACACCAAGCACGGTGACGGCGCCTGCGACCTGGTGCCCCTGGCCGGCCTGACCAAGGGCCAGGTCCGCGACATGGCTGCACAACTGGGCGCCCCGGATACCCTGGTCAACAAGGTACCAACGGCGGACCTGGAGTCACTGCGCCCGCAGTTGAGTGACGAGGAAGCCCTCGGCGTCAGCTACGCCGCCATCGACCGCTTCCTCACCGGCGAGAGCGTCGCCCCCGAGGACGCCGAGCGCATCATCGCCACCTGGCGACGCACCGCCCACAAGCGTGCCATGCCCAGGACGCCCTGATACCCCGGGCACCTGAGGCGAAGCGCCTTGGCCGAAGAGAGACGCTGCAAGAGAAAGAGGCACTGGGCGAGAAGAGGCACTGCACTGATAAGGCGCTGACCAAAAAAGAAGACCCGGAACGCAAGAAGGCCCTGCCGATGCAGGGCCTCCTTGGTTTGCTAATGACGCCATTTGATGGCATCCACAACGGGGCTTAGAACGGGGCTTAGAACGGGATCTCGTCGTCGAAGTCGTCGAAGTTGCCCGGGTCCGGTGCGCCAAAGCCGCCCTTCTGACCACCGCCCTGGTTGGGTGCCTGTTGGGGCGGACGGTTCTGCTGAGCGCCACCCTGCTGGCCACCGCCAAAGTTGCCGCCCTGCTGGGGCTGGCCGCCACCGAAGTTGCCACCCTGCTGGGGCTGGCCACCACCGAAGTTGCCACCCTGCTGGGGCTGACCACCACCGAAGTTGCCACCGCCCTGCTGGGGCTGACCACCGCCGAAGTTGCCGCCGCCCTGAGGGCCGCCGCCGAAGCCGCCACCCTGGCCGCCTTCACCGCGACCATCGAGCATCTGCATGTCGTTGGCGACGATCTCGGTGGAGTAGCGATCCTGGCCGTTCTGGTCCTGCCACTTGCGGGTCTGCAGGCGACCTTCGATGTACAGCTTCGAGCCCTTCTTGAGGTACTGCTGGGAAATCTCGGCCAGCTTGTTGAACATCACCACCCGGTGCCATTCGGTGCGTTCCTGGCGCTGGCCGCTCTGGCGGTCCATCCAGGTATCGGTGGTCGCGAGGTTCAGGTTGGCCACGGCGGTGCCGGACGGTGTAAAGCGTACCTCCGGATCCTGGCCGAGGTTGCCGATGAGGATGACCTTGTTGACGCCACGGGCCATGGTTGACTCCTT
The DNA here is from genome assembly GCF_019802175.1 of Halomonas sp. DP5N14-9. NCBI lineage: Bacteria > Pseudomonadati > Pseudomonadota > Gammaproteobacteria > Oceanospirillales > Halomonadaceae > Halomonas > Halomonas sp. DP5N14-9. Next base: position 179,691 of record NZ_JAHVHR010000030.1, read on the forward strand.
GATGCAGACAATGGGTGCCGGGCCGGCGGGCAGGATAGCTGCCACGCCCCCGGTGACAATCGGTCGGCGTCGATCGGTCGACGCCACAAAAGCGGATGTCGCTACTATACGCGAGATCGAGACGATTCGCCGCCGTGAAGAACGCCTCGGCACTCGAGCGCAGACAGTGTGCTGCGACGTGGTGCTGCGACGTGGTGCTGCGACGTGGTGCTGCGACCTGATGTCGCGACAAGGTGCCGACACCAGGCGCCGCGACTATCTACCGCAACTATCTACCGCTACCTAGGAGCGCTGGGTCGACGAACGGGTCAGCCGCGCCAGCGCCTCGGTGTCCAGGGTGGCGCGATCCACCTTCAGGTAGGCCAGCCGCTCTTCTGGCACCACCAGGACGTCCTCGACCCCGGCGACGGCGGCAAAGCGCGCCATCAGGTTGTCCAGGGTATCGCTCTCGTGTTCGTCGGCCAGGGCCACCACCTCGCTGGACAGGTGGCGCGGCGCGCGCATGCCGAGCATCAGCACGAACCAGCCAAGCCCCAGCAGCGCGGCCCCCAGGAACACCGCCGACAGCCCGAACTGCTGGGCCAGGAAGCCGCCCATCACGCCCCCGAGGAAGGCCCCCAGGAACTGGCTGGTGGAATAGACCCCCATGGCCGTGCCCTTGGCCCCGGCCGGCGCCAGCTTGCTGATCATCGACGGCAGGGTGGCCTCGAGCAGGTTGAAGGCGGTAAAGAAGGCCAGCAGCCAGGCGCCCAGGGCTACCAGGCCCGAACCGGCGAGGCCCAGCCCGACCAGACTCAGGGTGATGGTAGCGATGGCACCCAGGCACATCAGCTTCATCTTGCGCTTCTTCTCGGCCACGATCACCAGCGGCACCATGGCGACGAAGGACAGTCCCATCACCACCAGGTAGACCAGGCCATGGCGGGCTTCGACGACGCCGGCATCGACCAGCTTGAACGGCACGGCGGTGAAGATCGCCATCAGGATCAGGTGCAGGCTGAAGATGGAGGCGTCCATGCGCCACAGGTCCATGCGCCCGAGGATGCTGGCGAGCTGCCCGCGGTCGAGGCCGACGTCACGATGGCCGCGCCGGCGCGGCGCCGGCGGCACCAGCTTCCACAGCACCAGCATCCCCAGCGCCGCCAGCAGGGCGGTGAAGTAGAACACCCCGGCCAGGCCAAAGTGGCTGGCCACCAGCGGGCCGAGCACCATGGCGACGCCAAAGGCCACGCCGATCGACAGACCGATGGTCGCCATGGCGGCGGTGCGAACCTGCTCGCGGGTCTGGTCGGCCAGAAGCGCCATGATGGCGGCGGCCACCGCACCGCTGCCCTGCAGACTGCGACCGACAATCATCATGGCGATGGAGTCCGCCTGGGCGGCGACCACGCTGCCGATCAGAAACAGCCCCAAGCCAGCAGCAATCACCGGCTTGCGCCCGATGCGATCCGACAGCAGACCGAAGGGAATCTGCAGTACCGCCTGGGTCAGGCCATAGACGCCGAGCGCCAGCCCCACCAGCAGAGGGGTGGCCCCGACCAGGTGGTCGGCGTTGAGGGCGAGTACGGGCAACACCATGAACAGCCCGAGCATGCGTGTGGCGTAGAGCCCCGCCAGACCGACGATGGCGCGCCGCTCGGAGGCTAACAAGAGTCTGGCCTTGGACATGAACGAATTCCGGCTTGAGAGCGGGGAGAGAGCCCCGAAGGTGGACCGCATATTCTAGCGCCTGGGGGCGATCCAGAAAATGCCGACACTCGAGTCATTTCACAAGCGTCTTTTCACCGGTGGCTTTGCCGGCCGGGCGACCGGCCACGTATAATCGACCTTTTGCCGCGTCTTCGAGGTGGGAATGGACAAGATTCTGGTCAGGGGTGCCCGCACCCACAACCTCAAGCAGATCGACGTCGAACTACCCCGTGACAAGCTGATCGTGGTCACCGGGCTGTCTGGCTCCGGCAAGTCGTCGCTGGCCTTCGATACCCTCTACGCCGAGGGGCAGCGCCGCTACGTGGAGTCGCTGTCCACCTATGCGCGCCAGTTCCTGTCGATGATGGAAAAGCCCGACGTGGACCATATCGAGGGGCTGTCGCCGGCGATCTCCATCGAGCAGAAGTCCACCTCCCACAACCCGCGCTCCACCGTCGGCACCATCACCGAGATCTACGATTACCTGCGCCTGCTGTTCGCCCGTGCCGGCACCCCGCGCTGCCCGGAACACGGCGAGGACCTCGAGGCCCAGACCATCTCGCAGATGGTCGACCAGGTGATGGCGCTGCCGGAAGGCAGCAAGCTGATGCTGCTGGCCCCGGTGGTCAGCGGTCGCAAGGGCGAGCACCTGCAGCTGCTGGCAGAGCTGCGCTCCCAGGGCTTTGTACGCGCCATGGTCGACGGCCAGGTGCTGGAACTCGACGACGTGCGCCCGCTGGACAAGAACCGCAAGCACGACATCAGCGTGGTGGTGGACCGCATCAAGGTACGCGAAGGCCTCGAGCAGCGCCTGGCGGAATCCTTCGAGACCGCCCTGGGTCTGGCCGACGGTACCGCCATGGTCCACTTCATGGACGGCGAACAGGACGACATGGCGTTCTCGGCGCGCTTCGCCTGTCCGGTCTGCGGCTACTCCATCGCCGAACTCGAACCGCGGATGTTCTCGTTCAACAACCCGGCCGGCGCCTGCCCCACCTGCGACGGCCTGGGGGTGCAGCAGTTCTTCGACCCGGAAAAACTGATCAGCCACCCGGAGCTGTCCCTGGCGGAAGGCGTGATCAAGGGCTGGGACCGGCGCAGCGTCTACTACTTCAACCAGCTGAAGTCGGTGGCCGAGCACTACCGCTTCACCCTCGAGACCCCGTGGCAGGATCTGGCCCGTCACGAGCGCGAGGTAATCCTCAACGGCAGCGGCAAGGACGACATCGCCTTCAGCTACGTCAATGATCGTGGCAAGAAGGTCACCCGCGAGCACCCCTTCGAGGGCGTGCTGCCGAACATGCAGCGCCGCTACCGCGAGACCGAGTCGAGCATGGTCCGCGAGGAACTCGCCCGCTATATCGCGGTGCAGCCCTGCCGCACCTGCGAGGGCTCGCGCCTGCGCAAGGAAGCCCGCCACGTGTTCGTCGACGACACCACCCTGCCCGAGGTGGTGCGCCTGCCGATCGGCGACGCCCAGCGCTACTTCAGCGAACTCAGCCTGCCTGGCCGGCGCGGCGAGATCGCCGAGAAGATCCTCAACGAGATCTCGGCGCGGCTCGAGTTCCTAGTCAACGTCGGCCTCGACTACCTCAACCTGGAGCGCAGCGCCGAGACCCTGTCCGGTGGCGAGGCCCAGCGCATCCGCCTGGCCAGCCAGATCGGTGCCGGCCTGGTGGGCGTGATGTACATCCTCGACGAGCCCTCCATCGGCCTGCACCAGCGCGACAACGACCGCCTGCTGCAGACCCTGGAACGCCTGCGTGACCTGGGTAACACGGTGATCGTGGTCGAACACGACGAGGACGCGATCCGTGCCGCCGACCACGTGCTCGACATCGGCCCCGGCGCCGGCGTCCATGGCGGCGAGATCGTCGCCGAGGGCACCCCGGAGGAGGTCATGGCCAACCCGGCCTCGCTGACCGGTCAGTACCTGTCCGGTACCCGCGCCATCGAGGTACCGCCCTGGCGCATCCCCGGCAACCCGGAAAAGATGCTCAAGCTCACCGGCGCCTCGGGTAACAATCTCCAGGACGTCACCCTGGAGCTGCCGCTGGGGCTGTTCGTGTGCGTCACCGGGGTGTCCGGCTCGGGCAAGTCGACCTTGATCAACTCGACCCTGATGCCGATCGCCGCGCGCGAGCTGAACAAGGCCACTACCCTGACGCCGTCGCCCTACACCGGCATCGAGGGGCTCGATCAGCTCGACAAGATCATCGACATCGACCAGAGCCCGATCGGCCGCACGCCGCGCTCCAACCCGGCGACCTACACCGGCATCTTCACCCCCATTCGTGAACTGTTCGCCGGCACCCAGGAGGCACGCTCACGCGGCTACAAGCCCGGCCGCTTCTCGTTCAACGTCAAGGGCGGGCGCTGCGAGGCGTGTCAGGGCGAGGGCATGATCAAGGTAGAAATGCACTTCCTGCCGGACATCTATGTGCCCTGCGACGTGTGCAAGGGCAAGCGCTACAACCGCGAGACCCTGGATATCCACTACAAGGGCAAGACCATCGATGAGGTGCTGGAGATGACCGTGGAGGAGGCGCTGGAGTTCTTCAGCCCGGTGCCCGCCATCGCCCGTCGTCTGCAGACCCTGGTCGACGTGGGCCTGACCTACATCCGCCTGGGCCAGAGCGCCACCACCCTGTCCGGCGGCGAGGCCCAGCGGGTCAAGCTGGCCCGGGAGCTGGCCAAGCGCGATACCGGCAAGACCCTGTACATCCTCGACGAGCCCACCACAGGCCTGCACTTCGAGGACATCCGCCAGCTGCTGACGGTCCTCCACCGGCTGCGCGACCACGGCAACACCGTGGTGGTCATCGAGCACAACCTTGACGTGATCAAGACCGCCGACTGGCTGATCGACCTGGGCCCGGAGGGCGGGTCCGGCGGTGGACGCATCATCGCCGAGGGCACCCCGGAACAGCTCGCCGAGATGGAGGTCTCCCACACCGGGCGCTTCCTCAAGCCGCTGCTCAAACGCGCCGCCCCCACCTCGCGCAAGGGCGACAAGGAAACCGCGACCGCCTGAGGCCCGCGGGTGGAACGCGTGTAGCCGCAGCGACAATCGAAAGCAGCGATGAAAGAAGCAGCGAAAGGGGAAGGCCAAGGCCTTCCCCTTTTCTGTTCCTGATGGTTCGCTCTTTGTTTCACACAGAAGCGCGAGGACACAGCAGCGTCAGCCACACCCTACCTAAAGGCTGCTCTCGTGCAGGATGCCCTTCAAGGCAAGCGCCCGCCGGGCGGTCTGTTCAAGCTGACAGGCGGCCGCGACGACGCTGCGGATGGTGCCATCCTGATAGCGGGCATAGGCGTAGCCGCACTCGGCGTCGCGAAAGGTGACCCAGGCGCGCTGCACGTCCCTTAGCGCGTCCACCCGGGAGATACCCACATCAGGATTCCCCTCGTCCTGCTCGCGCATCAACGCGCGCAGCTCCTGATACTGGGCGTTGAGCAGTTCATCCCAGACCCGGGTCTCCTGGGCCAGACAATCGACGATGCCCAGGGTCGTGGCCCCGCCCGGGGTCTGCTGGCAGGCGTCGGCGGCGAGTCCGATGCAGTCACCCACCGCCCCCTGGCCCATCTGTACAAAGCAGTCGCGCACCTCGGCTGCGGCGACCGTGGGCGCCGCACTGCCCCCCACCTCGGCCAATGATGACGCCTGGGCAGCCTCCTTGCCCGCTTCTTCTGGATCGCCCGGCGTCTGCGCCACGGCGATGACTGGCGACAGCACCAGCATCGACAACAGCCTCTGCCACGTCCTTTGCATGCCTTCCCCCGATACCTTGTCCCTGACTGACAGCATAGGGGAAGCCACGCCGTGCGGACACACAGCCCTGGCGCTTATGTCATCGCTGCCCCTGGATGCCAGCCCTCTCGGGCCGGCCCAGCTTCCGACCATCATGCCCAAGAGTCCCGTCGACAAATGACAGACATAAAAAAACCGACACCCGGAGGTGTCGGTTTCGCGTCGTGTCGAAGCGCTGTCGAAAGGATTACTCCTCGCCGACGGCCTCTTCTTCAACGACAGGGCGATCGACCAGCTCGACGTAGGCCATGGGGGCGTTATCGCCGGTGCGGAAACCGCACTTGAGAATACGGACGTAACCGCCCGGACGCTCGACGTAACGCGGACCCAGCTCATTGAAGAGCTTGCCGACCGCTTCCTTCGAGCGGGTACGGCTGAAGGCCAGACGCCGGTTGGCGACGCTGTCTTCCTTGGCCAGGGTGATGAGCGGCTCGATATGACGACGCAGCTCCTTGGCCTTGGGAAGGGTTGTCTTGATCACTTCGTGCTCGACCAGCGACACGCTCATGTTGCGAAACATGGCCTGGCGGTGCGAGCTGGTACGATTGAGGTGACGACCACTCTTACGATGACGCATGGTTGTGATTCCTTACCAAACTGGGACTCGAGCCGACGCTTAGGCGGTGGCCTTGTCGTCCTTCAGGCTAGCCGGCGGCCAATTTTCAAGCCGCATGCCAAGGGACAGACCACGAGCAGCCAACACGTCCTTGATCTCGTTCAAGGACTTCTTGCCGAGGTTCGGGGTCTTCAACAGCTCCACCTCGGTGCGCTGAATCAGATCGCCGATGTAGTAGATATTCTCGGCTTTCAGGCAGTTGGCGCTACGAACGGTCAACTCGAGATCGTCTACGGGGCGCAGCAGGATGGGATCGATATGATCCTCTTCCTCGACCACTTCCTGTTCCTTGTCGGCTTCCAGGTCGACGAACGCTGCCAGCTGCTCTTGCAGGATGGTCGCGCTGCGACGGATCGCCTCTTCCGGATCCAGGGTGCCGTCGGTTTCCAGGTTGATGATCAGCTTGTCGAGGTCGGTGCGCTGTTCGACGCGGGCGGCTTCGACGCTGTAGGAAACGCGGCGCACGGGGCTGAAGGTCGCATCCAGCTGCAGACGGCCGATGGCGCGTGTCTCGTCGTCGGCTTCGCTGCGGACATCCGCAGGCTCATAGCCGCGACCACGGGCCACCTTCAGCTGCATCTTGAGCTCGGCGCCTTCATTGACGTGGGCGATGACGTGCTCGGGGTTGACCACTTCGACGTCGTGATCGACGGCGATGTCACCAGCGGTGACGACGGCCGGGCCCTGCTTGTTCAGCGAGAGCATCGCCTCGTCGCGGCTGTGCATCTTGATCGCCACGTCCTTGAGGTTCAGGAGGATTTCGATGACATCTTCCTGGACACCCTCGATCGCGCTGTACTCATGGTCGACACCAGCGATCTCGGTCTCCACCACGGCGCAGCCGGGCATGGACGAGAGCAGGATACGACGCAGAGCATTGCCCAACGTGTGGCCGAAGCCACGCTCGAACGGCTCGAGCACGATCTTTGCGTGGTGTGCGCTGATCTCTTCGACCTTGATGTCGCGAGGACGGAGAAACTCTGTCACTGAACGCTGCATATGAACACCTTTCAGGCTGCCAAACGAATACTCGGTAATAACCGCCGCCCTCCCGGAGGAGGGCGGCGCGGACGGACCGCTTACTTCGAGTACAGCTCGACGATCAGTTGCTCGTTGATGTCGGCAGTCAGGTCACCGCGCTCAGGCAGGGCCTTGAAGGTGCCTTCCATCTTCTTGGCGTCGAGTTCGATCCAGGCCACGTCGCCACGGTTGGCGGCGATGCTCAGGGCGTTCTGGATACGCGCCTGTTGCTTGGCCTTTTCACGAACGGATACCACGTCGCCGGGCTTGACCTGGTAGGAGGCCACGTTGACGGTCTTGCCGTTGACGGCAATCGCCTTGTGGCTTACCAGCTGACGAGCCTCGGAGCGAGTGGCGCCAAAGCCCATGCGGTAGACGACGTTGTCCAGTCGGGACTCAAGCAGCTGCAGCAACAATTCACCGGTCGCACCCTTCAGGCGGGCGGCTTCCTTGTAGTAGTTGCGGAACTGCTTTTCGAGTACGCCGTACATGCGACGTACTTTCTGCTTCTCGCGAAGCTGCAAGCCGTAGTCGGAAAGACGCTGACGGCGCTGGCCGTGCACACCCGGAATCTGTTCGGATTTGCACTTTTTCTCGAAGGGAGTGACACCGCTCTTGAGGAAGAGGTCGGTACCTTCCCGGCGAGACAGTTTGCACTTCGGTCCAATGTAACGAGCCATGAATCTGTCTCCTTAAACGCGGCGTTTCTTCGGCGGACGGCAGCCATTGTGGGGAATGGGCGTCGCGTCGGTGATGCTTTGCACGCGGAAGCCGGCGGCGTTGAGTGCACGCACGGCGGATTCACGGCCAGGACCGGGGCCCTTGACCAGCACGTCGACGTTTTTCACACCATACTCGGCTGCAGCAGTTGCTGCACGCTCGCTTGCCACTTGAGCAGCGAACGGGGTGCTCTTGCGAGAACCACGAAAACCCGAACCACCGGCTGTCGCCCAGGAAAGAGCGTTGCCCTGGCGGTCTGTGATCGTAATGATCGTGTTGTTAAAAGAGGCATGGATATGCGCAACGGCATCCACTACCTGCTTTTTAACCTTTTTACGGTTGCTACGCGGGTTAGCCATGTTGATGTCAATTCCTGTCTTTACGCCAGAACGTGCGTGTTATTTGCGGATCGGCTTACGCGGTCCCTTACGGGTACGCGCGTTGGTCTTGGTGCGCTGACCGCGCATCGGAAGACCACGACGATGACGCAGACCACGGTAGCAACCCAAGTCCATGAGACGCTTGATGTTCAGCGTCACATCACGACGAAGGTCGCCTTCAACGGTATACTTGCCGACTTCACTACGCAGGCTGTCGATCTCTTCAGATGACAGATCCTGGATCTTGGTGGTCGGCGCGATGCCGGTCGCTTCACAGATTTCCTGTGCGCGAGTACGGCCAATCCCGAAGATGTAGGTCAGCGAGATCGCCGCATGCTTGTTGTCCGGGATATTGACGCCTGCAATACGGGCCATCAGCTTACTCCGAAGTTTGAGCGGCTTGCTCGGTTAATCAACTACAAAAGGCGCAATAGCATACCCCCTTCCCGTCATTAGGGCAAGGGGTATGCCAGCACCCGGTTCAATTCAGGCCAGGATTAACCCTGGCGCTGCTTGTGCCGCGGCTCGGTGCAGATGACGCGAACAGCGCCATTGCGACGAATGATCTTGCAATTGCGGCACATTTTCTTCACGGAAGCTCGAACTTTCATCGTTCTCTCCAAAATCGGCTTGCGGCGTGCCAAATCGGCCTGCGGCGCCTTAGCGCATGATGCCGCCGCTACCGTAGCCTTTCAGGTTGGACTTCTTCATCACCGACTCATACTGGTGCGACATGAGGTGCGACTGCACCTGGGCCATGAAGTCCATGATGACCACGACCACGATCAGCAGCGAGGTACCGCCAAAGAAGAACGGCACGTTCCACGCTACGATCAGGAACTGGGGCATCAGGGAAACCGCAGTGATGTAGAGAGCGCCGAACAGGGTCAGACGAGTCATGACCTTGTCGACATAACGAGCGGTCTGCTCGCCAGGACGAATCCCCGGCAGGAAGGCACCCGACTTCTTGAGGTTGTCGGCCACATCCTTGGGGTTGAAGACCAGCGCTGTGTAAAAGAAGCAGAAGAATACCACCGCCGCCGCGAAAAGCAAGATATAAAGGGGCTGACCTGGGGCCAACGCCTGGGACGCGCGCTGCAACCATTCCATGCCGTCGCCCGCACCTACCCACTGACCGAGGGAGGCGGGGAACAACAGGATGCTCGAGGCAAAGATGGCCGGAATGACACCCGCCATGTTGACCTTGAGCGGCAGGTAGCTGCTCTGCCCTGCATACATCTTGTTGCCTACCTGGCGGCGCGGGTAGTTCACCGTGATCCGGCGCTGGCCGCGTTCGATGAACACGACGAACGCCACGGTGGCGATACCCAGAAGGCTAAGCGCCAACAGCGGCAACACATTCCACGCGCCCTCGTTGCGGGCAAGCTCGAAGGCTTGAGCCACAGCTCCGGGCAGGCCGGCGACGATACCCGCGAAGATCAGCAGCGAAATGCCGTTGCCGATGCCCTTCTCGGTGATCTGCTCACCCAGCCACATCAAGAACACCGCGCCACTCACGAAGGTGATGATCGCGGTGAAATAGAAGCTGAGATCGGCCGTATAGGCAATGCCTTGGCTGGCCAGACCCACGGACATGCCGGTGGCCTGAACCAGGGCCAGCACCACCGTGCCGTAGCGCGTGTACTGGCTGATCTTGCGGCGGCCGCTCTCGCCCTCCTTCTTCAACTGCTCGAGGTGGGGCGAGACGGCGGTCAGGAGCTGCATGATGATCGACGCCGAGATGTACGGCATGATGCCGAGGGCGAGGATACTCATGCGCTCCAGGGCACCGCCCGAGAACATGTTGAACATGCCCAGGATGGTGCCCTGCTGCTCCCTGAACAAGGCAGCAAGCTGGTCAGGATTGATACCGGGAACGGGTATGTGGGCACCGATACGGTAGACCACGATGGCGAGGAGCACGAAGCGCAAACGCGCCCACAGTTCACTCAGACCGCTGCCCATCGCCGGCATGTTTCCTGACTTGGCCATTTAGTCCTCTACCTTGCCACCGGCGGCTTCGATCACAGCGCGGGCACCCTTGGTGACCCGCAGACCGCGAACGGTGACCGCCTTGTTCAGATCGCCGGAAAGGATCACCTTCGCATGCTGCGTGGAATCCTTCAGCACATTGGCTTCCTTGAGGCTTTCCAGAGTGACTTCGTCACCCGCGACCTTGGCCAGCTCGGCCAGGCGGACTTCCTCGGAAACCAAAGACTTGGCGGAGGTGAAACCAAACTTCGGCAGACGACGCTGCAGGGGCATCTGACCGCCCTCGAAGCCGGGCTTCACGCTGCCACCGCTGCGCGACTTCTGGCCCTTGTGGCCACGGCCGCCGGTCTTGCCCAGACCGGAACCGATGCCACGACCGACGCGCTTTTCAGCGTGCTTGGAGCCCGGTGCCGGGCTCAGGCTGTTAAGTTTCATGGATTACTCTCCCTCAACACGCACAAGGTAGTTGACCTTGTGGATCATGCCGCGAACGGCAGGGGTGTCTTCCAGTTCAACCGTGTGACCGATGCGGCGCAGGCCGAGGCCCTTCATGGTGGCCTTGTGCTTGGCCAACGTGCCGATGGTGCTGCGGGTCTGGGTAACCTTGATCGTAGCTGCCATGGTGTATTACCCCGTGATCGCTTCGACTGAGAGACCGCGCTTGGCGGCCACGTCTTCCGGCGACTGCATGGAAGCCAGGCCATTCACGGTCGCGCGGACCACGTTCACCGGATTGGTGGAGCCATAGCACTTGGCCAGGACGTTGTGCACGCCGGCCAATTCCAGCACGGAGCGCATGGCGCCGCCGGCGATGATACCAGTACCGTCAGAGGCCGGCTGCATGTACACCTTGGAGGCGCCATGACGTGCCTTGACCGGATACTGGAGGGTACCGCCGACCAGGTTCACCTTGATCATGTTGCGGCGCGCCTGGTCCATCGCCTTCTGAATCGCGACCGGCACTTCACGTGCCTTGCCACGACCGAAGCCGACGCGACCGTTACCGTCGCCCACGACAGTCAGAGCGGTGAAGCCGAAAATACGGCCACCCTTGACCACCTTGGCGACACGGTTGACCTGCACGAGCTTTTCCTGCAGATCGCCGTTTTGCTGTTCGTTCTTCGCCATCGTAAAACCCTTTAGAATTCCAGGCCGCCTTCACGTGCGGCGTCGGCCAGGGCCTTCACACGACCGTGGTACTTGAAGCCAGCGCGGTCGAAGGCCACCTGGGTGATGCCCGCTTCCTTGGCGCGTTCAGCGATCAGCGCACCAACTTTGGCTGCGGCGTCTGCATTGCCGGTCGAACCCTCGCGCAGGCTCTTGTCCAGCGTGGAAGCGCTGGCCAGGACCTTGCCACCATCCGGCGAGATAATCTGCGCGTAGATGTGACGGGGGGTACGATTGACGCACAGGCGAGACACGCCCAGCTCGCGGATCTTCGCGCGAGCGCGGCGGGCACGACGGAGACGAGATTCTTTCTTCGCGTTCATAACCCTGCCTTACTTCTTCTTGGCTTCTTTACGGCGGACCTGCTCATCCGCGTAACGCACACCCTTGCCCTTGTAGGGTTCAGGCGGACGGAAAGCGCGGATTTCCGCTGCGACCTGGCCGAGCTTCTGCTTGTCCGCGCTCTTCAGCACGATGACGGTGTTCTTCGGCGTTTCCGCCGTGACACCTTCAGGCAGTTGATAGTCGACCGGGTGAGAGAAGCCCAGTGTCAGGTTGAGCGTCTGGCCTTTCGCTTGAGCGCGATAACCGACGCCGATGATTTCGAGAGACTTGGTAAAGCCCTCGGACACGCCGGTGACCAGGTTCTGAACCAGGGCACGGGTGGTGCCGACCATGGCCCAGCTCTTAGCAGATTTGCTCGGCTGGAAGGTCAGCTGGCCATCTTCCTGCGCGACCACGACATCGTCGTGAACGGGCATGGAGAGGGTGCCCTGACCGCCTTTGGCGGTCAGCGTGGCGCCGTCGATCTTGACCTCGACGCCAGCGGGCACTTTAACCGGATATTTGGCTACGCGGGACATTCCAAACTCCTAGAATACGGTGCAGAGGACTTCGCCGCCGACACCAGCCTGACGCGCGGCACGATCTGTCATCACACCCTTGGAGGTGGTGACGATCGCGACACCCAGGCCATCGGCGACCTTCGGCAGCGCATCCTTGCCCTTGTAACTACGCAGGGACGGCTTGGAAACCCGCTGCAGATGCTCGATGACCGGCTTGCCTTCGAAGTACTTGAGGCTGACGGTCAGCTCGGGCTTGGCTGATTCGCTCACGGCGAAGTCAGTGATGTAACCCTCTTCTTTCAGCACGCGGGCCACTTCAACCTTGATCTTGGAGGACGGCATGGTGACCGTCTCCTTGGTGGCCTGCTGCGCATTGCGGATACGGGTAAACATATCCGCCAGAGTGTCTTGCATGCTCATTTAACTTGCGCTCCTGATGATTCTACGTGGCGTTACCAGCTGGACTTCTTCAGTCCGGGCACGTCGCCACGCATGGCGGCTTCACGCAGCTTGTTACGGCCAAGGCCGAACTTGTTGTAGTAGCCGTGCGGACGGCCAGTCACGCGGCAGCGGTTACGCTGACGCACGGGGCTGGAGTCACGCGGCAGCGACTGCAACTTCAGCTGCGCATCGAAGCGCTCCTCATCGGAGCTGTTCACGTCCTGGATGATCGCCTTGAGCTCAGCACGCTTGGCAGCATACTTCTCAACCAGTTGCGTGCGCTTCAGTTCACGCTCAATCATGCTCTTCTTTGCCATGATCCCACCCCTATTTCTTGAACGGGAAGTTCAGTGCACTCAAGAGCGCACGACCTTCGTCATCGGTGTTGGCAGTGGTGGTGATGGTGACATCCAGACCACGAATCCGGTCGATCTTATCATACTCGATCTCCGGGAAGATGATCTGCTCACGCACCCCCATGCTGTAGTTGCCACGACCGTCGAAGGACTTCGGGTTGAGACCACGGAAGTCACGAACGCGGGGGATCGCGATATTCACCAGGCGATCGAGGAAGTCCCACATGCGCTCACTGCGCAGTGTGACCTTCACGCCGATCGGCCAGCCTTCACGCACCTTGAAGCCCGCGATGGACTTACGTGCCTTGGTCACCATCGGCTTCTGACCGGAGAGCTTCTCCAGGTCGCCGACGGCAGCGTCGATCAGCTTTTTATCGCTGGTCGCTTCGCCGATACCCATGTTCAGAGTCACCTTGGTGATCCGGGGTACCTGCATAACGTTGGCGTAGCTGAACTGCTCTTTCAGTTGAGCCACCACCTCGTTTTGATAACGTTCTTTCAAGTTCGCCATTTTGCTACCCGACTCGCGTTAGGCGTCGATCTGCGCTTGCGTCGACTTGTAGATACGTACCTTGGTACCGTCTTCCTTGATCTGGAAGCCGACGCGATCCGCCTTACCGGTCTCCTGATTGAAGATGGCTACGTTGGACGCGTGAATCGGAGCCTCGCGCTCGACGATACCGCCCTGATTGCCGGCCATGGGGTTCGGCTTGGTGTGACGCTTGATCATGTTCACACCCGCTACCACGAACCGCTCGTCCTTGAGGACGCGCTTCACGGTACCGCGCTTACCCTTGTCCTTGCCGGCGATGACGATCACTTCATCATCACGTTTGATCTTTTGCATGTCGCCTCGCTCCCTTACAGCACTTCAGGCGCTAAGGAAATGATCTTCATGAACTTCTCGTTGCGAAGTTCACGCGTCACCGGCCCGAAGATACGGGTACCGATCGGCTGCTCGTTGGTGTTGTTCAACAAGACGGCCGCATTTCCATCGAAGCGAATCAGCGAACCGTCGCTGCGACGGACGCCACTGCGGGTCCGGACAACTACCGCTTTCAGCACCTGGCCTTTCTTGACCTTGCCGCGCGGAATAGCTTCCTTCACCGTGACCTTGATGACGTCACCAACGCGAGCGTAGCGGCGGTGTGAACCACCCAGCACCTTGATGCACTGCACCCGGCGCGCTCCGCTGTTGTCGGCGACATCCAGCATTGTCTGAGTCTGAATCATCGGTTTTCTCCAAACCTAAACTGACTGCACGAGGTTAAGGCCGTGGCCTTAACCCTTGGCCTGTTCGACAACCTCGACCAGGGTCCAGGCCTTCTTCTTGGACAGCGGACGGCATTCCTGGATGGATACCGTGTCACCGGCCTTGGCCTGGTTGGTCTCGTCGTGGGCGTGCAGCTTGGTGGAGCGCTTAACGTATTTGCCGTAGATCGGGTGGCGCTCACGACGCTCGATCATTACAACGATGGACTTGTCCATCTTGTCGCTCACCACCTTGCCGGTGAGCGTACGGGCTTTTTTCTCTTCGGCCATCTCAGACACCTGCCTTCTCGTTGAGCACAGTCTTCACGCGGGCGATATCCCGACGAACCTGCTTGAGCAGATGAGTCTGGCTCAGCTGGCCGGTGGCCTTCTGCATGCGCAGGTTGAACTGCTCGCGGAGGAGTTCGAGGAGCTGCTCATTGAGCTGCTCGGCGGACTTTTCACGAATTTCCTGGGCTTTCATCACATCACCGTCCGTTTCACAAAGGTGGTGGAGACCGGGAATTTCTGAGCGGCCAGTGCGAAAGCTTCGCGGGCCAGTTCCTCGGAAACGCCTTCGATCTCGTAAAGGACACGACCGGGCTGAATCTGTGCGACCCAGTACTCGACGGAGCCCTTACCTTTACCCATCCGGACTTCCAGGGGCTTCTTGGAAATCGGCTTGTCCGGGAAGACACGGATCCAGATCTTGCCGCCACGCTTGACGTGACGGGTGATGGCACGACGGCCAGCTTCGATCTGACGGGCGGTGACACGACCGCGGCCGGTGGCCTTGAGGCCGAACTCGCCGAAGCTCACTTTGCTTCCGCGATGCGCCAGGCCACGGTTGCGGCCCTTCTGCACCTTACGGAATTTTGTACGCTTGGGTTGTAACATCGAATCGCTCTCCCCTTACCTGGAACCTTTCTTCTTGGAGGGCGCTGCCTGGCTCTGCTTCGCCTTGGCGCGGACCTCCTCGATGCCCCCGAGGATTTCACCCTTGAAGACCCAGACCTTGACACCGATGATGCCGTAGGTGGTCTTTGCTTCGTAGGTGGCGTAATCGATGTCCGCACGCAGGGTATGCAGCGGAACACGACCTTCGCGGTACCACTCGGTGCGGGCAATTTCCGCGCCGCCGAGGCGACCGGAGAGCTGCACCTTGATGCCGCCAGCGCCCAGACGCATGGCGTTCTGGACAGCGCGCTTCATGGCGCGACGGAACATCACACGGCGCTCGAGCTGGCCGGCAATGTTCTGTGCGACGAGCTGAGCATCCAGCTCGGGCTTGCGAACTTCCTCGATGTTGACGTGAACAGGCACGCCCATCATCTCGGTGACGTCGCGACGCAGGCGATCGACATCTTCGCCCTTCTTGCCAATCACGATGCCCGGACGGGCAGTGTGAATGGTGATGCGCGCGTTGTTCGCGGGACGCTCGATGGTGATCTTGCTAACGGAGGCGTTTTTCAGACGCTCTTCCAGGAAGCTACGCACCGCGAGGTCGTTGTTGAGCTTATCGGCATAGGCGCCGCGCTCGGCGTACCAGACAGAGGTATGGTCTTTGACGATACCCAGTCGGATGCCTGTCGGATTGACTTTCTGACCCATCTGGTCGACTCCTACTTCTCGGCTACCTTGACGGTGATGTGGCAAGTGCGCTTCAAAATGCGATCCGCACGGCCTTTGGCGCGCGGACGGATGCGCTTGAGCGTCGTACCCTCATCGACACAGATGGTCGAGACGCGCAGCTCGTCGATGTCCATGCCGTTGTTTTCTTCCGCATTCGCGATGGCGGACTGCAGCACCTTCTTGACCAGCTTGGCCGCCTTCTTCGGTGAGAAGGTCAGCAGGTCGATTGCTTCGGCGACAGGCTTACCGCGCACCTGATCAGCCACCAAACGGGCCTTCTGGGCGGATAAACTGGCGCCACGCAGCTTTGCTGTGACTTCCATCTCTTAATCCTCTCTGGCTTACCGTTTGGCTTTCTTATCCGCCGCATGGCCGCGATAGGTGCGGGTAGCAGCGAATTCGCCCAGCTTGTGGCCAACCATTTCCTCGGAGACGTGCACCGGGACGTGTTGGCGACCGTTATGGACTGCAATGGTGAGCCCGACCATGTTGGGCAGGACCATTGAACGACGCGACCAGGTCTTGATCGGTTTGCGATCGTTCTTTTCCGCTGCAGTCTCAACCTTTTTCAGCAGATGAAGGTCTACAAAAGGACCTTTCTTCAGTGAACGTGGCACAGCCGTTACCTCTTAATGTCTTGGCGTGGGATCTTAACCGCGAGCCTTGCGGCGGCGGACGATCAGCTTGTCGGTGCGCTTGTTCTTGCGGGTCTTGTGGCCCTTGGTGGGCATACCCCACGGGGACACCGGATGACGACCACCGCTGGTGCGGCCTTCACCACCACCGTGCGGGTGATCCACCGGGTTCATCGCGACACCGCGAACAGTCGGGCGCACACCTCTCCAGCGCTTTGCACCGGCCTTGCCAAGTTGACGCAGGCTGTGCTCGGAATTGCTCACCTCACCCAGGGTCGCGCGGCACTCGGCCAGCACCTTGCGCATCTCGCCGGAGCGCAGACGCAGGGTGGCGTAGTTGCCTTCACGAGCCACCAGCTGGGCGCTGGTACCGGCGCTGCGTGCGATCTGAGCACCCTTGCCAGGCTTCAGTTCGATGCAGTGCACCGTGGAACCCAGCGGGATGTTGCGCAGCGGCAGTGCGTTGCCCTTCTTGATCGGCGCATTGACGCCGGACTCGAGGCGATCACCGGCACTCACGCCCTTGGGGGCGATGATGTAGCGACGCTCACCGTCGATGTACTTCAGCAGCGCGATGTGGGCGCTACGGTTCGGGTCATGCTCCAGACGCTCGACGATGGCCGGAACGCCATCCTTGGTGCGCTTGAAGTCGATGATCCGATAGTGGTTGCGATGACCACCGCCGACGTGGCGAGTGGTGATGCGACCCTGGTTGTTACGACCACCGGACTTGGACTGCTTCTCGAGCAACGGCGCGTAAGCGCGGCCCTTGTACAGTTCCTCACCAACAATCTTGACGACGTGGCGACGACCGGCGGATGTGGGTTTTGTCTTGACGATTGCCATGATCCGTACTCCTGCCTTTACTCGGCGCCAGAGAAGTCTTCAAGCGTCTCGCCGGCGGCCAGTGTCACGTACGCCTTGCGATAACCCTTGCGCATACCAACACCATGCGCGGTGCGCTTGGTCTTGCCCTTCACGTTCAGAACAGAAACGCGGTCGACCTTCTTGCCGAACAGCTCCTGGACGGCAGCCTTGATCTCGGGCTTGGTTGCGTCACTCGCCACCTTGAACACGTACTGGTTACGCTCGGCGGCCATGGCGGCCTTCTCGGTCACGTGCGGACCAAGCAGAACCTTGAATACACGCTCCTGGTTCATGCCAGCTTCTCCTCGAATTTGCGCAGTGCGGAGACGGTAGCCAGGACCTTGTCGAAGGCGACCAGGCTGACCGGGTCGGCGGCGGCGACGTCCACCACATCCACGTTGGGGATGTTGCGGGCTGCCAGGTACAGGTTCTCGTCGACTTCTTCGGTGACGATCAGCACCTTCTCCAGGCCCAGGTCGGAAAGCTTGGCGACCAGCTGCTTGGTTTTGGGTGACTCGACAGAGAAGGCATCAACGGCAACAAGACGCTCCTGACGGACCAGCTCGGACAGAATCGAGCGCATGGCCGCACGGTACATCTTGCGGTTGACCTTCTGGGAGTGGTCCTGCGGACGGGCCGCGAAGGTCACACCACCGCTGCGCCAGATCGGCGAGCGAATGGTACCGGCGCGAGCGCGACCGGTGCCCTTCTGGCGCCACGGCTTCTTGCCGCCGCCACGGACGTCGGAGCGGTTCTTCTGGGCGCGGGTGCCCTGACGACCACCAGCCAGATAGGCGGTGACGACCTGGTGCACGAGCGCTTCGTTGAATTCTTTGCCAAAGGTAGCGTCGGACAGCTCAACGGTCCCGGCGCTTGCACCTGCAAGATTCAGATTCATTGGAAAGTTCCCCTTCAGCCAGCTTTGACGGCGCTGCGCACGATGACATCACTGCCGGTAGCACCAGGAACGGCGCCTTTGATCAGCAGCAGGTTGCGCTCGGCATCGACACGGACGATTTCCAGGCTCTGAACGGTGCAACGTGCGTTGCCCATCTGGCCGGCCATCTTCTTGCCCTTGAACACGCGGCCCGGGGTCTGGCACATGCCGATGGAACCCGGAGCACGGTGGGACAGAGAGTTACCGTGGCTGTTGTCCTGGGTACGGAAGTTCCAGCGCTTCACTGCGCCCTGGAAGCCCTTACCCTTGGAGGTGCCGGTCACGTCAACGCTTTGACCAGCTTCGAAGAGGGATACGGTGAGTTCGCCGCCCACTTCCGGAGCTTCGTCGCCTTCGCTCAGGCGGAACTCCATCAGGGAACGACCAGCCTCGACACCTGCCTTGGCGTACAGGCCAGCTTGGGCCTTGGACAGATGCTTGGCTTTGCGGGAGCCGGTTGTCACCTGGACCGCGGCGTAGCCGTCGGATTCGACAGACTTCACGCAGGTCACGCGGTTGGGATCAACCTCGATAACGGTTACGGGCACAGACGCGCCGTCTTCGGTGAAGACACGGGTCATGCCGGCCTTCCTACCGACCAAACCGATAGTCATGCTTAGTCTCCTTTAGTGTACGGGGCTATCACCCGCTATGGCTGCCCTTTCCAGAGCATTCCACTAGCACGTTGTGTAACGCCATCCCGGCGTGGCGGCTGCTGAACCTCTACTGGGTGAGAGGGACGCTGGGCCGCGGTGTCTAGTGATATCAGTCGAGCTTGATTTGCACGTCCACGCCAGCGGCGAGGTCGAGCTTCATCAGGGCATCAACGGTCTTCTCGGTCGGCTCGACGATGTCGAGCACACGCTTGTGGGTACGAATCTCGTACTGATCACGGGCGTCCTTGTTCACGTGCGGAGAAACCAGCACGGTGTAACGCTCGCGATTGGTCGGCAGAGGAATCGGACCACGAACCTGGGCGCCGGTACGCTTGGCGGTTTCAACAATCTCCGCGGCGGACTGGTCGATCAGGCGATGGTCGAAAGCCTTCAACCGAATGCGAATCTTCTGGTTCTGCATTTGCCCTAACTCCAATGGAACTTGACGGCGCGAGCCGTCAACCCACGCATTCAAAGGATGCGCATTATATGCGCCGCGCCATCGAGAGTCAAACCCTCAATGACGATGCGCAGAAAAGGGGGCTCCTTGCGGAGCCCCCTTCGGTGATCACCGGTCTGATTTAGACCAGGATCTTGGCCACGACGCCAGCGCCGACGGTACGGCCGCCTTCGCGGATGGCGAAGCGCAGACCTTCGTCCATGGCGATCGGAGCGATCAGGTTGACGACCATCTGGACGTTGTCGCCCGGCATGACCATCTCGACGCCTTCCGGCAGTTCACAAGTACCGGTGATGTCGGTGGTACGGAAGTAGAACTGCGGACGGTAGCCCTTGAAGAACGGAGTGTGACGACCACCCTCGTCCTTGCTCAGCACGTACACTTCCGCCTCGAACTGGGTGTGCGGAGTGATGGTGCCCGGCTTGGCCAGAACCTGACCACGCTCGACTTCGTCACGCTTGGTACCACGCAGCAGGGCACCGACGTTCTCGCCAGCACGACCTTCGTCGAGCAGCTTACGGAACATCTCGACACCGGTAACGGTAGTCTTGGTGGTGTCCTTGATACCAACGATCTCGATCTCTTCGCCCGGCTTGACGATGCCGCGCTCGACACGACCGGTCACAACGGTACCGCGACCAGAGATGGAGAACACGTCTTCGATCGGCATCAGGAACGGCTGGTCGACAGCACGCTCCGGCTCGGGGATGTAAGCATCCAGAGCCTTGATCAGGTTGGCAACGGCGGTAGTACCCATGCCGTTGTCGTCCTTGCCTTCCAGAGCCATCAGGGCAGAGCCGGTGATGATCGGAGTGTCGTCGCCCGGGAAGTCGTACTCGGACAGAAGTTCACGAACTTCCATCTCGACCAGCTCGAGCAGCTCTTCGTCGTCGACCATGTCGGCCTTGTTCAGGAACACGACGATGAACGGAACGCCAACCTGACGAGACAGCAGGATGTGCTCGCGAGTCTGCGGCATGGGGCCGTCAGCAGCGGAACAGACCAGGATAGCGCCGTCCATCTGGGCAGCACCGGTGATCATGTTCTTGACGTAGTCAGCGTGTCCCGGGCAGTCGACGTGAGCGTAGTGACGCTCCTCGGACTGATACTCGACGTGAGAGGTGGCGATGGTGATACCACGCTCACGCTCTTCCGGAGCATTGTCGATGGTGTCGAACTCACGCCAGTCACCGCCGAACACCTCGGCAGAAACGCGAGTCAGGGCCGCCGTCAGGGTAGTCTTGCCGTGGTCGACGTGACCGATGGTGCCGACGTTGACGTGCGGTTTGGAACGTTCGAATTTTTCCTTAGCCACTGCTATGACCTCTTTCGTTAGCTAACGGTTAACCGTTCTGGTTGATGACGGCTTCAACGACGCTGGACGGCGCCTCTTCGTAGTCCGCAAACTCCATGGTGTAGCTTGCGCGGCCCTGGGTCTGAGAGCGCAGGTCGGTTGCGTAACCGAACATCTCAGCCAGCGGCACGGTGGCGCGAATGACCTTGCCGGAGGAAGAGTCATCCATACCCTGGACCAGGCCCCGGCGGCGGTTCAGGTCGCCCATGACGTCACCCATGAATTCTTCAGGGGTCACGACCTCGACCTTCATCACCGGCTCGAGCAGAACTGCCTTGGCCTTGGGAGCGCCTTGCTTGATCGCCATGGAAGAGGCGACCTTGAACGCGGTCTCGTTGGAGTCCACGTCGTGGTAGGAACCGTCGAACAGCGTTACCTTGACGTCGATCATCGGGTAGCCCGCGATGACACCGTTCTGGAGCTGCTCATAGGCCCCTTTCTCGACGGCCGGCACGTATTCCTTCGGAACCACGCCGCCGACGATCTCGGAAGCGAACTTGAAGTGCATCTCTTCGTCGTCGCCCTTGTCTTCGGCCGTCAACGGCTCGATGCGCAGGTGTACGTGACCGTACTGACCGCGACCACCGGACTGACGAACGAACTTGCCTTCCTGCTCGACGCTCTGACGAATCGTCTCACGGTAGGCCACCTGCGGCTTGCCGATGTTCGCCTCGACCTTGAACTCGCGACGCATGCGGTCAACGATGATGTCGAGGTGAAGCTCGCCCATGCCGGAGATGATGGTCTGGCCAGTCTCTTCGTCGGTCTTGACCTGGAAGGACGGATCTTCCTGGGCCAGCTTGCCCAGTGCAATACCCATCTTTTCCTGGTCAGCCTTGGACTTCGGCTCCACGGCCACGGAGATAACCGGATCCGGAAACTCCATGCGCTCGAGAACGATCTTGTCGTTCAGGTCGCACAGGGTATCACCGGTGGTCACGTCCTTCAGGCCGATACAGGCGGCGATGTCGCCGGCCAGAACTTCCTTGATCTCCTCGCGCGAGTTGGAGTGCATCTGGACGATACGACCGACGCGCTCCTTCTTCTGCTTGACGGAGTTGTAGACGCTGTCGCCTGACTTCAGCACGCCGGAGTAGACGCGGATGAAGGTCAGGGTGCCAACGAAGGGGTCGGTCGCGATCTTGAACGCCAGCGCGGCGAAAGGCGCACTGTCATCGGCCTCACGGGTCGCGATGGTGCCGTCCTTGTCGTCGAGCTCACCTTCGATCGCCTTGACCTCGGTGGGAGACGGCATGTACTCGATGACGCCATCGAGAACGGCCTGAACGCCCTTGTTCTTGAACGCAGAGCCACAAGTGACCAGCACGATCTCGTTGTCGAGGGTACGACGACGCAGACCAGCCTTGATCTCGTCGTTGGTCAGCTCGCCCTCTTCGAGGTACTTGTCCATCAGCTCTTCGGACGCCTCGGCGGCGGCCTCGACCATCTGCTCGCGATACTCTTCGGCGGTCTCCTGGAGCTCCGCCGGGATATCAACGAGGTCGTAGTTCATCCCGAAGTTGTCTTCATCCCACAGGATGGCCTTCATCTGGATGAGGTCGATGACGCCCTTGAACTCGTCCTCGGAGCCCCAGTTGATCTGGATCGGCACGACGTTGGCGCCGAGACGATCCTTCAGCTGGTTGACGACCATGAAGAAGTCAGCGCCGCTGCGGTCCATCTTGTTGACGAACACCATGCGCGGAACTTCGTACTTGTTAGCCTGGCGCCAGACGGTCTCGGTCTGCGGCTGCACACCGGAGGAGCCACACAGCACGACGACGGCACCGTCAAGCACACGCAGGGAACGTTCGACTTCGATGGTGAAGTCAACGTGTCCAGGGGTGTCGATGATGTTGATGCGGTGCTCATCGAACTGCTTGTTCATGCCCTGCCAGAAGCAGGTGGTCGCCGCGGAGGTGATGGTGATACCACGCTCCTGCTCCTGCTCCATCCAGTCCATGGTGGCAGCGCCCTCATGGACCTCACCGACCTTGTGGGACAGACCGGTGTAGAACAGGACACGCTCGGTAGTAGTCGTCTTACCGGCGTCGACGTGGGCCACGATACCGATATTGCGGTAACGCTTAAGCGGAGTCTTGCGAGCCACGATGTAACTCCCGTTGGTTGGCGATGCGCTTTAGAAGCGGTAGTGAGAGAAGGCCTTGTTGGCTTCTGCCATGCGATGCACGTCTTCACGCTTCTTGACTGCCGAACCCTTGCCTTCGGCTGCATCCAGCATTTCGCCAGCCAGACGCTGCACCATGGTCTTCTCGCCACGACGGCGAGCGGCGTCCACCAGCCAGCGCATGGCAAGCGCCTGGCGGCGGGACGGACGGACTTCGACCGGCACCTGATAGGTCGCACCGCCGACGCGGCGAGACTTCACCTCGACCATGGGCTGGATGGTTTCCAGCGCCTTGTCGAAGATTTCCAGCGGCTCTTCATTGGAACGCTCGGCAACCCTGTCCAGCGCACCATAGACGATACGCTCAGCTACGGACTTCTTGCCGCTGATCATCAGGTGGTTCATGAACTTGGCCAGACGCTCGGATCCGAACTTGGGATCCGGCAGAATCTCGCGCTTGGCCGCAACTCTTCTTCTAGGCATGATAAGCCCTCGGTTGAAGGGTCCTTCAGGTAAACCCGAGACTCGCGCTTGGCGGCTCGACCTTACTCTTATCAGACCGGGTCAAACTTGGTAATGGAAAGCGACGCAGCCCTTAGGACTTCGGACGCTTGGTGCCGTACTTGGAACGGCCCTGACGACGGTTCTGGACACCGGAGGTGTCGAGAGCGCCGCGAACGGTGTGATAACGCACACCCGGAAGGTCCTTTACTCGACCGCCACGAATCAGGACCACAGAGTGCTCCTGGAGGTTGTGGCCTTCACCGCCGATGTAAGAGGACACCTCGTAGCCGTTGGTCAGGCGCACACGGCAGACCTTCCGCAGTGCGGAGTTCGGCTTCTTCGGGGTGGTGGTGTAGACGCGGGTGCAGACGCCGCGCTTCTGCGGGCAGGCCTGAAGCGCAGGCACGTCGGTCTTCGCGGCCTGACGCTTGCGCGGCTTGCGCACGAGCTGATTAATCGTTGCCATAGCTGTTAGCTGACTCCAATGGGTTGCCTAAGCCTTTTCACAGTGGCGCGGATACACCCACCCCACTGTTAAAGGCTGCGCATTCTACTGGCTGATGCCAAGGCGCGTCAAGCCCGGAGCCGCAAAGGCTCCAGGCTTTTTGCCGACATCAGATCTCGTCGTCGTCCGAGTCCAGCGCGGTGAGCTGGGCGCCCAGCTCCTGCTCGACGTCGTAGGCCGACGGCTGGAGCAGTCGCTCGGTGTCTTCACGCTTGCGACGACGCTCCTCGTGGTGGGTCAGACCGGTACCGGCCGGGATCAGACGTCCCACCACCACGTTTTCCTTCAGGCCGCGCAGGTAGTCGCGCTTGCCGGTGACCGCCGCTTCGGTCAGCACGCGGGTCGTCTCCTGGAAGGAGGCCGCAGAGATGAACGACTCGGTGGCCAGGCTGGCCTTGGTGATACCCAGCAGCAGGCGCTGGTACTTGGCCGGGAACTTGTCATTGGCCTGGAGCACGGCATTCTGCTCCAGCACACGGACCAGCTCGACCTGATCACCCGGAATGAAGTCGGAGTCACCGGCGTCGGTGATCTCGACCTTGCGCAGCATCTGACGCACGATCACTTCGATGTGCTTGTCGTTGATGCCAACGCCCTGCAGACGATAGACGTCCTGTACCTCGGCCACGATGTACTTGGCCAGCTCGGCGATGCCGAGCAGTCGCAGGATGTCGTGCGGGTTGCTCGGACCATCCGAGATCACCTCGCCCTTCTCGACCGTCTCGCCCTCGAACACCGCGATCTGACGCCACTTGGGAATCAGCATCTCGAAGGGGTCGCCTTCGGACGGGGTGATGGTCAGACGACGCTTGCCCTTGGTTTCCTTGCCGAAGCTGATCACACCGCTGATCTCGGCCAGGATGGACGGCTCCTTCGGCTTGCGCGCCTCGAACAGGTCGGCCACGCGCGGCAGACCACCGGTGATGTCCTTGTTGCCGGACGCCTCCACCGGGATACGCGCGACGATCTCACCGATGCCGATGGACGAGCCATTGTCGACGGTGACGATCGCCTTGCCGGGCAGCGGGTACTGCACCGGAGTGTCGCTGCCGGAGACGGTCACCGGCTTGCCGGCGGTGTCGTTGAGCATGATCATCGGGCGCTTGTCGCGACCGGCCATCGGCCGCGCCGCGGACTCGATGATCTCGATCGAGGACAGACCGGTCATCTCGTCGACGCTGCGGTGCATGGTCAGGCCTTCGTCCATGTCGACGTAGTGCACCTGGCCTTCCGCTTCGGCGACGATCGGGTGGGTGTGCGGATCCCACTTGGCCACGGCCTGGCCGGGATCGACCGCATCACCGTCACGCACCGAAAGCTCGGCACCGTAAGGCAGCTTGTAGTACTCACGCTCGCGGCCATGCTCGTCGGCCACCGCCAGGGCGCTGGAGCGCGACACCACGACCAGCTTGCCGTCGGCGCGTTCCACGTACTTGATGTTGTGCAGGCGCACCTTGCCGCCATGCTTGACCTGGACGCTGTCCACCGCAGAGGCCCGCGAGGCGGCACCACCGATGTGGAAGGTACGCATGGTCAGCTGGGTACCCGGCTCACCGATGGACTGGGCGGCGATGACGCCGGCCGACTCACCGATGTTGACCTGGTGGCCGCGGGCCAGATCGCGCCCGTAACAGGACGAACACACACCGTGACTGGTTTCACAGGTGATGGTGCTGCGCACGATGATCTCGTCGACGCCCATGGTGTCGAGTTGCTCGCACCAGGCCTCGTCCAGCAGGGTGCCACGCGGAATCAGCACTTCGTCGGTACTCGGGTCGATGACGTCCTGAGCGACCACTCGGCCGAGTACACGCTGGGCCAGCGAGACGATGATGTCGCCGCCTTCGATGACCGGGTGCAGGGTCAGGCCACGCTCGGTGCCACAGTCGACCTCGGTGATGACCACGTCCTGGGCGACGTCGACCAGACGACGGGTCAGGTAACCGGAGTTGGCGGTCTTCAGAGCGGTATCCGCCAGACCCTTACGCGCACCGTGGGTCGAGATGAAGTACTGGAGTACGTTCAGACCTTCACGGAAGTTGGCGACGATCGGGGTCTCGATGATCGAGCCATCCGGCTTGGCCATCAGACCACGCATACCCGCCAGCTGGCGGATCTGGGCGGCGCTACCACGGGCACCGGAGTCGGCCATGATGAACACGCTGTTGAAGGAGTCCTGTTCGACTTCCTTGCCTTCGCGGTCGATCACGGTCTCCTTGGAGATGCCCGCCATCATCGCCTTGGCGACCTGGTCGTTGGCACGCGCCCAGATATCGATGACCTTGTTGTACTTCTCACCCGCGGTCACCAGACCGGAGGAGAACTGGTCCTCGATTTCCTTGACCTCTTCCTCGGCCGCCTCGACGATCTCGGCCTTGGCGTCCGGGATGACGAAGTCGTTGACGCCGATGGAGGCGCCGGACCAGGTGGCCAGACGGAAGCCGGTGTACATCAACTGGTCGGCGAAGATGACCGCGGCCTTGAGACCGGCGCGACGATACACTTCGTTGATCAGCTTGGAGATGGCCTTCTTCTTCATGGCCTGGTCGACCAGATCGAAGGGCACCCCTTGCGGCAGGATGCGGAACAGCAGCGCACGGCCGACGGTGGTGTCACGCAGACGGCGGTGCTCGGAGCGCTCGCCGGTCTCTTCGTCGATGTCGACCTCGTCCAGGCGCACCTTGACGCGGGCGTGCAGCGACACGTTCTGGGTGCCGAAGGCGCGCTCGACCTCGTTGAGGTCGGAGAACACCATGCCCTCGCCCTTGGCGTTGATGCGCTCGCGGGTCATGTAGTACAGACCCAGCACCACGTCCTGGGACGGCACGATGATCGGCTCGCCGTTGGCCGGTGACAGCACGTTGTTGGTGGCCATCATCAGCGCGCGCGCTTCGAGCTGGGCTTCCAGCGTCAGCGGCACGTGCACGGCCATCTGGTCACCGTCGAAGTCGGCGTTGTAGGCGGCACACACCAGCGGGTGCAGCTGGATCGCCTTGCCTTCGATCAACAGCGGCTCGAACGCCTGGATACCGAGACGGTGCAGGGTCGGGGCGCGGTTCAAAAGCACCGGGTGCTCGCGGATGACGTCGGCGAGGATGTCCCACACCTCCGGCAGCTCGCGCTCGACCATCTTCTTGGCGGCCTTGATGGTGGACGCCTGGCCGCTGGCCTGCAGCTTGGAGTAGATGAACGGCTTGAACAGCTCAAGCGCCATCTTCTTGGGCAGACCGCACTGGTGCAGACGCAGGGTTGGGCCCACGGTGATGACCGAGCGGCCGGAGTAGTCGACGCGCTTACCCAGCAGGTTCTGACGGAAACGCCCCTGCTTGCCCTTGATCATGTCGGCCAGCGACTTCAACGGACGCTTGTTGGAGCCGGTGATGGCGCGACCGCGACGACCGTTGTCGAGCAGCGCATCGACGGATTCCTGCAGCATGCGCTTTTCGTTGCGCACGATGATGTCCGGCGCATTGAGGTCGAGCAGACGCTTCAAGCGGTTGTTGCGGTTGATCACGCGACGGTACAGATCGTTGAGATCCGAGGTCGCGAAGCGGCCGCCATCCAGCGGTACCAGCGGACGCAGGTCCGGCGGCAGCACGGGCAGCACTTCCATCACCATCCACGCCGGATCGTTGCCGGAGCCCTGGAAGGCTTCGAGCAGCTTCAGACGCTTGGACAGCTTCTTGATCTTGGTCTCGGAGTTGGTCTGCGGGATCTCTTCGCGCAGACGCTCGATCTCTTCCTCGAGATCGATATCCTTGAGCATCGCCTGGACGGCCTCGGCACCCATACGGGCGTCGAAGTCATCGCCGAACTCCTCGAGGGCCTCGAAGTACTGCTCGTCGTTGAGCAGCTGGCCACGCTCGAGGGTGGTCATGCCGGGATCGACGACCATGAAGCTCTCGAAATAGAGCACGCGCTCGATGTCGCGCAGGGTCATGTCCATCAGCATGCCGATGCGAGACGGCAGCGACTTCAGAAACCAGATGTGGGCGACCGGACTTGCCAGCTCGATGTGCCCCATGCGCTCGCGGCGCACGGCGGCCTTGGTGACTTCGACGCCGCACTTTTCGCAGATGATGCCGCGGTGCTTCATGCGCTTGTACTTGCCGCACAGGCACTCGTAGTCCTTCACCGGACCGAAGATCTTGGCGCAGAACAGGCCATCACGCTCGGGCTTGAAAGTCCGGTAGTTGATGGTCTCCGGCTTCTTGACCTCGCCAAAGGACCAGGAGCGGATCATGTCCGGCGACGCGAGCGTGATCTTGATCGCGTCGAACTCGTCGGACTGTGACTGCGATTTGAGGACTTTCACCAAATCTTTCATTAGGTCGGCTCCGTTGCGGAGTTGTCATGGGCGGGGAGCTATTGCTCCCCGCGGACCGTCATTCATTGAAGCGCCTTTCGGGCCGCCTCAGCTCTCCAGTTCGATATCGATGCCCAGCGAGCGGATTTCCTTCACCAATACGTTGAAGGATTCCGGCATGCCCGCCTGCATGGTGTGATCGCCATCCACGATGCTCTTGTACATCTTGGTACGACCTTCCACGTCATCGGACTTGACCGTGAGCATTTCCTGCAGAGTGTAAGCGGCGCCGTAGGCCTCCAGGGCCCAGACCTCCATCTCACCAAAGCGCTGACCACCGAACTGCGCCTTGCCGCCCAGCGGCTGCTGGGTGACCAGCGAGTAGGAGCCGGTGGAACGCGCGTGCATCTTGTCGTCGACCAGGTGGTTGAGCTTCAGCATGTACATGTAGCCCACCGTCACCGGACGATCGAACGACTCGCCGGTACGCCCGTCGTACAGGGTCATCTGGCCGGAATCCGGCAGATCGGCTAGCTTCAGCAGGTGCTTGATCTCGTGCTCCTTGGCACCGTCGAACACCGGCGTCGCCATCGGCACGCCCTTCTTCAGGTTCTTGGCCAGCGCGATGATCTCGTCATCGGACAGCGACTCGATCTCCTCGACGCGGGTACCCTGGGTGGAGTTGTAGACCTCTCCGAGGAACTCGCGCAGCTGAGCCAGCTGCTGCTCGCGGGCGTCACGCAGCATGTGCTCGATCTTCACGCCGAGACCGCGGGCCGCCATGCCCAGGTGCGTCTCGAGGATCTGACCGACGTTCATCCGCGACGGTACACCCAGCGGGTTCAGCACCACGTCGATGGGCTCACCGTTGTCGTCGAACGGCATGTCCTCGATCGGCATGATAGCCGAGATGACACCCTTGTTACCGTGACGGCCGGCCATCTTGTCACCCGGCTGCAGGCGACGCTTGATCGCCAGGTAGACCTTGACGATCTTGAGCACGCCCGGTGCCAGATCGTCGCCCTGGGTGAGCTTGCGCTTCTTGTCTTCGAAACGCTCGTCCATTTCCTTGCGACGGTTCTCGAGCTGCTCGTCGGCCTGAGCCAGCAGTTCATTGAGCTTCTCGTCCTGCATGCGCAGCTTGAACCACTGCTGACGCGGCAGCTCCTCGAGATAGTCCTCGGACAGCACATCATCCTTGGACAGGCGCGGACCACCGTTGACCGGCTGACCGGACAGGGTGCGCTTGAGACGCTCGAAGGTGGCGTCCTCGGCGATGCGGTAGGTCTCCTGCAGGTCCTTACGCACCTCGTCGAGCTGCATCTGCTCGATGGACAGAGCGCGCGAGTCCTTCTCGACGCCGTCGCGGGTGAACACCTGAACGTCGATGACGGTGCCCTTCATGCCGGTGGGGGCACGCAGAGAGGTGTCCTTCACGTCGGACGCCTTCTCACCGAAGATCGCACGCAGCAGCTTCTCTTCCGGGGTCAGCTGGGTCTCGCCCTTGGGCGTGACCTTGCCGACCAGGATGTCGCCGGCGCCGACCTCGGCACCGATGTACACCACACCGGCCTCATCCAGCTTGCCCAGTGCCGATTCACCGACGTTGGGGATATCGGAGGTGATCTCCTCCGGCCCCAGCTTGGTGTCACGGGACACACAGGTCAGTTCCTGGATGTGGATAGTAGTGAAACGGTCTTCCTGGACCACTCGCTCGGACAGCAGGATGGAGTCCTCGAAGTTGTAGCCGTTCCACGGCATGAAGGCGATGCGCATGTTCTGGCCAAGCGCCAGGTCACCCATGTCGACGGACGGACCGTCGGCCAGGATGTCACCACGCGCGACGTTGTCGCCGGGGCGAACGATCGGACGCTGGTTCTGGCAGGTGTTCTGGTTCGAACGCAGGTACTTGGTCAGGTTGTAGATGTCGACACCGGCCTCACCGCCGATGATCTCGTCTTCGTTGACCCGCACCACGATGCGCTTGGCGTCGACCGAGTCGATCACGCCGCCACGACGGGCCACGGCACAGACACCGGAGTCACGGGCGACGAAGCGCTCCATGCCGGTACCGACCAGCGGCTTGTCGGCACGCAGGGTCGGCACCGCCTGACGCTGCATGTTGGCACCCATCAGGGCGCGGTTGGCGTCATCGTGCTCGAGGAACGGAATCAGTGCGGCGGCGACGGACACCACCTGACGCGGAGACACGTCCATCAGCGTCACCTGTTCGGGACGCATGAAGGTGGTCTCGCCGCGGTGACGCACCTGGACCAGATCGTCGACCAGCTTCTTGTCGGCGTTGACGGTGGCCGAGGCCTGGGCGATGACGAAGTCACCTTCCTCGATGGCCGACAGGTGCACCACCTCGTCGGTGACCACACCATCCACGACCTTACGGTACGGCGTCTCGAGGAAGCCGTAGCTGTTGGTGTGGCTGTAGGTCGCCAGCGAGTTGATCAGGCCGATGTTCGGACCTTCCGGCGTCTCGATCGGGCAAAGACGGCCGTAGTGGGTAGCGTGAACGTCACGCACCTCGAAACCGGCGCGCTCACGGGTCAGGCCACCCGGGCCGAGAGCGGACACACGACGCTTGTGGGTCACCTCGGACAGCGGGTTGTTCTGGTCCATGAACTGGGACAGCTGAGAGGAGCCGAAGAACTCCTTCACCGCAGCGGCCACCGGCTTGGCATTGATCAGGTCCTGAGGCATCAGGCCTTCGCTCTCGGCCATGGACAGACGCTCCTTGACCGCGCGCTCGACACGCACCAGGCCGACACGGAACTGGTTTTCTGCCATTTCGCCGACGCAGCGGATGCGGCGGTTGCCCAGGTGGTCGATGTCGTCGACATCGCCAAAGCCGTTACGAATGTTGATCAGCTCGCGCAGCACGTCGAGGATGTCGGTACGATCCAGCACACCGGAACCGGTGTCGGAATCACGACGCAGACGACGGTTGAACTTCATCCGGCCGACGCCGGACAGGTCATAGCGGTCTTCGCTGAAGAACAGGTTGTTGAACAGCGTCTCGGCGGCTTCCTTGGTGGGCGGCTCGCCGGGGCGCATCATGCGGTAGATCTCGACCAGCGCCTCGAGCTGGGAACCGGTGGTGTCCAGCTTGAGGGTGTCGGAGACGAAGGGACCGCAGTCCAGATCGTTGGTGTAGAGCGTCTCGATGGTGGTGATGCCGGCCTGACCGAGGGCCTCGAGCAGCTCCGGGGTGATCTCGGAGTTGCAGGGGCAGATCAGCTCGCCGGTGGCGGGGTTGATCTGATCCTTGGCCAGGGTCTTGCCGAACAGGTAGTCCATCGGCACTTCCAGACGCTCGAGACCCGCCTTCTCCAACTGGCGGATATGCTTCTGGGTGACACGACGACCCTCTTCGACGATGACCTCACCGTCGGCGCCCTTGATGTCAAAGGTCGCGGTCTCGCCACGCAGGCGAGACGGCACCAGCTCCACCGAGAAGCCGGACTTCTCGATATGGAAGGTGCTGGTGTCGAAGAACTCGTCGAGGATCTCCTCGGCGCTCATGCCCAGCGCGCGCAGCAGCACGGACGCCGGCAGTTTGCGACGACGGTCGATACGCACGAAGACGTTGTCCTTCGGGTCGAACTCGAAGTCCAGCCAGGAGCCGCGGTAAGGAATCACGCGAGCGGAGTACAAAAGCTTACCGGAGCTGTGGCTCTTGCCCTTGTCGTGATCGAAGAACACGCCGGGACTACGGTGAAGCTGAGACACGATGACGCGCTCGGTACCGTTCACCACGAAGGTACCGTTCTCGGTCATCAGGGGGATCTCCCCCATGTAGACTTCCTGCTCCTTGATGTCCTTGATGGCCTTGTTCGACGACTCCTTGTCGTAGATGATCAGGCGAACCTTGACACGCAGAGGAGCGGAGTAGGTGACGCCGCGCAGCTGGCATTCCTTGACGTCGAAGGCCGGAGTGCCGAAACGATAGCTGACGTACTCGAGCGCAGCGTTGCCGGAGAAGCTCTCGATCGGGAACACGGACCTGAAGGCGGCGTGCAGGCCGACTTCCATGCGCTCTTCGGGAGAGCGGTCCTGCTGGAGAAAGTCGTAGTAGGAATCAAGCTGGATGGCCAGCAGGTAAGGCACATCCATCACTTGGGGCAGTTTGCCGAAATCCTTGCGGATGCGTTTTTTCTCAGTGTATGAGTAAGCCATCTGTATTCCCCAGCTTGTTCACCATGGGTGACCGATGCGTGTCGGCGCCACCCGACGGACGGTCTCCGTCAGGCGCTGACGGCAAGTCCTCGGATGAGTGACTCGCCGTCGGAATTCTGCAAGCTACAGGCCCTTGGGGGCAGGCAGCTAGTGACAACAGAAAAAGGCCGGTAGCGGGCGTCCCGCCACCAGCCGTGGAAGCTTACGCAGCGCGTAAAGCCATGGGCACAAGGATTACTTGAGCTCCACGGACGCGCCGGCTTCTTCCAGCTTCTTCTTGGCTTCTTCCGCGTCGTCCTTGCTCATCGCTTCCTTGATGGTCGCCGGCGCGCCGTCGACGGCACCCTTGGCTTCCTTCAGGCCGAGACCAGTGATCTCGCGGACGGCCTTGATGACGTTGACCTTCTTGTCGCCAGCGGAGGTCAGCACCAGGTCGAACTCGGTCTGCTCTTCGGCAGCGGCGGCTTCGCCACCAGCGCCCGGGCCAGCCACGACAGCAGCAGCGGCGCTAACGCCGAACTTCTCTTCCATGGCTTCGATCAGCTCGACGACTTCCATGACGGACATGTCGGAGACGGCGTTGATGATATCTTCTTTGGTCAGTGCCATTGTCTAGATTCCTAACTTTGCGGGCGTCTCGGTCACCCGAGAACGCGAAATGGATCGTGGTCGGTCGACAGGACGACGCCTTAAGCGGCTTCTTCCTGCTTCTGGTCGCGCAGCGCAGCGAGAGTACGAACCAGCTTGCCGGCAGAAGCTTCCTTCATGACGGACATCAGCTTGGCGATCGCCTCATCGTAGGTCGGCAGGGTCGCCAGACGGTCGATATCGCTTGCCGGGATCAGCTCACCTTCATAGGCCAGCGCCTTGACTTCGAAGTTCTTCTCATCCTTGGCGAACTCCTTGAACAGACGAGCGGCAGCGCCCGGATGTTCGTTGGAGAAGGCCAGCAGAGTCGGACCAACGAAGGTCTCTGACAGGCACTCCCAGGGAGTACCGGTCAGGGCGCGGCGTGCCAGGGTGTTGCGCACAACACGCACCTGGACGCCATTCTCGCGAGCCTGCTTACGCAGTTCGGTCATCTTGTGGACCGCGACGCCGCGAGAGTCGGCAACTACGACGGAGAGTGCATCCTTGGCGACTTCACTGACCTCGGCAACAATTGCCTTCTTGCCTTCGAGTGCTAGTGCCACTGTGATCACTCCTTCGTGCCGGAACCCGAGGGCTCCGATGGTTACCATCTCCCCTTCCGTAGAAGAGGGGCTTCAATGATGGTGCTCACCAGATGCCTGGCGGCAACACCATCTGCGCAGGTGCCCGGGGGCGATTAAGCCGCCGGCAGACCCGAAGGTCAGGCGGCGGCGCCTGCGGTCTTTGACGGTGCCCCGCCGGCCGGGTGAATCACCCGGCACGGGGACCGCAAAGTGTCTTGCCTGTTGTGTCGCATCACACCAGCGCGGAGTGATCGACGGTCAGACCCGGGCCCATGGTGGTGGACAGGGTCATCTTCTTGAAGTACACGCCCTTGGAAGTGCTCGGCTTGAGCTTCTTCAGGTCGGCGAGCAGCGCATCCAGGTTGCCCTTGATGGCGTCGGCTTCGAAATCGACCTTGCCCAGGGTGGTGTGGATGATGCCGTTCTTGTCGGTACGGAAACGCACCTGACCGGCCTTGGCGTTCTTGACGGCGGTAGCGACGTCGGGGGTCACGGTGCCGACCTTGGGGTTCGGCATCAGGCCACGCGGACCCAGGATCTGACCCAGCTGGCCGACGACACGCATGGCGTCCGGCGAGGCAATGACCACGTCGAAGTCGAGCTGGCCTTTCTTGACCTGCTCGGCCAGGTCGTCCATACCGACGATGTCGGCACCGGCTTCCTTGGCGGCTTCTTCGTTGGCACCCTGGGTAAAGACGGCAACGCGCACGTCCTTGCCGGTACCGTTGGGCATCACGGTCGCACCGCGAACCACCTGGTCGGATTTACGCGGATCGACGCCCAGGTTGATGGCGACGTCCAGCGACTCCTTGAACTTGACGGTGGACAGCTCGGAGAGCAGAGCCACGGCCTCGTCGATGGAGTAGACCTTGGTGGCGTCAACCTTGTCGCGAATCTGCTTTGCGCGCTTGGTAAGCTTTGCCATGATCAGAGACCCTCCACGTTGAGGCCCATGCTGCGGGCGCTACCGGCAATGGTACGCACCGCGGCGTCGAGATCGGCAGCCGTCATGTCCGGCTCCTTGGTCTTGGCGATCTCTTCGAGCTGCTCGCGGGTCACGGTACCGACCTTCTTCTTGTTCGGCTCACCAGAGCCGGACTTGATGCCAGCGGCCTTCTTCAGCAGCACCGCGGCGGGCGGTGTCTTGGTGACGAAGGTGAAGCTGCGGTCGGAGTAGACGGTGATGACCACGGGAGTCGGGAGACCCGGCTCGATGTTCTGCGTCTCGGCGTTGAACGCCTTGCAGAATTCCATGATGTTGACACCGTGCTGACCCAGCGCGGGACCCACGGGGGGACTCGGGTTGGCCTTACCAGCTGCAACCTGCAGCTTGATGTAAGCCTGTACTTTCTTGGCCATGATGGACTCCAGTTGGGTAGTAGCGCCTTGCGGCTCCCCGGACAAAACGGCCGCCTCTCGAGGCGACCCCTACGCACTGAAAACTTTCAGCACATGACGGCGGGCCTGCCTGAGCAGACCCACCGTAAGAAACTTGTCGACCTACTCCTTCTCGACCTGGGAAAACTCCAGCTCGACGGGAGTGGCGCGCCCGAAGATCAGCACGCTGACCTGCAGACGACTCTTGTCGTAGTTGACCTCTTCGACCACGCCGTTGAAATCGGCGAAGGGGCCATCGATGACGCGCACCGACTGACCGGGCTCGAACATGGTCTTGGGACGCGGCTTTTCGGCCCCATCCCTGACGCGACTGAGAATGGCGTCGGCCTCGCGCTGAGTGATCGCCGCCGGCTTCTCCTTGGTCCCGCCGATAAAGCCCATGACACGGGGCGTCTCGT
Organism: Halomonas sp. DP5N14-9; assembly: GCF_019802175.1. NCBI lineage: Bacteria > Pseudomonadati > Pseudomonadota > Gammaproteobacteria > Oceanospirillales > Halomonadaceae > Halomonas > Halomonas sp. DP5N14-9. The sequence goes on from NZ_JAHVHR010000030.1 coordinate 215,161, forward strand.
TGACCAGGTGCCAGGTCTCGTCGACCATTTCCATCTCGACCAGCACATAGCCGGGATAGAACTTGCGCTCACTCTTGCGGCGCTTGCCGTCACGCATCTCGACGACTTCTTCGGTCGGCACCAGAATCTCACCAAAGAGATCTTCCATGCCGTGCATCTTCACACGCTCGATCAGCGAGCGCATGACGTGCTTCTCGAAGCCGGAGTAGGCGTGGACGACGTACCAACGCTTGGACATGAAGACTCCTAACCGATGACGCCGGACATCGCCCAGCTGAGCAGCGTGTCGATCAACCAGAGCAGCAGCCCGACCACCAGCACAGCCACCAGCACGATGGCGGTGGTCTGGATGGTCTCGGGGCGCGTCGGCCAGACGACACGTTGAATTTCCTTCCTGGCGCTCTGCGCCAGCTCCACCAATTCACGCCCCTTGGTGGTGGTCAATGCGACCAGGGCAGCAACGACAGACAGGGCAACAACGCCCAGAACACGATACAGAAGCGGCTGGTCGGCAAAGTAGGTGTTGCCAACGACGGCCAGCACCAGAAGAACGACGACAACCGCCCACTTGAGCCCGTCGTGGCGCGACTCCTGCACCTCGGCGTTATGCTTCATGAAAACGAGACTCCTCAGGGCGCGGCAATCGAAACACGAAAGTATATAAAAAACTGCCAGCCTGGGGAAGACTGGCAGGCCAGGAGGGAATCGAACCCCCAACCTGCGGTTTTGGAGACCGCTGCTCTGCCAATTGAGCTACTGGCCTGTACTCGATGCAAACCACCCTTTGCGGGCAGCCTCTGCAACAGCGGGCGCCATGATAGCGAAACGGATCTCGCCTGGCAACCCCCTCCGCCCTGCAGACGCGGCGGAGAAAGAAAAAGCGAGCCTAGGCTCGCTTTTCTTAGATGGAGCTCATGGACGGATTTGAACCGTCGACCTCACCCTTACCAAGGGTGTGCTCTACCCCTGAGCTACATGAGCGCACTCTTCGGCAATCCAACTACTTCACATTGCCTGAACTCTGGAGCGGGCAGCGGGGATCGAACCCGCATCATCAGCTTGGAAGGCTGAGGTTCTACCATTGAACTATGCCCGCAAAATCGGTACTAAACCTTCTTTGCTGAAGCAAAGCCCACCGAACCCAAACCAGCCTGGCAGCGTCCGACCGCCTGCTCCACATCAACCAGAAACCACAACTCTGATCGATCAAAATCTGGTGGAGGGGGAAGGATTCGAACCTTCGAAGCTTTCGCGGCAGATTTACAGTCTGCTCCCTTTGGCCACTCGGGAACCCCTCCAACTGGCGACGTATTTTATCGCCCTGCTCCGAGAAATCAAGTGGTTGCTTTAAAAGAATCAAGCTGTACGCAAAACTCTTACAACCTATCTCGACGGCAGCCTGCAACCCGCGGGTCGCTGTACCTCGGAACGCGGCGCATTGTGTCAAAGCAGAATGGATAACGCAAGGCTTCCATAGGCTTTTTTTACGGCGCACCGGAAAACCACGGTCACAGCAGCATCGAAAACGCCAGGCCCGCGCGGATCTTTTCCAGCGCTACGGGCGCGGGTGGCACCGGCGCCCCCGCCATCTTGCCGGCACGTTCTGCTGCCGTCAGAGGGAAACACGCTTCAAGACCGGCGTAGACCATGTCCGGCCAGATCGCGTGGGGTACGCGAATACCACGAGACACCACCCTGGCATCGCCGCCGGTGACCAGCATGGGTAGCGCCACCCCCTCACGGTCGCAGACCTCGCTGTAGATCCGATTGACCGCGCTGACAGCGGCCATGTAGATGCCGTGATTGACCGCCTCTACCGTGCGCCGCCCAGGAGCGAGCAGCTCGTCTGCCTCGCTGTCCGGATCGATGGCCACGTTGCGGGTGCCCAACTTCAGGCTTTCTTTCATCAGACGCAGCCCCGGCAGGATGTACCCCCCGAGATGACGCCCGCCTGGCAGCACGAAGTCGATGGTGATGGCACTGCCACAGTCCACCGTGCAGCTGGCACCGGCGAGCTGATAGCCCGCCAGCACCCCCATCCAGCGATCCACGCCCAGTCGACCCGGCTCGTGATAGCCGTTGGTGACGCCCAGTGCTTCGTGGCAGGAGCGCGCCACGTGCACCGAACGCACCCGGTCCTTGAGCAGCGACTCGGTCTGCGCCAGCACCGAACGCCTCGCTACACTGGAAATGCGCACCGTCTCGACCACGTCGAGGTCGGGAATGTCCGACCCGGGCTTCCACTCCTCCCGGGTCCACACCGCGCCCCTGGAGCGAATCTCGCTGCTGTCAGCGTCCTTCAGGCGCCACTTGGACAGGGTATTGCCGATATCCAGATCAAGAATCATGGGCGAGCCCGCACGCTGATCTCTCCTCCCACCAGGCGCTCTTGCCGCTCTCCGTCAACGCCCTTGCGCACCCAGAGATTGCCACTGCCATCCACGTCTCCTGCCTGGGCCAGCTCGCGCTGCTCCCCTCGAATGATTTCGATGTCCCAACCGGCAAAGGCGTGACGTGCGTTCCAGGCGTCGCGCCAGGCATCGAACCCCTGCTCCTCGAAACCTGCCAGCATGCCCAGCAGACCGTCCAGCAATTCGGCCGCCAGCACGTTACGGGATAGCCCTGGAGCCTGATCATGCACACAAGCGACCGGCTGATCGATCTTCGCCCGGAAGCTCTCCGGCAGATCCACGTTGATGCCCATGCCGAGCACCACCTCGCAGGGGCCGGCGGCGTCACCGCTCATCTCGACCAGAATACCGGCCAGCTTGCCAAAGCCCTGCTGACCCGCCCCCTGCCCGGTCGCTCCCTGCTCATCCAATCCTTGCTGAGCCGACCCTTGCGGGCCCAAGGGCAACAGCACGTCGTTGGGCCACTTCAGCCCGGGCTTGAGCCCATGGCGTTCCAGCACCTGGGCCAGCACCACACCGATGGCCAGGCTGAGGCCTTCCAGGGCAGCGACACCCGAATCGAAGCGCCAGCCCACGGAGCACATCAGCGTGCGCCCCCAGGGGGTCGTCCAGGTGCGCCCGCGCCGCCCACGGCCGGCGCTCTGCTGTTCGACCAGGCAGGCCTCAGCGTGCCCTGCTCCCTGACGAAAACGCTCGCGCAGGAACTCGTTGCTCGAGGGCAGGGTGTCTTCCACGAAGAGGCGCGAGAGGTGCCGACGCGACTCGCGTGACAACGCGGCTACCACCGAGGGCCCATCGAGCAGCTCAAGGGGTTCGGCTAGCCGATACCCCTGCCCCTTGACCGCCTCCATGGGGATGCCGAGATCCTCAAGCTTGCGCAGCTGCTTCCACACCGCCGCCCGCGACACGCCCAGCTTTTCCCCCAGCTGCTGGCCGGAGTGGAACTCGCCGTCACTCAACAGCCGAATCAGCTCACCAATGGTCATCCCTCGCCCCTTCCACGGGAAAAGGGCATAGTCTATCGAATGTCGCCTGTCGCCGGAAATCCACGCGTCTGCAACACTCCTGTGGGTGTGCCTCTGAGCAACTCCTCCAGGTGTTACGAGCACCGGCGGGCGGTGGCGAGCAAAAGGAAAAAGGCACCATGCAAGCGTCCGCCACTCTGCTCGATTGTAGCCACGCGGACAATGCCCGAGCCTGGACTCGAAAGTCCTCCACAACGCCAATGCCAGCCGCCTACTGACTGGCCACTGCGTCGCTGCTTGCTGCATCGAAGCAGCAATATCTGATGGGCGAAGCCCGCCCTGTACGCTATTGCTGCAGGCGCAACGAACCAGCCACCAGGCCGGCGTCTTCACGACACCATGGCTTCGATGCTCTTGCGCGTGGCACCGACCAGGTTGTCGAAGGCGGCCAGAGCGGCCTGCTCATCACGCCGCCGCATGGCCTCGAGCAGGTCTTCGTGGTGGGCAAAACTTGCGTCAAAGACTTCATGACGATCGTCCGGCGAGTCCCAGGACAGGTACAGCTCGTCGTGCATCATCTGGATCAGCCCGACCAGCACGCGATTGCCGCAGGCCTGATAGATCGCCAGGTGAAAGGCCGCGTCGGCCTCGCTGACCGCGAGGAAATCCTCCCTCGCCCGAGCACGTCGATAGTCATCCAGGTGGCCGGCCATGGCCTCGAAGGCGGCCTCTTCGGCGTGCCGCACGGCCAGCAGGATGGCCTGAGCCTCCAGCGCCTGGCGAACCTCGAGCATCTCCAGCAGATGCGCCCTGGCGTCGTGGATGCCAAGACTGGCCAGCAGTTGAAAGGTCCGCTGTTCGCTGACGAAGATCCCCTTGCCGTTGACCACCTCGATGATGCCCTCGGCCTGGAGCTTCTTGAGGCCCTCCCGGAGGGTAGATCGACCTACCTCCAGGCGCTCCATCCACTCCCCCACCGAAGGTAGGCGCGCCCCCGGCGCCAACTGCTCTTTGGCGATATAGGCGCTGATCTCTCCGGCGACGGTGTCCGATAAGTAGAGTCGTTTCATGACGTTGGCATCCAGGCAGGAAAGGCGTCCAGGGGCCTGATCGACGGTAACGGCAAACCTCTTCTGGATCAATTGTGGGGCCAGCAGGGCCGTGCTAGCTTAGCTATCAGACAGGCTGATAGCTCAATCCACCCTGCTTGCGGAGACCGCACCGTGGACCCACAGGATCGCCATATCTGTAGTCACGCCTTCGAACACCGCCAGGATCATCACGGCGCCGTGGCACCTCCCGTCTACCAGACCAGCATCTTCACCTTCCCGGACCTCGAAAGCTTCAGCCGCGCACAGCTGGCCGAACGCGACCACTTCATCTATAGCCGCGGGCTCAATCCCACCGTCAAGTTGCTGGAAGACAAGCTGGCGGCGCTGGAACGTGGCCAGGCCTGCAAGGCCTTTGCCTCCGGCATGGGCGCCATCTCCGCCACGCTATTCTCGCTGCTGAAGCACGGCGACCACGTCCTGCGCATCAACCAGACCTACGGGCCGAGCGTCGAGTTGCTCGACCATATGGCCCGCTACGGCGTCAGCCACGACGGTATTGGCGGTGATCAGGATGTGAGCGACCACCTGCGGCCCGAGACCCGCCTGATCTACATCGAGAGTCCGTCATCGCTGCGCATGGAGCTGGCCGACCTCGAGGCTATCTCCGCCATCGCCCGGAAACGCGGCATCCTCACGCTGATCGACAACACCTGGGCCACCCCGCTGTTCCAGAAGCCGCTTACCCACGGCATCGATATGGTGGTGCACTCGCTGTCGAAGTACATCGGCGGGCACAGCGACGTGGTCGGCGGCGCAGTCATCGCCGACGCCGAGCTGATCGACAGGCTCTTCGCCAACGGTCACCAGTTGCTGGGCGCCGCTCTGTCGCCCCACAGCGCCTCGCTGATCCTGCGCGGTCTACGCACCCTGCCGGTGCGCATGGCCGAGCATCAGCGCAACGCCTTGGCGGTCGCCCGTTTTCTCGCTGACCACCCGCAGGTCGCAGCGGTGCATCACCCGAGCCTCGCCAAAGGCGCCGCCGCCGACTGGGCCGCCCGCCAGCTGCACGGCCATTCGGGCCTGCTCAGCCTTGCGCTTCACCACCCCAGCTACTCGCGCATCGCGAATTTCATCGACGCCCTCGAACTGATGCGTATCGGCGTCAGCTGGGGCGGCTACGAAAGTCTCGCGCTGTCTCCCATGCGCCCCGACGGCAGCGGCCAGCCGCTGATTCGCCTGGCCATCGGGCTTGAACACATCGACGACATCATCGACGACCTCGAGCGGGGGTTCGCCGCGCTCGACCGCTGATCACCACGAGGAGGACATCCCATGCCAGCTACACAACGACAACCTGGTCTTGTTCCATCCCTGATACTGCTGACCGCCATCGCCTTCGCCATCGTCTACGGCATCGTGGTGGCGGGCCTACCCACCGAACTGGTGCTGATCACCCTGGGCGCCGCCGCCACCCTGTTCAGTCTGCTGCACGGCGGGACCTGGGAAGGCGTCATGGACATCATGGGCAACAAGGTACGCACCGCCCTGTCCGCGCTACTGGTGCTCTACAGCATCGGTATCATCATCGGCACCTGGATGATCTCGGGCACCATTCCCTACTTCATCTACCATGGCCTGGAGCTGATCGATCCCCGCTACCTGTACGTCATGGCGTTCTTCGGCACCGCCATCGTCTCCACCTTCACCGGCACCTCCTGGGGCTCCGCCGGGACCCTGGGGGTGGCCATCATGGGCATCGCCGCGGCCATGGACATCAACCTGGCGATCACCGCCGGCGCGGTGCTCTCGGGCGCCTACTTCGGCGACAAGCTATCGCCGCTGTCGGACACCACCATCATGGCTTCCATGGTGGTAGGCGAAGACCTGTACCGACACATCCGCCACCTGATGTACACCTCACTGCCCGCCAGCGTGGTGGCCGCTGTGGTCTACCTGATACTCGGCCTCAACATGGACCTGGCAGAGGGCACCCCGGAGGCCATCGCCGCCAGCGCCGAGACCATCGGCGGGCTCTATCAGCTGAATTTCCTGTTGCTGCTGCCGGTGGCCATCGTGCTGTTCGGCTCGGTGCGCAAGAAGCCGACCCTGGTGGTACTGTTCCTGGCCTCGGCCTGCGCCGCCCTGCTGGCGATACTGCTCCAGGGCGCCAGTCCCGAGGCGGTGGCCAAGGCCGCAGTCTCGGGCTTCAACGTCAGCCTGCTGGCCGGCTTCAACCCGGGCCTGGACGTCGCCACCCTGCCCCCGGCACTGGTCAGCCTGCTGAACCGTGGCGGGCTCTACAGCATGCACGGAGCAGTGCTGTTCGCGCTGTGCGCCTTCTTCTTTGCCTCGGCGCTTGAGGCAGCCGGCATCCTCAAGGTCGTGCTCGATCGCAGCCTGGCCTACGTGCGCTCCGCCCGCGGCACTATCCTGGCCTCGCTGGCGGCCAGCAGCACCATCATCCTGGCCACCGGCAACAGCTACGTAACCTTCTTTTTGACCCGTGAGCTGTTCGCCGAGCAATATCGCAAGCGAGGCCTGCACCAGCTCAATCTGTCGCGCAGCATGGAAGACGGCGGCATGATTCCCGAGCCGCTGGCCCCCTGGACCGTCTCCGCCGTCTACATGGTAGGCACCCTGGGTGTCGCCACCCTCGACTACGCTCCATGGGCGCTGTTCAATTACTTGGGTATCGTCTTCTCGATCCTGCTGGCCATGATCGGGCCCTGGACCGGCTGGTTCGGCGTAAAGCGCATCGAGCCCACTGGCGAGGAACAGACCGATTCGGTCACTCCATCAATGAACGCTTCTTCCACCGTCAAATAGGCCCGTCGAACTAGCCCTTCGAACTAGCCCGTCGAACTAGCCCGTCGAACTGGCTCGGCTACATCACCAGCCAACACCACCTCGACACGCAACAGGCCCCCGGCGACTTGGTCGCCGGGGGCCTGTTGCGTTCCGCCAGGTTGCTGTATCGAACAGCGTCAGGCGTGCTGCTTCTCGTGACGCCCTTCGTGGATTTCCTCGACCAGCTTGTGGCAGAAGATATCCAGATCATCAGGCTTACGGCTGGTCACCAGGCCGTTATCCACCACTACCTGCTCGTCGACCCAATCGGCGCCTGCATTGCGCAGATCCTGTTCGACACTCGGGTAGGAGGTCAGCCTGCGACCTTCGACCACCCCGGCGTTGATCAGGATCCAGGGGGCGTGGCAGATCGCTGCCACCGGCTTGTGAGCCTGGAAGAAAGCCTTGACGAAGCTCAAGGCCTTCTCGTCCTGGCGCAGGGCGTCGGGATTGAACAGGCCGCCAGGCAACACCAGAGCGTGATAGTCATGTTCGCTGACATCATCCAGGGCCACGTCGACGTCGTAGGTGTCGCCCCAGTCGTTTTCTGCCCAGGCCTTGATGCCCTTGGCCTCCGGGGAGACCACGTGCACCACGATGCCCTGCTGCTGGAGCTTCGCCTTGGGTACCGCCAGCTCCGACTCCTCGAAACCGTGGGTGGCGAGAATCGCGACACGTTTGCCTTCCACTTGCTGCGTCATGACATCCTCCATGGATCGATAAATCAGACAATCGACTCTATCTGTCACGTGCTTGTACAAGATGGAGGTCCAGCCGCCGTGCTTCAACCCGCGTATCGCACAAGCCTAAATCAAGTTTGTCGGTCGCCACTCTCCCCTTCTGGTGGAAGATTCCGGTGATAGCGCTGGCTTAGCTGCTCGATGACCAGACTTTACAAAACGAATGCCCAACTCCTCCTGGAATTGGGCCTTCTTTTGAATCGATACCTGACGATGACACTTAGACAGCAAGGTCGCTCGCATGGGCGTGAGTCACCCCAGTGCTCTTTACAAGGGCTGCGGCAACGCCGCAAGGGGTGACGAACGACACGAGCCCGCCCTTGAGAAGAGCCAGGCCGGACCGCACCTCGGGGGCGGCGGCGCGGCCCCACATATAAAGAGAGGGGCTGAACTTGTAGAGAGCCATGCATGCGCTCTTTACAAAAAGAAGGCCCAACTACTCTCGGAATTGGGCTTCTTCTGAATAAATGCCTGACGATGACGCTTAGACAACAAGTCCGCTCGCATGGGGGTGAGTCACCCCAGCGCTCTTTACAAGGGCTGCAGCAACGCCGCAAGGGGGGACGAACGACACGAGCCCGCCCTTGAGAAGAGCCAGGCCGGACCGCACCTCGGGGGCGGCGGCGCGGCCCCACATATAAAGAGAGGGGCTGAACTCGTAGAGAGCGCATGTATACGCTCTTTACAAAAAGAAGGCCCAACTCCTCCTGGAATTGGGCCTTCTTTTGAATCGATACCTGACGATGATACTTAGACAGCAAGGTCGCTCGCATGGGGGTGAGTCGCCCCAGGGTTTGCAGCGAAGCTGCAAGGGGGGACGAACGACGCGAGCCTGCGAGCGGCCGGACCGCGCCGAGGGGGTTATCGGCGCGGCCCCACATATAAAAAGCGGGGCTGAACTTGTAGAAAGCCCATGCATGCGCTCTTTACAAAAAGAAGGCCCGACTATCTCTCGATAATCGAGCTTACTTCTGAATAAATGCCTGACGATGACGCTTAGACAGCAAGGTCGCTCGCATGGGGGTGAGTCGCCCCAGGGTTTGCAGCGAAGCTGCAAGGGGGGACGAACGACGCGAGCCTGCGAGCGGCCGGACCGCACGCAGTGCGGCCCCACATATAAAGAGCGGGGTCTGCCCCATGCATACGAAAAAGCCCAACTCCTCTCGGAATTGGGCTTCTTCTGAATAAATGCCTGACGATGACCTACTCTCGCATGGGGAGACCCCACACTACCATCGGCGCTGAGCGGTTTCACTTCTGAGTTCGGCAAGGGATCAGGTGGTTCCCACTCGCTATGGTC
>NZ_JAHVHR010000018.1:0-217446 GCF_019802175.1 Halomonas sp. DP5N14-9
CTCACCGCATCCGCCTTGAATTCATCGGAATACCGACGTCGAGTCTTCTTGGTCATGAACACCTCCATTGCCTCCATTATGAGGCTTATCGGGGTGTCCGCTCCAATTGGACCACTTCAATCCGTCTCTGCTTGCAACATCTGAACCGTCGGCTGCGGCTTCTTGCGGGCCTGTGCCAAATCATAGTTTGTCTGCATGGCGAGCCAGGCGTAAGCGGTGCTGACACCTGCGGTTTCCAGGCGCAACGCGAGCTCAGGACTGATTGCCGATCTTCCATTCAAGACCCGTGACAAGGCGACGCGTGACATCCCTAGTCGCTCGGCCGTTTCCTTTACCGATAGGCCAAGCTCCTCGATGACATCCTCGCGCAACAGCTCTCCGGGATGCGGAGGTTCATTCATCATGTTCTTGACTCCTTATCTTGAAGAAACTGAAGACTTGGCGTTCCCCAAGCGGGGAAGTATCCGAGACGTCGATAGTCACGGGCGCTTTTCGGACAGCGCCTAGTGGTAATCGAGATAATTGACCAACTCCACATTTGCGTCCGCGAAGCGAAACGTCACGCGCCAGTTACCGTTGACACGGATAGACCAGCAGCCTTTAAGCGCCCCCTTGAGCTGATGCAACTTGAATGAGGGCAGGTTGAGATCCTCCGGCCGACAGGCGACATCGAGCAGCGCCAGGATGCGTCGAAGCTTGGACGCGTGGGTGGCCTGGATGCCTCGGGTGGTGCCGGTTCGATAGAATGCCTCAAGTCCCTTGTGCTGAAAGCTGATGATCATCAGGTAACCGTAGCGCGACACGTTACAGGATACAACGATAAGTGACTGGCCAGTGCCACTGTTTCAAAGCCAACGTCAGTCTCCCTATGTATCCTGTACACACAAGAGCCCCGGCCATGGCCGGGGCTCTTGTGCTTTACGCCGTGTGTTGCGTGGAGTGCTGCGCGCTTGGTCACTGCAGTTCCGGAGGATCTCCCGGCAGGCTCCAGGTGTAGATCAGGTCCACCGCCTGGGCGGCGCCGGAGACGGCTTCCAGGTAGAGGCTCCTCCATAGCTGGTAGGTCAGGGTCAGCTCGGCGATGGGCGAGAAGATGCCGACGCCGTAGCCCACCTCCAGACGGTCGGTGAGACGGCCGCTGACCACCACCTGACTGCTCTCGCCACTGCCGGAGGTATCCAGTGACAGGTCCTGGATGCCGAAGGCCTCACCCATGGCGCCTACCGCCCCCCCGGTCTTGCCCAGGGTCAGGCCGATCAGCGCCGAGGTCAGGGCGCCGCTGGAGTCGCCGCTGTCATCCGGCGCCCGGCCGCGCAGCACGTAGGACAGCGCCCGAGACTCGTCCATCGACGGCTCGGAGAAGATCTCCAGATCGGGCTGGCTGGCGGTACCGGTGACCTTGAGACCGGCGATCACGCCGTCTTCGGTGCTGGCCGGGTTACGGATGGCTTCGAAGTCCAGCGTCGGCAGACTCGGCGGGCCGGCGAAGATCAGCTTGCCCTGGCGAATCTGCAGATCCTGGCCGTAGGCGCGGAAGCGGCCATCGACCAGGCTGACGTCGCCGAACAACTGCAGTGGCCCGTTGTTCTGGCGCACCTCCAGATCCCCTTCCAGCTCGGTCTGCAGACCGTAGGCGCTCAGGCGCATGTCGGGTCCCAGCAGCAGCCGTACGCGGATGTCGATGGCCATGCCCGCCTCGGCCATGGCCTCGGCGGTGGATTCTCCTACCGGGTCTTCCTGGGCACGCCGTTCGGCCTCCTTGGCCTCCTCGTCCATCTCGCGGGTGATGATGATCTCGTCACCGCTCGGGGTGACCGCGGACGCCGGAACGTCACCGACCTTGAGCCTGGCCCAGGGGATCCGCACCTCGCCACGTACCCGCAGTCGCGAGGGGTTGGCGGTGATGGTCAGGTCCGGGGCCAGCTTCAGCTTGCCGAAGGCCGGCATGGCGGCGAGCAGTGGATCCTGCACCGCGGACAGCGCCATGTTGGCCTCCCAGCTACCGTCAGGCCAGGCGGCGTCACCGGTGATATTCAGGCGCCCTTCCTCGGCGTCCACATGGCCGGAAATCCGCGCGCTGTCGCCGGACAGCGCGATATCCAGCCGTCCGTCGGTGACCGCCAGGGGGATATCACCACCGTGGACCCTGAGCCCGGTCAGACTGATGTCGCCACTGAGGTCGGGTGCCTCGCGGCTGCCGGCGATACGGATGGTGCCGCCAAGACTGCCCTCGAGCTCATCGAGGCCGGCCGCCAATGGCTGATACGGTGCCAGGCGCACGTCGGTAATGGTCAGGGTTCCGTCCAGGCCACCGCGTCCCATGGGATCGTCGATGGCCAGGGCCAGGTCGATATCGCCGCTCTGGGCCAGTGACAGCGCCAGGTCCATGTCGATGCGGGCCTCGCTGGCGTCTGCACTGAGCGACATGCTGGTGGCAGGCACCGACCAAGGCTGGCCATAGGCGTCCTCGCCGGTCACGCTGACCTCGCTGTCGACCTGGACGTCGGCCTGCCAGCGACTGCCGCCGGCCGACCAGCCAGCGACGACACGAGCGCCGGTGTCGCCGTCGATGGCCCAGCCCTGAGGCAAGGCCTCGTTGACCAGGTCCATGGGCAGCTCATTGATCTCGAGGGTCAGCGAGCCGGCGTCCGCCGAGGCGCTCAGCGGCTCACTGATGCACACGGCGCCACCCTGGCGACGTGCCAGGCAGAAGGGCTCGGCCTGTACCGACCCCGCGGCCAGGTCGGCCTCGAAGCTCAGCGGATCATCGAGGGCGATATCGCCCTGGGGCAGCGTGACCTCCAGCGGCGACAAAGTGCCCTGATAGCGGTCGCGGGCCTCGTTCATGGCCCCGTCAAGGGCCAGCACCAGACGGTTGAGTGGCCCGTCTTCGCTGCCCTCCACGGTGAGCTCCAGGCGGTGATCCGACAGCCGCCCATCGAGATCCAGGGCGATATCGGAGAATCGCTGACCACCCGCTTCGACCTGTCTTGCCTCAAGACCGATATCGAGCTCGGGGTCGTCGATACCGGCCACACGACCGGACAGCGACAGTTCGCCGACACGATTTTCCTCAAACGCCACCCCGCTGCCATTCAAGGCAAGGTCAAGCTGAGGCGCCTGGAGGCTGCCGCTGGCGGTGATGTCACCGGATAGCTGGCCGGCAAGCCCCGGATACAGGCTCGCCATGTCCGGCAGTGATATCTCGGCGTCGACGTCGAGGTTGGACTCGCTGACCTGGCCGACGGCCTGGATGCGATTGTCGCCCTGGCGGAAATCGAGGCTGTCGATGTCCCACTGCATATTGCTGTTGCCGGCGAGCTGGGCCTCCAGCGACAGCGGTCGGCCATCGAGGGTACCCTCGATATCCAGTGCCGGCACCTCCACCCGCCAACCCTCATCGGTCTGGGTGAACGCCACCTGCAGGGTGCCGTCGATATCCCCCGCGAGCCCTTCGACGAAGGGTTCCGGATTAAGGCCCGTGAGGGTCGCTGCCGCCTCCACCGAGACGCCGTCAGACCAGTCGACACGTCCCTCGGAGCTGAGAGCGCCGGCGCCCTCCGGTGCGACCTCAAGCGGCGCCCAGGCAAACTGTGAAAGATCCCCCTGGCCCTGAAGGGCCAGGGTGGTTGGCGGTACATCCGGTCCCTCGGCGGCCATGGCCAGTTGCAGCGTATAGCCGGTCAGGGAACCCTCGATGGCGAGATCCAGATCGCGGGCGATCCACGGCTCCACCTCGGCCGTGGCAGCGGTGGCATTGCCAGCTTCAGCATTGTCTGGTGCGCTTGTCTCGGCATCGCTCACCTCGCCAGTCTCTTCGATGCCTTCAGGCAGGGGGCTGTCCATGCCAGGCAGCGGCCATTGCAGTCTGGGGCTCTGGAAGGTGGCGCTGAAGGGCAACGTGGGGTCGAGGGCGTCGAGTCGGGCGACCAGGTGGGTGTCCACCGGGCCCGAGGTCTTCAGGTCGATTTCCAGGTCGGCCAGACTGCCGGCTGCACTCAGCTCGACCCGCTCGCCGGACAGCGCCGGGAAGATTTCCGGCAGGTACAGATCGGCGGCAAAATTGAGCTCCAGCGGGTAGTCGCCGCTCAACGTGGCGCGGGCCTGGAGCTCGGCGTCGGCATCGGCGGAGGCCACCGCCAGGGGCTCGATGGTAACGGTCTGACCGCGGGCATCGAGACTCAGGTCCAGACGCTCGACGTGGTAGTCGAAGGCACCGTCGACGGTGGTGTCCTCGACCACCAGTTCGGGTACTTCAATGGCCAGTGGCAAGGTGACCTCGGGCAGCACCAGACGCTCACGCTCATCCAGCGGGATGTCATCGGCCTTGGCTGCGGCCCCTTCCATCTCGGCGGCGGCCTCGCTCGGCAACGGCGAGCGCACCGCGATGGCGGCGTCGATGGCCTCGGCGCTGACGATGGGCCCTTCGTGTTCGGCGTCGCTCAGGGCCAGCATGGCGCCGGGCGTCAACGGCAGGGTCAGATGAAGACCCGCCAGGCGCGTAGGTCGAACGCTAAGGGTATCGCCCTCGGCCACCGCCGCGGTGGTGAAGCTGTCCCAGGCCAGTCGAGTGCCGTCGGCTAGTTGCACGGCGACGTCCTCGACCGCCAGTTCACGGATCTCGACGGGAAACGGCAGCGCCAGGGGCCCCGGCTCGGCGCTGGTCGGCTCGGGTTCTACGGGAGGCTCCTCCGCGGCTTCGCTCTCGCCCAGGCGGACGTCGGTACCCGACACCCTCAGGTAATCAAGACACAGCCGGCCATCAAGAACGCAGTCCTCTGCCCAGGACAGCGACAACGCGTCCACCGACAGCCGCAGGCTGCCCATCTCCATGCGAAAGCCATCCAGCGCAAAGGTGTCGAGCAGCGCGCCTTCGACCGCCTCGTACTCGAGAAAGCCCATGCGCTGGCCCTGATCCAGCGCCATTCGGGTGCCCCAGGGACTCAGCACCAGGCCGCCAATCAGCAGCACCAGGCCAACCAGGGTCAACGGCAGCCAGATCAGCAGACGTGTCAGGGCCCACAGGGCGCGTCCTTTTCTCATTGAAGCCTCGTGTCAGGGGCCAGCGGCATCGGGTTCAAAACTCGGGCCCGATGGCGAAGTGCAGCCGGAAATTGTCGTCTTCGTCATCGAAGGGATGGGCGACATCGAAGCGGATCGGGCCGACCGGAGATATCCAGCGCACGCCCAGACCCGCGCCCTTGTTCAGGTCGCCAGGCCACCACTCGGAGAAGGCGTCACCGACATCGAAGAAGGCCGCGCCCCACCATTTGCCGGTGATCCGGCGCTGGGCCTCGACGCTGGCGGTAAACTCGTGCTGACCGCCTTCCAGGTCGCCGTTCTCGTCTTCCGGCGACAGCGACTCGTAGCTGTAGCCACGCACGCTGGAGTCACCACCGGTAAAGAAGCGAAGCGAAGGGGGAATCTTCTCGAAATCGTCGGTATTGATCGCGCCGACACCCAGTCGGCCGATAAAGCGGTTGTCGTCACCCAACTTGCGAATCCAGGCGGTATCGCCGGTCATGCGGAAGAACTCGGCGTCAGAGCCCCAGGCGTCGCTGGAGTACTGCAGTTCGAGATTCTGGCGATCGCCCCAGGTAGGAAACTGAGGGTTGCGCGTACGGGTACGCGACCAGCTTACCCCGGGATAAAGCAGCAGCACCTGATCGGACTGCTCCCCCTGGGTAAAGTCCTCGTAGGTGGCGCGTAGATAGATCGTCTGCTCCCAGTCATTCTCGAACACCCAGTGCCGACCAAAATCGACGGTACTCTCGAAGCTTTCGGTGTCCTCGATGTCCTGCTGGCGCAGCCCGTACTGCAATCGGTAGCTATCGTTGAGCGGATCCTCCAGCGGGATCTTGTAGGTGCCGCTGAACTGCTGATCCGGTGCCGACAGGTATAGCTGATTGGTCCAGCTATGGCCGTAGCGGTTGACCCAGGGCTGCTCCCAGGAGAACTGCAGGCGCGGCCCCACATCGGTGGCGAAGCCGATACCCGCCTCGAACTGGTGACGATCCGCCGGCGTCACGCTGACGTCGATCGGCATGGTCGGGAATTCCGGCGGATACAGTCCAAGTGCCACCGCCAGAGCGTCGCGGCTGATCCGCGGCCCCTGGTACGGCGTCGGGATCTCCGCGACGTCCACCGAGTACCACCAATTGTCGTTCTCGGGCAGCGCCAGGGAGCCCTTCTGGCGTTCCAGGCGGGGGCGTACCGTCAGCGAGCCGAACCATTCGGTCTCGCTCAACTGGTTGTTGAGTTCGGCGACGTCGCTTGCCAGGTAAGGATCGCCGTAGTCGAAGGGCACCAGATTGCGCAGGCGTTCCTCGACGATGTGATGGCCCTTGAAATTGACCCTGCCGAAGCGATAGCGCGGCCCGCTGTCCATGCCCAGGTACAGCCGGGCGCTGTTGGCCCAGGGGCGAATTTCCATGCGCTCATCGGTGAACTGCCAATCGAAGTAGCCTCGCTCCACGGTCAGGCCCTGCAGCCTGCCCTTTAGACTCTCGTAGGGGGCGTGTTCGAGGATGTCACCTTCCTCTTGCGGATAGGCGTCGATCGCCAACTGAAAGGGGGCGTCATCCCGGGCGTCGCCCTCCAGGGTGAAGTCGATCACTTCCAGCTTGACCGGCTCCCCCTTGTCGATGGTGAGGAAGACCTCCTGGGGCTCGTCATCGCGGTCGAAACGCATCTCGATCTGCGGTTCATAGTAGCCGTAGACCCGCATCGCCTCCTGGGTCAGTCGAACCACCTCGTTGCGCAGCCGCTCCACACGATACTGGCTGCCGTCGAGCCCCTGCAGGTAGACCTCGACATTGTTGGCCATATCCCCTTCGATACCGACGATCTCGGCATCCATGCCCAGGACCGGCACCGACACCGAGACCAGGCAAAGGGCTGCCCCTGATCGACGGACGAACGGACCCAGACCCGAACGAGCGGGAACGCGATTTTCCATAATAGACTGGCTTTCCTGACGTGGGTGCTGGATCAACGCAGCGCCTCCAGTTGGGCGCTGAACGCGAGCTGGGACTGACGCAGTTCGCGAAGATCGGCGCCAAGCGACTGGGCGCTGTTATCCAGCGCATCCAGGCGCTGCTCGAGCCTGGCTTCCATTGCGCGACGTTCCTCCGCACCATCTTGGCGCGATTGGCGCAGGCCTTCAACGTCCTCGTCCAGGGAGGCAAGCCGCTGCTCCAGGGTGTCGAACCGCGGCAACAGCTGCCCCAGCCGGGTATCCAGGCGCGTTACCACCTCATCGACCCTGGTGGTCAGCGACCCCAACCGGCCGGCAAAGGACTCGCGGGCATCATCGAAGCGGTCCATGCGAGCCTCCAGGGCGCCTCGGGCATTGTCGCCGGCTCGTTCAACGGCACCCAGCGATGTGCGTGTCGCCGCCAGCGTATCGGCGATGGAGGCGATACGCTCTTCGACGTCCTGCAGAGTGTCGGCGTTGTTGCTGTGTTGGTCCAGCGTTGTCTGTGCCTGTTCGGAAACAGTGTTTCTTATATCCTCGGCGGTCGACTCGAGTCGCTGGGCCAGGGCATCGTCCCGCTGTTCGAGTTCGGCCACTCGACGCTGGATGTCCGCCACCAGGTCCCCTTCTCCCTGCTCGGCATCGAACCGCGCATGAATGTTGGACAACTCCCCCCTCAAGCGGGTCAGCTCACCCTCGAGCCGCTGACGTTCCTGCCAGGCCAGCCAGCCAGCGGCCCCCACTGCACAGATAATCAACAGCACCAGTAGCCATAACGGCCAAAGTCTAGGCGCCGGGGGCCGGCGATAGCGAGCGGCGGATACACTCTCTCCTGGATCGGGTACGATAGCGCCCGGACGGCCGTCTTCCGGTGGATGCCCCATGAAACTCTCCTTGCGGTTCAGCGTGTGGCACTGTGGCACCGGATGGCATCGCTGGCTCAGGGCCGATCACGTGCCACGGGCCTTGGCGGCCAAAGTTGGCTGATAGTGTAAGGTTTTTTACCATATTTACACACGGCAGACGGATAACGCGTTAGCGCTATCCCTATCAACGCCTTGCTGTGGGGCACCTGCCATACCTCGCTTCACCATGACGTTCACGACCCCGGAGTCCCCATGATCCTTGAATTGCCCGCGCTGCCCTTCGATAGCCACCAACTGGAACCCTACCTCTCGAAGGCCTGGGTCGAGGATCGCTACCAGGGGGACCATCAACGTCATCTGACAGCGCTCAATCATTGGGCGAGCGGGTCAGGCACGGCTACGAGGTCCCTCGAGGACGTAATGTCAAAGGCCCATGGTGAGGTGCTCGAACACGCTGTCGAAGCCTGGAACCTTACCCTGTTCTGGCACTGCCTGTTACCGCGCCCGACAGCACCGGAGGGTCGACTGAACGAGGAACTGACACAGACGTTCGGTTCCTTTACAGGATTGAGAGAGGCGATGCACGGGCGGGTCGAGGACGAACTGGAGCAAGGGAGCCGGCAGCCAGGCTGGCTGTGGCTGCTGCACTCCAACCGTGGCATGAGCCTGACGATCAGTGCGCGTGGCCAGCGGCTTGATGCCGCATCGGGCAGGCCGCTGCTGGTCATGGATCTTGGCTGTGGAAAATCTCCGGTGGAGCAACTCTGGCCGCTGATTCACTGGGACTTTGTCGCCCAGAATCTCGGCGACTGTCATTGACCGATGACACCTCGAGCAGCTCAGTTCGGGCCAGGCCTGGTCTGGCCAAGACAGAACAAGACGCCAAAGCAAAGAGCGCAGTAAATACTGCGCTCTTTACGGGACAGACCCGGTGCCGGGCCGATGGTTCGGCTGTCAGGCCCTGATCGATATATCAGGTTAACGGATCGGCGCGTCGGCCGATGCCGCGATAGTGAAAGCCCTGGGCGGCGACGTACTGGGGGTCATAGATATTGCGACCATCGAGGATCAGGGCGCCCTCCAGCTGTCGTTTCAGCGCCATCCAGTCAGGATTCCAGTAGGCCTTCCACTCGGTGACCAGCATCAGCGCATCGGCGCCACGGCAGGCGTCGAGTGGGTCGTCCTGATGCAGGCTCAACAGCGGGTGGTCACCGACCACCGCACGTACGGCAGGGAGCGCAGCGGGGTCATGCAATCTGACGTGCACACCCTGGGCCCACAGGGCGCGCAGCAGGGTCAGCACGGGCGCATGATCGATGCGTGCGGTGCCGGGCTTGAAGGCAGCCCCCCAGATGGCCACGGTACGGCCTTCCAGACGCCCCTGATAGTGAGCCCACAGCTTGCGGAACAGCGTCTCCTTCTTGTGCTCGTTGATCTCGAGCACCTGGTCGAGCAACTCGGAGTGGCGGCCGCTGGCCGACTGGACATCCACCAGGCCCACCAGATCCCGGCTGAAATTGGGGCCACCGAAGCCACAACCGGGGTACAGGTATTCATAGCCGATGCGCTGATCTGCCCCCATGCCCTGACGCACGTACTCCACGTCCACGCCCAGGGTGTCGGCTAGCCCGGCCATCTCGTTCATGTAGCTGATACGGGTCGCCAGCATGCCATTGATGGCCAGCTTGGTCAGCTCCGCGGCGCGTCGAGGCATCCGCTTGAACACCTCGTGACGCCGATTGAAGGCACGCATCAATTCTCGCACCTGGCGCTCGGCGTGGTCATCGTCGCAGCCCAGCAGCCAGCTGCGGGCGCGGGTAAAGGTTTCCCAGGCGCGCCCTTCCTCGAGGGTGTCAGGCAGCGCCACCGAGGTCACGTTCTGGCCCTCGAGCACAGACTCGAGCCGCTCGGTGTCCCCTACCGGAAAGGTCGCGTTGTTGACGATGATGGCACCGTCGGCAAGACGCGAGGCGTTTTCTGCCACCAGACGGCTGGCATCGTCGCGCTGGGTCGGTGACAAGGCCAGCCACAGCACGTCGATATCCGGGCCGTCGACCTCGCTGTTCCGCTCCAGGGTCAGGTGCCCGGCCTCCATGGCCTCCGTCAGGCGTTGCAGTACCGAAGGCTCACGGATCAGCCAGTCACTATCCTTGAGCTCGATCCAGCGGCGATCCAGCGGTTGCCAGCAGACATCATGTCCAACCCAGGAGAGCGCGGCGGCAGCGGTGGCTGCCGAAAGCTCACTTCCATGTATCACGACCTTCATGGCTTCAGTCCTCGGCAGCGTAGCGTTTCAGCAGCTCGGTGAAGCCCTTGCCATAGCGGGAGTGGCGCCGACCATAGGCCAGGATCGCCTCCAGGTAGCCGAGCTGGTGGCCGCAGTCGTAGGTGGTGCCCTGCATGCGGTAGGCGTCCACGCCTTCGGCGACGCGCAGCTCCTCGATGGCATCGGTAAGCTGGATCTCGTTGCCGGCGCCGGGCGGGGTCTTGGCCAGCAGCGGGAAGATACGACCCGGCAACATGTAGCGTCCGATCACCGACAGGTTGGAGGGCGCTTCCTCGACCTTGGGTTTCTCGACCAGGCCGGACAGCTCACAGGACTCACCGGGCTCGGGGGACTCGCCCTTGGGCGCAACGATGCCGTACTTGTAGACCAGCTCGCGTGGAACCTCTTCCACCATCAGCTGGGAGCGTCCGGTGCGCTCGAAGGCGTCGATCATGCCGGCAAGGTCATTGCGCTCAAGGCCATCATCATCGACCAGTACGTCGGGCAACAGCACGGCAAAGGGCTCGTCGTCACCGATCACTGGACGGGCGCACAGCACCGCGTGGCCGAGGCCCAGAGGTTCAGGCTGACGCACGCTGATGATGTTGACGTCGGCAGGAACGATGGCACGCAGCTCCTCGAGCAGCTCGGTCTTGCCCTTGGCCTCGAGCCCGGCCTCCAGTTCAAAATGCTTGTCGAAGTGGTTCTCGATGGCGCTCTTGGTGCCGTGGGTCACCAGCACGATGTCACGAATGCCCGCCGCAACGGCCTCCTGTACCACGTACTGGATCACCGGGCGATCGACGATGGTGATCATTTCCTTGGGGATGGCCTTGGACGCCGGCAGACACCGTGTGCCAAAACCTGCGACGGGGAGAACGGCCTTGCGGATCATGAGACTTCCTTCTTCTCGAAATTGGGTTCGGCTGTCGTCCATGGCGATCTGGGCCATGGGACTCGGAACAGGGAATGCGTAGAATAGCGTACCAGACGAACTCGGTCCGCTGGCATCGGCGGCATGGAACGCCCTGGAGATACAGATGAGCATATCCGATACCCCTTCCGCCAACGTGGACCACAACGAGATCGACAAGTTCTCCGCGCTGGCCGAACGCTGGTGGGATCCCGAAGGCGAATTTAAACCGCTGCATGCCATCAACCCGCTGAGGCTCGATTTCATCGACGCCAGAGTAGGACTGGCCGGACGCGAAGTGCTGGACGTCGGTTGCGGCGGAGGCATCCTCTCCGAGGCCATGGCACGCCGCGGCGCTCGGGTGACCGGTATCGATCTGGCCGAGGCGTCGCTCGCGGTTGCGCGTCAACACGCCGATGAGCAGGGGGTCGCTCTCGAATACCGCTACATCAGCGTCGAAGACATGGCCGAGGAAGCGCCGGAGCGCTTCGAAGTGGTGACCTGCCTGGAAATGCTCGAGCACGTGCCCGATCCCGAAGCCATCGTGCGTGCCTGCGCTCGCCTGCTCAAGCCCGGCGGACAGCTCGCGCTGTCGACCATCAATCGAAATCCCAAGTCCTACGCCCTGGCTATTCTCGGCGCGGAATACGTGCTCGGCATGGTACCTCGTGGTACCCATGACTACGCCCGTTTCATCCGCCCAGCCGAACTGGCCCGCTGGTGTCGCGATGCAGGACTCGAGATCGAGGAGCAAAGCGGTCTGGTCTACCACCCGATCACTCGTCGCTTCTCGCTGTCTGCCAACGACGTCTCGGTCAACTACCTGATGATCTGTCGCAAGGAGACCGCGTGAACGATTCGCTACCTCACGCCCTGCTGTTCGACCTTGATGGCACCCTGGTGGATACCGCCCCTGACCTGGCCCAGGCCACCAATCGATTGCGCCGGCTGCATGGTCTGGACGAGCTGCCCTACCCTGCCATTCGCGCCCAGGTGTCCAATGGTGGCAGCGCCCTGGTCACCCTCGCGCTGGGGCTCGAAAACGAGCATCCCGACCACGCGGCAGCACGTCAGCAGCTGCTCGATCTCTACGCCGAAGCGGTGGCCGAACACAGCCAGGTGTTCCCGCCGCTCGATCGTCTGCTGCTCCACTGGGATGGCCTCGACCGGCCCTGGGGGATCGTCACCAACAAGCCACGTCTGTATGCCGAGCCCCTGGTCGAGGCGCTGGGACTCGCGCCAGGCGTCATGCTCTGCGCGGATGACCTGCCGGTGAAGAAGCCACATCCAGAGCCACTGCTGGAGGCGGCCAGGCGCCTCGACGTCGCGCCCGAGGCGTGCTGGTATCTAGGCGACCACGTGCGCGACATGCAGGCGGCAAAAGCCGCGGGCATGCCGGCTATCGCCGTGGGCTATGGTTACATTGCCGAGGAAGAAGATTACCGGGACTGGCCGGCCGACCGCTGGTTCGATACCGCGGAGGCGGTTCTCGAGGCGCTGAGAGGCCACTGAGACGTTACTGAAAGCCAGAGGTCGACGAGGCCAGGGCGGCGGCCGAAGCCCTGCACGACGACTCAAGGCGCGAGCTGAGCGACCTGAGCGTCGGTTCGCTGGCGCTGGGGTCGGGATCGGCAGTTTCGGCGGTGAGACGCAAGGAACGGCGGGCCGATCGGCTCGCCGTTCCTTTTGCAACGCTCGTTGCTCGCTTCGCTCGCCTGTGACGTCAGCTTCTCGGCGGCTGGGCGTCGAAGGCTTCCCCGTTGCGGCCCTTGCTGTCAGGGCCCATCAGCCACAGATAGGTCGGCATGATGTCCTCTGCGGTCCGCAGGCTCATGGGGTCCTCGCCCGGGTAGGCGCTCTTGCGCATGGCGGTGCGGGTCGCCCCGGGGTTGAGGGTGTTGATCCTCAGGGTCCCCAGATGTTCGATCTCCTCGGCCAGTACCTGGGTAAACCCTTCGGTGGCGAACTTGGAGACCGAATAGGCGCCCCAGTAGGCCCGCCCCTTGCGGCCAACGCTCGACGAGGTAAAGATCACCGAGGCGTCGGCAGACTTGGTCAGCAGTGGCAACAGCGCCTGGGTCATCCAGATGGGCCCGTTGATGTTGACCTGCATGACCTGATCCCACAGTTCCGGATTGTACTGCTCGAACGGCGTGATCCGGCCTAGCTGCCCGGCGTTGTGCAGGATACCGTCGAGCCGGCCGAACTCCTTGTCCAGCGCCTCGGCCATATCGTGGTAATCCTTGAGCGTCGCCCCTTCGAAGTTCAACGGGAAGATCGCCGGTTGCGGACCTCCGGCGGCCTCGATCTCGTCATACACCTTCTCGAGCTTGGCGGTAGTACGGCCCAGCAGAATCACGGTGGCCCCGCGACGTGCGTATTCGATCGCCGCGGTGCGCCCGATGCCGTCTCCGGCACCGGTCACCAGCAGAATGCGATCCTTTAGCAGGTCTTGAGGTGCCTGGTAATCAATCTTGCACTCGGTCATGGCGCTTCCTTGATCAGGCCCCGGCCTGACGCAAATAGTCATCGGCAAGAGACGCCGCATTGCTGTCAGGATAGTCCTGCTGGACGGATTCCAGAAGTGCGTGGCCGCCTTCGGTATCTCCCTGCCGCGCTTTCAGCAGGCCCAGCTTGTACATGGCGTCGGGAACCTTGCTGCTGTCGGGAAAACGGTCCAGTACGGTCTCGAAGGCAACGGCTGCATCGCCAAAGGACGACTGTGCCGAATGCAATTCACCGAGCCAGTAGTAGGCGTTGGCGGTCAGGCTGGAGTCGGGATAACGATCGACGAAGGTATCGAAGTCGCTGATCGCCTGATCGAAGTCTCGCGACTGCACCTTGGAGAACGCCGACTGATAGGCCTCCCTGGCATCATCGCTGGCCTGGCCAGAGGACGATGATGATCCTCCACTGTCGCTGCCGCTGCTGTCTGCAGATTCGCTCGGCGGCGCCGAGGGCTCACTCGGGGCGCTTGACGGCGCTGCCTGAGCAGGCAACTCGGACATGCGCTGATCGAGGTCCATGTACTGCTGGCGACTCTGCTGCTTGAGCTGATCAAGCTGGTAGCGCAGTTCTTCGATCTGTCCGCGCAATTCTCGCAGCTCGCGCTGGTGCTGCTCGACCTGGTTGAACAGTGCGAGATTGCCGCTGGCCTGGGCCTGGGTGGCCGTCTGATCGTAAAAGCTGTTGCCACCGCTGAGGTCTCTGACGACCGGCTGCTGAGCCAGTGCAGGTGACAGGATGGCGGGTACCATGACGGACAACGGGAGCACCAGGGCTCCCGCGCCGCACAGTCCCTTAAGACTGTGTCTCATTGACTTCTCCCACGTCCGACGTCAGTGGCTTTCAGTAAGCAAAGACCACACGGCGGTTCTGTGCAAAGGCATCCTCGTTGCTGCCGCGAGCTGCGGGGCGCTCTTCGCCGTAGCTCACCACTTCCATCTGCGAGGGATTGACGCCCTGCAGGCGCAGGTAGCGCTCGACGGACCCGGCACGACGCTCGCCAAGCGCGAGGTTGTACTCGCGGGTACCGCGCTCATCGGTGTGGCCCTGCAGCACGACGGAGGCGTTGGGGTTGCTGCTCAGGTACTGGGCGTGGGCGTTGACCACCGATTCGAACTCGGGACGGATGGCGTCGCTGTCGTAGTTGAAGTAGATGGTGCGCACTTCCGGGATACGGCCGTCGGCCATCTGGCCGGCACCGTCGGTGCCATAGCCGGAGCCGCTGACCTGGCCGCTGCCGGCGGTGCCGGTACCGACGCCGGTGCCACCCATGGTACCGCCGGTACCGGTGCCTGCGGCGCTGCCGTCCTGGGTGCCGCCGGTGCTGGAACAGCCAGCCAGAACGGCCAGGGAAGCGGCGATGGCCAGCGAACGGGCGTAGGGCTTGAGAAACATCGTGTCACTCTCCTTGCGTGATGCATCAAAGTCGATTCATCGGCGTGTGGCCGTCGAATCAGTTCAGAAACGGGGACCAGGCCGGCTCGCGGACGTCGCCCTGGGCGGCGGGCAGACGGAACTGCGCGCGTCCATCGGCGGTGACCGCTCCCAGCACCCCGGTGCTACCCTGCTGGGTGGCGAAGATTACCATGGTGCCATTGGGCGCGATACTGGGAGATTCGGCCTGCTGAGCGTCACTGATTTCCACCAGACGACCGCTCTCGAGGTCCTGCTTGGCCACCTGATAGCCATTGTTGCCGCGGTGGATCAAGAACAGCGTTTCGCCATCCGGTGACAGGCGGCCACGCGCATTGTAGTTGCCGGTGTAGGTCAGGCGCTCGGCCTCACCGCCGGACACGCTCTGGCGATAGATCTGGGGTCCGCCCGAGCGGTCCGACGTGAAGATCAGGGAGCGGCCGTCAGGCGTCCAGGCCGGCTCGGTTTCGATGCTCGAGGAGTTGGTGACACGCTGAACGTTGCGCGAGCCGATATCCATCACGTAGATCTCGGGCTGGCCATCCCGGGACAGCGCCATCGCCAGGCGACGGCCATCCGGCGACCAGCTCGGTGCGCTGTTGAGCCCCTCGAAGTCGGTCAGCTTGACGCGCTGACCGGTGGCCAGATTCTGCACGTAGATGGCCGGCCGTTCGGTCTCGAAGGACACATAGGCCAGCTTGCCGCCATCCGGCGACCAGGCCGGTGACATGATCGGTTCATCGGACGTCAGGACCTGCTGGCTGTTGCGCCCATCGGCGTCGGCCACATAGAGCCCGTACTGGGTGTTGTCGCCCACCCCCTGCGAGGTGACATAGGCGATGCGGGTCGAGAAGGCGCCGCGAATGCCGGTGATCTCCTCGAAGATCTGGTCACTGATATAGTGCGCCGCGCCGCGCAGATCGGAACTCGATGCCGTGACCGTCTCGCCCAGCAGCCGGGTCTCGCCACTGACGTCGAGAAGCTCGAAGCGCACCTTGACCTGGCCACCCTCCTGACTGGTGCTGCCGACCACCAGGTAGCGCGAGTCGAGACTGCGCCAGTCACCGTAGGTGACCTCTTCGCTGCTCGAGGGTTGGTTGAACATCTCTGAGCGCGGCAACGGTTCGAAGTAGCCGCTGCGCTCCAGGTCATCGGAGACGACCTGGGCGATATCCTCGGGTAGCCCACCCGCCCGGTCGGCGAAGGGCACCACCGCGATCGGTGTGGCCCTTTCGTTGCCACGGGTGATATCGATGGTCAGATCGGCCTGGGCCGCTGGCCCCGCCAGCCATACCAGCATGCCTGCCACGACAGCAAGCAGGCGCTTGGCAAGGCTCGTTTGAGCGACGGTCATGCTGACCCTCCTGGTCCACCAACTCGCATTCAAGGCTCTCATCAGCGAATGTCTCCCGGTCTGAATCGCAGATTGAATTGACGATAGTCGCGTTGCACGCCGCTGGGAAGGTCCCGCAGTTCGGTGAACGGAGCTGCAGACTCCACCGCCTGGATGGCGGAGTTGTCGAAGGCGGCGTTTCCGCTCGAACGTGTGACCGTTGCAGCAAATACTTCACCCGAGGGCCCCAACCTGACCTGTACCTCGGCGGTGGTGCCGTCGCCCACATTGGGCGGGATGACCCAGGCCTGCTCCACCGCGCGTCGTACCAGCTGGATAAAGCCATTGGCAGCCTCGTTCCCCTGTTCGGCGTTGGAGACGGCACTGGAATCACCCTCGATGATCCGCTGAAGCTGCCGCTCGGCCTCTTCTCTGGCCTTCTGTTCGGCGGCCTCACGGGCCTGGCGCTCGGCTTCTTCCTGGGCCTTGCGTTCCGCTTCCTCACGGGCCTGACGTTCGGCTTCTTCTCGTGCCTTTTGCTCGGCTTCCTCGCGGGCCTGACGTTCGGCCTCTTCCTGTGCCTTGCGTTCGGCTTCCTCGCGGGCCTGACGTTCGGCCTCTTCCTGTGCCTTGCGCTCAGCTTCCTCGCGGGCCTGACGTTCGGCTTCTTCCTGTGCCTTGCGCTCAGCCTCTTCGCGAGCCTGGCGTTCGGCTTCTTCCTGTGCCTTGCGCTCAGCCTCCTCTCTTACCTGCTGCTCGGCTTCCTCGCGGGCCTGTCGTTCGGCCTCCTGCTGTCGCGCCGCCTCTTCCTGACGACGTCGCTCGGCTTCGGCCTGGCGCTCCTGCTCGGCCTGCTGGCGAGCGGCTTCACGCTCGGCTTCCTCTTCGGCCTTGCGCTGGGCGGCGGCTTCGGCCTCAGCGGCGCGGCGCTCGGCTTCCGCCTGGGCCTGTTCGGCAGCTTCTTCCCTTGCCTGCTGCTCGGCTTCCTGCTGAGCCTGTTGTTCTGCCGCCTGACGCTCGGCCTCTTCGGCGGCCTGCTGCTCTGCGGCCTCGCGGGCCTGACGTTCGGCCTCCTCCTGGGCCTGGCGCTCGGCTTCTTCCTGAGCCTGACGTTCGGCCGCGCGCGTGCGTGCCTCGGCCGCCTGCTGGGCCTGATCGGTACGTGTCTCGGTGCTGATCAGGGTAGCCTGCACGATGGCGTTGTTGGGCGCCTCGGGTTCACTGCTCGGCCACTTGATCACACTGATGACCAGAATGCCCAGGTGCAGCGCAACGGCCAGCACCGTCGGCAGACCATAGCCAACTCGCCCGGCGGAACGCTTGAGTGTCTTTCGCCGCTGTGGTTTCGCCATGAGCGCTCCTAACCGTCCTGGGGCGGGGGTTCGGAGATCAACCCGACGTTGGCGACGCCGGCCACCTGCAGCGTGCTCATCAAGGTCACCACCTGGCCGTAGGAGACATTGCGATCACCCCGCACCATGACCGGGGTACCGGGCTTGCGCTCGAGCAGAATGACCACGCGGTCACTCAATTCGTCCAGGCTGACCTGGGTCTCGTCGCCGCCGAGGCTGATGAAGTATTGCCCTTCCTTGTCCACCGAGACGATGATCGGGTCGGTGTCCTCGGTATCCTCGATCGGCTCCGAGGTCACCTGAGGCAGGTCGACATTGACCCCCTGGGTCAGCATCGGCGCGGTGATCATGAAGATCACCAGCAGCACCAGCATGACGTCGATAAAGGGGACCACATTGATTTCCCCCATGGGCTTGCTGCGCCCACGGCGATTGAAGGGTCCAAGCATGCGGCGTCTCCTCGATCAGGCGGCGCCGGCGTCGGGCCGGCCCTGCAGGTTGCGGTGCAGGATGGAGTGGAACTCCTCGGCGAAGTCTTCGTACTTGCCCAGCAGGCGCGACGATTCGGCCGACAGACGGTTGTAGAAGATCACCGCGGGGATCGCTGCGAAAAGCCCCATGGCGGTCGCCACAAGCGCTTCCGCGATCCACGGCGCCACCGTGGCAAGGGTCGCCTGCTGGGCCATCGACAGCGACTGGAAGGAGCCCATGATGCCCCAGACGGTGCCGAACAGGCCGATATAGGGGCTCGCCGAGGCCACCGTGGCGAGGAACACCA
Organism: Halomonas sp. DP5N14-9; assembly: GCF_019802175.1. Classification (NCBI taxonomy): domain Bacteria; kingdom Pseudomonadati; phylum Pseudomonadota; class Gammaproteobacteria; order Oceanospirillales; family Halomonadaceae; genus Halomonas; species Halomonas sp. DP5N14-9. The sequence continues at coordinate 18,403 of NZ_JAHVHR010000018.1, forward strand.
GGTGCAGGTTCAGACGCTCTTCTTCACGCGACCAGGCCACCCGCATGCTGCGTTGCACGCCGTCGAGGATCGCCTGGGGGCTACGGGTCTTCGGCATCAATCGATTGAACTCGCGAAAGCCGGCACGAAAGATGTGCTCGGCGCCCTGGGTCTCGCCCTCGGCCGGTGCGTCACGGTACAGCTCGTTGAGGTCGACGCCGGACCAGAAACGGTCCTCGAAGGCGCGATGGGCCTTGCGTGCACGGCGCATCACGAAGCTGCGCTGGAACACCACGATCCAGGAAAGCACGGAACCGATCAGCAACAGCAGCATGACAAATTGCACCACGCCGCTGGCGTTCATGATCAGATGGGGAATGGACATGGAGTCGTTCACGGAAATCCTCGTCTCGGGTCAGTCGTTGGAAGCGTCGAAGGCCTGGTCGTCAGGGGCCATGCCGAAATGGGTCCAGGCCTGGCGCGTCACCACCCGGCCTCGTGCGGTGCGCATCATCAGACCTTGCTGAATCAGATAGGGTTCGATCACGTCCTCGATGGTGTCGCGCTCCTCGCCGATGGCCGCCGACAGCGAATCCACGCCCACCGGGCCACCGTCGAACTTCTCGAGCATCGCCAGCAGCAGGCGACGGTCCATATGGTCGAGGCCATGGTGGTCGACGTGCAGCATGTTGAGCGCCTGATCGGCCACCTCGGCGGTGATGTGCCCTGCCGCCTTGACCTCGGCAAAGTCACGAACCCGCCGCAGCAGCCGGTTGGCGATACGTGGCGTGCCACGGGAGCGCCGGGCAACCTCACGGGCGCCGTCCGTGTCGGTGTGCACCTCGAGCAGGCGCGCCGAGCGTGCCACGATCTCGGTCAGCTCGTCGATGGCGTAGAACTCGAGACGCTGAACGATCCCGAAACGGTCGCGCAGCGGTGACGTCAGACGCCCGGCTCGGGTGGTCGCCCCGACCAGGGTGAAGGGTGGCAGATCGAGCTTGATCGAGCGTGCCGCCGGGCCCTCACCGATGACGATGTCCAGCTGGAAGTCTTCCATCGCGGGATAGAGGATCTCCTCCACCACCGGCGACAGTCGATGGATCTCGTCGATGAACAGGACATCGCCAGCCTTGAGATTGGTGAGCATGGCGGCCAGGTCGCCGGCACGCTCGAGCACTGGCCCAGAGGTCGAGGTCAGGCCCACGCCCATCTCGGTGGCGATGATGTTGGCCAGGGTGGTCTTGCCGAGTCCGGGCGGACCGAACACCAGGGTATGATCGAGACTCTCGTCACGGGCCCGAGCGGCGTGGATGAAGATCTCGAGCTGCTCCCTGACCCGGGGCTGGCCGATATAGTCCGCCAGGCGCCTGGGGCGGATAGCATGGTCCACCCGCCCTTCTCCTTCCTGCGGATCGGCGGCGATCAGTCGGTCGGTATCGATCATGGTCAGCCCGCCATGCGGCGCGCCAACGCCGCCTTGATCATGGCTTCGGTGCTGGCCTCATCCTCGAGGCCGGACAGCATGCGGCTGGCCTCGGTGGGCTTGTAGCCCAGGCTGACCAGGGCTGCCTCGGCGTCAGCCAATGCCGTCTTGCCAGACGCCGGCGTGGACGGCTGAGCGCTGCCTTCAAGCGGCAGGCTGTCGGGATGCTGCCAGTGGGGAAAGCGATCGCGCATCTCGATCACCAGACGTTCGGCGGTCTTCTTGCCGACGCCGGGCAGACGTGTCAGCGCCTTGACGTCGTCTTCCATCACGCAGCGAATGAAGGCGTCCTCGTCCATGCCGGAAAGAATCGCCAGAGCCAGCTTGGGGCCGATCCCGTTGACCTTGATCAATGCACGAAACAGCGCGCGCTCCTGCTCGCGGGCAAAGGCATACAGCAGATGGGCATCGTCGCGCACGGTCAGATGGGTGTACAGCGACACCCGTTCCCCGGTGCCCGGCAGGGCGACCAGAGTGGTCATAGAGGCTTCCATCTCGTAGCCGACGCCATTGACGTCGACCACCAGCCAGGGTGGTTGGGTTTCGAGCAGTGTGCCCGTGATGCGTCCAATCATGGCGCGAATACTTCCTTGATCTCGGCGGTAAAAGTGATCGCCAGTGTACCTGAGACGGCGGTCACGAATCGCGGGAGCGGCTACCCTGCAAGCGTACCTTGCATCCCACTATACGGTGGCAGCCGGGGCCCCGCCAGCACAAACAAACGCTGTTCGATAATGCATCTGTCGCAGCTTGGCGACAACCTGAAACACAGCCGACGCAGCGACAACAACTCGGCGCATCGGCGTGAAAAAACCTAGGCGCTGTCCAAAAAGTCGACGAGCGAAGGTTAGACAAGGCAAAAATCGGTGAGAAAGCGCAGTTTACGGGGTGTAAATGAGCATTTTGATCCGATTTTTAACGCCGTATTACCGAGCGCAGGCACTTTTCAGACAAGCCCTAGGGACGATACTGACGCCAGGACGTCCCCTTGCCGCCCCCCCTGGAGCCGCTGGGCCGCCCACCGAAAGAGCCCTGGGTGATCAAGCCACGTGACGCGTAGAAGTGCGTCAGGGCGATCCCCAGAGCATCGGCGGCGTCTGCCTGAGGCGTGCCGGACAGCCCCAGCGTCGCCGTGATCATATGCTGCACCTGGGTCTTGTCGGCACCACCGCTGCCGGTAACGGCCTGCTTGATCTGGCGCGGCCCGTACTCGTGCACCTCCAGGCCGTGATTGGCGGCGCAGACAATGGCGGCGCCCCGAGCCTGGCCCAGTTTCAGCGCAGAGTCGGCATTTTTCGACATGAACACCTGCTCGATGGCGAGCGCCGCGGGACGGTGGATACCGATCAACTCGCTGATTCCGGCATAGACCTGCGCCAGACGCTGGGCCAGGGACTCATCCTTGAGCCGGATGCAGCCGCTGGCGATGTAGCGCGGCTGCCGCTCGCTGGCATCGAGCACCCCGTAGCCGGTGATACGCGAGCCAGGATCGATCCCCAGCACGATCATGCCGGGATCTCCGGCAGGTCAGCGCTCCAGTTCGGCAAGAATGGCATCATTGAAGTCCGCATTGGTGAAAACATTTTGCACGTCATCGAGGTCTTCGAGGTGATCGATCAGGGCGAGCACACGGCGCGCGAGATCGGCATCCTCGATGGGCGTAGTGGTTTCGGCAAAGAGCCCGACGTCGCTGTAGACGGGCGCAAGCTCGGCGGCCAGCAGGGCATCCTTGATCGCACCAAAGCGCTCTGGCGATGTCACCACCTCCAGGCTGCCGTCTTCGTGGGTCAGGATATCCTCTGGCTCTGCCTCCAGGGTGGCCGCCATGGCCGCCTCCTCGGAGGTCCCCGGTGCCAGGGTCAGTCGTCCCTGGTGGTGGAACATGAAGGCGACCGATCCACTGGTGCCCAGGTTACCGCCATGCTTGGAAAACGCATGTCGCACATCTGAGACAGTTCGATTGCGATTGTCGCTCATGCACTGGACCAGGATGGCGACGCCTTCCGGGCCATAGCCCTCATAGGTGATCTCCTCCATATCATCGCCATCGTTCTGCCCTGCCCCGCGATCCACCGCCCGCTGGATCGTGTCCTTGGTCATGTTATTGGACAGGGCCTTGTCGATGGCGGCCCGCAGCCGCGGATTGTCAGCGGGTTCGGGCCCGCCCTGACGAGCGGCCACGCCCAGCTCACGGATCAGCTTGGAGAATATCTTGCCGCGCTTGGCGTCCTGAGCGGCCTTGCGATGCTTGATGTTCGACCACTTGCTATGTCCTGCCATGGTGCATCCCGTTGGTTGCTGGAAGCCGACGTTTCACACCTTGTCGGGCGATATCGGAACACAAGGCCCTGAAGGAGCCTGCCAAAGGCACCTGAACCCGGCGCTGGATCAAATGCGCGCCACAAAGCCCGCCACCTGATCACCCGTTGTGCTAGCGTCGAGCGCTTGATTTATCGCGCATTCTACCGCGCGTGAAGCTCACCAGCGAATCCAGCTCAGGAGTGACGGATGAAGGATGTGGCCATCATCGGTGCAGGTCCCGTGGGCCTGTGTCTGGCGCGTGCACTAGCCGGTGTCGGCATGAGCGTGGCGCTGATCGACCGGATCGATCGCCCGCGACTGGCCGACCCCAGGCCCGATGGGCGCGAAATCGCAATGACCCAGGCGTCCTGCGACCTGCTCGCCGACATTGGCGTGTGGCAGCGGATCCCCCAGGACGAGGTGGCGCCGTTGGCCCATGCCAAAGTCTTCAATGGCCAGTCGTCCTTTGCCATGGGTTTCGATACCGGCGACGATCGACCGCTGGGCTTCATGGTGCCGAACCATCTGATACGCCGTGCCGCCTTCGAGGAAGCCGAACGCATGGACGGCATCGACTGGCACTTCTCGGCGCTTGAAAGCATCACCAGCGACCCCGGTGCGGCGCGTCTGGTGCTGGAGGACGGTACTCGGCTGTCGGCACGTCTGGCGGTGGCTGCCGACAGTCGCTTCTCGGAGTCCCGTCGCCAGATGGGCATCGCTGCACGCATGCGCGACAATGGCCGCAGCATGCTGGTGTGTCGGGTTCGCCACGAACGCGCCCATGATCAGTCCGCCTGGGAGTGGTTCGACCATGGCCAGACCCTGGCCCTGTTGCCGCTACACGAACACCTTTCGTCGGCGGTGGTGACCCTGCCCAGCCAGCAGATGTCGGAGCTTACCGCGTTGACACCCGAGGCACTGTCGCAGGCGTTGACCCATCGCTACGGGCACAGGCTGGGCGCCATGACCCTGGAGGGAGAGACTCACGTCTATCCCTTGGTAAGTGCCTACGCCGAGCGCTTCGTGGCCGAACGCTTTGCCCTGGTCGGCGACGCCGCCGTGGGCATGCATCCGGTAACGGCGCACGGCTTCAACTTTGGCGCCCAGAGTCAGCACCGCCTGGCTCGCCGGCTGATCCGCGCCCACCAGCTCGGACAGGACATCGCCGACCCGCGGCTGTTGAAAGGCTATGAACGCGAGCACCGGCTGGCCACCTGGCCGCTGTATCAGGCGACCCAGGCCATCGTTGGCCTCTACACCGATGACCGAGTGCCGGCACGAATGGTCCGTCACCTGGGACTGCGCCTGGGTGACCGACTGGCACCGGCGCGTAGAATGATCGGACAGCACCTGACCGAGCCTCATGGTGGCTCACCGCTCACTCCTCTATCGTCTCTATCGCCTCTCACCACCCTTCCGTCGCTGGCCCGTCGCGCGGCGTCTTCCTTGCCGTCTCCATTGAGGCTGCTGGGCTGATTTCCCATCAACGACAAACCCCGCCGATTGGCGGGGTTTGTCTGTACAGCGCGATAGCCTAGCGTTACTCGCCGGCTTCGGGCTTGGCCTTCTGACGCAGGCGGATACTCAGATCCTTGAGCTGGTCGTTGCTGACCTCGCCAGGGGCGTCGGTCATCAGACAGGCGGCGCTCTGGGTCTTGGGGAAGGCGATGACCTCGCGGATGGTACGAGCGCCGGTCATCAGCATGACCAGGCGATCGAGACCGAAGGCCAGACCACCGTGGGGCGGTGCACCGTAGTGCAGCGCATCCAGCAGGAAGCCGAACTTCTCGCGGGCTTCTTCTTCACCGATACCCAGGATCTCGAATACCACGCTCTGCATGGCCTGATCGTGGATACGGATCGAGCCGCCACCCAGCTCCGTCCCGTTGAGCACCATGTCATAGGCACGCGACAGGGCCTCGGCCGGGTTGGCCTTGAGCTCCTCGGGACTGCACGCCGGCGAGGTGAAGGGGTGATGCAGCGGGCTCAGGCGACCGTTGTCGTCGGCCTCGAACATCGGGAAGTCGACGACCCACAGCGGCGCCCAGGGCTGGGTGTAGAGATCGAGATCCTCACCCAGCTTGACCCGCAGAGCCCCCAGCGCCTCGTTGACGATGCGCGCCTTGTCGGCACCAAAGAAGATGATGTCACCGTCTTCGGCACCCACACGATCCAGCAGGGTCTCGATCACGCCTTCCATGAACTTGACGATCGGCGACTGCAGACCCTCGATGCCCTTGGCACGCTCGTTGACCTTGATCCAGGCAAGACCCCGCGCGCCGTAGATACCGACGAACTTGGTGTACTCGTCGATTTCCTTGCGCGACAGCTTGGCGCCACCGCTGACCTTGAGCGCGGCGACACGGCCGTCATCGGCGTTGGCCGGACCGGAGAAGACCTTGAAGTCCACCTCCTTCATCAGGTCATCGACGTCGGTCAGCTCCAGCGGGATGCGCAGGTCCGGCTTGTCGGAGCCGAAACGATGCATCGCCTCATGCCAGGTCATGCGCGGGAACTCGCCCAGATCCACGTCGAGCACGTCCTTGAACAGGCCCTGCACCATGGACTCGGTGATGCGCATGATGTCGGCCTCTTCGACGAAGGAGGCCTCGAGGTCGATCTGGGTAAATTCCGGCTGACGGTCGGCACGCAGGTCCTCGTCACGGAAGCACTTGGCGATCTGGTAGTAGCGATCGAAGCCCGCCACCATCAGCAGCTGCTTGAACAGCTGAGGCGACTGCGGCAGCGCAAAGAAGCTGCCGGCGTGGGTCCGGCTCGGCACCAGATAGTCACGTGCACCTTCCGGGGTCGCCCGGGTCAGCACCGGCGTCTCGATGTCGAGGAAGCCCTCGCCCTCGAGGAAGGCCCGCACCCTATGGGAGATGCGAGAGCGCAGACGCAACTTCTCGATCATCTCCGGGCGACGCAGGTCGATGTAGCGGTGCTTGAGGCGAATTTCCTCGCCCACCTTGCCGTGCTCGTCGAGCTGGAACGGCGGCGTGGCGGCGGTGTTGAGCACCTCCACTTCCTTGGCCAGCACCTCGATCAGGCCGGTCGGCATGTTCGGGTTCTGGGTTCCCTCGGGACGCATGCGCACTCGGCCCTGGATGCGCAGCACGTACTCGCTGCGGGCGCGGTCGGCATTGGCGAAGGCCTCGGCGGTATCGGGGTCGACCACGACCTGGGCGATACCGTCACGATCGCGAAGGTCGAGGAAGATCACCCCACCGTGGTCACGGCGGCGGTGTACCCAGCCGCACAGGCTGACCGTCTGGTCCACCAGGGTTTCGTTGAGCTGGCCGCAATAATGGCTGCGCATGTTGGTTCCTGTCATGTTGCGTGAAGGTAAAGGCAATTCGTTGGATCAGGCAGCGGCGCCGTCACCGGAAGCGGAGCCACCACCGGAGGAGGCACCGCCTCCGCCACTGTCACCCGCCAGATTCTTCTTGGTGCCACCGGTCTTGAAGTCGGTCTCGTACCAGCCGCCACCCGCAAGACGGAAGCCAGCCGCTGAGACCAGGCGGTTCAGTTCGGGAGCTTCACAGGCCGGGCAGTCGGTCAAGGGAGCGGCGCTCATGCGCTGCAGCTTCTCCAGCCGATGGCCACAGGCCTTGCACTGATATTCGTAGATGGGCATGGTTCTAGGTCTCCGTTCGCATTGTTCCTGCGGGGCGGGAAGCCGGCGTCTGATCTGCCTGACACACCCTCGATCACGCCGCTTCCGATCCCGACATGCGATATAGGGCCGGCCAACAGCAATTCCAAGCCCAAATCAAAGGGGCGCATTATAGCGTGCTGAGCACCTCAAGGCCCAGCCCTGTGCACCGATCTTCGCCACCGGACTCACCACACCCACCAAACACAACAGGAGAAGCGATGAAAGCTGTATTACTGGACGCCGACAGCCTGGGCACCGATATCGACCTTGCACCGCTGCGCGAGCAGCTCGAGAGCCTCGAGGTTCACCCCACCAGCACCCCTGCCGAAGCGCGGGAACGGCTGGCCGGCGCCGACGTCGCCATCGTCAACAAGGTGGTGCTCGACGCCGACACCCTGAACGCCCTGCCCTCCTTGCGGCATATCTGCGTACTGGCCACAGGTACCAACAATATCGACATGGAGGTGGCGAAAGAGCGTGGTATCCGCGTCGACAACGTCAACGCCTACGGGACCGCCAGTGTCGCCCAGCATACCCTGATGCTGATCCTTGCCCTGGCCACTCGCCTGCCGCAGTACCAGCGCGACGTGGCCGAGGGCCGTTGGGGAGAGAGCCCGTTCTTCTGTCTGATGGACCACCCGACCCTGCAACTCGAAGGCAAGCATCTGGTGCTGGTGGGACAGGGTGAACTGGGCTCCAAGGTGGCCGCCCTGGCCGAGGCATTTGGCATGCGGGTGAGTTTCAGCGCGCGACCAGGCAACGAGGCCAACGACCGCCGCCCGGCCCTGTCCGAGCTGCTGCCCGAGGCCGACGTGGTCAGCCTGCATTGCCCGTTGACCGAACACAGTCGTCATCTGCTCAACGCCGACAACCTCAAGACCATCAAGAAAGGTGCCCTGCTGGTAAATTGCGCCAGAGGTGGAGTGATCGATGAGGAAGCCGCGCTGGCGGCCCTGCGCCAAGGGCAATTGGGCGGCCTTGCCGTCGATGTCCTGCCCGCGGAGCCGCCTCGTGATGGCCACGCCTTGATCGACGCAGTCAACGAGTCGCCGCGTATGAACCTGCTGGTGACCCCTCACAGCGCCTGGATCACCCCTGAAGCGCGACAGAACATCGTCAAGCTGACCGTCGACAACCTGCAAAATTTCGCTTCTCAGGGTTAATACGGTCCACGGCGGGCACAGCAGACCGTGCCCGCCTGACACCAGGCCACTGTTGGCACCCTGCCCCTTGCTGAGCTCACTCCAGATTTTCGCCACGCTGATACAACGTTATCGCGCCCCTGATCGGCATGTTCGGGCGAGTTTAGCGAATGCAAAGCTTCCCAATGGCTTGTGCTCATCGCCTATGACTAACGCTCGATGCAATTGGCACGTTGGATTGTCGCCTACCAGATTACGGTATAACTTTTCGAAACAAGGGAACAGCCTCGTTACCGATGGCGGTTCCACCCTTGCGTCCGCCCGGCATCACTCCGATACTTCGCGCTGAGCCCACCCCCTCACCGGACACCCCATGCTGTACAACTACGGGTCGATCAATCTCGACCATGTCTATCGCGTTCCCCATCTCGTTCGCCCGGGTGAAACCCTGGCAAGTCACGAGCATCGAGTCGGTCTTGGCGGCAAGGGGGCCAACCAGTCACTGGCGCTGGCCAAGGCCGGTGGCCAGGTGGCGCATTGGGGCAGCCTCAACGCCCAGGATGGCTGGGCACGCCAGCAGCTTGCCGACGCCGGGGTCGACGTCAATGGTATCGCCGAGGTGGCCGCCCCCTCCGGTCACGCCATCATCCAAGTCGACGACGGCGCAGAGAACGCCATCCTGCTGTTTCCCGGAGCCAACCATCACCACTCGGCCGACGACCTTTCCAGGCTGATGGAGGGAACCCAGGCCGGCGACTGGCTGTTGCTGCAGAACGAATGCAGCGCCCTGGCCGACGCCATCCGGCTCGGACATGACAAGGGTCTGAACATCGCCTTCAACCCGGCGCCGATGAGCGACGCCGTGCTGGACCTGCCGCTCGAGCAGTGCGATCTCCTTTTCGTCAATCGTGGCGAGGCCGCCTGGCTGGCCGGTGTTGCCGAGGATACCGATGCCGACGCCTTGCTCACCGCCCTCTCCGAGCGTCTGCCCAGCACCCAACTGGTGCTGACCCTCGGTGCCGAAGGCGCCTGGCATCAGCACGGCGGAAAACGCCAGTTCCAGGCGGCGAGTCGGGTCGAGGCGGTAGACACCACCGCCGCCGGGGACACCTTCATCGGCTACTATCTGGCCGCAATGCAGGAAAACAAAACGGTCGCAGACTGCCTGGCGCTTGCCTCTACCGCCGCTGCCCTGGGCGTCCAGCGCCAGGGCGCCGCTGCCAGTATTCCCTCCCGCGGCGAGGTCGACTCAGCGCTGGCGACCGGCCAGCACGCCATCCGCTGAGGCCTTCAGGTCAACAACAGGAGTTTCCGTGAGTACCCCGATCATCTTCGATACCGACCCGGGCGTCGACGACGCCCAGGCCATCGCCATCGCCCTGCGCCATCCGGACATTGAGCTGCTCGGCATGACCACCACCTTCGGCAACGTCGACATCGAGACGGCGACCCACAATGCCCTGCTGCTCGGCGAGATCGCTGGCCAGCCGGTGCCGGTGGCCCAGGGTTCGGCCTGCCCCATGGTCAAGCCTCGTCATCCGGCGCCCAAGCATATCCATGGCGACAACGGACTGGGCAATATCACCCTGCCCGAGGTCAAGGGACAGGCCGATGCTCGCAGCGCCGCCCAGTTCATCGTCGACACCGTGCGCCAGCGTCCCGGCGAGGTCAGCCTGGTGGCGGTCGGTCCGTTGGGCAACCTCGCCGCAGCGCTGCAGCTGGACCCCGAGATCACAAGCCTGGTCAAGCAGGTGGTCATCATGGGCGGTTCCATTCGTGAAGGCGGCAACGTTACCCCGGTGGCCGAGGCCAACATCTTCAACGACGCCCACGCAGCCCAACGAGTGCTGACCGCCGACTGGCCACTGACCCTGGTGGGGCTCGACGTGACCCATCGCTGCATCCTGACGCCGGACCACATGGCACGCATCGAGGCTGGCCAGGGCGAGCTGGGCAAGATTCTGGCCGGCAGCTACGACTTCTATCGCGCCTTCTATCGTGAAGCGCTTGGTATCGACGGTTGCTGTCCCCATGACAGTGTGGCCCTGGCCTGGCTACTGCGCCCGGACCTGTTCGAGACCACCCGAGGCCACCTGGGTGTCGTCACCGAAGGGCCGGCCGAGGGTCAGACCATCCTGGCGCCGGAAGGCAGAGGCTTTATCGCCGACCGCTGGTCACAGACCCCCGTGGTCGACGTCTGCATGAAGGTAGACGGCAAGGCCGTCAGCGACTGGATCGCCGACACCCTGGCCTGAACGACTCAAGCCAGCAAAAGCCCCGGGCGGGCACGACACTGTCCCTCGACATTATCCGTCGTGCCCGCCCGGGGCTCCTTTCCCTCTGAATCTTTCACGTCAAGCAGCCGGGGTCGACGACCCCGGGCACTATTCGCACAGGCCCTAGCCGGTAGTGAAATCCCTCGGCGGCTTATCCAGCGTCACCTCACGGGTCGTGACCTGGGTCACTTCGGCCTGCTCGGGCCCATATTCAAGCCAGTCGGCGACCCGTTCCACCGCGTCACGAGGTCCACACAGCAACACCTCGACACTGCCGTCCGGCAGGTTGCGCGCATACCCCGCAAGCCCCTCTGTCTCGGCTTGCTGCCTGGTGGCAAAGCGATAGCTCACGCCCTGTACTCGCCCTTCCACCAGGGCCTCCAGGCATAGGGTGTCATCGGACATCGTGGCTGCCTCCTGCTGCTCGTCCATTGGTTCCTCTCTGGCGACATCGGCATCTTGAACGGTATCATCGACGCTGACCTCGTCATCTTCGTTGGCCTGACGACTCTCCACCGTGCCAGCAGTCTCCGCTCCCCCTGCCTCCAGCTCCGCCTCATGCTGACGCTCGCGAGCCTCCTGCTCGAATTCCCGTTCTTCTTCGGCGCTCAACTGGGCACGCACGCTCTGCTGATCGAGCAGTTCCTGCTTGACCAGCACGGCGCTGTTGCGCGGGATGATGGGCTTGTGCCGGGCGAGTAGATGGACCTTGGTAAAGGCGGCGCCAAACAGCAGGATCAGCGAGGAGTAGTAGACCCACAGTAGTACCACCACCACCGACCCCGCCGCGCCGTAGGTCGAGGCAGTCGCGTTGTAGGCCAGATAGAGCGCGATACCGGTGCGCCCTATCGAGAACAGCAAGGCCGTGACAACCGCACCGACGATGACGTCGCGCCAGCGCAGCACCACGTCGGGCAACACCTTGAAGATAGTGGCAAAGAGCGCGGCGATCACGCCGATCGACACCAGCAGCTCCACCCCTCGTGTCAGCAGGCTGACGTAGGGCAGCACATCGTCGGCGGCCTTCAGTGCCGCCCTGACGAACACCCCGAGCCCCACCGACACCAGCAGGATGAAGCCGATCGCCAGCACGATCGTCAGTGACAGCATGCGATTCTTGACGAAGATCCACAGACTGTTGCTGCTGGGGCGTGCCGCGACACCCCAGATGGTGTTCAGCGAGAACTGCATCTGGCCGAACACCGTAGTGGCACCAACCGCCAGGGCGGCAAAACCCAGCAGCGTCGGCAACAGGCCGGACTCCTGGATGCGCGACTGGGCGACGGCATGCTCGATGGCGGTGGCCGCCTCGGGGCCCATGGTGCCCTGCAACTGGGCGAAGATTTGCCCCTGTGCCGCCTCCTCGCCCAGCACCACACCGATCACCGTTACCGCGATGATTACCGTCGGCGCCAGCGAAAACAGGGTATAGAACGCCAGCGAGCCGGCGTAGCTGAAGGCGTTGCGCTCCAGCCACAACGCCACCGAGCGACGCAGCACCCCCCACCAGAAGGCGAAAAACTGAATGATCATGGCGTTCCCTCGTCATTATCGTTGCCCTCAGCATACCTAACACCGACGGTATACGCAGAAACATGCGCCAACGCGACGCCCAAGCGCTGCCAGTTCATCACGACCGGATCATCGTGACGGGTTTATCAAGCCTCCTTCATCTAGCCTCATTCACCTATCCCTGGAGCCTGTCTGTTTGCGCCTGCCAGTCAGCGCCACCATAATGGCGGCGACGTTTTCCAGGAGCCCTCCATGCCCACCGATCTGGCCACCTCTCCGCCGCAGACCGAGTTCGACTGCCTGGTGTTCATCGGACGCTTTCAGCCCCCGCACCTCGGCCATCTGGCGGTGATTCGGGCGGCCCTCAAGCAGGCCAGACAGGTCATCGTGCTGGTAGGCTCCGCGTGGCAGGCGCGCTCACTGCGCAACCCCTGGCGTTTCGACGAACGCCGCCAGATGCTGCGCAGCGCCTTCGACGAAGACGACAACGCTCGCCTCGAGATCGTGCCGCTGCTGGATGCGCTGTACAACGACGATGTCTGGGTGCACGACGTCCAGCGCAAGGTGCGCGATCTAGCCCATCCCGAGAGCGCACGGTTACCACGTATCGGGCTGATCGGCGCCAGCCGCGGTCAGTCGAGCTACTACCTGTCACTGTTCCCCCAGTGGGAGTCGGTGAGCGTACCGCTGGTCGAAGCGATCTCCGCCAGCCAAATTCGAGAACGGCTATTTCGCTCCGAGGGCTCGGCGGTAGAGTATCTCTCCACCAACGCAAGCCACGATCTTCCACCGGGAGTGGTGGAGCATATCCGGCGCTTCATGAGCGGCAAGCCCTACCGCCAGCTCGGTGAAGAACAGCAATTGCTCGACCAGTACCGTTCGGCCTGGGCCCAGGCGCCCTACCCGCCGATCTTCGTCACCGTCTGTGCGGTTGTGGTGCAGTCGGGCCATGTGCTGCTGGTGCGGCGCACCTCGGCACCCGGCAAGGGACTCTATGCCCTGCCCGGGGGCTTTATCAGCGCCCAGGAACGACTGATGGACGCCTGTCTGCGAGAGCTGCGCGAACGCATTCGGCTGAAGGTGCCGGAGCCGGTGCTCAAGGGATCGCTACGCGGTCAACGGCTATTCGACGAGCCGCACCGAAGCTGGCGTGGACGAACCCTGGCAGAAGCCTTCTACTTTGCCCTGAGACCGGATCAGAACCTGCCGAGGCTGAAGCCCGTCAAGGGGGGCGACCATGCGCGCTGGGTGCCCCTGGCGGAACTCGAGCCGGAAAGCCTGTTCGAGGATCACTTCTTCATCATCCAGAACTTTCTCGGGCTGCCTGCCGATCGACGCTCCTGAGGCACGCGGCAAGATCCAACGGCGGTAACGACATGGCGGACAAGGGAGGCCCCCTGTCCGCCAAGTTTCCTGCTTGTGACGGCCTGGCTAACCGTCAATCGTGCTCGGTCAGCAGCGACAATGCCTCAAGCAGATTCGGGTCCAGGTCATTCGACCGGTGATGGGCCCGACTGAGCTGCTCGCTGAAGCCTGGCGCGGCCACAGGGAACGATGGCTCACCTTCACTCACCTCCAGCCGCACCTTGTCCAGGTCCAGCACCAGGCGATAGTGATGTGCTTCCCCTTCACTGCCTCGGCTATCGATATCCAGCGTCACCTTTTCCAGCGCCGCCGAGCGTTCGATCAGCAACTGACCGATCGAGGGACGCTGAATCCAGTCCGGCAAGGCTCGTCCCCCGGGTAATGACACCTTGATGTCGCGTTGCCCTTCCGGCAGCTTGAGCCACGCCCGCTCGTTCTCGACCAGAGCCTCCAGCGTCGCTCGGCCATCGCTGCTTGCCCACGACGTCGCTCGCACCTCACCGGGATGAGCCAGCGACCTGGCTTCCTGCAGCATCGAGGAGTTCCAGGCGCTGGATTCTCTCGGCTGATCCTTGTTTACCACCTCCATTTCAGCGTCGGTCAGCGCCGAGATGCCGTGTACCGCCGCTCTTACTGCCCCATCCGCAGACAGGTCGGCAAGGCCACCAAGGCCTCCGTACTGATTGACCACCTCATCGACCATGCCATCGGCATGCATCAAGGGCCCTTCAGCATCCGACTCGACATCCTGCGACGGGACTTCGGGCGCACGGTCACCGATATACAAGCTATTGAGGGGCTCCACCGTCACCGAGACGGTCACGTAGGTTACACCGCCCTGCCCGTCCGACACCGCGACGACAAAGCTGTCGCTGCCGGAGAAGCCTGCTTCCGGCACATAGACGAAGGATCCATCCGGGTTCAGGGTAAGCTGACCGTGTCGAGGACCGTCATCCAGCGCGAAGGTGAGATCATCCCCTTCAACGTCCGATGCCACCACCTGACCAGCGGCGGCTTCACCGCTACCGGTGACGATAGGATCGGCACTGGCCACAGGGGCGTCATTGACCGGCTCAACCGAGACGGTGACTACCACGGTAGTGGTGGCACCGCTGGCGTCGGTCACGGTCACGCTGAAGCTGATATCGCCACTGACGTCGGGATCGGGCACAAAGGTGAAGGTGCCATCCTCATTGAGCGTGACGCTGCCGCCGCCCGGTTGATGGTCGAGACGGAAGGTCAGGTCGTCATTGTCCACGTCGGTGGCGACGACACGCCCCTCGACCGGGGTATCCTCGGTGGTGACGATGGGATCTACGCTGGCGACAGGGGCGTCGTTGGCGCCGAGAACGCTGATCGTCAGCGTCGCGGTCGAAACACTGCCATCGCTGTCGGTGATGGTGTAGCTGAAGGTCTCGGTGAGCGTCTGCCCCGGTTTGAGCGCGTCCACCACCGGGTTGCTGTTGTCCAGCGTATAGGAATAGCTGCCGTCCGCGTTCAGCACCAGGCTACCGTAACGGCCCTCCACCGGCTCGCCAACGCCACCTTCGGGCGATGACTGACCTGACCCGACCGCCGTGACCCCGCCATCCACCGCAACGTCATCGACACCATAGTGGTCATTGAGGAGGACGTTACCGCTGCAGTCGCTTCCCGGCTCTGAGCCTTCCTCGCTCACCTCACCACGGTCATTGCCGGTGCCAGGACCATCATCGATGATGGCGATGGCCAGGGTACCAATGTTGGCGGTGGTCTCGCCCTCCACGTCGGTGACGCCGATGGCGAAGCTGTCGTTGACCGCGCCGCCGGAGTGATCGGCCCTCGAGGCCAGATAGTAGGTATAGCTCACCTCTCCGGTGGCGGGGTCGTAGTAGCGCAGCACCAGGGTGCCGTGATCGCCGGTCACCTCGATGGGATGGCTACCACAGTCCTTGAGCTGATCCAGGCTGATGGTGCTTCCCCCCTGGGTCAGGCTGGACAGACTGTCGGCTGGTCCAAGGGTAAAGGTGCCACTGTGGCTCAGGCCCAAGCCCTCGTGGCTGCCTCCTGTCAGACCGGCCTCGTCAACCGACCCATCGGTGGTGGCGTCGCCTGCTGAATCGCCCCCTCCTGGCTCACCGCCTCCATCCCCCAGCCCACCGACAGTCACCTTGTCGTCCACCGCCGTGACCGAAATGCTCAGGCTCGCGTCGGAGGTCGCGCCCCCATCGTCACTGACGGTGTAGGTGACCAGTGGCACTTCGCCGTTGTAGTTCAGCGCCGGCACGAAACGGTAGCTGCCATTGGCGCTGATGGTCAGCTCGCCGACGCCTTCGATGACGGCGGTCTGCCCTGCCAGGAAGGTTCCCTCGATACCATCGTGAAGCCCGTAACACTGAGGCTATCGCCCTCGATATCGCTATCGTTGGCCAGCAGGCCGTCTTCGGCGGCGACCGTCAGAGGCGTGTCCTCGGCGATCGTGGCCTGGTCGTTCTTGGCGGACGGCGCGTCATTGACCGGTGTCACCGAGACATCGACCTCCACCGTGACGGTGGCACCGGAAGGGTCGGTCACGGTGACGGTGAAGCTGGTGTCGCCGTTGAAGTTGGCATCCGGGGTAAAGGTAAAGTTACCTTCCTCATCGAGGCTAACGGTGCCACCCTCAGGCTGCGCATCCAGACTGAAGGTGAGCTCATCGTCATCGACGTCGGTGGCGATGATCTTGCCATCCACCGGAGTATCCTCGCTGGCGGTCACCTTTTCCGCAGAAGCCTCCGGCGCGTCGTTGGCTCCACGAATGGTGATCGTCAAGGTGGCGGTGGCGAGATCGCCGTCGGCGTCGCGAATCTGATAGCTGAACGTGTCGGTCCGCGTGTCACCGACCTGGAGCCCGTCCACCTCGCCATTGGTGTTGTCCAACGTATAGCTATAGCTGCCATCGGCGTTGAGGATCAGGCTGCCGTAGCTCCCCTCTAGCGAGACGCCGGTGGCCCCATCGAGACTTCCGCCTTCCACACCTACCCCGACCACCGCCCCATTGGCATCCGCACCATCGGCACCCGGGCGATCATTGGCCCAGACGCTGCCTGCGCCGGCAGCACCGTCCTCGACGACTACGCCGCTGTCATTGGTCGCACTCGGACTATCATCGTCGATGTCGATCACCAGCGTCCCGGCGTCGGCGGTGACCTCACCCTCCACGTCGGTCACGCTGATCATGAAGTCGTCGCTGACCGGCTCGTTGGAGTGATCTGCGTTTGAGGTCAGCAGATAGCGGTAGCTGACCGAACCGGTGGCGCGATCGTAGCCTTCGATGGTCAAGGTGCCGTAGCGGCCCTCGATCGCGATGGGTGACGACGCGCTGGCCTCGAGCTCGGCAAGGCTGATGCTGCGACTGCCCAGGGTAAAGCTCGCCAGGCTGTCCGCCGGCCCCAGGGTAAAGCTGCCACTATGGATCAGCCCGTTACCTTCATCGCTGCCCCCGGCCAGGCCGGCCTCGCTGACGGAGCCGTCACTGATGTTGCCTCCCTCGCTGCCATCGTTACCGTCGCCCAGGCCGCCCAGGTTGACCTGGTCATCCACCGGCGTGACCGTGATGTCCAGGGTGGCGGTGCTGGTCCCACCCTCGCCATCGCTGACGGTGTAGGTGATCGTTGGTACCTTGCCGTGGTAGTTGAGTGCCGGTTCGAATCGCCAGACACCATCGGCCTCCACCGTCAGCTTGCCGACACCATCGATGGTGACGGTCTCACCGACATCGATGCTCTCGCTCATGCCGTCGACGCGAACGTCCACGACCACCAGGCTGTCGTGATCGGTCTCGATGTCACTGTCGTTGTCGAGCAGACCAGGCAGACTGTCGTCGCTCGACGAGTCAAGCGGCGTGTCCTCGGGGGTACTGGCGGTCTCGCCGGTCACCTTCGGTAGATCATTGACCGCCTCCACCTTGACCGTGACCTCGACAGTGGTGGTACCGCCATTGCCATCGGAAACCGTGACCTTGAAGGTGATATCGCCATTGACGTTGTCGTCGGGGGTGAAGGTAAAAGTGCCATCGTCGTTGAGCGTGACCTTGCCCCCGTCGGGCTGCGCGACCAGATCGAAGCTGAGGTCATCTCCTTCAACGTCACTGGCCTCGATGGTACCGCTGACCGGGGTATCCTCCTGGGTCGTCAATGCATCGACGCTGGCCGTCGGCGCGTCGTTGGCCCCCTCGATGGTGATGGTCAGAGTCACGGTGGACGTGCTGCCGTCGGCGTCGGTGATCTGATAGCTGAAGATCTCGGTCAGCGAACCACCCGATTTGAGGCTATCGACCTCCGTATTGGTGTTGTCCAGGGTGTAGATATAGCTGCCGTCAGCGGCCAGGGTCAGACTGCCGTATTTGCCGACAACCTCGCTACCGACACCGTCTGAGCTGACGCTGGAGCCCGGGCCCGACGCCGTCACCGTGACGTCTCCATCGGCACCCTCGCGGTCATTGGTCAACACACTACCGGCGCCGGCATCGCCGTCCTCGGCGACGCTGACGCTGTCCTTGGCGGCGATCGGCGCGTCATCGAGAATCTCGACCTTGAGGTCCTTGCCGTAACCCTTGGTGTCGTTGCCGAAGGTATCGGTCATCGACACCTCGACGTGGTCGAACACCGCGCCTCCGGAGTGATCGGCCTGCTCGGTCAGCACGAAACGAAACGTCACGGTGTTTTCCCGCACGTCGGTGCCGTCGCCTAGCTGGTAGCCGATAATCTCGAAATAGCCGTGATCGGTCTCGATGCGTACCGACGGATTGTCGGCGGACAACGCTGCCAACTCGCTCGGGGTGAAACTCGTGTCGCCGATGGTCAGGGTCTCGAGCTGCTGCTCCACTCGGTCCACCACCGAGAATGATCCCTCGTAGATCACCTCACCCGAGTCTCCAGGGTCTGTGCCGGTGGCGCCATCCGTGTTGAGTTGAGCTTCGTCTACCTCGCCCCCTTCCGTGCCAACGACCGCCGTCGTGCCGTAGATGCGAATGGTCAGGGTAGCGGTGGCCGTATCTCCGTCAGGATCGGTGATCTGGTAGGTAAAGGTGTCTGAAACGTGTCGCCCGGCAGGCAGCCCCTTGACCGTGTCCGAGTCGAAATCGGGTACATAGCGGTAGCTGCCGTCGGCGTTCAGGACAAGGGTGCCGTATTCGCCCTGAAGCCCCTGTCCGATATGGGACGCCGACGGCCCATCTGATCCTGCCCCCACTGCACTGACCGTGCCACCGTCACCGCCCAGGAGATCGGCGTCACCGTCCATGGCATCGGGATCGTCGCCTCCGTCTCCGGTCAAGACGTTTCCATCGGCGATGCTGCTGGGTTGATTCGGCTTGTTGATCGCGTCGTCGACGTCGTTCACGGCCTTCGGTGCATCATCGAGTATGGCGATCGACAGGGTACCGGCATCCGCAGTGACGTCACCCTCGACGTCGGTGACGGCGATCGCAAAATCGTCACTGACAGGCCCCTGGCTATGGTCGGCGTGTGCCGTGAGGGTATAGATATAGCTGACCGTGCCACTGGCCCTGTCGTAGCCATTGATCACCAGCTCGCCGTGGCCACCCTGGATCCTGATCGGCGTACCGGCACTGTTGACCAGCTGGTCAAGCGTCAAGGTGGTTCCGCCAAGGCTGATACTGGCGAGGCTGTCCGCCGGTCCCAGGGTGAAGCTGCCGGTATGGGAGACGCCACTACCCAGGGTACCGGTCCCCCCCGCCAGGCCGGACTCGCTGACCTGTCCATCGTTGGCACCATCACCGTCATCACTACCATCGCCCAGACCACCGACGGTGACCTTGTCGTCGACCGCCTCGACGGTGAGCTGGAGCGTTCCGGTGGTAGTTCCGCCGGCACCATCGCTGACGCTGTAGCTGATCTTTGGCACGTCACCGTGGTAGTTCAGCTCCGGCTCGAAGCGGTAGGAGCCATCGGCGTTCAAGGTGAATTTGCCGACGCCCTCGATGGCGACCGTCTCGCCCGGCTCGAAGGTTCCCGTCACGCCCTCGATGGAAAAGCCGCTGACGCTGAGACTGTCACCATCCACATCGCTGTCGTTGGCCAGTACCCCATTGTCCTTGTTCACCACAAGGGGGGTGTCTTCACTCGTGCTGTTGGTGTCCGGTTTGGCGACAGGGATATCGTTGACCGCATCCACCGCAACCGTGACCTCCACCGTGGTGGTACCGCCGTGACCGTCGTCTACCGTGACGCTGAAGCTGACATCACCGTTGACGTTGGCGTCGGGGGTAAAGGTGAAGCTGCCGTCTTCATTCAGTGAGACCGTGCCCCCGTCCGGCTGGGCCACCAGATCGAAGGACAGCGAATCGCCATCCACGTCGCTGGCGGTGATCTTGCCGGAGACCGGCGTGTCTTCAGGCGTGGATATCGCATCCACGCTGGCCACAGGGGCATCGTTCGCGCCCATGATGGTGATGGTCAGGGTCGCTGTACTGGTATCACCATCGGCATCGATGATCTGATAGGTAAAGACCTCGGTCAGGTGCGCCCCCACCGCCAGCGCGTTCACCTCAGTGTTCGTGCTATCGAGTTTGTAGAGGTAGTTGCCGTTGGCATCGAGGATAAGGCTACCGTAACTACCGGCGACGCTGCTGCCGACACCGCCGCTCGGCGATTCCTTGCCGCTGCCCACCGCATTGACCAGCCCCTTGCTGGGGGCACCATCGGCTCCAGCCAGATCGTTGCCGATGACCGAGCCGCTGATGTTGCCACCGTCCTCCACGGCCTGGCCGGTATCGGCCTTGGCCACCGGTGCATCGTCGATGATGGCGATGGTCAGAGTGCCCGCATTGGCGGTGACATCTCCCTCGACGTCGGTCACCCCAATGACGAAACTTTCGTGGATCGCACCATCGCCATGGCTGGCATTGGTGGTCAGTGTGAAGGTGTAGCTGACGATACCGGTCTTCTGGTCGTAGCCGGTGATGGTCAGCCGACCATGGGTGCCGTTGATCTTGATCGGGGTGGTGGCGCTGGCCTCCAGCTGCGCCCGAGTAATCGATGTAGTGCCAATGGACAGGCTTGCCAGACTATCGGCGGGCCCCAGCGTGAAGCTGCCGCTGTGGGATATCCCGCCGCCCGCCACATCCGAGCCACCGGTCAGGCCCGACTCCTTGACAGAGCCGTCGGTCATGGCGTTGCCGTCACTGCCATCGTTGCCATCGCCAAGCCCGCCCAGGCTGACCTCGTCATCCACCGGCTTGACTGTGATAGCCAGCGCACCGCTGGTGGTCCCGCCGTTTCCATCACTGACGCTGTAGGTGACCTTCGGCACGCTGCCGTTGTAGTTGGTCGCCGGCACGAAGGTATAGGAACCGTCGGCGTTCAGGGTCAGGGTCCCCACCCCGGCAATGGTGGCGGTTTCGCCCGCCTTGAAGCTGCCCGTCACGCCCTCGACACTGAAGCCGCTGACGCTCAGGCTATCGCCTTCCACATCAGCATCGTTGGCCAGTACCCCCTTGTCCTTGGCGACCTCGAGTGTCGTGTCTTCGTTGGTCTCGGCCTTGTCATCCACCACCGTCGGGGCGTCATTGACCGGCGTCACCGTGACGCTGACCTCGACGGTGACGGTGCCTCCGTTGCCGTCGGAGACGGTTACGCTGAAGGTAATGTCACCATTGACGTTGGCGTCGGGAGTGAAGGTGAAACTGCCATCCTCACTCAGGCTGACGGTACCGCCTTCCGGCTGGGCGACCAGATCAAAGGACAGGTTATCGCCATCCACGTCCTCGGCCACGATGCTGCCGTCCACCGGCGTATCTTCCGATGTGGTCAAGGCGTCGACCGAGGCGGTCGGTGCATCGTTGGCCCCCTTGATGGTAATGGTCAGGGTGACGGTGCTGGTATCGCCGTCGGCGTCGATGATCTGGTAGCTGTAGGTTTCGGTCAGGGTCTCGCCCTGCTGCAGTGCATTGACCATGGCGTTGGTGTTGTCCAGCGCATAGACATAGCTGCCATCGGCGTTGAGCGTCAGGGTGCCGAAGCTGCCCACAAGGGCGCTGCCGACGCTTCCCCCATCGGTGGATTCGGCAACACCCACCTTTGACACCTTGCTGCCATCAGCGCCCTGCCGGTCGTTGCTCAGAACGTTGCCTGTGGAGGCGGCGCCGTCCTCGGTCACCGAACCGGTATCGGCGGTGGCCGACGGCGCATCATCGGTGATGCGGATCGACAGGGTACCGATACCCCTGGTGATATCTCCCTCGACATCGGTCACATCGATGGTAAAGCTGTCCTTCACCGCACCACTTGAGTGGTCGGCGGCGGAAGTCAGGGTGTAGCGATAGCTCAGCGTCCCGGTCTGGCGATCATAGCCCTTGATCGTCAGGGTCCCGTGGCTGCCGCTTACCTTGATCGGCGTCGTGGCACTGGCCTCGAGCTGGGCCAGCGTTATGGTTGAACCACCCAGGGTAAAGCTCGCCAGGCTGTCCGCCGGACCCAGCGTAAAGGTGCCGTCGTGGGTCAGTCCTGTGCCCTCGGCATCGACCAACCCTGACTCCTTGACCTCTCCGTCGACGCCGTCCCCGCCATCACCGAGCCCGCCCACCGACACGCTATCGTCGACCGAATCGACCGTGATGCTGAGGGTGGCGGTGTCGCTGACGTGCCCGTCGCTGAGCACATAGGTCACCTTGGGTACGCTGCCATGGTAGTTGAGCGCGGGATCGAAGCGGTAGGAACCATCGGCGTTCAAGGTCAGGGTCCCCACCCCGGCAATGGTAGCGGTTTCCCCTGCCGTGAAAGTGCCCGTCAGCCCCTCGACGCTGAAGCTTGCCACCGACAAGGCATCGCCATCGATATCACTGTCATTACTCAGCACGCCCTCGTCCTTGCCAACGATCAAGGGGGTGTCCTCCGCTGTGCTGGCGCTGTCGTCTGACGCGACCGGCACATCATTGACCGCACTAACCTTGACCGTCACCTCTACCTGGGTCTTGCCGCCGTGGCCGTCATCCACCGTGACGCTGAAGGTGATGTCGCCGTTGACGTTGGCGTCCGGCACGAAGGTGAAGGCGCCGGTGTCCTCGTCGAGGGTGACGGTTCCCCCCTCGGGCTGAGCATCAAGGGTAAAGCTCAAGGAGTCACCATCAGGGTCCTCGCCGACGATGGTGCCCGTGGTCTCGCCGTCCTCTGCACACTTGGCGGTGATATCCTCCGCTGTCGGGGCGTCGTTGGCGCCCTTGATGGTGATGGTCAGGGTCGCCGTGCTGGTATCGCCGTCAGCGTCGGTGATCTGATAGGTAAAGGTCTCGGTGAGGGTTTGCCCCTTCTGCAGGCCGTTGACCGTAGCGTTGGCGTTGTCCAGGGTGTAGAGGTACTTGCCACTGGCGTCCATCACCAGGCTACCGTAGTCACCGGCAATGCTGCTGCCCACACCCCCCGAAGGCGCAGCCTCGCCCTTGCCGACCGCGCTGAGTGCACCGCTGTCGGCGGCCCCATCGGCCCCCAGGGTGTCATTGGAAACGACATTGCCCGTCAGCGAACTGCCGCCGCTGGCGTCCTCGTCGACGCTGCCCTGGTCTGCCTTGGCGGTCGATACGTCATCGACCACCAGGATGGCCAGCGTGCCTGCGTTGTAGGTCTCGTCGCCATCGCTGTCGGTGGTGCCGATGGTAAAGCTGTCCAGGACCGGATCCGACCCATGATCGGCGACGGACGACAGGACGTAGCGGTAGGACACGACCCCGGTATCGCTGTCATAGCCGTTAATCGACAGCTCACCGTAGCTACCCGTGATGGTGATCGCGGTGGTGCCACTGGCCTCCAGCTGTGCCCGGGTTATCATCGTGACACCGATGGTCAGGCTGTCGAGGCTCGAGGCAGGCCCCAGGGTAAAGGAGCCCGTGTGCACACTACCACTGCCGCCGGCGGCAGAGCCCCCGGTCAAGGCCGATTCGTTGACGCTGCCATCGCTGCCGTCGCTGCCATCCCCGAGGCCGCCAAGTGACACGCTGTCTTCCACCGAGGCAACCGTAATGGTCAGGGAACCGCTGGAGGTCCCGCCCTTGCCGTCGCTGACGGTGTAGGTGATCTCCGGGACACTGCCGTGGTAGTTGGGCGCCGGGGTAAAGCTGTAGGAGCCATCTGCGTTGAGCGTTAGCGTCCCCTTGCCGGGGATGCTGGCGGTCTCACCCGCAGCGAAGCTGCCGGTGACTCCGGCCACGCTGAAACCGGAGATGGCCAGACTATCCCCGTCCACATCGCTGTCATTGGCCAGAAGTCCTTCGCTCTTGTCGACACTCAGCGTCTCGTCTTCCTTGGCATCGCCCCTGTCGTTGGTGACCACAGGGGCATCATTGACGGCGTTCACCGTAATCGTAAGCGTCGAACTGGCGTAGCCTCCGGATCCCTTCAGGGTGTAGCTGATGATCGGCAGTGCACCGAAAAAGTTCGCCACCGGATCGAACCGGTAGGAGCCATCCTTGGCCAGCGTCAGCTTGCCGATGACATTGCCGTCACTGTCCTTGACGGTATTGGCCTGCCCCAGTACCAGGGCGGTATCGGCCACGCCGTCACCGTCGGTGTCGATGGCCGCCGAGGCGATTTCGGTGGCCCCCGCCAGGGTATCGTTGGATAACAAGCCCTTATCCTTGGTGACCACCAGCGCCACATCCTCATTGGTCTTCCCGGCGTCTTCCACCGCCGTCGGCGGATCGATGCTGTCACGGTAGTCCAGGTCGAAACCGGGTGGCGAGGCGTCGCTACCGTCTGCTGCGATATCGTTGTCGTCGTCAGAGAGCCCAAAGTTGCCGTCAACAAGGTTCTCATCATTGGCATCAAAGCCATCGTTGGCGTCCGATCCCTCGAAGATGTCGAGGAGCCCGTCGCCGTCGGTATCGGTGCTGTCACTGAGCGACGTTGCGCCATCGTCGCGCTCGGCGATATCCAGCTTGCCGTCGTTGTCGGAGTCGCGATCGAGGTAGTCTGCCGTGCTGTCGCCATCGGTATCGACCGGCGTCAGCCCTTTGCTGGCAGTAGCGGTGGTATTGCTGGTGTCCTTGTCGTAGGCGTCATCGAGCCCGTCCTTGTCGGCATCGGTGCCAGAAGGTTTTATATAATCCTGGGTCGTCTGCGCCTCGACATTGTCGGTGATGCCATCATTGTCACTGTCGATATCCAGGTGATCAAAGACGCCGTCTTTATCACTGTCCCTGTAGGCCGCATGGTTGCCGGAACTGGCAAGCCCCAATTCCCTTAGCTGAAGCTTATATCCTTTTATTGAGGGGCCAGTTTCATAGGTACTCGTGATAACAACTTCAAACCGGAGAACGCCGCGATACACATGACTAAAGTTATAAATATCGTGCGTACTCGTATTATCACCACCAATATTCGCTAAAACTTCCTCGCCCAGCAGCCCATCCTTCCCATACACCCTGATAGTAGCTGATCTTATCCCATCACCAACAATACCGCGATCATTGGCAATATAAAATTGATCGACCGTCAAACCAGCATCTGACAAGGAATCTGCTACAGAGACAGATATCACTATTGGCGGATTGAGCTCCCCTACTCTACCTCCTGTATCGATATATACCGAGCTTCCACTCGATTCATCACCATCGAACATATTTCCAGCTTCACCCACAACAACGTCGCCGCCATCCACCTTGATGGATGTGTTGTCCCAGTAGTCTGTTCCTATCCAATTTCCCGAGACACCCTCGCCCCACTCGTTGATATCAAGGATTCCATCATTGTCATCATCGATGTCCAAGCTATCTGCGATTCCGTCACCATCAGTATCAATCTGACTATCACGATAATCCAGGTCGGAACCGGGGGGCGAAGCGTCGCTGCCGTCGGCCGCGACGTCGTTGTCGCTGTCGACGAGGGTGAAGTTGCCGTCAACAAGGTTCTCATCATTGGCATCATAGCCATCGTTGGCATTCGATCCCTCGAAGATATCCAGCAGGCCATCATGATCGGTGTCGGTAGCATCCGTGATGGCCCAGGCGCCATCATCGCGTTCGGCAATATCCGGCATGCCATCGTTGTCGGAGTCGCGATCGAGATAGTCTGTTGTGCTGTCGCCATCGGTATCGACCGGCGTCAGCCCCTTGCTGGCCGTAGCGGAGGTATTGCTGGTGTCCTTGTCGTAGGCGTCATCGAGTCCGTCCTTGTCGACATCGGTGCCAGAAGGCTTTATATAATCCTGGGTCGTCTGCGCCTCGACGTTATCGGTGATGCCATCGTTGTCGCTGTCGATATCCTTGTCATCGCAGATACCATCACCATCGGTATCCTTTGAAATATATTGAAATGCCACCCGATCCATGGCGTAGTCACCGTTTCCTCCGCCCCCGTCCTGATCGACCACCATCACGATGCCATAGTTGCCGGCCTTGCTCAGATCAAACACACCGCTAAACGTCTTGAAACTACCGCCTCCAGGAAGATCGCCGATAAGACCGTACGCCAGCGTCTTGACGCGCTTCCCGGCATCAAAATCCCAGATAAATATATTATAGCCATCCGAACCACGTGAATACCTTTTTGTGAGATCGAAGCTGTATCGATAGTCACCTGCCGCCAACTCCTTGCCGAACTTGTAGACAAGTGACTCGCTGCCATCCGCTGCATTTGCCAGGCTATGATTCCCACCATTTTCACCAGGACTGATCTCATCAAAAAGCCCCCCCGTCAGCGATGAGTTCCCTGTACTATCAACCCAAACAGGCTTTGAAGTATTGTTATCAACAAGGTCTGAGCCGCTGAAATACCAACCGGAGGAATCCCCACCGGAAAATCCGCCATTCTCAACCAGGTTTGGTCGACTAAAGTCATACTCGTTATCGTCGATAATCCCATCATTATCATCATCGATATCGACGCTGTTATCGATGCCATCGCCATCCGGGTCGAGACGAGCACTATCACGATAGTCAAAGTCAGCTACGCTCGGCACCGCGTCCGACCCATCCGCGCTGACGTCGTTGTCACTATCGAAAAGGGTAAAGTTCCCATTCTTGATCAGCTCGTCATTGGCATCAAAGCCATCATTGGCATCCGCTCCCTCGAAGATGTCGAGCAGACCGTCGCCATCGGTATCGGTTTCACTAGTGATGGACCAGGCCCCAGCGTCGCGCTCGGCGATGTCCTGCTTGCCGTCGTCGTCGGAGTCGCTGTCGAGGTAGTCTGTGGTGCTGTCGCCATCGGTATCGACCGGCGCCAGGCCCTTGCTGGCCGTAGCGGAGGTATTGGCGGTGGCAGCATCGTAGGCGTCATCCAGGCCATCCTTGTCCTTGTCGATGCCGCTGGGCGCCACATACCCCTTGCTGGACTGGGCCTCGATGTTGTCGGTGATACCATCGTTGTCGCTATCCAGGTCAGCAGAATCAGCGGCTCCGTCTCCGTCACTGTCGATCCTGCCGAAGAATTCGACTTCTGTCACCGCAATACCTGATCCACCTCCCGCCTGCTCTTTAATATTGAAAAACTGAATACTTGCCACGCCGTGAATATCTTTCGGTATATCCATATGAAGTGGCCAACCCGCCGCCCCTTCGGGGATAGAGTTAGTGGCAGCATATCGAGTGCTTGAATAGATCAAGTCCCCGGAAGAATTATAAAACCTGATCTCACCTATCGAGCCAATAGATTGCGAATCATTAAGTATACTTCCCGCATTGTTCCACAGATCGATCCCATAGATACGATCGATGGGTGGATCAAAGTTGAACGTAAAATCGCTGATTTGCTCTGCAGTGGACGAGATAAAGTAAGTGTTTGTTTTCCCGTCTACCAGGCGATCCAGATCACTCGAAGAAGCCCCGCCGCTCGTCACGCCGTTGCAGGTTATTTTCTGTGACCCACCTTCCACTGAATCGAGAATACCGTCCCCGTCATCATCGATATCGTCGACATCCAGGACGCCATCTCCATCGATGTCGGAGCCCCCGGCAGCACGCTCGCGCCCGCCCTTCTGGGCTTCCACGTGCTGCAGGGCGCTCATCAATACATCATGGCCTGCATCATGATCCGCGGAGCCCGCATCTGTCGTTGCGACCGCGGCGTCAGCCGCTTGCTTGACGTTATCGACGGTGGCGGTACTGGCAGCATCCAGCAACACCCGGGCTTCGAGTTCGCGAATCAGTAAGTCGTCCTTGATCATGTCGGATCTCCCTCTTTGAATTCGGGCTGACCGTCACCTGGACGTGTCAGGTTTAAATGACTGCGACGCCTATGACCCCCACTCACGCACCAGCACCTGGGCCACGCGGCGTGCCATGCTGGCTGCCAGGCTCGACGGTTGCCCCTCCAGGTGAAGCTCCCCGCGAAGCTCGGTGAGCGGCGACGATTGGTCCTGGTCAGAGACCGCCATCAGTTCGAATAGCGCACCTTCCGGTACGGAGCGTTGGTCATCGGGCCGTGCCGCGATGGGCCCGCCGTGGTCTGACGCCAACATCCACTGATCGACGTAACGGGAAGCGGCGGCGGCGATTCGCTCGACGTGCATGGGGGTCTGCGGCCAGAGACGTTCGTCATCGACAAAAAAACAAGGCTGACCGAGCGCCAGCAATCCCAGATCATCGCTGCTGACGTAGCCACGGGCGGATAGCCGATCCGTACTGGCTACCAACGCCAGACGAAGGTCTGTGCCGACCCAGCGGCC
The DNA here is from genome assembly GCF_019802175.1 of Halomonas sp. DP5N14-9. Lineage (NCBI taxonomy): Bacteria > Pseudomonadati > Pseudomonadota > Gammaproteobacteria > Oceanospirillales > Halomonadaceae > Halomonas > Halomonas sp. DP5N14-9. The sequence goes on from NZ_JAHVHR010000018.1 coordinate 46,756, forward strand.
CGGATGCAGGTAGTCGGCAAGCTCAACCACCGTGCCGTCCATGGGGGCGATGACGTCGAGCCGACGACGTTGATCGGTGAGTCCAGCGAGCTGCTGGCGTTGCATGTCCCGTTCGCTCTCCAGCACCAGACTCTGGGACAGGTCCGTGTTGTCGGCACTTCGTCGGTCCAGGCGTCTATCCACCAGATTCAGATGTTCCTGCACCGTTCTTTCCCGCTGTTGCAACGCTGGCACTTCGAGCCTGACCAGTACCTGCCCCCGCTCGACGACATCGCCGACGCGGACCAGCACCTGCTCGACCCTGGCGGCGCGATGGGCAAACACCGGAACCTGTTGACTGGCACCGAACACCACCGGCACCGTGATTCGATGAGGCAGAGGCAAGGCAACGAAGACAGCGATGCCGGCGGCCACCGCCAGGGTCATCAGAACGCGCCGGCCGGCCTCCCTGCGTCTTTTCCACCAGACCATCAGCTCACGCAGTATCGGCATGACAATGAACCATAGAATTTCCACGCTGAAGAGAAAGACGCCCAGCACCTTGAAAAAGAGGTGGTAGACCACCAGGGCAATCCCGAGAAACAGAAAGAAGCGATACACCCATACCGCCAGGGCATAGCCGATCAATACCCGGCGCTTGGCACGACTCAGCGCTTCCGGCGGCGTATCGCCAAAACCGAAAAGCCCTTCCCTCAACCACCAGCGCCCCATGGCAAAGCCCCGCTCCTGCAGGTTGACAATGCCGAGCAGGTCACTGAACAGGTAGTAGCCATCGAAGCGCATCAGGGGATTGAGGTTCACCGCCAGGCTCAGCACCCAACCGGTGGTGGCAAGCGCGAAGGCCACGAAGCGCAGTGCGCCATCCGGTAGAAAAACCCAGGCCAGAGTGGCATAGACAGCGATGACCAGTTCCACCGCCACCCCGGCCAGATCGATCAGCACACGTTTGCGCCGCCGGGGCAGCCGCCAGGCATCGGTGGTGTCGGTAAACAGCACCGGCATCATCACGATCAGCGCCACCCCCATGCTCGACACACGAACCCCAAAGCGGGTCGCACAGAAGCCGTGGCCAAGCTCATGCAGCGTCTTCACCAGCACCAGACTCAGGGAAAACGCGACCACGCCGGAAACGCTGAACATCGCCGGCAAGGTGGTGAAGAAGCTCTCCCACTGGCGAGAAACAAGGTAGAGGCCAATGACACCCAGGATCACCGTGAAGAGCCAAAAGCCTCGATGAAAGAAGATGGCGACCAGCGGTAGGCAGCGCTTCAACCCTCGCCCTGGATACACCAGGGGGATACGCACGAAAAGGTAGTGATGAAGCAGCCACTTCCACCAGGATGGCCGGCTGGCCTCACGATATCGCCGAGCCTTGTCGAAGCTGCGGCCTTCGCTGGCCTCGAGCAGGTCGTTGTGATCCAGAAATTGCTGGATCTGGCGAATATCATCTTCGCTGATGTCGACGTGTCCGCGGGCGTCAAGACGTCGTCTCAAAGCCTCCACCGTCCCCGCCGACCAGCAGGCGAGAATATCGACGACCCTGGCATCAATCTCGAAAAACCGTCCGGCCAGTGGGTCATGAATCTTCCAGCGAGCGGCCTTGCCTGGTTCTGCCCCACCTTCGATCAGCTCGAGCTCCTGACGAAGCGACCCAAGCAGCTCCTGCTCTGCTGAATCGGACGTGTCCTGCATTGCCCTGGCCACGGCCTAGACGCCTGTCAACTGTCTGAAGGTGACGATCGGGCGCCGGAACAGATAGTAGAACAGTGATACCGGCTCACCATGAATTCGCGCCGTGCCTCTGAGACCCAGTCGCGGCACGTCTTCGCTCGGCGCTTCCGGTATCGCCATTACCTTGAAATTAGCGATACCGCTGGCGTTCTTTTCGGCCTTGTAGGCGGCCCGTGCCACGACCGCCGACACCGGTTCGAGGGGTGCTGCATCAAGAAACACATCCACCGAGGCCCCACGTTCGAGGGTGACGGCGTCGGCGGCCGCCACTTCTAGCCGGAAGGCAATATCCGCCGGGTCCGCTACCTGCATCACGGCTTCACCCACCCGCACGGGACGCCCTACCCAATCCTGAGGGTCGCCATAGAGGGCGACCCCGCTGCGCTCGGCGCGAACTACCGCCTTGTCGAGCAGATCATGGGCATAATCTCGCTCGGCTTCGGCAACTCTCAGCTCGCTGCGAGCGATGGCGAGCTCGCGCTTGGCCTCACTGCTTGCGATGGCAGCCTGCTGTAGCCTCAACGCCTTGGACTGGGCCACCTGAACCTTGCGCTGGGCAACTTCGAAGTCATTGCGTAGCTCCACGTCCACCAGCTGCACCAGCGGATCACCCAGCGCCACCCGGGCGCCGGGAGCGACCAGGATGCGGTCGACGACGCCCGCCATCGGTGCCGCCACGACAAACGGATCACTGGCGACCACCTCAGCGGGCGCCCTCGACGTCAGCGGTACCTGCACCAGCGCCAAGGCTGCCCCCAGGCCCAGCACCGTAGCCAGCGCCAGTCCGCGCGCCCCCCGTGCTCGCCCAATAGGCACACGGCGTCGACCTCGGATCGCGCTGGCGCCGTGACCGTAGGCCTGGGCAAGACGACTGGCCAGGGCAAGGTGCGGTGTTTCCCAGGCACGCTCGCGGGTCAGTAACCAACCGACCCCGATGGGCCGGGCGCCATGGCTTAGCGGTATCCACAGCCCATGGCGCATGGCGCATGGCGGGGATGCTTTCGTCTTCCAGGACGTTGGCAAGATCCAGCAAGCGCGGTTGCGTCTCGTCCCGGTGTTCACGCCAGTCACTGCCCACCAGATGCTGGTAGGCAAGCACCTGAGCACTGTCATGAGGCACCCGCGCGAGTCCTCCCACCGCCTTGACTCGCCAGCGATTTCTGCCCGACAGGCAAAACACCAGTGACTGGCGAGCCTGGAGCAGGCTCTGCCCCTCATTGGCCAGGTGGCACCACAGCTGGTCGAGGCTGTCACAGTGGCGCAAGGCGCCTTCGATACGAATCAGCCGCTCGCCACCTGACCCGACCTCCGAGCCACTCGCTCTGGCCTGACCCTCCGCCACCGGGTGTTGCGCCTCGGTAGTAGACTGGCGCTCAATCGCCACACTCGTCATGAGGAGGTCACTCCACAGCGCCTGCCCTCACCGTCCCCGCTAGAGAGCCAGGTCGCGGTGCCGCTCATCCCGGGAAGAACCCGTGCCGGTGCATTGTCCACTCGGCTGATCACCTTGACGGTCTGGCTGACGGGATCGACGGCAGCCGAGATGCGCGACACTTCTGCGTCAAGCCTGTCGCCGGTCTCGTCGACCTCGAAGCCGAAGGCGCTACCCCGGGTCATCCAACTCAACCAGCAGGAAGGCACCACCATATGCAATTCCAGTGCGCCGTCACTCACCACCTGGATCAGGGGAGCGTTGGCTTCCGGCGTCTCGTTGGGGCGTACCATGGGCTCAACCACTCGCCCGGCAAAAGGCGCCTTGATCTGACAATCCTTGCGTTGCTCCTGGATGGCGGCCACCCGGGCCCGCTGCTCACGCACCTTGAAACGTGCAATGTCGGCATCCGCCTGTCCGGTGGCGCCCATCTGCAACAGTTCGTTCTGCATGGCGGCGTTGCGGGATTCCGCTGCGGCCTTAGCCTCCGTCGCACGCAACTCGGCGTCGAGTCCGGCGCAGTCGAAGCCGACCAGTACCTCATCGGCATCGAAGTGGTCGCCTTCCTTGAACGGCACCTCAAGCACTCTGGCCGATAGACGACTCGACAGTATCGCCTCGTGCTCGGCCCTCAGGATGCCTCTGGCCTCGCCCATGTCGCTGGCCTGGGCAGCCCCCGACAGCAGCACTGCCAGCACGAGTCCCGGCCAGAGCGTGCGAGTCCGCTGGCCACACTGCCCCGCCCCCAGGCTTCTGCTGTTCATCCCGTGCGCCCTCATGGCGATGCCACCACGTCAATGGCCAAGGCATCGCCACGCTGCGCCCACAGAGCACGCAGATCATCGGCAAGCTCCAGGACGCTTTCGTTGCTGCTCATGCCGGCATCCACTGCGTCGATGCCTGTGGCCGTATAGACATTGGCGTAGGCCCCCTGGAGGTCCGACAGCGCCTGATCCATCCGCACCTCGGCCAGCAGGGTATTCATCTGTTCGCGAATCAGGGTCTGTTCGCTGACGTGCCTGGCACGATAGCCGGCTTCCACCTGATGCTCGATCGCTCGCTGCACCTCAAGGAATCGCTTGGCCGTGCCGAGTTCTCCGCGCCGCAGTTCATAGCGTGCTCGGGTCACCGATACCTGAGTCGCCACCGCCATGGTCAATGCCAGGCTCCGTGCATCGAGCAGATCGCTCTGGGCGTCGATACGATCCTGACGGGCCGGCAGACTGAACACCTTCAGCAGGTTCCAGCTGGCGCGAGCGCCATAGCTGACCCAGTCACTGTTGTAGAGAAAGTCGTCGTCGCTATAGTTGGCTCCGACGAAAAGCTTGAGACTCGGCAAGGTTTCCAGAATCGCTGTGGTGCCCTCGCGCTCGTTGTTGCGCAATTGGTAGGCGACTTCGCGCAGCTCCGGGCGATTCATCACCGCCAGCTTCAACATGGTGTCGTAGGAAAGGTCGATCCCTTTCCAGGCCAGGTCACGCGGCGGCAACACCAGTTGGTAGGGTTGCTCGGGCGGAAGGTTCATCAGCGCCGCCAACTGCTGCTTGGACACCCGCAGCTCCCGCGTCAGTGACTCGAGGTCGCGGCGAATGGTCAGCAGTTCACGTTCATAGCTAAGCGCAGGAAGCGGCGCCGTCAAAGCACTGCGCTGCTGACGGTGGGCCTGATCCAGCGCCCTTCGTGTGCTCTCCTCGAGCTCTCGAGTCTTGGCCAACAGACGTTCTGCGCTGACCGCTCGCCAGTAGGCGGCGCGTACATCCTCGATGATGCGCTGGATGACCTTGCGCTTGCTTTCCTCGGCCAGCATGACGCTGTCGGCCCTCTGCTGAGCCCGCACATAGGACAGGCCAAAATCGAGCACGTCCCAGCTCATGGTAAGGTCGGTCGCCAACTGGTTGCGTTCGCTGGATGACGAAGGTTCCAGCGACTCCTGACCACTCAACAGAGAAATGCTGGAACTGCCCGGTTCATTGTCGCGTCCGGTAAAGTTGAGGTTGCCGACCACCTTGGGCAGCAAATCGTAGTGCGCCAGATCGAGCTCCTTGGTGCGCAGGGCCTGCTCCATCACTTCCACCCGATAGTCCAGGTTGTACTTGATGGCGCGGGCCATTGCCGAATAGAGATCGATTGGGGCAATAACGGGTTCCTGACTGGCCGTGACCCTCGCCAACAGGTCGTCGGCGCGTTGTTCATTGGCCTGTTGCGACATCGGTTGAGGGGTGACAGCGCAGCCGGATAGCACCAGCGCCGTTGCGACGCCGACCCAGGTCTTTCCATATTGCTTTCCGAAGCACGAGGCCCTCTGGCCTGTCACTCCACACTTTGTATCGACCATCCCTGTGCCCCCTGCCGAAATTACCTCAGCCTTCAAGAGTGACGCGTCTTGCCTGCTGGTTGCGCACCTGCCTACCGGCCGCCACCGACAGGCGCCCAACATTGCAACAGCGCACAAACGTCGAGAAAGCGAGCGTATAACTTATGTTACTTCGTGTAATCAACTATCCAGAGAGCTGGACAATGGGTCAATATGAAAACCCGAAGAGCGCAAAGGTTGGCCCAGTTTCTTGACCTTGATCACAGTCACGACCGACAACTTTCGATAATGCACAGAGTGTCACCTCGAGCGAGAAAGGCCCTCTTTTGTTACACCTTTCATGCTCCTTTTCATTGGCGTGGTACGGATATACACGTAGCAGGTAGCGCGAGAAAGGCATGACCGAGCTGCATGCCATCGGATGCAAAACCCTCGCTTATCGAGACAAGTGCGACCAGCCAGCATCGTGAATTTCCAAGCCATCTAGAGCGAAAACACCAGTACGCGACAGCCAGGATCAGTCAGGAATGCCTGGAGAAAACGTCAGGACACGAATGTAGGGATCAACCAGGAAAACAAAGCGGGATCAAAGACAGGAAATGGGAATAGACACGGGGGTCTTCGCAACCACTGAGCGACATGGGACCTCCATGCCGGGCCCAGCAGCGGCTTGCCTGTCTGTCGTCGTACAAGGAGGGGATAGCGCCTGACGGGCACAGGTCCGCAGGCGCTTGTCAGAGGTAAAGGCGATCAGGCCTCGAGGAAGTCTCGCGGCAGTTTCATCATCTGACGCCACAGTTTTTCGACGCCGGGCTTACTGAATGCAACCAGGAGTAGTGAACAGCGATGCAGTGCGTGGCCGACAGTGGTTGGCCTGATCTGGTTGGCCTGATCGCACCTACATCAGGCCTCGAGGAAGTCTCGCGGCAGCTTCATCATCTGGCGCCACAGTTTTTCGACACCGGGCTTATGCACCAGTGAACAGCGATACAGGCGGATCTCCAGCGGGACGTCCCATTGCTCGCCACCGGCGCGCACCACTGCCCCGCTCTTCAGCTCCTGCCTGAGGCAGAAATCGGGTATCCAGGCCATGCCCACGCCCTGCATGACCATGGCCTTGAGCCCCTCGGCCATGGCGGTCTCGTAAACGGTACGCAAGCGCATGCGCAACGGGTCATTCTTCAACAGCATGCGCACGCTACGCCCGAGAAAGGCACCCTGGGTGTAGGCCAGGTACGGCAGGGAGTCGTCACCGTCCAGAGGGAAGCGCGGCGCCCCCTGCTCATCCGGCAGGCTCACCGGTATCATCTTGACCCGCCCGATGGAAAAGGAGGGAAAGACTTCCCCGTCCAGCTGCATACTGGCGTAGGGGTCGTAGTAGGCCAGCATCAGGTCGCAGTTGCCTTCGCGCAGCACATGGATGGCCTCCCCCACGTTCATCGCCACCAGCCGCGTCGGCAACTCCCCGAGCCCCTTCTGCAGCCGCGAGATCCATTGAGGGAAGAAGCTCAGCGCCAGCGAATGGGCTGCCACCACGTCCAGCGCCTCGTTGGCCATGGCCAGGCCGCGCAGATGGCCGAGGGACTCGTTGAGCTGCTCGACGATATTGCGAGCGGTCACCAGAAACAGCTGCCCCTGAGGGGTCAGGTCGATGGGCGTGGTCGAGCGATCCACCAGGGTGACGCCCACCGCCTGCTCGAGTGAGCGAATACGGCGACTGAAGGCCGGCTGGGTGACGTGGCGCTGGCGTGCGGAGGCCGAGAAGCTGCGGGTGTTGGACAGCGCAACGAAGTCCTCGAGCCATTTCGTTTCTAGATTCACCAGCACTCCTTGTCAAGACACCAACCACACGGGACGCTATCGCCTTGAACGTGACCGAAGGGGCCACATCAGACCGCCCGATAAAACGGCTAAATGTACCGGAAAGCGCCCACCTTCCCAAGGGAATACTGACGCTTTATTGCTCCGCCATGCTGCGTGCCACTGTGCCGGGCATTGACCAGCCTCCAGCAGAGCCTTGTTCTCTTTTTGCCTCGGGGGATGGCAAGGCAGCGGCGGCGCCTGCACAGGCTACTGCACAGGCGCCAGCAGGTAGGCGGCCCGGGACACCAGCTTGCGCCACAGCGGACGCGAGCGCAGCTCGTCGAGGCTGACCTCGCGGCAGTTGGCGAAGTCCTGTTCCAGCATGGCTTCCACCTCCAGGGCGAACGCCTGATGTGGCACCAGGGCGGTGATCTCGAAGTTCAACCGGAAGGAGCGGTTGTCCAGATTGACGGTACCGACACTGGCGGCGCTGTCATCGATCAGCATGACCTTCTGATGGAGAAATCCCGGCTGATAGCGATAGACCTTGACCCCGGCGCGGATCATGTCCGGCAGGAAGGCGAAGGCCGACAGGAACACCAGCAGATGGTCGGGACGTTCCGGCATCATGATGCGCACATCCACCCCGCGCATGGCGGCCAGGCGCAGTGCGTCCTGTACGCCCTCATCGGGAACGAAGTACGGACTGGTCACCCACAGACGCCGATGGGCGCTGTGGATCAGGTGCTGGACCAGCAGGCTCGCGGTCTCCTGGGGATCCGCCGGGCCCGAAGGGACGATCACCACATGGCGCCCGTTGCCTTCATCGAGCGTGGGCTGATCCACCTGGGGCGCCCAGGACAGACTCAGCATGGTGCCGGTGGCCCAGTGCCAGTCCTCCCAGAAGGCTTCCTGCAGCCCCAGCACACTGGGCCCGACCAGCTTCAGATGGGTATCGCGCCAGGGACCGTGGCGAGGATCCTGTCCCAGATACTCCACCCCCACGTTGAAACCACCGAGCCAGCCTTCGCGACCGTCCACGACCAGGATCTTGCGATGGTTGCGGAAATTGAGCTGGAAACGGTGACGCCATCCGCGCGAGGAGTGAAAGGCGCTGACGTGGATGCCCGCCTCGCGCAGCTCGCCCAGATAGCCGTCGCCAAGCTGCCGGCTACCGATCTCGTCGTACAGGAAGTAGACCCGTACCTGGCGCCGTGCCGCCCGCACCAGATGTTCCTGCAGCCGACGACCAAGTTCATCATTACGCACGATGAAGAACTGAATGAGGATATAAGAGCGGGCCGCATCGATACCGGCAAACAGGCTGTCGAAGGTCTGATCGCCATCGACCAGCAGCTCCGTCGAGTTGGCGCGGGTCAGCGGCATCATGGCAAGCTTTTCGACCGCCTTGACGTCGGCGTCGGTGGCCCCCACCAGATAGGAATCGAAGCGATCTCGATAGCGCAACAACACGCGCCGCAGCAGCGTATCGCGCTGGCCGCGCGCCGACACATAACCGTAGAAGCGTGGTCGTCCGAAGACCCAGTAGGCCGGCAACGCCAGATACGGCATGGCGACCAGCGAAATGATCCAGGCGATCGCCCCCTGAGAGGTTCGACTCGACATCAGCGCGAGCACGGCGGAGATGGCCCCGCCCAGGTGAATCAGAAAGATGGCCAGGCCAAGCAGCCATGAGGTCATCGAAGGTCTCCATCCGTGTGACACCGCACCACATCGGCCGGGGCGCACTTGCTAGCGTTATTGCGGACTCCAGCATACCCGTAACGCAGGCGGCCCCGCCAGATGACGGGGCCGCCTATCGTGTCTCGCCGTGCACCGGGGCGAGACATGGCATGGGGAGATCAGACGCTCTCGGCGATGATTTCCTTCCACTTGGCCGGACCGGTCTGGTGCACCGATGACCCCTGGCTATCCACCGCCACGGTCACCGGCATGTCCTCCACCTCGAACTCGTAGATGGCTTCCATGCCCAGGTCCTCGAAACCGACAACCCTGGAGGCCTTGATCGCCTGGGACACCAGGTAGGCCGCACCACCCACCGCCATCAAGTACACCGCCTGGTTGTCACGGATGGCCTCGATCGCGATCTGACCACGCTCGGCCTTGCCGACCATGCCCAACAGTCCTGTCTGCTCGAGCATGGTGCGGGTGAACTTGTCCATGCGCGTGGCGGTGGTCGGTCCAGCCGGCCCCACTACTTCGTCACCGACCGGATCGACCGGCCCCACGTAGTAGATGAAGCGCCCCTTCAGATCCACCGGCAGCGACTCGCCCTTGGCCAGCATGTCGACCATGCGCTTGTGCGCCGCGTCGCGCCCGGTCAACAGCTTGCCGTTGAGCAACAGGGTATCGCCCGGCTGCCAGGTCTTCACCTCTTCCGGGGTGACCTCGTCGAGATTGACGCGCTTGACGTTGCCACCGGCTTCACGGGTGATCTCCGGCCAATCCTCGAGCTTGGGCGCCTTGAGCGCCGCCGGGCCACTGCCGTCCAGGGTAAAGTGGGCATGCCGGGTCGCCGCGCAGTTGGGGATGATCGCCACCGGCTTGTTGGCGGCGTGGGTCGGGTAATCCTTGACCTTGATGTCGAGCACCGTGGTCAGGCCACCCAGCCCCTGGGCACCGATGCCGCTGCGGTTGACCTTGTCGAACAGCTCCAGGCGCAGCTCCTCGGCGCGGTTGGCAGCGCCCCTGGCCTGGAGGTCCTGGATGTCGATCGGATCGAGCAGGGCTTCCTTGGCCAGCTCCATGGCCTTCTCGGCGGTTCCGCCGATGCCGATGCCGAGCATGCCGGGCGGACACCAGCCTGCGCCCATCTTCGGCAGCTGTTCCATGACCCAGTCGACCACGGAGTCGGAGGGATTGAGCATGGCAAACTTGGACTTGGCCTCGCTGCCGCCGCCCTTGGCCGCCACGTGAACCTCGACGGTATCGCCAGGCACCAGCTTGTGGTGGATCACCGCCGGAGTGTTGTCCTTTGTGTTCTGACGCTTGCCGTCGGGGTCGGCCAGCACCGAGGCGCGCAGCACGTTGTCCGGGAAGTTATAGGCCCGGCGCACCCCTTCGTTGATCATGTCATCGAGGCTCATGTCGGCCTCGAAGCGCACGTTCATGCCCACATGGACGAAGACCGTGACGATGCCGGTATCCTGGCAGATCGGACGATGGCCGGTGGCACACATCCGCGAGTTGATCAGGATCTGGGCGATGGCATCCTTCGCCGCCGGATTCTCCTCCCGCTCGTAGGCGGCCGCCATGGCGTCGATAAAGTCCTTGGGGTGGTAGTAGGAGATGTACTGCAGGGCATCGGCGACACTCGTGATGAGGTCGTCCTGGCGGATCACGGTCATGGCAGACTCCTTGGCTGGGTCGATACGCCCGCTCTCTTGGCGTCCCGTAGGCGACATGGCGGGCTTGCGAGGGCCCGTAGTGTAGCGCATTACGCCACGGCTCGGCAGCCGTCTGTGCCGGTTCGTTTAACGCGCTGTTGACCCGGCGTTTGCTTGCCGGCTGGCGGAGATCCCGCCTCACTCTAGAGAACGAGCCTGCGCTGCGCCAATTGAACAAGATGCGCCAGCCAGGGCAGCCAGGCGGAAGATCAGGCCAATCGGCAAGATAACGGTATAAGGCTCGAATAAAGGCACCAAGAGCGCGGTCACGGCAGGACGGGCTGACAGATTCGCCCGCCCCGCTTACGCTGCCTCCTCTATACCGCTCCGAGCGCCAGCTGACGCTCTCTGAGCTCCTGCAGGCGATCGCGCAGACGCGCCGCTTCTTCGAACTCCAGATTGGCGGCAGCCTCGCTCATGGCGTCCTCGAGCCGCGTCATCTCCTTGCGCAGCTCCTCCGGGGACAGGCTGGCGGGATCGTAGACCGCTTCCGGTTCGGCCACCTTGCGCTCGCCCTTGCGTCCACGAGTCTTGCGGCTTCCCGGTGCCTGGGCGGCTTCGAGGATATCCGCCACCGAGCGGGTCACCGTCTGCGGCGTGATGCCGTGTTCTTCGTTGTGTGCCGTCTGCTTGGCGCGGCGCCGCTCGGTCTCGTCGATGGTCTTGCGCATCGAGTCGGTGATGCGGTCGCCGTAGAGGATCGCCTTGCCGTTGGCATTACGCGCGGCCCGCCCCACCGTCTGGATCAGCGAACGTTCGGCGCGCAGGAAGCCTTCCTTGTCGGCGTCGAGGATCGCCACCAGCGACACCTCGGGAATATCCAGCCCCTCGCGCAGCAGGTTGATACCGACCAGCACGTCGAACTTGCCCAGGCGCAGGTCGCGGATGATCTCGACCCGCTCCACCGTGTCGATGTCCGAGTGCAGGTAGCGCACCTTGACGTCGTGTTCGTCGAGATACTCGGTCAGGTCTTCCGCCATCCGCTTGGTCAGGGTGGTGACCAGCACCCGCTCGCCCACGGCGGTGCGCAAACGGATCTCCGACAGCAGGTCATCCACCTGGGTCGAGGCCGGACGCACCTCGATCTCGGGATCCAGCAGGCCGGTGGGACGTACCACCTGCTCCACCACCTGGCCGGCGTGCTCGGCCTCGTAGGGACCCGGCGTGGCCGAGACGAAGATGGTCTGGGGCGAGATCCGCTCCCACTCCTCGAACTTCATCGGACGGTTGTCCAGGGCCGACGGCAGGCGGAAACCGTACTCGACCAGGGTCTCCTTGCGCGAGCGGTCGCCGCGGTACATGCCGCCCACCTGGGGCACACTGACGTGGGACTCGTCGATGAACAGCAGCGCGTCGGTGGGCAGGTAGTCGAAGAAGGTGGGGGGCGGCTCGCCGGGGTTGCGTCCGGACAGGTAGCGCGAGTAGTTCTCGATACCGTTGCAGTAGCCCAGCTCCAGCATCATTTCGATATCGTAGAGGGTACGCTGCTCCAGCCGCTGGGCCTCGACCAGACGGTCTTCCTTGCGCAGGAAGGTCAGTCGCTCGACCAGCTCCTCCTTGATCCGATCCACCGCCGCCAGGATGGTCTCCCGCGGGGTCACGTAGTGGCTCTTGGGATAGATGGTCATGCGCGGCACCTTGCCGCGCACCTCGCCGGTCAGCGGATCGAACAGGCTGATGGTGTCGATCTCGTCGTCGAACAGCTCCACCCTGACCGCCTCATCCTCGGCGTCGGCAGGGAAGATGTCGATGACGTCGCCACGCACCCGATAGGTGCCGCGCTTGAAGTCCATGTCGTTGCGGGTGTACTGCAGTTCCGCCAGACGACGCAGAAAGCCGCGCTGATCGATCAGCTCGCCGCGGGTGAAGTGCAGGCGCATCTTCAGATACTGGTCCGGATCACCCAGACCGTAGATCGCCGACACCGACACCACGATCAGCGCATCGCGACGCTCAAGCAGGGCCTTGGTCGCCGACAGTCGCATCTGCTCGATATGGTCATTGATCGAGGCGTCCTTCTCGATGAAGGTGTCCGACGAGGGCACATAGGCCTCGGGCTGGTAGTAGTCGTAGTAGGAGACGAAGTACTCCACGGCGTTGTCCGGGAAGAACGCCTTGAACTCCCCGTACAACTGGGCCGCCAGGGTCTTGTTCGGCGCCATGACGATGGTCGGCCGCTGCAGCCGCTCGACGATGTTGGCCATGGTGAAGGTCTTGCCCGAGCCGGTCACCCCGAGCAGGGTCTGGTGGGCCAGACCCGAATCGAGCCCCCCTACCAGGTTTTCGATAGCGCTCGGCTGGTCACCGGCAGGCTGGAACTTCGACGACAGACGAAAGGACTTGCTCATCATGACTCCTGCTGGGGGACACCACCCAGATCGGGGCGGCTGACGCCGACTTCAAGTCTCGCGCACGCTCGCCGACGTCAGGTTTGGGCCGTTGGCGCCAGCGTTCGCGTGGTGATTTCCACCGTAGAAGTGGTCATCAAGCGGTGGATCGGGCACTTGTGGCTGATCTCCTCCAGCCGTGCCAGCCGCTCGGGATCCTCGATGCCGTGGAAGGTCATCGCCACATCGAGCCGATAGACGCCCTTGCGCTCGTCGCGCTCGTCTCTGGTGACCTTGACGCTGACGCCTTCCAGCGGCCACTCCTTGCGCTGCGCGTACATGCGCGAGGTGATCGCCTTGCACGCCCCCAGCGACAGATCGAAGTAGTCGTGGGGGTCCGGCGCCAGGCCATCGCCGCCGAAGGCGGTGGGCACATCGACCAGCAGGTCGTCGAAGCTGTCGATGCTGACCCGCTGGCGCAGCTTGCCATCCTTCTCGGTAGTGATATCGATACTCATCATTTCACCTCGATGCCGAGCTTGAGTCGCTTGATCGCCTCGATCAGGGCCTCGCGACGCGCGCGCCCTTCCACCTCGGCGCCATGGCGGCCGACCTCCACGCTGTCGACGCCGTCGAGCATCATCAAGGCGGTGGTGATCTGATTGACCTGGTCGGCGTTGTCGACGCCCTGGAAGGTCAGGGATTGCTGGGACATGAGGCGCGCCTCCTTGGCGGGTGAAGCGGAAGGACCGAAGATCGTAACGCAAGCTTGAAACTGGTGGAAAAGCTTAGCACGACACCCCGTGCGGGTTCTTCTGCCCGTACCTTGCAAAAGGGGCGTCTCACCCTCACATTGCTGACAGGCGCAAACTTCACCTTTTTCGATACGCGCAACAGGATTGCTCATGACGGATTGGATCACCGCCCACGGCGGCCGCTTGACCGGCTCGGACCAGGTCGACTTCGACACCCCCGGCGCGGCCCGCCTTGCCTTGGACAGCACCGTGGCCACCCCGCTGGTCCATCTCGGCGCGCTGGACGTGGTCGGCCCCGACGCTGAGCGCTTTCTGCAGGGCCAGACCAGTGCCCAGCTCGCCCACGCCAATGGCCACTTCGCCCCGCTGACCTGCTTCTGCACCCCCAAGGGCCGCATGCTGGCCAACGGCCAGCTGATGAAGGTCGACGACGAACGCTTCAGGATCGTGCTGCATCGCAGTCTGGTGGCTCCGCTGGCCCAGCACCTGGGCAAGTTCGCCGCCTTCTACAAGGCCGAGCTGACGGCTCGCGATGACCTGGCGCTGATCGGCCTGATCGGCCAGGAAGCACCCGCCCTGACCGAGGTCGACTGCGACCTGACACCGCCCGATCCCTGGCGCCAGGCGAGCCACGGCGACACCCTGGTGCTCGGCCAGCCTGGCCCTCGCCCCCGCTACCTGATCATGCTGCCGCAAGACCAGGCAGCGGCCTTGTTCTCGCGTCTGATCGAGCAGTGTCAGCCGGTGGGCAATCAGGTATGGCGGCTGGCGGATATCCAGGCGGGGCTGTGTTTCATCGACGCCGATCAGCAGGATGCCTACCTGCCCCAGATGCTCAACTGGGAGGCACTGGCAGGCATCAGTTTCAAGAAAGGCTGCTACACCGGGCAGGAAGTGGTGGCCCGCGCCCACTTCCGCGGCCAGGTCAAGAAGCGCCTGTATCGCGCCCAGCTAGAGGGGACTCGACTGCCGCCGCTGGGCAGCGAGGTGATCGACGAAAGCGGCAAGCGCCAGGGCGAGGTGGTAGCAAGCGCCCTCGATGCCTATGGGCAGGCCGAGGTACTGGCGGTGCTGAATACCCGCGCCGATGAGGCCGCCCTCAGCTGCGAGGATCAACGTCTGAAGCTGCTGCAGCTGCCCTACGCCATCGATCGCCTCGACCCCGAGAGTCTGGTCTGACACCGCTGACGCCTGGGTAATTCGATCCGGGCGATATTCCTGCCGGCGCCCTTGTCAGGACGGCGGCAGGCCGAACAGCCGGCGGGCATTGTCACTTGAGTGCAGCGCCACGGTTTCCGGTGTCTGCCCTCTGATCTCGGCCACGTGGCGACACACCTCGGCCACCATGGCAGGTTCATTGCGCTCGCCCTGGTGGCCCGACAACGGCATGTCAGGGCTATCCGTCTCCAGCACGTAGGCGTCATCGGGCAGCGACGCCACCGCCCGGCGCACCCTCCTGGCCCGGGGATAGGTCACCGCCCCGCCGAGGCCCAGCGTAAACCCCAGATCGACAAAGCGGCTCGCCTGCTCCGGAGAGCCGGCGAAGGCATGGATGAGGCCCCCTGCGGGAAGCCCGAACTGGGCCAGACGCTTGGCGACGTCGTCGTTGGCACGCACACAGTGGATCACCACCGGCAGGCGCAGATCCCGCGCCAGCCTGAGCTGGGCATCGAACAAGTGCCATTGGCGATCGAGGGTGTCGCCAAAACGCGCATCGATCCCGCACTCCCCCAGGGCGACGCAGCGAGGGTGGGCCTCCAGCGCCTGGCCCAGCGCGCTGATGTCGTCATCCTCGCCATCCAGCCGATGATGCTCCAGAAACACCGGATGCAGACCGAGACAGGCGTGCAACCCCGTCTGCTCGGCCAGGCCCAGGGTGCCCTGCCAGGCGTCACGGTGGGTACCAGCGACCACCAGCTGTTCGACGCCCGCCCGCCTGGCCCTGGACAGGACCGCGTCGCGATCGGCGTCGAAGTCGGCAAAGTCGAGGTGGCAGTGAGCGTCGATCAGCATTTTAGTGCTCGCGGGTCTCCCTGAACCTTATATCCGGCCAGCGCTCTTGGGTCATCTGCAGATTGACCCGGGTCGGGGCGATATAGGTCAGGTAGCCACCGCCGTCGATGGCCAGGTTGGTACTGGCCTTGCGCTTGAACTCCTCGAGCATCTTCGGATCGTCGCAGTAGATCCAGCGGGCGGTGTTGACGTTCACCCCTTCATACATGCAGTCGACCTTGTACTCTTCCTTGAGACGATGGGCGACCACATCGAACTGCAGGGTACCGACGGCGCCAAGGATCAGGTCGTTGTTGTCCAGCGGCATGAACACCTGGGTGGCGCCCTCCTCCGAAAGCTGCTGCAGGCCCTTCTGCAAGGCCTTCATCTTCAGCGGGTCCTTGAGCCTGACCCGCTTGAACAGCTCCGGGGCGAAGTGGGGAATCCCGGTGAACCGCATGTCCTCGCCCTGGGTGAAGGTGTCACCGATCTGGATGGTGCCATGGTTGTGCAGGCCGATGATGTCACCGGGCCAGGCTTCTTCCACGTGGGCACGATCGGAGGCCATGAAGGTCAGGGCGTCGGCGATCTTGACGTCCTTGTTGATGCGCACATGGCGCATCTTCATGTTCTTCTGGTACTTGCCCGAGCACACCCGCAGGAAGGCGATGCGGTCACGGTGATTGGGATCCATGTTGGCCTGGATCTTGAACACGAAGCCGGTGAAGCGCTCGTCCTCGGCCGGCACCTCGCGCACGTCGGTTTCCCGCGCCTGGGGCGGCGGCGCATACTCGACGAAGCCATCGAGCATCTCGCGCACACCGAAGTTGCCCATGGCGGTACCGAAGTACACCGGCGTCAGCTCGCCACGGCGATAGGCCTCAAGATCGAAGCTGTGGGAGGCACCGCGCACCAGCTCGACTTCCATGCGCAGTTCCTCGGCCAGATCCTCGCCGAGCACCTCGTCCACCTCGGGGCTATCGAGGCCTTCGATGCGCTTGTCTTCCGGAATCCGGTTGCCCTGCCCCTGGGTGTACAGGTGGATGACGTCATTGTAGAGGTGATAGACCCCCTTGAACTGACGCCCCATGCCGATCGGCCAGGTCATCGGCGCACACTGGATATTGAGCACCGTCTCGACCTCATCCATCACCTCGATGGGGTCACGGATGTCGCGGTCCATCTTGTTGACGAAGGTGAGGATCGGCGTGGTGCGCAGGCGGCAGACCTCCATCAGCTTGATGGTGCGGTCCTCGACGCCCTTGGCGCCGTCGATCACCATCAGCGCAGAGTCCACCGCGGTCAGGGTGCGGTAGGTATCCTCGGAGAAGTCCTCGTGGCCCGGCGTATCGAGCAGGTTGACCATGCGACCGCCGTAGGGGAACTGCATCACCGAGGTGGTCACGGAGATACCGCGCTCCTGCTCCATCTTCATCCAGTCCGAGGTGGCGTGGCGATCATCACGCTTGCTCTTTACCGAACCGGCCAGCTGGATGGCGTTTCCGAACAACAGCATCTTTTCGGTGATGGTGGTCTTGCCCGCGTCCGGGTGGCTGATGATGGCAAAGGTGCGCCGAAGCCCGGTTTCCTGGGCCTGCTTGGGGTTGGACATGGAGACGGTTGCCTGCTTGCTCGTAAAAAAGTGGGGCACGGGGACAAGGCCCCATGCGCAAGGGCGCCATGATACCGCGACAGGGGCCCTGGCTGCATCTGACTATACTGGCACCATTATCCTCTCTACCCAGGCCCCTCGCGTTTCGTTGCGGCTCTGCGGTTCATAGCGCTTCGCATTAATGCAATAGATTCGCGATCAAGCTGTCATCGACGGCCGCAATGCTAGGCGACTGGCCGCGACCGCCCCCCGTGAAGGGCGACGCGCCACCCCGCCAAGACCACCGGACGCAACGACAAGGAGAGCCCCATGCAACCCACCCGACGCCAGTTTCTTGGACTCGGCCTCAAGGCCGGTGCCGGCCTCGGCCTGATCACCGCCGCCCCCGGCATCGTGCTGGCCGAATCCCGTCGGCCCGTGATCACCTCCGGGGTAATGAGCGGCGACGTCGGCACCGACCGCGCCATCATCTGGTCGCGTGCCGACCGCCCCTCGCGGATGCTGCTGGACATCGCCGACAACGCTGCCTTCAACAACGCCCGTACCCTGCAGGGACCCACCGCCCTGCCGGCCAGCGGGCTGACCGCCAAGCTCGACGTCACCGGCCTTGCCGACCTGCCGGAGGTGTTCTACCGCGTGCGCTTCGCGGCCCTCGGCGACGACCGCGCCGTCAGCGAGCCGGCTATCGGCAGACTGGTCATGCCGGGACGCTCACGCCGTTCGGTACGTTTCGTGTGGTCGGGCGATACCGTCGGCCAGGGCTGGGGCATCGACGAATCCCGCGGCGGCATGCGCATCTACGACACCATGCTCAAGCAGTCGCCGGACTTCTTCCTGCACTTCGGCGACACCATCTACGCCGATGGCCCGCTCGAAGAAAGCGTGAACCTGGAGGACGGCAGCGTCTGGCGCAACCGCATGACCGACGCCAAGAGCAAGGTGGCCGAGACCCTGGACGAGTATCGCGGCCAGTATCTCTACAACCTGCTCGACGACAACCTCAAGCGCTTCAACGCCGAGGTGCCGATGTACGCCCAGTGGGACGACCACGAGACCGTCAACAATTGGTACCCCGGCGAGATCCTCGATGATCCGCGCTATACCGAGAAGAACGTCTCGCTGCTGGCGGCGCGTGCCCGCCGCGCCTTCCTCGAGTCGATGCCGATCCGTCAGCGCCCCGAGGCCCCGGAGATGATTCGCCGTCGCTTCACCTACGGTCCCGAACTCGAGGTGTTCATGCTCGACATGCGCACCTATCGCGCGGCCAACAGCACCAATACCCAGGGCGCCGACGACCCGGCCTCAAGCCTGATGGGGGCTCGCCAGGTGGACGACTTGATCGCGGCGCTGAAGGCCTCGACGGCCACCTGGAAGATCATCGCCTCCGACATGCCTGTGGGCCTGGTGGTCGCCGACGGCGAGCACTTCGAAGCGGTGGCCAATGGCGAGGGTGGCGCCCCTTCCGGGCGCGAGCACGAGATCGCCCGACTGCTCAAGGCGATCCACGACAACGCCATCGCCAACGTGGTGTGGCTGACCGCCGATGTCCACTACACGGCCGCCCATCACTATGCGCCGGAACGTGCCAGCTTCCAGCAGTTCACGCCCTTCTGGGAATTCGTCAGCGGCCCGCTGCACGCCGGTACCTTCGGCCCCAATACCCTGGACGCCACCTTTGGCCCGGAGGTGGTGTTCCAGAAGGCCCCCGCCGATGGTCGAGCCAACTTGCCGCCCAGCGAAGGCTTTCAGTTCTTCGGCCAGGTGGACCTGGATGGCGACAGCCTGGCGCTCACCGTCACCCTCAAGGACACCGAGGGCAACAGCCTGCATCAGCAGGTATTGACGCCCCAGCAGGCCAGCTAGTCAGGCGATGCCGCCTGTCGCTGCCAAGACCCGACAGCGCCGCCGTCAAGGCGGCGCTTGTCCTTTGCCCCTGAGGCCACGGGCCCAATGGAGCGCACGACAGGCCCACCATGCGCAGGTCCGACTGCGCCCCCCTATAGCGGCTTAGCCCTCAGACGTGGTGTGACGTGATGTCCGTGAGGCCAGCGCGGCCTTGAGGTGTTCCAGGTAGCTCAGCAACACCGGGATCACCGCCAGCACCAGCAGGGTCGAGACACCGAGTCCGAAGGCGATGGTCACCGCCATCGGGATCAGGAACTGAGCCTGCAGCGAGGTCTCGAACAGCAGTGGGGTCAACCCGCCGATGGTCGTCAGGGATGTCAGGAACATGGCCCTGACCCGCTGCACCACCGCCTCGTTGAGAGCCGCGTCGATATCCCGCCCGGCGTCACGCTCGTGACGATAGAAGGTCACCAGGATGATCGCATTGTTGACCACGATCCCGGACAGCCCGAACAGCCCGAACATCGACAGGATGGTGAGATCCAGCCCCATCACCCAATGGCCCAGCAGGGCTCCCACCAGCGCCAGCGGAATGGTCGCCATCACGATCAGCGGCAGGCTCCAGGAGGCAAATACCCAGGCCAGCACCACATACATCAGGCCCAGCCCGATGATCAGGCCGGTACGCATGTCGGCGAAGGTATCGCGCTGGTCCGCCGCCTGGCCCTCGAAGGTGTAGCTCAGGTGGTAGCGCTCGGTCAGCGCCGGCAGCACCTCGGCTTGCAGCGCCTCGACCACCGTGGCGGTGTTGGTCACCTCGGTGTCGAGGTCGGCGCTGACCTCGACGGCCAGACGGCCATCGGCGTGACGCAGCGCCTCGAAGCCCTGGCGGTGATCCAGTGCCATCACCTGGTCCAATGGCACCAGGCGGCCATCGTCCACTCGCACCATCAGCCGCGGCAGGGTCGCCAGGTGCTCACGCTGGTACTTCGGTAACAGCACCCGCACCTCGATCTCGTCGGCACCGTCCTGGTAGGTCTGCACCAGCACGCCATCGAAGGCTGCCCGCAGCTGGCGTCCGAGTTCCCGGGTGGTCAGGCCCAGCGCCTGACCATAGGCGTTAACCGAGTAGATCAGCTGTTCGCGCCCCCAGGGCATGTCGTCCTCGGGCTCCAGCACCCCGGGCAACTGTCCGAGGCTGCGGGTCAGTGATTCCGCCGCCCGCTTCAGCGACTCGGCGGACTCGCCGACCAGGCGCACGTTGACGTCACGCCCCGGTGGCCCGCCGCTGCGCTCGACGATGGACAGGGTGTCGAGTCCCGGGACCTCGGACAGACGCTCTCGCCAGGCACGGATAAACGGCAGGTTGCGCACCGAGCGCCGGTCTGACGGCACCAGCTCGACCATGATCGAGCCGACATTGTCACCGGTCCGTCCGCTGGCGTCGGCGGACAGGGTACCGCCCACGCGCACCACGGCGCTGCGCACCAGATCCCCGCCGAGGGCCTCTTCGGTGTCATCGAGGGCCTTTTGCATGGTGGCCAGATAGTCCTCGACCCTATCTCGAGAGGTGCCGGTGACGAAGCTCAGATTGGCGTAGAGGATATTCGGCTCCGGCGTGGGGAAGAAATTGAACGCCAGACGTCCGCCCGCCAGGAGCCCCACCGTCACAAGCACCAGCGCCAGCGCCGCGCTCAAGGTCAGCGCCCGATGGCGCAGGGTGCTGGCGGAGAAGCGTCGGAAGGGCCCCTGGCGAAAACGATCGAAGCCTCCGTCGAAGGAACCTCGCAGACGCCCCAGCGGTCCCGGACGGCGCTCGCCACCGGCGCGAGGCGAGAAGGCGTTGCGCAGGTGGGCCGGCAGCACCACGAAGCACTCAAGCAAGGAGGCCACCAGCACGCAGATCATCACCACCGGAATGTCGCGCAGGATGTTGCCGATGATTCCCCCCACCATCAACAGCGGCATGAAGGCGGCCACGGTGGTCAGCGACGACGCCACCACCGGCCACAGCATCCTGCGGGCCGCACCCGCCGAGGCCAGGCGTGCCGCCTCGCCTGCTCGAAAGTGAGCATCGGCGTCCTCGCCGACGACAATGGCGTCGTCGACGATCACCCCCAACGCCATGATCAGGGCAAACAGCGAGATCATGTTGACCGAGCCGCCGATGCCCCAGAACACCGCCAGTGCGCCGAGAAAGGCGGTGGGAATACCGATGGCCACCCACAAGGCCACCCGCGCCGGCAGGAACAGATACAACAGCGCCAGTACCAGCACCAGGCCGCCCAGGCCATTGTTGATCAGCAGACCGATGCGATCGGCGATCAGCTGCCAGGTCTCGTCGTGGACCTCCAGCGTGATGCTCTCCGGCAGTTCCGCGCGGGTTTGCTCCAGCCAGCCATTGAGCACTTCGGCGGCGGCCAGTGAGTTGCCGCTCTCCGAGCGCTGCAGCATCAACTCCACCGCCGGCTGTCCGTGGTGGAGCACCTCCACCTGACGCGGACGGTTCTCCTGGCGGATCACCGCGATGTCACCGAGCGCCAGACGCACCCGCTGGCCTCCGCGCACCGCGATATCGGCGAACTCCTCGGCGCTGCGGCGCTGTTCCACCGCGCGCAGCTCGCGCTCGCCGTCCTGACTGCCAAGCAGCCCCGCGGGCAGGTCCAGCGATAGTCCCTCGATGCGCTCGGCGATCTCCGGCAGGCTCAGGTCCAGCTCGCCAAGCCGCTCCACCGGCACCTCCACGCTGATCTGCTGCTCCGGCAGCCCGACCAGCTCGACCCGATCGATCCCGGCCGACAGCAGCTCGTCCTCGAAACGCCGGGCCAGCCTCCGCAGCGCCTCGCGATCGACGTCACCGGACAGTATCAGGCGGGCCACCGGCTCGAAGTTCTGGGCCCGCGAAACGCGCGGCTCCTCGGCGTCCCCGGGCAGGTTGGTGAAGCCATCGACCTGCTCGCGCACATCGTCCAGCGCCAGCACCGGGTCGGTACCCTCGTAGAACTCCAGGGTAATGCTCGACACCCCCTGGGCCGAGGTCGAGGTCATCCGCTTCAGGCCATCGAGATTGCGTAGGCGCTGCTCCAGCGGGATGGTGATGCCCTGCTCCACGTCTTCCGCCGAGGCGCCGCTGTAGACGGTCTGCACCGAGACGATGTCCAGCGCAAAATCGGGGAAGAACTGGATGTTCATCCGCGACAGGCCCAGGGCGCCGCCGATCAGCATCACCAGCATCACCAGGTTGGCCGCGACCCGGTGGCGGACAAAGAAGCCGATCGGGCCTCTGGGAGCATTCGGTTGGGTATCTTCGCTCACGGGCCGGCCTCCGCCCGAACATCGTCGCCCGCGGACGGTGAGCTCACGGGCTCACCAGACCTCTGGCCAGCCGGCGCCTGGGTTGCGCTGATATCGGCGGGCCCGCTACCCCGGGACAGGTCCACCACCCGCAGTCCTTCGATGGCGTTGGGCAGATGGGTGATGGCCAGGCGCTGGCCGTCGGCCAGACCGTCACCGCTGACGATCACCCAGGAGCTCCCGTCAGGACCGCTGGTCTCGCCGTGTCGCCTGACCTCAATCGGCCGCAGGCGCCCCTGTTCGATGACGTAGATCCGATCGGCACCGTACAGGGCGCTGAAGGGTATCGCCGCACTGTCGGCCACCTCGGGACGGGCAAGCGATAGCGATACCAGCGAACCAGGCCGCAGGCGGGCCGGCGAGGACACCACCTCGAGGATGGCCTCGGTGCCGGCGGGGTCCCCCTGGCCCGACAGTACTCTCAGCCGATAGCGCCCGCCCTCGTCGTCGACGGCCTCAGGGCGAGCGCCATCGGCCAGGCTCGACACCAGTTCGGACTGCACGCCCCTGGGCACCCGGGCACGCACCTCGAGGCCATCGAGCGGGATCAGATCGAGCAGGGCGTCACCCTCGCGCACCCGGTCGCCCGGCGCGACTTCAACAGCGGTGACGATACCGGCGAAAGGCGCTTCGGCCCGGGCCCTTCGCGCATCGCGACGGGCTTCGGCCAGCGACGCCTCGGCCTGGCGCCGCTGGGCCTCGAGACTGGTCAGCCTGGCCGGGTGTCCGTCGAGTTCGCCCTGGCGACTGACCAGCGTCACCTGGGCTCGGGCGATTTCGTTCTCGTCGGCGTCAAGCTCGGCCCGGGAGGCCAGATTACGCCGCACCAGCGAGCGCATACGCTCGAGCTGACTGCGGGCGTTGTCGAGCAGCGACTGTTCCCGAGCCAGCGCCTGTCGATCGCTTTCGAAGCGAATCTTTTCCGCCTCGATCTCGGCCTCCAGCCGTGCCACCTCCGCCTCGGCACGCGTCACCACCGGCACCACGTCTTCCTCGGCCAGGGCTACCAGCAGGTCACCCTCTTCGACCCGGTCACCATCACGTACCGGGCGCTGCCCGACGTGGCCATCCAGCGACGCCACCAGCCTCAGGCGATCCGGCGCCAGCACCTCGCCGTAGAGCGCCAGGGTCGGTGCGTGGCGGCCCAGCGACAGCGTCATGGCGGCGACCGGCCACTCGCGCTCTTCCACCGTTACCGGAGGCGGCGCCGGCCGCGTCACCTTCAACAGCCAGAACCCACCCACGCCGATCGCCAGAACCACGATCGGTAGCAGTCGCTTCAGCATTCCATCCATTCCCTTGTTCAGACCGCGCCCTTTGCCGATGAAGCGCTGTGTCAACGCATGCCGATAAAGCCACTTGGTAGTGTGCTCAAGCCGACAGTCACGTCGAAGACACCACCTGGCGTCTTCGCTGCACAGGCTCCTGCCACTGTTGCCCAGCCACGGGCGAGACGCAATCGCTCACCGCCAACGACCTTGTCCCTTGTGCGCATGCCCCTGGGAGCGGAGCCACCGATCCGGGCGCCGTGCCTGTAGCGCGCGCCCCACGACGGCCGGGCCTGCGATGCGCTATCATGCCGCCACTCATCGAGGGAGAGATCATGCCTGCCGCCCTTCCACTGCCGCTGTCGACGCCCAACCGCAATCTGATCCGCCTGACCTTTGTACGCGGCATCACCTGGACCGGTTTTCTGGTCGCCATCATCGTCGGCATCGAGCTGCTGGACTTCGCCCTCGACGTTCCTGCGGTGATCGCGGTGATCGTCGCCATGGGCCTGATCAATATCGCCACCTGGTGGCGCCTGGGCCGGCCCAGGGATGTCAGCCATCACGAGTACCTGATCCACCTGCTGCTGGACGTGGCCGGGCTGACCCTGCTGTTCTACTTTACCGGCGGTGCGACCAATCCCTTCATCACCTACTATCTGGTGCCGGTGACCATCGCCGCTGCCACCCTGCCCTGGCGTCACGCCTGGATCCTGGCACTCACCGCCATGGCCGCCTACAGCGCCCTGATGGTGGTCTACCATCCGGTGCCACAGCTGGGCTCCCACTATGCCTCCAGCGTCAACCTTCACGTGCTGGGCATGTGGCTCAACTTCTTCCTGTCGGCAGGCCTGGTGACCTTCTTCATCTACAAGATGGCCCACGCCCTGCGCCATCGCGACCAGACCCTGGCTCGGACTCGCGAGGCGGCACTACGCTCGGAGCAGGTGCTGGCGGTGGCGACCCAGGCCGCCGGCACCGCCCACGAACTCGGCACGCCGCTGTCGACCATGGCGGTAGTGCTGTCCGAACTCAAGAACGAACACCACGATGACCCCAGGCTGGTGGAAGATATCGACCTGTTGCGCCAGCAGGTTGACACCTGCAAGGCGCGCCTGCGCAACCTGGTCGAAAGCGCCGACCTCAGACGCAAGGACGAGCCGGAGACCCGCGACGCCCAGAGCTGGCTCGACGGCGTGATCGACCGCTGGCTGGTGCTGCGCCCGGACGTTACCCATCGCCTTGAGGTCGCGCGCCGACGCGGCCAGCCATCGATCGCGGTGGATACCACCCTGGACCAGGCGCTGACCAACCTGCTGAACAACGCCGCCGACGCCCAACCGGACGATATCGAGATCCAGCTCGACTGGACCGCCGACAAGGTGATCATCGATATCCGCGATCATGGGCCAGGCATCCCCATGTCGATCGCCGACCAGCTCGGCGAGACCTTCGTGTCGACCAAGAGCAAGGGACTGGGAATCGGCCTGTTCCTGACCCATGCCACCATCAATCGCTTCGGCGGGGGCGTCAGTCTGTATAATCATCACGACGGCGGCACCCTGACCGAGGTCACCCTGCCCCGCGTCGGCTGAGTCTCCATTCACGAGGACATCATGCAAGACACCGCACACCGGCTACTGATCATCGATGACGATGAGGTCTTTTGCCACGTACTCGAACGCGCCATGCAGCGCCGCGGCCACGAGGTCGAGGTGGCCCATGACGCCACCCAGGCGCTGGAACTGGCGCGTCGCCACCAGCCTGAGGTCGCCACCCTGGACCTCAAGCTCGACCAGGACTCGGGGTTGAAGCTGTTGCCCGAACTGCTGGAGGTGGTTCCCGACTGCCGCATCGTGGTGCTGACCGGCTACTCCAGCATCGCCACGGCGGTGGAGGCGATCAAGCTCGGGGCGGTCAACTACCTGTGCAAGCCAGTGGACGCCGACGAGGTACTCAGCGCCCTGGAACAGCGTGAGGGAAATCCCGAGACCGAGGTGGCAGACAACCCGCCGTCGATCAACCGCCTGACCTGGGAGCATATCCAGAAGGTGCTGCAGGAACACGACGGCAATATCTCGGCCACCGCCAGGGCGCTCGGCATGCACCGTCGCACCCTGCAGCGCAAGCTGCAGAAGCGGCCAGTCCGGCGTTGATGACACCATCGTACGCTGCCATTGTCAGACACCCGCTACAGTAGGCCCCCCGATACAGCGGACACCCGATACAAAAGAGACGCAGCCCAAGGGCTGCGTCTCTTGTTTGAGCTCAGCACGCTAGTGCATGCCCGACGCCGGGTGTCTCGATACAGGCCCTCTCTCTACCAGCCCTTTCTCTACCAGCCCTCTCCACCGTCCTTCTCTGCGCCAGGCGCCTCTAGATCAGAGGTCTTTGCGCCCGTGCATTTTACCCCCAGACTCTCACCACGAAGGGCCAAGCGCCAGGGGGTCTTCAGCAGAGGCTCTGCAACAGAAGGCACTGCAACAGCGTGCTTTACTGGGCGGTCCAGCCCAGGTCGATATTCCAGCTGGCGCCTGTGACTGCACCGGCCGCATCCGAGGCAAGATACCCGACCAGGCTCGCCACCTCGGAGGGGTCGATCAAGCGCTTCACGGCAGCATTCTTGAGCATGATCTGCTCGATCACCTCCTGCTCCTCCATCCCATGGAGTCTGGCCTGGTCGGCGATCTGATTGTCCACCAGTGGCGTCTTGACGTAGGCCGGACACAGGGCGTTGGCGGTGATGCCCTGGGCGCCGCCTTCCAGCGCAGCGGTCTTGGTCAGTCCGATCATGCCATGCTTGGCGCTGATGTAGGCGGCCTTGCCGGGCGAGGCCACCTGGGCATGGACCGAGGCGATATTGACGATGCGCCCCCAACCGTTCTCGCGCATCGACGGCCAGGCCGCCTGGGTCAGCAGGAAGGGCGCGGTCAGCATCAGATCGATGATCTGACGCCATTTTTCCTGGGGAAACTCCTCGATGGGAGCGACGTGCTGGATGCCGGCGTTGTTGACCAGAATATCCAGCCGCCCGAAACGCCTCAGGGCTTCATCGACGGCGCCGCGACAGGCCTCGGCCTGGGTCAGATCGGCCTCGTGGAAGACCGCACCCTCGGCCTCGGCCACCTCCCGTCCGGCCGGGTTGAAGTCGACCGCCAGGACTTGATGCCCCTGAGCACGCAGATGGGCGACGACCGCCGCACCGATGCCGCTGCTGGTGCCGGTCACCAGGGCAACTCTGGGAGTGGAATGATCGCTCACTATTGCTCTCCTCTGGGTCTGGAACACATCACCCGTTGAACGGGTGGCGTCGCTGATGACGATGCCTGCCAATGCCTACATCAGCATCCCAGCATATGCCAGTGCTGCATTGCAGCGCCAGCCGGACAAAGGTCTCGATCGCTCACTCGGGGGCCGTCATCACCTTGTCCATCAGCCGCTGTGCCAGGCGACAGGCCTCGCCCATGTCGTCGACATCGCCAAGGTCGTTCAACAGCAGGCAGCGCCACAGTATGTCCCCGGCCATGATTTCCGGCTCCAGCTCGAATTCCCCCCTTGGCAGCTCCAGCACCTGAGGCCCTGCCGTGCCCGTATCGCACGCCTCGGCGGATTCCCGCACCAGCGCCAGCGACAGGTCGCAGGGCGTCAGCCAGGCGCCAACCAGCCATCCAGGCCGGCCAGGACAGGGCGCAAAACACAAGGCATCCACCGCAAGCCGGGGGTGAAACTCCGGACGCGCCTTGAACGCTCGCAGGTGACGATCACTGAATTCCCTGGCAAGACGTTCCAGCCGCCGGTACTGCTCCATCGATAACGCAGACATCACGCCTTCCTGTCACTGTTGAACCCTTGATTCCCCGATACTGTCCTCGACACCCACAGGCACGCGCCGAACGGGAATGTTAGACTTCAGCCAAAATCCCCCCCCTGCAAGGAGTCGCCCATGACCCTCGAGGAACGTCTGGAAGCCACCATCGACATCGCCACGGCGGCTGGCAAGATGATCCGCGATGCCCGCGAAGGTGACGACCTCAAGCATCACTTCAAGGAAGGCCAGGAGCTGGTCACCGATACCGACGTGGCGGTGGACACCATGATCACCGAACGCCTGGAGTCGGCCTTCCCCGGCGAGGACCGCCTCAGCGAGGAGCTGGCCCCCGACAAGGATGCCGTGGAAGAAGATGGCGCCCTGTGGGTGGTCGACCCCATCGATGGTACCGTCAATTTCGCCCACGGGCTTTTCCATGTGGCGGTGTCCATCGCCTACGTCAAGGATGGCGTCACCCAATTGGGCGTGGTCCATGCCCCCTTCCTCGGCGAGACCTTCACCGCAATACGCGACAAGGGCGCCTGGCGCAATGGACAGTCGATCAGCGCAAGCCAGAGCGAGTCCCTCGAGCAGAGCCTGGTCGGTACCGGCTTTCCGTACCGGCGTGATAGCCGTCTGCCCCTGATGCGACGCCTTGGCGCGGTGCTTCACCACTGTCGCGATGTGCGTCGCAACGGCGCCGCCGCCCTGGATCTGTGCGATGTCGCCTGTGGTCGCCTGGACGCCTACTACGAAACCGTCTCTCCCTGGGATTTCGCCGCAGGCTGGCTGATCGCCCGAGAGGCCGGCGCCCGCACCGGGCACCTGTATCCCTGCCCGGAGGGCCTGCCCGAGGACCTTTACGGCGAGAACCTGCTGGTCAGCGCCCCGGCGATCTTCGACGAACTCGGAGAGCTGCTGCGCCAGGCCGACGCAGGGGAATTGCGCGATATCGGTATCGGTTGAGCGTCGACTTTTCGCCATGCCGATAGCCGTGTTCGATCGAACGGCATTCAGCAACGCTATTGGCCTTCCGCGACGCAATCCGTCACAATGCGCGCCATCCACTTACTCATTGGCCGTCCCGCTGCATGGCGTCGGACAGGTCGCTGATTCAACACTACCCACTGCATCAACGATGCGAGGAGCTTTCATGATTGTTGTCATCTTCGGTCGCCCCGGCTGCCCCTTCTGCGTACGCGCCAAGGAGCTCGCCAACTCTCTGAGCGACGCCGGTCGCATCGAGGGCTACCGCTACGTGGACATCCACGAAGAAGGCATCACCAAGGCCGATATGGAAAAGACCATCGGCAAGCCGGTCACCACCGTGCCGCAGATCTTCGTCGACCAGACCCACGTGGGCGGCTTCACCGAGTTCGACCAGTACGTTCGCGACAATGAGCTGATGCCTGCCTGAACCGACGGCACAGCCGGTAGCAAGACGGGAAGCCCACACGGGCTTCCCGTTTTTTTGCTGAAGACCCCACGAAACGTGCGCCTGGTCATGCCACCTGCCCTGCCCATCCTGGCCAACAGACCGTGCCCTCACCCGTCTGGCCGCCGAAACCGTTGAACGTTCGCCCGTCGTTGAAAGATCGTCCCTCCTTCCTGCCTATACTCACAGAACAGGCTTCCTGGCAGGCAAGGATCGGCAATGACAGAGCAGCAGCGCTTCGTTCAGCAATTGTGGCTGGACTACGTCCATCAGCACCCTGACATCGGTGCGCTGCGCCTGTGGCCGGTGGATGCGCCGGTCGAGTGCTTCACGCTGGTCACCGTGAGCCAGTCCCCCTGGAGCCTGGCCTCCCTGTTGCCGGCTCTTGAACAGCACGGCTACCGCCCTCTATATCGCTACGCCCTGCCCGACCGAGGCCTGCTCGCCTGCCTGTTCGCCGGCCGTGAAGAAGGGCCGAGACTGAACATCGTCGAGCTGCAGACCACCCGTCTGTCGCGACAGCCTCGCGATACTCTGCTGAAGCTGGTCGCCACCGGCAACGCAGAACGAACCCCATTGCTTGGCGCCAACCGCCCCTGGTCGATGCCTGACTGGGACAGCTACCAGCAGCTTCATCGCGCCCATCCACTGGCCGGCTGGCTGGCGGTCATGGGCCCCCGGGTGCATCACGTCGCCTTCGATTGCCACAGACTCGACAGAAGCCTGGTCGAGCTGGACCAGGCACTCCAGCAACATGGCCTGCACGCCGGACAGAACGAGGATCTGGCGCTCCCCCTGTCGGCGATGGTCGAACACCGCTTCTACCCGACCTGTTCTCGGCGTCTGGCGTTCGCCCTGGGAGATGAACATCGGGTGCAGCTCGGCGGCCTGCTGCTCTTGGAAAAACAGGCCAGTGCGGGCCAGCAACGCACCGCCGACGTGATGCTGCCACCCCACAGCCGCTGCGAAATCACCTGACGCCGGGCGTCAGCCGACGGCGTCGGCTGTGTGCTCTTCTTCACCCTCCAGGTCCAGCTCAAGCTGCTGGGGCTCGTAGCGGGGATCGATCTCGGCGAAGTGCGGAGTCTCCATCACCGGCTGAGCGACGAAGGGCTCCTGCTCGACCGACTTGCCCCGCTCACCGTGGAGCCTGACCATCACGAACATGGCCAGGGCAAACGCCGCCATGCCGAGAAACAGCCACAGTCCGTCGGGACCCGCCGCCTGCATCACCAGCGAGGCACTGAAAGGCCCGATGACCGAGCCGATGCCGTACCAGATCATCAGCTTGGCATTGGCAGCGACCACCTCCTCGGGTTCGAGCCAGTCATTGGTATGGGCCAGACTGAGCGAGTACAGGGTGTGCAGCATGGCAGTGTGGCCGCAGGCGATCGCCAGCAGCAGCCAGAAGCTGGCACCGGCCGCCGCCGAGATCAGAGCACCGGTGACGGTCATCACGATCGCCATCCACAGAATGACGCGACGCCGGTCGAGACGATCCGAAACCCGTCCCAGCCCCCACTGGGCGACCAGCGCCACCAGGGTGGTAACCGCCATGAACTTGGCGGTCTGGGCGGTGGTCAGGCCGATTTCCTGACCGTAGTACGGAGTCATGGCGAAGAACGCCTGCACCATCAGGCCGCCGGTAAAGGCACCGACCAGGCCCACCGGCGCCCGCCGATACAGGGTCGACAGACGAATCTTGCGCGGCGTCACGTCGTGGTGACGACTGGGCCCGTGGATGCGATGAATCGACAACGGGACCAGCGACAGCGCAAACAGCATCCCCACCACCGAGAACAGTACCGGGCCGCCCGGGTCGGCCAGATTGAGCATCCACTGGCCGCCGGCCAGCGAGGTGGTCGAAATCACCATGTACCAGCCCAGCACGCGACCGCGATTATCGTTGCTGGACTCCCCCGACACCCAGGACTCCATGACCATCAACAGGCCCGCCGTGGCACCACCCCCGATCAGCCGCCAGACCAGCCAGGCCCAGGGATTGATCCACAGTCCATGAAGCATGGCGGTCACCGCCAGCGACGCCGCACAGGCGGCGAACACGCGAATATGGCCGACACTGCGAATGCGCTTCTCGAGCCAGTAGCTTCCGGCCACGAACCCCAGCGAGAAGCTCGACATCAGAAGCCCCGCCATCTGGGAGGGGAAGCCCTCCAGCGACATGCGGACCCCGAGCAGGGTCATGATCAGACCGTGACCCAGCAGGAAGCTGATCTCACACAGGAACAGAACCGGGAGAGTGGCAGGGAGTGCGCGCAACACAGACCTCCGTGGCGATGGCGAATGGCCGGCCGAGAGCCCGTCTCGACCAGTGACCTGGGCGCCGCATTGTACCTGCCAGGGCTCGAGTCTCCATCCCTCCCACGAGGTTCATCCACAGATTCTGTGGATAAAGCTGTGCATCAAGGCGTTTGAACCGTCCAAAAGCCCGATCACTGCGGCACCGGACTCAAGATGGTCATAAATTCGGCAACCACGACAGGGTCTCGCAAACGCCAGCGGCCCGGCGTAAGCCGGGCCGCTGCGAGGGTGCCAAAACCTTGTTCTCGCTCAAGGTATCAGCCAGCAGAACATGCTGGCTCGGCAAGGGTGACGCTGGTCAAAGGGCGTTTTGGTCAGTCGAAGACCATTTCCGGAACGTCATCCGGCACGATCAGCTTGCCGGCGGTCTTTTCCTTGATCTCCTCGACACTGACGCCCGGTGCCCGCTCCTTGAGGATAAAGGCGCCGTTGTCGATCTCCAGATAGGCCAGATCGGTCAGCACACGATTGATGCAGCCGGCACCGGTCAGCGGCAGGCTGCAGGACTCCAGCAGCTTGGAGGTGCCGTCCTTGGAGGCATGGGTCATGGTGCAGATGATGTTTTCGGCACCCGCCACCAGGTCCATGGCTCCGCCCATGCCCTTGATCAGCTTGCCCGGGATCATCCAGGAAGCGATGTTGCCGTTCTGGTCAACCTCGAAGGCGCCCAGCACCGTCAGGTCGACGTGACCGCCGCGAATCATCGCGAAGGACTCCGCCGAGGAAAAGATCGCCGACCCCGGACGCGCTGTGACGGTCTGCTTGCCTGCGTTGATCATGTCCGGATCGACCTCTTCCTCGGTGGGGTAACGCCCCATGCCGAGCAGACCGTTCTCGGACTGCAGCATCACGTCCATGCCTTCCGGAATATAGTTTGCCACCAGGGTCGGAATGCCGATGCCCAGGTTCACGTAGAAGCCGTCTTCGAGTTCGCGCGCGACACGCTGCGCCATCTGTTCACGAGTGAGTGCCATCTTGATGCCTCTTTGCTGTTCTTAGGAGAAGTCGTTGCGTCAGGGCGATGCGCCTGATCAGCCCTGGTGTACGGTGCGCTTCTCGATACGCTTCTCGAAGGTGCCCTGGATCAGGCGGTCGACGTAGATACCGGGCGTGTGGATCTCGGCCGGATCCAGCTCGCCCGGCTCGACGATCTCTTCGACCTCGACCACCGTGATCTTGCCGGCGGTGGCGACCATGGGATTGAAGTTCTGGGCGGTCTTGCGATAGACCACATTGCCGTAGCGATCGGCCTTCCAGCCCTTGACGATGGCGAAGTCACCGACGATGGCCTCTTCGAGGATATAGTGGCGACCGTTGAATTCGCGCACTTCCTTGCCCTCACCGATGGGGGTGCCATAGCCGGTCGCGGTGTAGAAGGCGGGAATACCGGCACCACCGGCGCGCATCTTTTCGGCCAGGGTCCCCTGCGGGGTCAGCTGCACATCGATCTCGCCGTCGAGCATCTGACGCTCGAACAGGGCGTTCTCGCCCACGTAGGAGGCCAGGATCTTGCTGATCTGACGATCCTCCAGCAGCACCCCGAGGCCAAAGCCATCGACGCCACAGTTGTTGGAGACCACCGTGAGGTCCTTGACCCCGCGACGCTTGATCTCGGCGATCAGGTTCTCCGGAATGCCGCAGAGACCGAAGCCTCCGGCCAGCACCGTCATACCGCTCTCGATGCCGTCCATCGCCTCTTCATAGGAATACACGCGCTTGTCGAATCCGGCCATGTGGGGCGCCTCGTCTGTCGATGAAAGTGAAAGGAGAGGTGGCGAACCGGCACCGTTCCGGTGCCCCGCCCTGCCTCAAGGTAGCACTGAAGGCAGTGTTGCTCGCCCCCATATATTTGTTAAGTTTGTTTTCTTTATTGATTATTTATATCTTTAAATAAATTTGACCTTGGTAGCATGTCGTGACCGTCAAGCAACTGCGTGCCTTTCTGGCGGTGGCCAGAACCCTGAGCTTCACCCAGGCCTGTGAACAGCTCCACCTCTCCCAGCCGGCGCTGAGCCTGGCGATCAAGGGTCTCGAGGACAGCCTAGGCGGTAGACTGCTGATCCGCACGACCCGAAGCGTCCGCCTGACCCCCGAAGGTGAGTCCCTGGTGCCACTGGCCAAACGCTTGCTGGTGGAATGGGACAACACCGAGGACGCCCTGCGCCAACGCTTCACCCTGCAACTTGGACGGCTCTCCCTGGCCGCCATGCCGGCCTTTGCCGGCAATCTGCTGGCCCCGGCGCTGGGGGTGTTTCACCGCCAGCACCCGCGTATCAACGTCACCGTACATGACGTGGTCAACGAGCAGGTGATCGACATGGTGCGCCAGCGCCAGGTGGAGATGGGCATCGCCTTCGAGCCGGAGGCCACCGGCAGCCTGCACTTCACTCCGCTGTTTCACGACCGCTTCGTGGCCGTGCTGCCCCCACGCTCGCCTCTGGTACAGCATTCGAGCCTCGACTGGGAAAGCCTGATGAGCTGGGACTTCGTGGCGCTGCAGCGGCCTTCCATGGTACGCCGCCTGCTGGAGCAGCAGCTCGGTGCCCGCCACGGGGCCCTCAAGGTAGCCTTCGAGACCCATCAGCTCGCCAGCGTCGGGCGCATGGTGGCCAATGGCCTGGGCGTCAGCGCCGTGCCCTCGCTGTGCCTGCGTCAGATGCAGGAGGCCGGCGCGGTCTGCCGCCCGCTCAAGGATCCCGTCATCGAGCGCGCCGTGGGGGTGGTCACCTGGAACCCCCACGAGCTGTCGGTGGCCGCCCGCGCCATGCTCCAGGTACTGGTCGACAATATCGAGACACCGACCCTCTCCGAAGCATGACGCCGACATGGCCGTGGACCCTCGCACTGGGCAGCCGGCACCGGATCCATTAGGATTGGCGGGCCTGCCTCGCCCACTGTCACGGCCAGGCGACACCCGCTCTATCTGCTGTTGCGAGGTTATCCAAGGAATGTCGACCCTCAAGGGCCTGATCAGCGTTCTGCTGCTGGTTGGCAACACGCTATTCTGGACCATCCCGTTGGTGATCCTGACCCTGCTCAAGGTGGTCACCCCCGGGCGACGCTGGCAGCGGCGCGTGCTGGCCGGACTCAACGCCATCGCCCTCAACTGGATCGGTTTCAACCTGTGGTGGATGCGTCACTGGGTCAAGCCCGACCTTCGCATGTCGGTGCCCGAGGGGCTGAGCCCGGACGCCTGGTACCTGGTGCTGTCCAACCATCGGAGCTGGACCGACATCTTCCTGCTGATGATGGCCTTTCATCGCAAGATCCCGATGCCGCGCTTCTTTCTCAAGCAGCAACTCATCTGGATCCCGGTAGTAGGCATGGCCTGGTGGGCACTGGAGTTTCCCTTCATGCGCCGCTACAGCAAGGAGCGCCTGGCCGCCAACCCACGCCTTGCCGAGCGCGATCGCAAGGCCACCGAGCGCATGTGCAAGCGTGCCCGCGACGTCCCCATTGCCATCATCAACTTTGTCGAAGGGACCCGTTTCACCCCGGCCAAGCGCGAGGCCAGGCAGAGCCCCTTTCGCCATCTGTTGCGCCCCAAGGCCGGCGGCATCGCCCAGGTACTGAACCTGCTCGGCGATCGTCTCGACGCCATCATCGACCTCACCATCGACTACCAGTCGAGCCAACCCAGCTTCTGGCGCTTTCTGTGCGGCCAGGAGAAGGCCATTCGCCTTGATGCACGCCGCCTCGACGTGGCGCCGTGGATGCTGGAGGGGCGCTATCACGACGACCCGCACTACAAGGAACGCTTCCACTCATGGCTCAACGCCCTGTGGCAGAACAAGGACGCCTCACTCGACTCGCACCGCTGGTGATCGCCCTGCTGCTGGCCGGCTGCGCCGGTCAGGGGGCATCGCCGGCGTCATCGCAACGCAGCGCCAGCGTCGCCGGCAGCAGCATTGCCGGCGACTGGATCAGCGTGCAGCGCGGCGACACCCTCGGCTCCATCGCCCGCCGCGCCGGCGTACCGCTATTGCGACTGCAGCGCTTCAATCCGGGTGTCGACGCCCGCCACCTGGCCGTGGGTCAGCGCCTGCTGGTGCCCTCTCATCAGGAGCGGGCGCCGTCCGGTGGCCCCTATCGCTATCAGATCCGCCCCGGCGACACCTATAGCGCCGTTGCCAGGCGCTTCGGCACCACCGCTCAGCGCATCCAGAGTGCCAACCCTGGCGTCCGCGCCACCGACCTCAAGGTCGGCCAGGTGATCCAGGTGCCGCTGGCCAGCCGATCGGTCGCCAGCCGCTCATCATCCAGCAGCTCAGGCACGTCCAGCCCCTCTCGCTCCGCTTCGTTGCCGGATCCCGGTCCGGTCGCCTCAAACGCTCGTGGCTGGCCCTGGCCGCTGGACGACTACCGGGTGGTGCGCCGTTACGGGAAGGACAGCCGCGGCAGCCTGCAGCCGATGCTGCTGGCCACCGACGAGGGCGCCCGGGCCAAGGCCGTTGCCGATGGCCAGGTGCGGTTTGCCGACGGCATGCGCCAACTGGGCCAGGTGGTGATCGTGCACCACGCCGACAACCTGCAGAGTGTCTACGCGCTATGTGACGACCTGCTGGTCAAGCAGGGAGAACAGGTCAGCCGCGGCACCCCACTGTGCGTGGTCGGCAAGCATGCCTCGACCGGCCGCCACGATCTGCTGTTCGACATGCGCCATGGCGGCAAGCCCATCGACCCGGACACCATCCTTCGCTGAGCGCTGCGGGCCGAGTCGACGCAAGCACAGACCGCTTGTCCGTCGCCCGGCCCCGTCGACACCGTAACAGCCTGTTCATATCGCTGACCTAGAGATGTCATGCTGGAGCATCACTCTGTCTCGGGAGCGGGCCATACGGGGCCCGACCGGTACGAGGAATTCCATGCGCATCTGTCTGGTCAGCGAAACCTGGTCTCCTGATATCAATGGGGTCGCCCATACGCTGGGGCGCATCAGCCAGGAACTGCGTGCTCTTGGCGTGACGCTGCAGCTGGTCCGGCCGGCCCCCGTCGACGGCTCCACCGAACCCGCCATCGGGATGGCCCACGAACTTCGCGTACGCGGCATGTCGATGCCGCGCTACAAGGAAGTGCGTATCGGCTGGGCCTCCGCCAGTCGTTTGCGCAGGCTATGGCGCGACAATCGTCCCGACGCCATCTATGTAGCGACCGAAGGCCCCTTGGGCTGGTCAGCCCTGCGCGCGGCAGAAAAGCTGGACATTCCCGTGGTCAGCGGCTGGCACACCAACTTCGATCACTACTGCCAGGACTATGGTCTGCCGTGGCTGGCGCCACTGGTACGCAATCGCCTGCGGCATTTTCACAATCGCTGTGCGGCGACCCTGGTACCGACCCATCAGCAAGCCCGGGAGCTTGCGCAAAGAGGCTTCGAGCGCGTCAGCGTCATGGCACGCGGCATCGAAGGCGATCGTTTCACCCCCGCCAAGCGTAGTCAGCAACTACGCGACAGCTGGGGTGTCGGCCAGCACCAGCCGGTGGCGCTTTACGTGGGCCGACTGGCGCCGGAGAAGAACCTGGAGCTGTTGCGCGACACCTTTCTCGACATGCTCGAGGCGCGCCCCGACATGCGCCTGGTGGTGGTGGGCGACGGCCCCGGGCGGGCATCGCTGGAAAAGGCCCTGCCGGACGCCATCTTTACCGGCTTCATCGATTCCGCCGAGATGCAGATCCACTACGCCAGCGCCGACATCTTCGTCTTTCCCTCGCTGTCGGAGACCTGGGGCAACGTCATTCTCGAAGCCATGGCCAGCGGCCTGGCGGTGGTAGCCTTCCGCCACGCGGCCGGCGCCGAGTTGATCACCACCGACAAGGATGGTGTCAGCGTCGCCGCCGGTGACAACGCCGAATTCCGCCAACAGGCGACAGCGCTATGCCAGCAGCAGGCACGCTACGCCCGCCTGGGCCGCGCCGCCCGGGAACGCGCCCTGGCCTACCGCTGGCCGTCCATCGCCCAGACCTTCCTCGACGCCCATCACCAAGCCCTGACGTCGGGAACCGGCCTGTCGGACCCCGCCAAGGCCTAGATCGCTCGTTGAACACCCCGCCGCCGGCCCGAGCGGCGGCGTGGAGGCCACAGGCAGCGGGCCCTAGCACGACACATGACGACAAAAGACGCTAGAAGACGACTTACCGCCAGGGAGATGTGACATGCCCACTAAAATCCCGCAGATGTTCGACCGCCTGGATATGCTCGAGTGGCAACTGTGCCAGCGCACCGCCGGCCTCAGCATTCACCGCCCCTGGCTATCCACCTTGAAGATCTCCAGCAAGCTGGGCGACTGGCCGATCTGGGTGGCGCTGATCCTGGCGCTGCCGGCGATCCACGGCCGCGATATCGGTCTGCGCCTGATGCTCGAATACACCGTCACCGCCGTGGTGGCGATCGCGGTGTACAAGCTGCTGAAGACCCGTCTGTGTCGAGAGCGGCCCTTCATCACCTTTGGCGGCAGCATCCAGTGCAACGAACCGGCCAGGGACCGCTACAGCTTCCCCAGCGGCCACACCATGCACGCGGTGATGTTCTGCACCCTGGTCGCGGTACACAGCCCCGCCCTGCTGCCCTGGCTGCTGCCCCTGGCGGGCCTGATCGCCATCTCGCGGGTGGGTCTGGGACTGCACTACTACAGTGACGTCCTTGCCGGCGCGGCGCTCGGCTATGGCATGGCCCTGGCTAGCCTCGGGCTTTCCTCGACCACTCTGCTGATCGCGGCGTCCCACTGACGCCGCCTCGGGGGGCATCACTGCCGCTCGCCCGCATCTCGCCCGCACCTCTAGAACAAGCGCCACCGCTCCTGATCGGTGGCGTCAGCCAGCCTTCACTGGCATCCTGCTTGAATGCCTCCACATGACCCCAAAGCGCTGCTCGAATTGCTACACGAAGCACAACTCGAAGCGCCATCCCAAACCTTGGTCGAGACCCCGCCGCTTTACTACCTGCCCGGGCTCATAAGCGAGTCCGACGCCAGCGACCTGCAGGATAGGCTGCGCCAGGAACTCGACTGGCAGCAGCCCGAACTGACCCTTTACGGGCGCAGTCATCCCATTCCCCGCCAGCAGGTATGGATGGGCGATCACGCCTATCGCTACTCCGGCAGGGACTTCGCGCCCTGCCCCTGGCATCCGACGGTGGCGGCCCTGCGTGATCGTCTCAATGACCTGCTCGAACGGTTTTCGGCCGTCGACAAGAGCACACCGACCAGCGCCTTCAATAGCGTACTGATCAACCGCTATCGCAACGGCGAGGACCGCATGGGCTGGCACTGCGATAACGAAGCGGAACTTGGCGACTGCCCTACCATCGCCTCCATCAGCCTGGGAGCGACCCGTCCCATGCGCTTTCGCTGGAAGGACCGCTCGTCCGAGGCCTTCAACGTCTGGCTCGAAAGCGGCAGCCTGCTATGGATGGGGCCAGGCTGCCAGGAACAGCTCGAACACGCCCTGCTGCCGCGCAAGATCCCGGGCGAGCGAATCAACCTGACCTTTCGTCGGCTTGTCGTCTGACCTGCAATGCCGGCGCCAGACCCGAGCCGTCTCTTTCTCCAGGACATAAAAACGGCGCCCTATGGGCGCCGTTGATCGTTCATCCGATGGCACTTTCCGCCACGCAAGATAACGGTATAACGCGTTGTCTATCGAGATATCAGCCGCGTCATCACCCGCGATAGTAACCCGGTGTGATGACCGGCATGCGCGTCACCGTCATCGGCAGACGCTTGCCACGCACCTCGGCGTACACGGTGGTGCCGATCTCGGCGTGATCGAGGCTGACGTAGCCCATGGCCACCGGCTTGCCGACGCTGGGGCCAAAGCCACCGGAGGTCACCTGCCCGAGCAGACGATCGTCCTCGCTGTAGAGCTCGGCACCTTCGCGCACCGGAGCACGCCCCTCGCCCAGCAGGCCGACGCGCTTGCGCTGGTGGTCCTTGACTTCGACCTGGTGCAGCACCAGATCAGCCCCCGGGAAGCCACCGGCGCGCTCGCCGCCACGACGACGTGGCTTGCCAATGGCCCAGATCAGCCCCGCCTCCACCGGCGTGGTGGTGGTATCGATATCGTGGCCGTAGAGACAGAGCCCGGCCTCCAGGCGCAGGGAATCACGCGCCCCCAGGCCGATGGCCTCGACCTCTTCCTCGGCCAGCAGCTTGCGCGCCAGGGCGTCGGTCTGATCCGCCGGCACCGAGATCTCGAAGCCATCCTCGCCGGTATAGCCGCTGCGGCTGATCCACACCGGGATACCGTCGATGTCGAAGCGACCATGCTGCATGAACACCATCTCGCAGGCTGCCGGACACAGGCGCGCCATGACATCGGCGGTCTTCGGCCCCTGCAGCGCCAGCAGGCCGCGATCGACTACCTCGACTTCGTGGTCGGGCAGCCCGCGACGCAGATGGGCGATGTCCTGATCACGACAGGCCGCGTTGACCACCAGGTAAAGGTGGTCACCGGCGTTGACCGTCATCAGGTCATCGAGGATCCCGCCGTCTTCGCTGGTAAACAGGCCATAGCGCTGCATGCCTTCGGGCAGGCCGACCAGATCCGCCGGCACCAGGGTCTCCAGCGCGGCCAGCGCGTTCTCGCCACGAATCAGGATCTGTGCCATGTGCGAGACGTCGAACAGGCCGCAGGCCGCGCGGGTGTGCTCGTGCTCTTTCTTGACCCCCAGCGGATACTGAACGGGCATGTCATAGCCCGCGAACGGGACCATCTTGGCCCCCAGCTCTCGATGCAGGGCATTCAGCGGTGTCGTCTTGAGTTCACTCATGGCGTTTCGTCTCGTGGTTCGTGAAAGAACCCTTGCAACGACAGGAGGTGCCCCTGAGGGCACCTCCCGTGGTCGGCTCAGGCTCAGGACTTGTCGTGATCAAGGGCCTCGCCCGGCAGGATGTCCTTGCCGTCGAAGTAGTCCTTGGTCAGCTTGAACACCACCGGCGACAGCAGCGCCAGGGCGATCAGGTTGGGAATCGCCATCATGGCGTTGAAGGTGTCGGCCATCAGCCAGATGAAGCCAAGCTGGGCCAGCGCACCCACCGGAATGGCCAGCACGAACAGTACCCGGTAGATCATGATGGAGCGGGTACCGAACAGGAACTGGAAGCACTTCTCGCCATAGAAGGACCAGCCAAGGATGGTGGTGAAGGCGAAGATCGCCAGGGCGATCGACACGATGGCCTCACCCCAGCCATTGGGCAGGGCATTGTCGAACGACAGCGCGGTCAGCGAGGCGCCGGCCTCACCGGTCTCCCAGATCGGCGCGGTCAGGATCACCAGGGCGGTGATGGTGCACACCATGATGGTATCGATGAAGGTACCGAGCATGGCGATCAGCCCCTGGCGAACCGGGTTCTTGGTCTGGGCCGCGGCGTGGGCGATCGGCGCGCTGCCAAGGCCGGCCTCGTTAGAGAAGATACCCCGAGCGACACCGAAACGGATGGCCGCCATCACCGCTGCGCCGGCGAAACCACCCATGGCGGCGTGGGGATTGAAGGCGTAGTAGAAGATGTTGCTCAGGGCGCCACCGATCTGGTCGGCGTTGACCGCCAGGGCACTGACACCGGCGATGATGTAGGCGATACCCATGATCGGCACCAGCTTGCCGGCCACCTTGGCGATGCGCTTGATGCCGCCGAGGATCACCGCACCGGCCAGCACCATGATCACCACACCGGTAATCCAGGGCTCGAT
Source organism: Halomonas sp. DP5N14-9 (assembly GCF_019802175.1). NCBI lineage: Bacteria > Pseudomonadati > Pseudomonadota > Gammaproteobacteria > Oceanospirillales > Halomonadaceae > Halomonas > Halomonas sp. DP5N14-9. Next base: position 87,845 of record NZ_JAHVHR010000018.1, read on the forward strand.
GCCGAAGCTCGACTCGAGGGCGTCGGCCACCGAGTTGGACTGCACGGTGTTACCGATACCGAAGGCGGCCACGGCGCCGAAGAAGGCGAAGGCACCGCCCAGCCACAGCCACTTGCGGCCGAGTCCGTTCTTGATGTAGTACATCGGCCCACCGATATGGAAACCGGTGTCATCGGTCTCGCGATAGCGCACCGCCAGCACTGCCTCGGCAAACTTGGTGGCCATGCCCACCAGGGCGGTGATCCACATCCAGAACACCGCACCGGGGCCACCCAGGGCAATCGCCGTGGCCACACCGGCGATGTTACCGGTACCGATGGTCGCCGACAGCGCCGTCATCAAGGCGTTGAACGGCGAGATCTCGCCTTCATCCTTGCTTTCGGACTTGCTGTCACGCCCGCCCCACATCAGCTTGAACCCCATCCCCAGCTTGCGGATGGGCATGAGCTTGAGACCCAACTGGAGGTAGATACCCACCCCCAGCAACAGGATCAGCATGATCGGTCCCCACACCACCCCATTGATGGCGGAGAAGATATTGTTGAGTGCTTCCACGGAAGTCTCCCTTTTGACTCGGCACTTGTTGTTATGCGCTGTCGACCAGCAGAAAGCCTGTTTACCGTGAATTGTTATCGGAATAACAGGCATATCAGACGAATCGACAGCACGGACCCGCCTACGATAGCGGATATTGTCGCAAGGGCACCAGCAACGCTTGTCCACGCTAACGCCGCTTCGCCAGCCGTTGTTTGCATGAACGTCAACCGTGTTTCCTATTGGAAACTTTTGCCACCTTAGCCAAGGCGTTTGGTCTTGGCAAATCCCCCTTTGGTCGCTGAAGGCCCCCGCGCCTCTTCGACGTCTGTAGCATAGTCGCCAACGTCGAATCATGCCGGGTCTCGCCACCAACGCGTCCATCACGTGCCATCCGCCCATCCCTTTCACCTCACCGTGGCATCAGCCACGGGCGTGGACTGGACGCCAACCGCGAGTCGTTCCACCCTATGTCTTGAGAGTGCGGCGACCACCCCGTTTTTCTCTCATCATGGACTCGCCAAACGCCGAGAATGGCGTTAGCATGCGCGAAACCGGAAAACCTTTTTCGTATAGGAAATCGAGATGAGCTCAATCCCCGCCAACCTGCGCTATGTCGACAGCCACGAATGGATTCAGGACAACGGCGACGGAACCGTCACCATCGGCATCACCGATCACGCTCAGGAAGCCCTGGGTGACGTGGTCTTCGTCGACCTGCCCGAGGTCGGCACCAGCCTCGCCAAGGGCGACGAATTCGGCGTTATCGAGTCGGTCAAGGCCGCCTCTGACCTTTATGCGCCGGTGGACGGCGAGATCGTCGAGGTCAACGAGTCCCTCGAGGACGCTCCGGAGACCGTCAACGAAGCGCCTTACGAGGATGGCTGGATCATGAAGGTGCGCCTCGACGACCAGAGCGCCCTCGACGACCTGCTCGACGCCGACGCCTATCAGGCGGTGGTCGACGCCGAAGGCTGAGCCGGGCCTTTGTGACCCGCGCCACCAGGGGGAGCCACTCCCTCCCCTCGCCGGGGCCATGTGGCCCCGGCCAACGCGCCCGCCACCACGCGAGGCAACCCGTTATTCATCCGGATCTTCGGGGTCCGTCACACTCAAGGTGTTCCATGGCTTTCGATACACGTCGCCTGGCCGAACTGGCCGATCACGATGCCTTTCTCCGTCGTCACAATGGTCCCGATGGGGACGACAGGGCCAAGATGCTGTCGGCCCTGGGTGTCGAAGGCGTGGAGTCCTTGATCGACAAGACGGTGCCCGCCAACATCCGCCTGGGCCGTGAGCTCGATCTGGATCCCCCCAAGGCCGAAGCCGAGGCGCTGGACTACCTGTATCGTCTGGCCCGCCAGAACAAGGTCGCCCGCAGCTACATTGGTCAGGGCTACTACGACACCCACCTGCCGGCGGTCATTCAGCGCAACGTGCTGGAAAACCCGGGCTGGTACACCGCCTACACCCCCTATCAGCCCGAGATCTCCCAGGGCCGTCTGGAAGGCCTGCTGAACTTCCAGCAGATGGTGATGGACCTGACCGGGATGGAGCTGGCCAACGCCTCGCTGCTGGATGAAGCCACCGCCGCCGCCGAGGCCATGGCGCTGTGCCGACGCTCCAACAAGAAGGCCAAGACCAATGCCTTCTTCGTTGCCGACGATGTATTCCCCCAGACCCTGGACGTACTCAAGACCCGCGCCTCCTGGTTCGGCTACGAGATCGTCATCGCCCCGGCGGAAGAACTCGCAAGCCATGACGTCTTCGGCGCACTGCTGCAGTACCCCGGCAATGACGGCCGCGTCCACGACCTGGCACCGCTGATCGCCGAGGCCAAGAAGCGTGGCGTGATGACCTGCGTTGCCACCGACCTGATGGCCCTGGTACTGCTCAAGGAGCCCGGCGCCATGGGCGCCGATATCGTGGTCGGCTCGAGCCAGCGTTTCGGCGTGCCGATGGGCTTCGGTGGCCCCCACGCTGCCTTCTTCGCCACCACCGACAAGCTCAAGCGCTCGATCCCCGGCCGTATCATCGGGGTGTCGAAGGATGCCCGCGGCAACACCGCCCTGCGCATGGCCATGCAGACCCGCGAGCAGCACATCCGTCGCGAGAAGGCCACCTCCAACATCTGCACCGCCCAGGCGCTGCTGGCCAACATCGCCGGCTTCTACGCGGTGTATCACGGCGCCGAGGGCCTGCGCACCATCGCCGGGCGCATCCATCGGCTGACCACCATCCTGGCCACCGGCCTGGCCCAGAAAGGCGTCAGCCTGGCCAACGACAGCTACTTCGACACCCTGCGTCTGACCGGGGTCGATCGCGGCAAGATCCACGGTCGAGCCATGACCCACGAGATCAACCTGCGCTACTTCGACAACGGCGACGTGGGTGTCAGCCTCGACGAGACCACCACCGCCCACGATCTGGACGCGCTGTTCGACGTGCTGCTGGGCGAGGAGCACGGCCTTGGCGTGCGCGAACTCGACGACGGCATCCTCGAGTCCCAGGCCAGCGGCATTCCCGCCGCCTGCCGACGCGAGAGCGACTTCCTTGAGCACCCGACCTTCCAGCGCTATCGCAGCGAAACCGAGATGCTGCGCTACCTCAAGCGCCTGGAGAACAAGGACCTGTCGCTGGCCCACGCGATGATTCCGCTGGGCTCCTGCACCATGAAGCTCAACGCCACCACCGAGATGATGCCGATCACCTGGCCGGAGTTCGCCCGCATCCATCCCTTCGCGCCGAAGGATCAGGTCGCCGGCTATCGCCAGATGATCGACGAACTGGCGGCCTTCCTGGTGGAGATCACCGGCTACGACCACATCTCGATGCAGCCCAACTCCGGCGCCCAGGGCGAATACGCCGGTCTGCTGGCGATCCGTCGCTACCAGGCGGCCCAGGGCGAGGGCCACCGTGACGTCTGCCTGATTCCCAGCTCCGCCCACGGTACCAACCCGGCCTCTGCTGCCATGTGCAGCATGCGCGTGGTGGTGGTGGAGTGCGACGAGGATGGCAACATCGACCTGGCCGACCTCAAGGCCAAGGCCGAGCAGCACTCACAGGCGCTGTCCGCGATCATGCTCACCTACCCGTCCACCCACGGGGTGTTCGAGGAAGGCGTGCGCGAGGCCTGCGACATCGTCCACGCCAACGGTGGCCAGGTGTATATCGACGGCGCCAACATGAATGCTCAGGTCGGCGTGGCACGTCCGGGTGACTTCGGCGGCGACGTCAGCCACCTCAACCTGCACAAGACCTTCTGTATCCCCCACGGCGGTGGTGGCCCCGGCATGGGCCCGATCGGTGTCAAGGCGCACCTGGCGCCCCACGTGGCCAACCACAGCGTGACCCCGATCGACGGTGTCGAAGAGGACTCCGGCGCGGTGTCCGCGGCGGCCTTCGGCTCGGCCTCGATCCTGCCGATCTCCTGGGCCTACATCAAGATGATGGGAGCACGCGGCCTGCGCGAGGCCACCGAGCTTGCCATCCTCGGCGCCAACTACATCGCCACTCGCCTGGAAGCGCACTATCCGGTGCTCTACAAGGGCCAGAACGGCACCGTGGCCCACGAGTGCATCATCGACATCCGTCCGCTCAAGGCGGCTTCCGGCATCAGCGAGGAAGACATCGCCAAGCGCCTGATGGACTACGGCTTCCACGCCCCCACCATGTCCTTCCCGGTGGCCGGCACCCTGATGATCGAGCCCACCGAGTCGGAGTCGCTCTATGAGCTGGACCGCTTCTGTGACGCCATGATCGGCATCCGCGAGGAGATCGCCCGGGTCGAGAGCGGCGAGTGGAGCCTGGAGGACAACCCTCTGGTGAAGGCCCCGCACACCATGGCCGACCTGATGGACGCGGACTGGAACCGGGGCTACTCCCGCGAGATCGGCGCCTTCCCCTCCGAGGCGGTCAAGGGCGCCAAGTACTGGCCGGCGGTCAACCGGGTCGACAACGTGCTGGGCGATCGTCAGCTGATCTGCTCCTGCCCGAGCATCGACGAATACCGCGACTGAGCGCCCACAACGCTCCTGCGGTGACAAACAACGACGCGGCCCAAGGGCCGCGTCGTTGCGTTTGCTGTCTCTCCTTGTTTCGGAGCTTGTCGAAGGCGGGCTTCAGCCGGCCCCCTGGCCATCCCGATGACGATGTCGCATCTCGCTGGCCGAGCAGTCGAATCGGCGTCGAAAGGCACGGCAGAACTGCGCCTGGTCGCTGAACCCCCAGCGGTAGGCGATCTCACCGATGCTCACCCCTTCTGCCAGATCGCACAGGTCCCGACGCGCGGCCTCAAGCCGCTGCATGCGAATCCAGTCGTTGACCGAGTGGCCGATCTCGGACAGCAACTTGTGCAGATAGCGCAGCGAAATGCCGCATCCCTCCGCCACCATTGACGGCCCCAGTTCCGGGTCGCCAAGGCGGGCCGAGATGAATCGCTCGATCCGCATCAGGTGGGCGCTTTTCAACTGGGACTGGTCGCTGACCAACACCCGGTCATCCTTCTCCAGCACCAGCGACAGCATCGACAGCGCCTGCTCGAACAGGCGCTGACGCTCATCGCGGGAGCACTCATCGAAGCGACTGGCACAGATCGCCAGAAACTCGACGAAGGCCCGCCCCATGCCAGTGTTCGCCTCGAAGCAGTGCTGAGCGTAGCGCTCGACACCGCGCACCCGATGCTTCATCGAGGCATCCGGCACCTTGAACACCCACATGGCATTGGCCTGCTCGTAGCCGAAGCGATAGGGAAGATCCCCTCGCTCGACCAGGAACTGCCCCGGCTCGCAACGCAGCGAACGTCCGCCCTGCTCGAAGAACACGCCGGCACGTTGGGGGATGGTCACCAGGAAGGAACTCTCGGGATCGGCGGCGATCTGCGACTGGTCGCGGGAATACACTAGCCCGTCGGAAGTCAGGCGTGACAGCGAGAAGTCCTGGTCGTCGGTCTTCCACACCTTGAGATCACCACGAAATGGCGCGTTTTCGTCGCGGTAGCTCAGGCTCAGGGGAAAGTAGGTGTCGGAGATCCAGCGCGACCAGCGCGCCCTGGTATCCTGTGTCGTGACCATGTCACTCATGCCAACCTCCTCGGCACTCGTGCCTCTCGTTATTGTTGTTGCGGTCTGGTGTGGCTGTCTCGTGGCGCAGAACCCGGGATCGATCCTGCCGACCCCGGGAAACCGTCGCCTCAGCCGTCGATCGGGCTGAGCACATAGCTTGCAGTGCTCGACAGGGTCGCCTTCCAGCCGGGCGGCAGCACGATATTGGTGGTGGCCTCCTGGATGACCGCTGGTCCGACCACTTCGTGCTGGGGGTCCAGTGCCTCGCCGTCGTAGACCGGCGTGGGCACGGGTTCGCCTTCACCGTCGAACAGCATATCACGGCGACCCAGCAGCGCTGCCTCAAGCTCCCCCCCTCGGGCCTCCAGGGTCGGCATGGTCGGCGGCTCCACCTCACCGATCACCGAGCACTCCAGGTTGACCAGCTCCACCTCGCTGTCGGGCTCGCAGTAGGAATAGAGCGCCTCATGGCGAGCGTGGAAGGCGTCGCGCAGCTCGCGCCAGCCGGCCTCATCGAATTCTCCGCGCTCGCTCTCGACCGTACACTCGTGGATCTGGCCGCGATAGCGGATCTCGAAGCGATAGCGGCAGGCAATGCCATTATCCTCGAAGCCATCACGCCTGAGCTCGGCGACGCCTTCATCACGCAACTCGGCAAGGCGCCGGTTGACCCGCGCGCGGTGCTCCGGGTCATCATCCAGCGGCAGCACCAGCGAGGTCAGCCGCTCATGCTGGACATTGGAAATGATCTGGCCGAAGGCGCAGAGCCCTGAGGCCACCTTGGGCACCAGCACCTGGCGCACGCCGATCTCCTCGGCCAGGCGCACCAGATGCATGCCGGCCGCGCCACCGGCGCCGATCAGGGTGAAGTCACGGGGATCGTAACCCTGCTCCACCGATACCCGGCGAATGCCATTGACCATATTCAGGTTGACCAGGGTGCAGATGCCGAAGGCCGCACGCTCGACGCTGATGCCCAGTGGCTCGGCGATCCTTTCGCGAATCGCCACCACCGCCGCTTCACGGTCGAGGCGCACGGTACCGCCGAGCACCGCTTCGGGATCGAGGTACCCAAGCACCAGGTTGGCGTCGGTGACGGTGGGTTCGCGTCCTCCCTTGCCGTAGCACACCGGCCCCGGCGAGGCGCCGGCGCTGCGCGGCCCCACCTGCAGCATGCCCTGTTCGTTGAGGTGGGCGATGGAGCCACCGCCGGCCCCCAGGGTCTCGACCTGGATCATCGGCACCCCGATGCGCTGGCGCAGGAAGTCCACATCCTTGCTGTAGTTGGTCTGGCCACCCCGGGTCAGGGTGATGTCGAAGGAGGTGCCGCCCATGTCCACGGTGATGACGTTGTCGACACCCAGCGGCCCGGCCATGTAAAGCCCGGCCTGGGGCGCCGAGGCCGGACCCGAGTTGATCGCCGCCACGGCCTTCTCGCGCATCACCTTGCCCAGCGCCAGTCCGCCGTTGGACTGGAAATACTGTACCGGCTGGCGAGCCCCCAGTTCCTCGAACAGGGCGTCGATGCGCGAGACATAGCGCTGCATCACCGGGCTCAGATAGGCGTTGACCACGGTGGTCGAGGTGCGGGTGTATTCGCGCACCTGGGGATAGACCTCACTGCCGCAGCAGACGAAGGTGTCGGGCATCAGCTCTCGCACGATGGCCAGGGCGCGCTGCTCGTGGTCGGTGTTGGCCACCGACCACAGAAACGAGATCGCCACCGCGTCCACCCCTTCACGCTTGAACAGCGCCACGGCGTCACGAATCGCCTCCTCGTCCAGCGGCTGACGCTCGCTGCCGTCGGCCAGCATGCGACCGCCGATCGGCCGGCGAAGATAGCGCGGCACCAGCATATGCGCCGGGGGATACTCAGGATCATAGCGATAGCCGTCTTCCTTGTGACCGAGGCGGATCTCCAGGCTGTCTTCATGGCCCTCGGTGCACAGCAGGCCAACCTTGGCGCCCTGACGCTCGATCAGGGCGTTGAGCGCCACCGTGGTGCCGTTGATGCAGAGATCGGCATTGGCCACCACCTCACTGGCGGGACGCCCCAGCGCATCGGCGATCTGGGCAAGGCCTGCGCGGATCGCCTGGGTGCCATCCTCAGGGGTGGAGGGGCTCTTGAACAGGCTGACGCCCTTGCCCCGCTCTGCCAGGATGAAGTCGGTAAAGGTGCCGCCGGCGTCGATGCCGAGTCGATAGATTGCGGTCATGGGAATCTCCTAGCGTGTCTGGCGCAGTTGACGGGAGGCGGACTCATCCAGGCGCAGCTGGTCATCGACCACTACCCCGTAGTCCTGACGGGCGCCCTCACGGGACACCAGACCATCGCGGACGTCGCCGGCAACCTCCTGCGGCGGTCGTGTCCAGGGATCACCGAAGCCACCGCCACCAGGATTGACGTTGATGACCCGCTCGCCGGGTTCGATGGTCAACAGCGCATTGCGGTCATAGACCGTCTCGCTGCCGTCTCCGTGCCGATGCACCAGCCGCCCGAGCTTGGGCTCGACCAGGGCATTGCGCGCACCGCCTGCGCCAGCAGTGGCGTACTGTCGTCCCTCGCCGAAGGCCACCGCCGTCATGGCGTGGTCCAGCGGCTCGATTTCCAGCCAGGTCCCGGAACCGCCGCGCCGCTCTCCCGCGCCGCAACTGTCGGTCACCAGACCATAGCGATGAATCAGGATCGGATAGGAGGTCTCGAGCAGCTCGATGTCACCGGACATCAGCGCACCGAAGCAACACAGCGGACCCCGTGAGTGCCAGCCGTCCATGGTCCGGGTGGCACCGGCGCCGGAGATGATCGACGCCAGCACCATGGTCACGTACTGCTCGTTGCCATGACGTGGGTCGAAACCGGCGATATTGATGCCGCTGGCGTGTCCCCAGGACGCGCTGACCCGCTCGGGCGCCGCCTGCTCGAAGGCCAGGCGTACCGCATCGGTCAAGGTCTCCATGGGCGTGGTGGTGCAGTTGGCGTGGGGTGCCGGCTCGCTGGCGTTGCACAGGGTGCCGGGCGGGCCCATATCGACGCTCAGGCAACGATAGAGCCCCTCGTTGTAGGGTGGCGGCAGCTGGGCAAACATCATCAGCCCCAGCAGCACGCCGGACATCGAGTTGCCCTCGTAGGAATTGATGAAGTAAGGCACCTGAGGGGGGCTGTCGATACGAATGGCCACTTCGTCGCCCTCAATTTTCACGTGGGCGGTGATCTCGAGATCGCCAAGCCCATGGCCGGAATCCTCCAGCACGGCGGTGCCGCTGTACTCGCCGTCGGCCACCTCGGCGATCAAACTGCGCATCTGGCGGTCCGCCATCGCCTTGAGTTCGGCGATCGCCGCCTTGACGGTGTCCACACCGTAGCGCTCGAGCAGACGCAGCAGGTGACGCTCGCCGACGCCGCAGGCACCGTATTGGGCATTGAGATCCCCTTCCTGATGCTCGCGGGCACGCATGTTGGTCAACAGCAGGTTGATCACGTCTTCGCGACGGCGCCCCTTCTCCCACAGCTTGACCGGGGGAATCCTCAGGCCCTCGGCATAGATTTCCTTGGCGTCGGGGTTGTAGCCCGCAGGGACCGGGCCGCCGATATCCGTCAGGTGGCCCTTGCACACCGTCCAGAACACCAGCTCGCCCTCGAAGAACACCGGCTTGTACATGCAGCAGTCGATGATATGACTGCCCTTGTAGGCCGGGTCGTTGTGGTAGACGACGTCCCCGGGCGCGATGTCCTCGCCGTAGAAGCCGGCCACCGCCTTCATCGCGGGTATCAATGAACCCAGATGTATCGGGATGTCCTGGCCCTGCAGGATCATTTCGGGCACGGCATCGAACAGGGCGTTGGAATAGTCATGGGCCAGATTGAAGACGCTGGATCGTCCGGTCTTTTCCAGCGTCAGGGTCATCTCGCGCTGCGCCGTCTCCAGCGCTCCCCGGACGACCGCCAGGGTAATGGGATCCACAGTTGTCATGGTCACTCCGCGCTCTTGTGGTTGTTGGAGTCGAAGCGGTGCGCCGCTCCTCACCGTCATCTTCTCGCCGACAGCCATGCAGGGATTGGCGTTGAAGGAGGCAGGAGTTGACGCTGAGTGCACTGGAGGGTGGGCTGGCGGCAAATGCACAGGGTCCGCGCCTGCGGAAAGGAACTCCGGGCGCGGACCCTCGTCGCCTGGCCACCGGGGGCCCTTGTGCAGGTCAATCCCGGGACGGCAACAATCCGGCGACGTTGATGGAACCGCCTGGCAGCAGGCGTGCCAGGGTGAAGGCCAGCAGGAAGGTGGCCGGTGCCGAGAAGCTGGCGAGGGTCGGCTGGTGCATCAGCACCACCCCGACCAGGCAGGCGCCAGCCCAGGCGCCGAGCCCCGCCAACCGGTAGACCGGCTCGTCTTCCTCGACACTGGCAGGTGCAGTTTCACGAGCGGCGCGGGACAGGATATGACTCAGCGCGACCCCGACCCAGGCGACCACGAAGATGCCTTGATAGGCCAAGGCCGTGAGCAGATACCCGAACACATCGGCTGACATCAGCGCCCAGGCCAGGGCCGCCACCAGTGCCATGGCCAGTCCATAGCACGCCTTTCCAGGGCGCCACTGTCCCAGCAGGCTGGCGAGATTGGAGGTAGCGAGGAAGTAGTTGGCGGTATTGATGCGGCTCTGGGTCACCCACACAAGCACAAGACCCGCCAGCCCCATCAGCTCCAGCAGGCCCATGACGATGGCCGCCTCGGAGAGCCCTGCGGTGGGCAGGGTGGCGTCCAGCAGGATGCCCACCACGGCGCTGAAGCCGAAGGCCAGCGCGTAGAACGGCAGGCCGAAGGTGATGCGAGCGTGGAAGCGACGATCGCGGTCCTTGCCGAAACGGGCGTAGTCGAAGGTGAACATCATCAGCACCCAGATACCCATGTAGTAGGTGAAGGTGTGCCACCAGCCGAAGGCCGGGGCGCCACCTTCAGGCACCCGGGTCAGCCAGCCCTCGGGATAGCCGTATCCATCGATGGCCAGCCACACTGCCGCCAGCATGCCCAGCAGATAGACCGGCAACAGCCAGGCGTTGAAACGGTCCAGGAAGCGCTGGACGCCGGCGCCGATAAGGGCGATGCCGACGATCACCACGACCAGGGTGGTCAGCGCCATCGGCCAGCCACTCTGGTGGCTCAGCGCCAGGGCCATCACGTAGCCTTCGAAGACGGCGTAGTACAGCGCCGTGGCAAAGAAGATCAGGGTCGCCACCAGGGCTCCCAGGCGACCGAAAAGCGCACGGGAAAACTCGGCAACGGTGAGACCGGTGCGCTGGGCGAAACGGCTCAGTACCGCGTTGATGGCGCTGTAGACCAGGATGCTCATGACGATCCCGATCAGCGCATTGGCGGTGCCATAGCTTCTGGCCATGGCCGCCGCCACGACCAGATAGAAGATGGCGCTGAGCACGGCCCACCAGGCCATCATCAGGCTTGAGCGGGACATGCGGTCAGCGTCTTCCTGCGCCTCGCTCGGGCGGTGTTCAGTGATGGGGGGACTAGCCATGGTGATTTCCTCTTGTTGTTGTCGGCATCCGGATCTGAACGCGGCGAGCTAGTGCACGTCAGACGCCTGTCGGGCGTCGGCGGGCAACTTGCCCGGCGCGGATCACGGCACTGCCAGCCTGAAAGGTCACAAGAGAAAAGGCTTGGCGCTCAGCGCCCCGGCGCTTGCGTCACAGGGCACTGACGGAAAACTGGCGGTTGATACAAGGAGGAAAGACGGCGCCTCAGCCCTCGGCCTGGCGACCCTCGGGGTGGCCGAAGCGCTCCAGATGGCGCTGCTCGCGAAAGGCCTCGAGCAGGTGGTGGTAGCGACTGGGGACCCGCGCCCCGCGTCGACTGACGAGGTAGAGCGTCTCGTCCATGGGGTGGGTCAGGGTCATCTCGCGCACCTGACGTTGCCAGGGCGAGGTCTCGAGCACCAGGCGCGAGACCACGCTGAAGCCGAGGCCACGGGCCACGGCGTCGAGCACCATGCCCACCTCGTTGGTGAAGCCCTGTCGCGGGAAGTGGCTCATGGAGCTGAAGTCGTCGGGAAAATTGGCTCGCAGCAGGCTACCGGCCTTGTCCAGACCATCGGTATAGCTGATGAAGCCGAGCCCCAGCAGGTCATTGAGGCTGGTGCCGGTAAAGTCCGCCGGCACTACCAGGCTCAAGGGTTCGTCGTGCCACGCCTCGCACTCGAGATCCGGGTGACGGGTGACCTCGGTGACGATGCCGAGATCGTGCCGACCGGCCAGCACATCGGCCAGGATCTCCTGATGAAAGGCGAAGCAATAGGATACGGTCAGTCCTGGATGCCGCTGCTGCTGGCCCAGGATAAACGGATAGAGCATCAGCCCGATGCTGCCGGGTGACGCCAGCCGACACTCGCCGCTGTCGAGACTCTCGTCGTCCAGAGAGTGACGAAACTGTTCATGCTCGGAAAACAGCTTTACCGCGTAGTCGTAAGCTCGGCGGCCGGCCTCGGTCAGCCGGAAGCGGCGCCCCTGGCGCTCCAGCAGGGTCTTGTCCAGATAACGCTCGAGCTTGCGCACGTGCTGGCTCACCCCCGGCTGGGTCATCTCGAGACGCTGGGCGGTACGGGTGAAGCTGCCGGTCTCTACCAGGGTGATGAAGGTGCGGAAGTACAGGGCATTGAACATGGAGTGACGCCAGGGTGATCCGTCCGGTTTGCAGGCCAGCGACAAGCCAGGTCATGGCTGCTGCAAACCAAGGCCAATTGAGGAAATGCCCACGCAGTGCAAGAGGCCCTTTCCTTGGGTCGGCATAGTCTACCACTTCAGCACGAAGCCCGCAGCGGTGCGCCCTGACGCCCGGCCGTGGTAGCATCGAGCCATGATCGAGCGTTCATTTCACACCACCTCCGACCAAGGGTTCACCACCATGCATGACCCCATCGCCGCCCGTGCCGACGCCATCCATGATGCCCTGATCGACATGGAGCGTGACGCCAGCGCCGAGGAGCTGTTTCCGCTGGGCTATCTGATTCCCCAGATCCCCCTGGTGGTGGACCAGCTGGACTACGACCCGAGCGAAGTCACCAGTGACGATTTCGACGCCGTCTTCCATGAATGGCTGGACGGCGCCTTTGCCCAGGACGGCATGAGCGACGCGGATCAGAGCGCCGTGCGCGCCCTCTTCAATCAGGCGTGTGCCAAGGCCCCTGCGCCCTGACACCCGCCCAGACAAGGAAGCCTTTTATGCCCGAGACCATTTCCACCACGATCTCCCCCGAGGGCAGCCTCGAGATTCTGTCCCAGCACGAGGTCAATCGTCTGCGCGACAGCTCCCAGACCGGCCTGCACGAGATGCTGCGCCGCTGTACGCTGGCGGTGCTCAATTCCGGCAACCCCATGGATGACGGCCTGGCCCTGCTCGAGACCTACCCCAACTTCGATATCGAGCTTTTGCAGCAGGACCGCGGGGTACGTCTGAAGCTGACCGATGCCCCCGCCGAGGCCTTCGTCGACGGCCGCATGATTCGCGGCATCCGCGAGCATATCTCCAGCGTGTTGCGCGACATCGTCTACGTCTACAACGAGATCCAGAACCAGTCGCGCTTCGACCTGGCCACCGGCGAGGGCACCACCAACGCGGTGTTCCACATCCTGCGCAAGGCCGGTACGCTCAAGCCTAGCCGGGATCCGAGTCTGGTGGTGTGCTGGGGTGGCCACTCGATCTCCCGCGAGGAGTACGAGTACACCAAGGACGTGGGCTACCACCTGGGGCTTCGCGATCTCGACATCTGCACCGGCTGCGGCCCTGGCGCCATGAAGGGACCGATGAAGGGCGCCAACGTCGCCCACGCCAAGCAGCGCCGCTACCCCGGCCGTTACCTGGGGGTGTCGGAGCCCGGCATCATCGCCGCCGAGGCGCCGAATCCCATCGTCAACGAACTGGTGGTAATGCCGGATATCGAGAAGCGCCTGGAAGCCTTCGTGCGCCTGGGCCACGGTATCATCGTCTTCCCCGGCGGGGTCGGCACCGCCGAGGAAATCCTCTACCTGCTCGGCATCCTGCTGCACCCGGACAACGCCGACATGGAGTTCCCGGTGGTGTTCACCGGCCCCGCCAGCGCCGCCGAGTACTTCCAGCGAATCGACGAATTTCTGGTCTACACCCTCGGCGAATCGGTGCGCGAGCTCTATCAGATCATCATCGATGACCCGACCGAGGTGGCCCGCACCATGCGCGCCAACATCGACAAGGTCACCGAGTATCGGCGCGCCCGCCAGGATGCCTTCTACTACAACTGGCGCCTGACCATCGCGCGTAACTTCCAAGAGCCCTTCGTGCCGACCCACGAAGCCATGGCGTCGCTGGCGCTGAGCCGTGAACTGCCCAAGCACGAACTGGCCGCCAATCTGCGCCGCGCCTTTTCCGGCATCGTCGCCGGCAACGTCAAGGAACAGGGCATTCGCGCCATCGAGGCCCACGGCCCCTTCCGCCTGCACGCCGAGGCCGACCTGATGGAGAAGCTCGACGCCCTGCTGACGTCCTTCGTCGCCCAGGGTCGCATGAAACTCGCGGGTGACTATGTCCCCTGCTATACCCTGGGCGGCGCTGTCGCCTGATCGCCCTCATCCGTATCCGCAGCACCATAAACACATCGCCCCGAGCCGCAAGGCTCGGGGCGATGTGCATTGAGACCTTCAATCAATCCCGCTTCGAGAACACCAGCACTACGGCGTGCAGCAACAGTCCTGCGGTCGCCCCCTGGGAAAGCACCGCCAGACCAAGCGCCATGCCATCGACCAGGGTGCTGTAGATCGCCATTACCACCAGGCCCACGACCATGCAGCCCAACAGGGTGAACAGCATGCGTAGAAAGCGTGAGCGTCCCGCGCCATCGAGCAACCGCCACTGAAACAGGCTGGCCAGGGCCAGTACGCCGAGCACGATATAGCCCAGCGTCTCGCGGGTATCGAGACCGGCCATCTGGTAGCGCGGCAGGGTCAGCGCAAGCACCAGCATCAGGCCGACCATCAGGCTCAGGCGAGCAGGGCTCGCGATCGCCCTGGCCATCAGGCCACCTTCAGGTTCTGACGGGCAATCCAGCCCTCGACCCAGGGCAGCGCCTCGTCATCGGCCATGAAGGTCTCCATGGCGTCGATCTCGAGCCGGTCGTCGAGGCGTGTTGCGCCCTGCTCCTCGAGCAGCTGGTCCAGTCGGCGCCCGGCGCCGCAGAAGGTTTCTCCGTAGGAGCTGTCGCCCAGGGCGATCAGGCCATAGCGAAGTTGCCCAAGGCCGGGACTCTTGTCCTCCAACTCGCGCACGAAGCTGACGAAATTTCCCGGGAAGTCACCGCTGCCGGTGGTAGACACGCAGAACAGCGCCAGATCGGGTGCGTCGTCGGTGACGTCGGCCAGGGTCGGGTTTTCGAGCACCGAAACCTCGTAGCCCGCGTCCTCGAATAACGGCTTGACCTGTTCGGCTACGTCGAGAGCACCACCGTACATGGTGCCAACCAGTATCTTGAGAGTAGGCATGTGATGGAATTACCTGAGAATTTTGGTCGGATTCTAGCACGTAGGCTGGCACCTGCGCATCCCTCGGGCGCTGCAAGCCGTGTCTGGACCGGATACCATGGCAGGCCAGTTCACACTCCCCCGCCCACCGCCACCACACAAGCGAGAGCCCCATGCGCGAGACCTTCGAGGCCTGGATCACCCCCATCATGATCGGCGGCCTGATCCTGTTCATGTGCTTTATCATCTGGGACCTGGCGAAGCAGTCCAAGGCTGGCCGCTTCGGCACCCTGATGCTGTTCATCGTGCTTGGCGCCGGCATGCTGGGCTACGTGGCAAAGGTCGTCATTACCTGGTATCTGGAAGGCAAGGGGGTCTAGCACCGCTCCTGGCGACACTTGCTCTCGTCGACTCTTCCACCAGAGCCTCAGCCTCCAGGTCGACATCGCCATTGTCCATGGCGTCGTTGTCTTACCGATTCTGCCGTTTTGTTCGTACCGCCGATATCAGGTATCGAACCATTGTTGTATACAGTTTGTCGTCCTACATTGGATACACTAGCGCTGCATAGTGTATTCAGCGACTACCGACGCCCTGACAACAACCACAATGGCCAGGATCATGCAGACACCCCCCACGACGCTGTTCGACTTCCACGGCCGGCCCGGCATAGCCCGGGCGCTGCCCATTTCGCTTCAACACGTGCTGGCGATGATCGCCGGTGTCATCACGCCGCCGCTTATCGTCGCCGGCGTGGTCGGCGCCACCCCGGCGGAAAAACTCCAGCTGATTCAGGTAGCGGTGCTTGCCTCCGGCGTCTGCACCCTCTTCCACCTCTACGGCGTCTGGAAGTTCGGCGCCCGCCTGCCGGCCATCTTCGGTGTCGGCTTCGCCTATGTGCCAACGCTGATCGCCGTCGGCGCCCAGTACGGCATCGAGGGCATCCTGGGCGCCCAATTGATCGGTGGCATCACCATGATGGTGGTGGGCTACTTCATCCAGTTCATCCGCCACCTCTTTCCCCCGGTGGTGGCGGGCACCGTGGTGCTGGTGATCGGACTGTCGCTGTACGACATCGCCATCCGTTACATGGCTGGCAGTGGCAACGTCAACGCCGAAGGCTTCGGTGATCTCGTCAACTGGGGCCTGGGCGTTCTGACGCTGGTCACCGTCCTGGTGGCGTCCCAGTTCGGGCGCGGCGTGGTCAAGCTGTCGGCCATCATCATCGGCATGCTGGTGGGCTATCTGGTCGCCATCCCCCTGGGCATGATCGACTTTTCCCCGGTGAACAACGCCCCATGGCTGGCGGTGCCGGAGTTGATGCCGTTCGAGATGGAGTTTCACTCCGCGGCCATCATTTCCATGGTGGTGATCTGCGTGATCAATTCGGTCCAGACGATTGGCGATCTCTCCGCGACCAGCGTGGCGGGGATGAACCGGGAACTGGCGACAAAGGAACTCACCGGCGGCCTGCTCGGCAATGGCCTGACGACCACCCTGAGCACCTTCTTCGGCGCCCTGCCGACCTCCACCTACAGCCAGAACGTCGGCATCGTGGCGATCACCAAGGTCATCAGTAGAAGCGTCTTCATGCTGGCGGGTGTCATCGTGCTGCTGGCCGGACTCAGCCCCAAGTTCGGCGCGCTGATGACGACCATCCCCTATCCGGTCATCGGTGGCGCCACCATCACCGTGTTCGGAATGATCACGGTGACCGGCATCCAGCTGTTGATCAAGGACGAGATGACCGCCCGCAACATGACCATCGTCGGGCTGTCGCTGGCCCTCAGCCTGGGCATCACCTCGGTGCCGGCCGCGATCGAACAATTCCCGGAAACGGTCAAGGACGTGGTCACGGGCGCACCCATCGTGATCGCCGCGATCAGCGCCTTCCTGTTGAACCTGCTGTTGCCGCGCAAGACACTGGCCCAGGAGGCTCAGGAAAGGGAGGAAGAAGCCCGACAGACGAATCTCGATCGCCAGAGCACCGAGGAAGGCTGAGGCCCGGTGCGCCGGTGACCTTGATATCAGCAACGGCTGCAAAGGCTCTGTTGCAAGGCTCCACTCCAGTCCCGTCACAGAAAAAGCGCCGCCCTCTTGGGGCGGCGCTTTTTACGATGACACTTTCCGTCACGAGCTTCGGTTACGACACTTCTTCAGGGTGACGCCTTTACGGGCCGGAACCTTTCAAGACAGACGATGCAAGACGACACCGTCGTGGAGTAACGCTTGGCGATCGGGCGAGGCCAGCAAAGCCAAGGCTTCACACCTCTAGGCTTCCTCGGGATGCCCCACCTGGCTTTTCAATTTCTGCCCGGGCCGGAAGGTCACCACACGCCGAGCCGAGATCGGAATCTCTTCTCCCGTCTTGGGGTTTCGCCCAGGCCTTTCACGCTTGTCGCGCAGGTCGAAATTGCCGAACCCCGACAGCTTGACCTGCTCGTTTTCCCGCAGACAGGCGCGAATTTCCTCGAAGAAGGCTTCCACCATGGTCTTCGCCTCCCGCTTGGACAGGCCGAGCTCGGTATGCAGATGCTCGGCCAGTTCTGCCTTGGTCAACGCTCCCATGTTCTTATCCTCATGGTGATGGTCACGCCAACCGTCCGCGCCCGTCAGGGGAAAGCGTCAGGCACGCAGCTCGGCATCGAGTCCCTGCCGAGCCGTTGCCACGATGGCATCGACCAACTGATTGATTTCTTCGTCATTTAGCGTGCGCGAAGGATGCTGCCAGGTCAAGCCCAAGGCCACACTCTTACGACCTTCGGCTACGCCTTTACCCTGATAGACGTCGAAAAGCCCCAGTTCGGTGAGCCATTCACCGGCTTCGGCACGCACCCGGTCGAGCAGCGCCTGCACCGGCTGGTCCTCATCCACCACAAAGGCCAGGTCGCGACGCACCTCGGGATACCGTGACAGCGGCGCAAAGGCAGGGATGCTGCCCTGGCTGAGCGCGTCGAGGCGCACCTCGAACAGCACGGCGTCGGTCTTGAGACCAAGCTTGGCCTTGACCGCCGGGTGCAGGGTGCCGATCCAGCCGGCTTCCTCGCCGCGATGGAGGATGCGCGCGCACTGCCCGGGATGCAGCGACGGATGCTCGCCCGGCTCGAAGCGCCAGGCGTCGGCGCTGCCGGTCACTTCGAACAGACTCTCGAGGTCACCCTTGAGATCGAAGAAGTCGACCTTGTCGCGACCGCCGGCCCAGCCTTCGGGAAGGCGCGAGCCGCAGACGATGGCGCCGAGCATCGGCACCTGCTCCAGTTCATCGAGCTCACCGCGGAAAACGAGGCCGCTCTCGAACAGGCGCACGCGGGTCTGCTGGCGATTGAGATTGTGCTCAAGCGCCCTGACCAGGCCCGGGAACAGGCTCGCCCGCATCACCGACAGATCCGTCGAAATCGGGTTGGCCAGCACCGGCGACACCGCTTCAGGCAGCAGCACACGCTGCAGCTCCGGGGCGACGAAACTGTAGGTGATCGCTTCCTGGTAGCCACGTGCGGTCATCTGACGACGCAGCCGCGACAACGGGCTCCTGGACTCATGGTCTGCCTTGAGTGCCAGACGCACGGCGGGGCGACGCACCGGCAGACGGTTATAGCCGTGAATCCGCGCCACTTCCTCGATCAGGTCTTCCTCGATGGTGACGTCGAAACGCCAGCTCGGCACCTTGACCCGGAAGCCAGCGTCGATGCTTTCCACTGCCATGCCCAGGCGCTCGAGGATCTCGCCGACCTCGGCGTCGTCCAGGCGCTTGGACAGCGCCTTGGCCAGCCGCTCGGTGCGCAGGGTCACCTCACGCTGAGCCGGCAGGTGCGCGTCGGATGCCTGCTCATTGAGCGGCCCGGCTTCGCCGCCGCAGATGGCGATCAGAAGCTCGGTGGCCCGCTCGATGGCACGGCGCGTCAGCTCGGGATCGACGCCGCGCTCGAAACGATGCGAGGCATCGGTGTGAAGCCCGTAGGAGCGCGCTTGCCCGGCCACCGCCAAGGGGGTGAAGAAGGCGCCTTCCAGGAAGATATCGCGGGTGGCCTCGCTGACACCGGAGTGTTCGCCGCCCATCACTCCGGCCAGGGCCAGCGGCCCCTTCTCGTCGGCGATGATCAGGGTGCTCGGGTCGAGGCTGACGGTCTGGCCATCGAGCAGCACAAGTTCCTCGCCCTGGCGCGCCAGACGCACGATCACGGCACCCTCGAGGTTGGCACGATCGAAGGCATGCAGCGGCTGACCCAGCTCCAGCATCACGTAGTTGGTCACGTCCACCGCCGGATCGATGGCGCGCACGCCGCTGCGGCGCAGACGCTCCACCATCCACATCGGCGTGGGACGGCTGATATCGACGCCCTTGATCAGACGGCCGATATAGCGCGGGCAGCGCTCTGCGTCCTCGACCCGGACCGGGAAGATTTCGTCATGACTGGCCGCAACCTCGGAGATCTGCGGCGCGTTCAGGCCAAGACGGTTGAGCACGCCTACCTCGCGGGCCAGGCCCTGGACGCTCAGACAGTCGCCGCGGTTCGGCGTCAGATCGACCTCGATGGTGTGGTCATCCAGACCCAGGTAGTCGCGCAGGGCGGTGCCTACCGGAGCGTCCTCGGGCAACACCAGGATACCCTCGGAGGTGCCCTCCTCCAGGCCCAGCTCCGAGGCGGAGCAGATCATGCCGCGGGACTCGACGCCCCTGAGCTTGGCCTTCTTGATCTTGAAGTCACCCGGCAACACCGCGCCCACGCGGGCAAAGGGGATGTGCTGACCGGCGGCCACATTGGGTGCGCCACACACCACCTGCACGGTCTCGCCGCTACCGTCGTCGACCTGACAGACGTTGAGCTTGTCGGCATCAGGGTGCGGGGCCTTGTCGACCACCTTGGCCACCACGACATCGCTGAAGGCCGCCGCCACGGGTTCGACGGCGTCCACCTCGAGCCCCGCCATGGTGATCTGGTCGGCAAGCCCCTGGGTGGAAAGCTGCGGAGATACCCACTCACGCAGCCACTGTTCGGATACTTTCATGAGGACTCCTTGACGTCCTGTTCCTGCATTCGATGTTCTTTATCGAGCCCTCTGGCCCGCAGCGCTCAGTGAAACTGACGAAGAAAGCGCAGATCGTTTTCAAAGAACAGGCGCAGATCGTTGACGCCGTAGCGCAGCATGGCCAGGCGCTCGGCACCCATACCGAAGGCGAAACCGGTATAGCGCTCGGGATCGATGCCGCCGTGACGGAAGACTTCCGGGTGGACCATGCCGCAGCCCATCACCTCGAGCCAGCCGGTGTGGGAGCACACACGGCAACCTTCACCGGCGCACATCACGCAGGCGATATCGACCTCGGCGGAAGGCTCGGTGAAGGGGAAATAGGACGGACGGAAACGTACCGACAGGTCATCGCGCTCGAAGAAGGCATGCAGAAAGTCTTCGATGGTGCCCTTGAGGTCGGCGAAACTGACGTCTTCCTCGATCAGCAGGCCCTCGACCTGATGGAACATCGGGGTATGGGTCAGATCCGAGTCACTGCGGTACACCCGACCCGGGCAGACGATGCGGATCGGCGGCTCCTCGGCCTTCATGGTGCGCACCTGGACCGGCGAGGTGTGGGTGCGCAGCAGCCGGGTGGCGTCGAAATAGAAGGTGTCGGCCATGCCTCGCGCCGGATGGTGGGCCGGGATGTTCAGGGCTTCAAAGTTATGGTGGTCGTCTTCGAGCTCTGGCCCCACCGCCACCTCGTAGCCGATGCGACGGAACAGGCCTTCGATACGCTCCAGGGTGCGTGTCACCGGATGCAGGCCACCGGTGGGCTGTCCACGACCCGGCAGGGTCACGTCCAGGCGTTCTGCGGCAAGCTTGGCGTCGAGTTCGGCCTTGGCCAGGGCCTCGCGCCGGGTATCGAGTTCCTTGGCCAGCTCCTGCTTGGCCTGGTTGATGCGCTCACCGGCCGCCGGGCGCTCCTCGGCGGGCAGCTTGCCGAGCCCCTTGAGCAGCGCGGTCAGTTCGCCCTTCTTGCCCAGGTACTTGACGCGAATCTCGTCGAGTGCGGCCATGGAGTCGGCTGACTGGATGGCGTCGCGAGCTTGTTGAACCAGGTCGGGAAGGTGGTCCATACGTTGAGCTCCGATATCGTTGATCGTTCAGTGGTGGAGTGGTCGCGCAATAGTAGAGAGATCGCGATGAAAAAGGGGTCGCCAAAAAAACAGGGGAAGAGCGGCTGCTCTTCCCCTGGGGCGATCATGAACGCTCGTCTCCCCATGGGGAGAGCTCGCTCATCATTCGAACGCGCTTACTGGGCAGCCTTGGCCTTCTCGACGATGGCAGCAAAGGCTGCCTTCTCGTGAACGGCCAGGTCAGCCAGGACCTTGCGGTCGATTTCGATACCGGCCTTCTTCAGACCACCGACGAAGCGGCTGTAGGACAGACCGTGCTGACGGGCACCGGCGTTGATACGCTGGATCCACAGGGCACGGAACTGACGCTTGCGCTGGCGACGGTCGCGGTACGCGTACTGGCCGGCCTTGATGACGGCCTGCTTGGCAACGCGAAAGACGCGCGAACGGGCACCGTAGTAGCCCTTGGCCTGCTTCATGATCTTCTTGTGACGACGACGGGCGACGACACCACGCTTGACACGAGTCATAGCACTCTCCTGACGTTAAAGGGGGTTCACCAAGGGTTTATACGTACGGCAGCATGCGACGCACGAGTGCCTTGTCGGCGTCGTGGATCTGCTGCATGCCGCGCAGCTGACGCTTACGCTTGGTGGACTTCTTGGTCAGAATGTGACTACGGAAGGACTGCTTGTGCTTGAAGCCGTTGGCAGTCTTCTTGAAGCGCTTGGCAGCGCCGCTGTTGCTCTTGATCTTCGGCATGAGAATAACTCCGCTCGAGTTTCTTTAGAAAATCCGGGGCCAATGGCCAGCCTTCACAGGCTGACCAATCGTTGAACCGGCCGTCGGATCACTTCTTCTTGGGGGCAATGATCATGATCATCTGGCGCCCTTCCATCTTGGGGAAGGATTCCACGGTCCCGATTTCCTCGAGATCCGCTGCGATCCGTTCCATCAGCTTGCGGCCGATGTCCTGGTGCGCCATTTCACGCCCGCGGAAACGCAGGGTGACCTTGCCCTTGTCGCCACCTTCGAGGAATCGAATCAGGTTCTTCATCTTGACCTGATAGTCACCCTCGTCGGTGCCAGGACGGAATTTGACTTCCTTGACCTGGATTTGCTTCTGCTTCTTCTTCTGAGCAGCTTTCTGCTTCTTCTGCTCGAAGACGAACTTGCCGTAATCCATGATCTTGCAGACGATCGGATCGGCATTGGAAATCTGTACGAGGTCCATCCCTTCCGCTTCGGCACGCTCAAGGGCGTCGCGGGTATCCACGATGCCAAGCTGTTCGCCGTCGCTGGCGATCAGGCGGACCTGATCTTCGGTGATGCGCTCGTTCATTGGCGGACGCTTGTCCTGGGGGCGTCCTCTGGGGTTGCTTCTCTTGATGGTTCCGTCTCCACTGTAGCTTTGGAAGGTGCGAGAGCTGGGAAGGTGCGTGCCTAGAGCCTCACACGAGGGGGCGGCCCATGCCGCCTACCCGTTAGTACCGCTCGGCCTGAACTCGTTCAATAAAGGCGTCCACGGTCATGGTGCCCAGATTTTCGCCGCTGCGCGTACGCACAGCCACCGAGTCGGCCTCTACTTCCTTATCTCCGACCACCAGGAGATAGGGTACCTTCTGCAACGTATGCTCGCGAATTTTAAAGCCGATCTTCTCGTTCCTCAAGTCCGACTTGACGCGAAGACCGATTTTTTGCAGTCGTGAGGTCAAGGCTTCGGCGTATTCCTTCTGGGCATCGGTGATGATCATCACCACCGCCTGCTCCGGCGCGAGCCACAGCGGCATGGCGCCGGCGTAGTGCTCGATCAGGATGCCGATGAAGCGCTCCATCGAACCGACGATGGCACGGTGCAGCATGACCGGCGGCTTGCGCTCGCCCTCTTCGGTCACGTACTGGGCACCCAGGCGCGTGGGCATCATGAAGTCGACCTGCATGGTGCCGACCTGCCACTCGCGGCCCAGGCAGTCCTTCATGTGATACTCGATCTTGGGGCCATAGAAGGCGCCCTCGCCCGGCAGCTCCTGCCACTCGACCCCACAGGCCTCCAGCGCGCCACGCAGGGCGTTCTCGGCACGATCCCAGGTGTCGTCGTCGCCAATGCGCTTTTCCGGGCGCAGGGCGATCTTGATCGCGATATCCTCGAAGCCAAAGTCGCTGTAGACCTTGAGCGCCTGACGATGGAAGCTCGTCACCTCAGGCTGCACCTGCTCTTCGGTACAGAAGATGTGGCCGTCGTCTTGGGTAAAGGCGCGCACTCGCATGATGCCGTGCAGCGCGCCGGACGGCTCATTACGGTGACAGCCGCCGAATTCGCCGAAGCGCACCGGCAGTTCACGGTAGCTGCGCAGGCCGGAGTTGAACACCTGGACGTGGCCCGGGCAGTTCATCGGCTTGAGCGCGTACTCACGCTTCTCGGACTCGGTGAAGAACATGCCGTCGGCGTAGTTATCCCAATGGCCGGACTTCTTCCACAGCGACACGTCCATGATCTGGGGACAGCGAATCTCCTGATAGCCGCCCTCCTTGTAGACGCCGCGCATGTACTGCTCGACGCGCTGCCACAGGGTCCAGCCGTTGGGGTGCCAGAACACCATGCCCGGCGCCTCTTCCTGCATGTGGAAGAGATCGAGACGACGCGCCAGCTTGCGGTGATCGCGCTTCTCGGCTTCCTCGAGGCGGTGCAGGTAGGCCTTGAGCTGCTTCTTGTCGCCCCAGGCGGTGCCGTAGATGCGAGTCAGCATGGCGTTGTCGGCATTGCCGCGCCAGTAGGCACCGGCCAGTTTGGTCAGTTTGAACGCCTTGAGGTGACGCGTGTTGGGCACGTGGGGCCCACGACACATGTCGGTATATTCCTTGTGGCGGTAGAGGCGAATAGTGTCGCCTTCGGGAATCCCGCGCACGATTTCCTGCTTGTAGGGCTCATCGCGATGCAGGAATTCCAGCATCGCGGCATCGCGATCGACGTACTCGCGGACCACGTCGTACTCTTCATCGATCAGCTGCTTCATGCGCTTCTCGATGGTCTCGAGGTCTTCCGGGGTGATCGACTGGCCGAAATCGATGTCGTAATAGAAGCCGTCGGTGATCACCGGGCCGATGGCCATCTTGGCCTCGGGATAGAGCTGCTTGACCGCGTGCCCGATCAGGTGGGCACAGGAATGCCGGATGATCTCCAGGCCTTCCTCGTCACGTGCGGTCAGGATCGCCACCTCGGCGTCCGTCTCGATCAGGTCCGCGGCGTCCACCAATACGCCGTCGATCTTGCCGGCCACGCAGGCCTTGGCAAGTCCCGGGCCGATGCTCTCGGCCAGTTCCATGACGCTAAGGGGGGAATCGAAGGTTCTCTGACTGCCGTCAGGCAGTGTCACGATGGGCATGCAAGCTGTCCTTGTGCGCAGTGGTGATCCATACCAGGGATCACGTGTCGCCAAAATGGATTCGAGGGGTGAAACAGCGACATAGAATATCAGAAATGGCGCCGCCGGCGCCATGCTCTACCCCTGTGGAGGGCGTCGCGACACCTTTAGCGAGCGGGATGGCAAGACAGGCCACCACCACCCGAAACGCAGCGAGGCGCCCGAAGGCGCCTCGCTGATGTCATCGTGCTCGATCAGGCGATCGAGACGGACTCGGTCAGGGCAGACTTACTGCCACTCACCCAGTTCCACACGACGGTTTTCCGCACGACCTGCATCGGTGTCGTTGGTCGCGATGGGCTGCTCTTCACCGTAACCGATGGCACGCATGCGGTTCGGCTGAACACCCTGGCTCGCCAGGAAGCGAGCAACGGAAGCGGCACGCTCCTGAGACAGCTGCTTGTTGTAGCTGTCGGAACCGACGCTGTCGGTGTGACCTTCGATGCGCACGCCGACGTTCGGGTTGGCGCGCAGACGCTCGGCAACACCAGCCAGAACCTGCTCAGCCTGAGCGGTCAGGACGGCGGAGTCGAACTCGAAGTTCACGTCACGCAGGACCAGGTCCTTCTCGCAACCGAGGGAGTTGACCTCGACGCCAGCCGGAGTACCCGGGCACTGGTCCTGGAAGTCCGGCACGCCATCGTTGTCGGAATCCAGCGGGCAACCCACTGCGTCCACGGCGACGCCGGCCGGAGTACCCGGGCACTGGTCGTTGGCGTCGTAGACGCCGTCACCGTCGGAATCCTTCGGAGCGTTCATCGGCTCCTTGTTCGGCTCGGCACACAGCAGAGCGCCAGCCACGGTGCCGACGGTCGCGCCGACAGCAGCGCCGGTTTCCTCGTCGTCATCGCTGGTGGTGCCGTAGCCGATACCACCGCCGATCAGACCACCAGCGATACCACACACCATCGGGTGCTGGTACCACGGCTTGGCGTCAGATGCGCTCATGCCGGAGGAGGACTGAGAGGCGGAGCTGGCGCAGCCGGAGAGGCCGACAACCAGTGCAGAACCGAGCAGCAAGCCAGTCGTTGATTTTTTCATGTAAGACTCCTTCTTCTATCTGACACTCAATGCTGAATACGGGTAACCCTGTTCTTCAGCGGGTCCAATGTTGTGCCGATCGAGAAACAGGATAGGTACCCTACTTCCTCATAGGCAAGAAAAGCATGAAATACAGCGCCTAGCCAGTCTATTAGTCGCCAATATCTCAACGTCTTCTGCCAACGGCCCATCGTGCAAGACAATTGCTGCACGACCAATCCCTTGCAGGCGATATCATGACGTATCGCTTCTGTACAATCAAACTAGCACAGGCGATACCCGCCCGTCATTCACTTCATCGAACAGTGTTCGAGATCGCTCAATTGAGAGAGTCGGGGTAACGGGCTTGAAAATCCAGCGCAGCCTGTGCCGCAGCCAGCACATCGTCGCGATTCGCTTCTTCCACGGCCAGTCGCTGCTTGTCTTCAGCGAACCGCTCCTTGGGCGTAAGCTCTTGACGAGCCTGATGTGTGTGCAGATGACGGGTCTGTTCGTAGACCTCGGCAAAGACTCTGAACTCGCGCCGCTCAAGCAGTGCCGGATCGATGATCTCGAACAATACTTTCAACCGCCAGCAGCCTTCGGTCACATCGACCTGACGCTGCAATAGCGCCGACGCAACCAGACCGAGGTTTTCCAGGCCATTTTCCCTGGCACGACGTTCCTCGTCCCGAATCACTCCCTCTCGGCGCCGCACCTCATTCTTCAACGACCAGGCGTACCACGCCAACGCGGCAATGATGACAATGCCAAGCCCGAGCAAGGCATAAGCGA
Organism: Halomonas sp. DP5N14-9; assembly: GCF_019802175.1. Taxonomy (NCBI): domain Bacteria; kingdom Pseudomonadati; phylum Pseudomonadota; class Gammaproteobacteria; order Oceanospirillales; family Halomonadaceae; genus Halomonas; species Halomonas sp. DP5N14-9. The sequence goes on from NZ_JAHVHR010000018.1 coordinate 114,261, forward strand.
GCGTCGTGGACATGCAGCCCCCTGTGCGATGGTCAAAGGGGGCATTCTACACATCTACCAGAGAGGCTGAACCATTCATCGCGAGAAAGACCGGTGACTGCCGCCTGCATTGTTGCCACCTGCCGATGACACTCCCGTGACACCGGACCGTTGAACGAAGGTAGTCGGCCCTCACGGACTCAAGGCGATGCTCAGATAGTGATCCAGCAACAAGGCCAGAAAGACGCCGAGCAGATAGCGAATGGAAAACCAGAAGGCCTGCAAGGGCGCCTGTTCGTCGTGTCCACGCCAGACCCTGAGATTCCACTGCATGAAGCGTAGATTGAGCACACAGACGCTGACCAGATAGAGCCAGCCACTCATGCCGATGGTGAACGGCAGCAAGGTGGCGGCCACCGTCAACCAGCCATATAGCCAGACCTGCAGTCTGGCAAAGGCGAGGCCATGGGTCACGGGCAGCATCGGTACCCCTGCCTCGGCGTATTCATCGCGCTTGTAGATCGCCAGCGCCCAGAAGTGCGGCGGCGTCCAGGCAAAGATGATCAACATGAGCAGCAGCGGCTCGGCTCCCACTGTCCCGGTCACACTGGTCCAGCCCAACAGTGGCGGCGCGGCACCGGCGACTCCACCGATGACGATATTCTGCGGCGTGGCCCGTTTCAGAAACACCGTGTAGATCAACGCATAACCGACCAGCGACAACAGCGTAAGCCAAGCGGTCAACGGATTGACGGTCAGCGCCAGCAGCGCCACCCCCGAGGTGGACAATGACAGCGCCCAGGCCAGCGCCAGTGGCGTCGACAAGCGACCGGACGCCAGCGGGCGCCGCGAGGTGCGATGCATCCGCGCATCCAGCTTGCGATCCACCACGTGGTTGATCGCCGCCGCCCCGGCGGCGGCCAGTGCAATCCCGATAAGCCCGCACACCATGGCGTTAAGCGCAGCTGGCGATATCGCACCAGGGATCGCCAGCAACATCCCCACCAGGGCGCATACCAGCATCACCATGACCACTCGCCATTTGCACAACGTCAACAAGTCACGCCATAGCGGATGGGTCGCTGCCCCCATGGCCTGTGCATCACGCATGGAGCCAACCTCCTCTGGTCTGACGTTGACGTCCCTTCACCGCCTGTCTTGAATGGCGCTGCTTCCACGCCACCAGGGTAAAACTGAAGACCAGCAGTACCGCGCCGGCAGTATGCAGAAGCGCCAGGCCCAGCGGCAGCCACAGCAGCACATTGGCGATACCCAGGGCGACCTGCAAAGCCGTCGCCCCGGCCAGCGTCAGCAGCCAGGGCCGCATTTCACGGCGATGCCAGCGACGGATCACCACCAGTGCCAGCGCCAGCGTCAACGCCAGCGCTCCCAGCCGATGGGCCAGATGGATCGTCGTGCGTGCTTCGGCGTGCAGGGCCCCGTGCAGATAGTTGGGCCCCACCGTCTGGGTAAGGTGGAAGCCCTCACCCCAGTCGGTGTCGGGCACCCACTGGCTATTGCAGGTGGGAAACCCCTGACAGGCGATGCCCGCGTAGTTGCTGGAGGTCCAGCCCCCCAGCGCCAGTTGCAGTACCAGCAGCATGGTGGCCACCCCCATCAGCGCCCCCAGTGGTCGGGCAGCGAGCGCCGCCTCGCCCCTGGCGACGCGACGCAGGCGCAGATGCAGCCAGATGAACAGCGTCATCACCGTGAGACCTCCCAGCAGGTGAAGGGTTACCACCTGGGGCCACAGCTTGAGGGTCACGGTGTAGGCACCGAAGGCCCCCTGCACCATCAAGGCGGCGAACAGCATCAGCATCAGACGCCAGGGAAACCCAGGCTTGCGCCGCCTGGGCCAGGCCAGCACCAGCAGGGCCATCACCATGACCCCGAGACATCCGGCCAGGTAGCGATGAATCATTTCCATCCAGGCCTTGGATGCCTCCAGCGGTGCATCCGGACTATGCAGCAGAGCGCTGCTTGCATCGGGCACGACCAGCGCCCCATAGCACCCCGGCCAGTCGGGACAACCCAGCCCCGCATCCAGCAACCGGGTGAAGGCACCGGCCATGATGACCAGAGCGGTGAACAGGGCCCCCACCAGACTCAAGAGCCGCAGCGTCGCCAGGCGTCGATCATTCATGGCGCACCTCCTGGCGGGCGTCTTCGCTGGCACCTTTGCTGTCGTGCAGACTGACCAGTTCGGTGGCACCTTGCGTAGCCTCGGCCTCACCGGGATCTTCGCCCAGGGCAGCAAGCGGTGGCTCGGGGTTGCGCTTGAACAGATGCTCGATGTCGTCCATCACCGCCCGGGTCTCCACCCCGGCAGGATAGGCGACCGCCACCCACCCCTGGGGGTCAAGCAGCCACGCCTGCCCCTGACTGGCCCACTCCGGCGACTCGGTCCAGGTCATCAGCGACTCGCCAGGCAAGGCGGCAGCGTCTCCGCCTACGCGCAACCGACTCAGACGATGGGCGTCCTTGCCCAGCGCCCGGTGCAGGCGCCACCAGCGATCCGCGTCTTCGGCGCAGCTATCGCCGCAATCGTAGGCCAGGGTCCAGGCATGCGCCGCGAGCTCCCCTCCACGATCGCGACTGGCAATGTCTGTGCGCTCAAGAGCCGGCCACCGGGACAGCGGCGGCACATCGGCATCAAGCGCCCCGTGGGCGGTACGGTTGTCGGGAATCCCGATACGGAACTCGACCATGCCCCAGGCAAGCGCCATGGGCATCACAAAGATCGCGATCAGTGCGACCAGCTTCAGCCGCTGCCACCCCATCGTCGTCATCCTCGCACCTCCACTCCTTGCGTCGACACGTTCGGTCCTGTCGTGTCCGCTGGGCTATCGGGTATCTGTCGTTCTCGCGCTAGTGTCGTGCTCTCGCGCTAGCCTCTTGCCCTCGCCGATGTCGCTTGTCTTTCGACCCTTTCCTATCTTTCGCGGCGTTGTTGTCTTCCGCGGTTTTCTTTCGCAGTCTCGCCATCTCTCGGCCTTAGCGTTCTTGCCTGGCGGACATATCAACAATTGACCTTTCAGCGCTCGTGACGCCCGCCGCGCAAAGATCGCGATAGAGTCGTCGACCTCCAAACAGCAGCGCCAGCAGCGCCACCAGCGAAAGCCCCCACCACTGCAGTGCATAGGCCAGATGTCGCTCTGGTGGCATGACGTTAGGCGTCCACCAGTCCTCCAGATGCCCGGGACCCTGGCGCTGATGCAGCCAACCGGCAAAGCTGAACTCCTCGTCCCAGGCTCCGAGTTCGATGCGCTGCAGTCGCGTGCCTTCGAGGTTGTCACCGAACCGCGGCGTACGCCGGCCATCCGCCTGCCAGTCACCGCTCAGCGACACCAGCCCCTTCGGCGTCGCTGCGTGGGGCGCCTGGCGCGACACCCCTGTCTCGAGAAAGCCGCGCTCCACCAGCCACCGCTGTCCCTCGACGTCGACAAAGGGCGTGAGCACCGCCACCCCGAGTCGATTGCCGAGCATCCGATTGTCCAGGTAGAGGGTTTCGTCGGCCTGAAAGACGCCTTCGAGCGACAGGTGGCTGCCGTCCGGCGGCAATGTCCCTGGCATGTTCAAGGTCGGTGCCTCGGCAAGGTTTGCAAGATAGTCGCGCTTGCCGGCGGCGCGCTCCCACTGCCATAGTCCAAGGCCGATACCCAGCGCCATCAGCGCTGCACACAGCAGGCACCAGGCCACCAGCCGACCCGGACCACGCCTTTTCCCCTCACTCGAACGGACTCTCACCATGCTGCTCAAGATCCTGATTCTGATCGTGTTCGTGGCCATGCTGGCCAGTCTCGCGGCCGGGGTCGGCTTCCTGCTCAAGGACAACAGCCACTCACGCCGCCTGCTGGTCTCGCTAAAGATCCGGGTAGCCCTGGCCGCCCTGCTGCTGGCGTTGCTGGCCTATGGCTTCGCCACCGGTACGATCGGCTGAGCGGCCCCCACGCCGCCTGCCTCAGAACACGTAGACAAAGATGAACAGCCCCAGCCAGACCACGTCGACAAAGTGCCAGTACCAGGCCGCCGCCTCGAAACCGAAGTGGTTGTCGCCACTGAAATGGCCCTTGCGGATACGCATCAGGATGCTGGCCAGGATGATGGTGCCGATGATGACGTGAAGGCCATGGAAGCCCGTCAGCATGAAGAAGGTCGAGCCGTAGATGCCCGCCTCCAGGGTCAGGCCCAGATGGTGGTAGGCCTCGTAGTATTCGACCCCCTGGATGATGATGAAGCAGGTACCCAGCAGCACCGTGCCGAACAGCCAGTTGTGGGTGGCACGACGCTCGCCCATCTTCAATGCTTCGTGGGCGACCGTCAGGGTAATGCTCGAGGACACCAGCAGCAGGGTGTTGACCAGCGGCAGCTGCCACGGACTCAGGGTCTCGGTCGGCCCCGAGATGGCGCTGTCCGGTGGGTTCTCCAGCGGCCAGCTGGCGGTGAAGTCGGGCCACAGCAAAGCCGTCACGCCCTTCGCCCCCTCACCATCGAGCCACGGCAGCGCCAGGGTCCGCACGTAGAACAGCGCCCCGAAGAAGGCACCGAAGAACATCACCTCCGAGAAGATGAACCAGCCCATGCCCCAGCGGAAGGAGCGATCCATCTGGGCATCGTAGAGCCCTGACATGGACTCCTTGATGACATCCCTGAACCACAGCACCATCACCGCCAGGATGCCCACCAGACCCGCCAGCATGATCGGCGACCCCGCCGCCCCGTGCACCAGCCAGGTGCCCCCGCCGACCATCATCACGCCCATGGCCAGGGAACCGAGGATCGGCCACTTGCTGGTCGCGGGTACGTAGTAGCTGCCACCACTCATGCTTCACCTCCTGGATCTTCGCCAGACGCCGGTCGGCGTCCCTTGTCACTGCCCGGTGCGCCGTCGGCCACCGTCGCCACCGCCACGTCCGGTCCCTGGTCCTGCGGGTAGAGCGTGTACACCAGGGTCACCGTCTTGATCTCTTCGGGGAGATCGCGGGTCAGTTGAAACACCAGTGGCGCCTCGAAGCTCTCCCCCGGCGCCAGCCGTTGATTGTCGAAACAGAAACAGGCCAGCTTGCGCAGATGTAGCGACGCCGGAGATGGGGTCACGCTGGGCACCGCCCTTGCCACCAGCGCCTGGTCACCCAGATTGCGAAAGGTGAAATACACCTCCGTGCTCTGCCCTGGGTGAACCCGAATCTGGCGACTGTGGGCCTCAAGCTTCCACGGCAGTCCCGCACTGCCACGGGTCACGAACTGCATCGTCACCGTGCGTTCGGTATCGACCTCTTCGTGCACCAGCGTCTGAGCGCTGGTCGAGGTCTTGCCGTTGAGGCCCGTCACCTGGCAGAAGACGTCATACAGCGGGACCAGGGCAAACGCGAAGCCAAACATCCCCGCCAGCACCACCAGAGTCTTCACCACGGTTCGTCGAACCTGGGGACTGCGATCCTCGACGACGTCCGTCATGGCGACACTCCCGACTCAGTGCTCCACCGGCCGATACTGGGGCGGGTGTTCGAAGGTATGCAGAGGCGCCGGGCTCGGCACCGTCCATTCAAGATCCTCGGCGCCATCCCAGGCCTTGCCCGGCGCCTTCTTGCCGCCCCGCACGCACATGATCACGATGACCACGAACAACAGCTGCGAGAAGCCGAACATGAAGGCACCGATACTGGAGAGCATGTTGAAGTCGGCAAACTGCAACGAGTAGTCGGGAATCCGTCGCGGCATGCCGGCAAGCCCCGAAAAGTGCATCGGAAAGAAGGTCAGATTGACCCCGATGATCGATAGCCAGAAGTGCCACTGGGACAGCCGCAGGTGCGGGTAGTGGCCGGTCCACTTGGGCAGCCAGTAGTAGACCGCCGCCATGATCGAGAACACCGCGCCGGGCACCAGCACGTAGTGGAAGTGCGCCACCACGAAGTAGGTGTCGTGGTACTGGAAGTCCGCCGGCGAGATCGCCAGCATCAGCCCCGAGAAGCCACCGATGGTGAACAGCACCACAAAGGCGATGGCGAACAGCATCGCCGGCTCGAAGCTGATCGAACCCCGGAACAGGGTGGTGATCCAGTTGAACACCTTCACCCCGGTCGGCACTGCGATCAGCATGGTGCTGTACATGAAGAACAGCTCCGCCACCAACGGTAACCCCACCACAAACATGTGGTGCGCCCACACCAAAAACGACAGGATGGCGATGGAAGCGGTGGCGTAGACCATGGAGGCATAGCCGAACAGCCGCTTGCGGGCGAACGTCGGAATGATCACCGAAACGATGCCGAAGGCCGGCAGGATCATGATGTAGACCTCGGGATGCCCGAAGAACCAGAACAGATGCTGGAACAGCACCGGATCACCACCGCCACCGGCATTGAAGAAGCTGGTGCCGAAGTTGATGTCCATCAGCATCATGGTGACCACCCCGGCCAGCACCGGCATTACCGCGATCAGCAGGAAGGCGGTGATCAACCAGGTCCAGACGAACAGGGTCATGTCCATCAGGCGCATGCCCGGCGCGCGCAGGTTCAGGATGGTGGCGATGATATTGATCGCCCCCAGGATCGAGCTGATACCGGCGATGTGCAGCGACAATATAAAGAAGGTAGTGGACGGCGGCGCGTAGGTGGTGGACAGCGGCGCATAGAAGGTCCAGCCGAAATTCGGTGCCCCACCCGGCATGAATAGCGTACTCAACATCAGGGTAAAGGCGATCGGCAGCAGCCAGAAGCTGAAGTTGTTGAGCCTCGGCAGCGCCATGTCCGGCGCCCCGATCTGCAGCGGCACCATCCAGTTGGCCAGCCCGACGAAGGCCGGCATCACCGCGCCGAACACCATGATCAGGCCATGCATGGTGGTCATCTGGTTGAAGAACTCGGGCTGCACCAGCTGAAGACCGGGCTGGAACAATTCGGCCCGCACCACCAGCGCGAAGACCCCACCGATCAGAAACATGGTCAAGGAGAAGATCAAATAAAGGGTACCGATCTCCTTGTGATTGGTGGTCAGTACCCAGCGCATCAGACCGCCTGGGCGATAGTGATGCTCGTCGTGTCCCGCCGAACTGGCCTCGGAGGCCGACGACTCGAGTCGATGCTTGGGAGGCAGTGACGCCATGGCGAAGATCTCCCCTGTTGGCCGCCTGCCTGACTCTTGGCGGGCGTCGATGGTGCGTTCAACGTGACTCCTGAGAGCCCCCGGTTGCTCGGACTGGTCGTTCGTCGACCATCCCTTGTTCGCTATTCCCTTGCTCGTTCATCTCTTGTGCTTGCATTTCCCGGCACCTGAACGGCTGCTCCAATCGCGATCCCGACAGCCGTTCGTCCGGCTACTCGGACAGCATGTCGGCGATATCGGCCGGCTGGGTCACCTCGCCTGTCTCATTACCCCAGGCGTTGCGTTCGTAGGTGATGACGGCGGCGATCTCCACCGGATTCAGGGTGGTGCGGAAGGCCGGCATGGCGGTACCCGAGACACCATTGACGACGGTATCCAGATGGCGCTCCGGCTCGTCCAGCAGTGCCTGGTTGCCCGCCAGCGCCGGGAAGGCAGGCGGCAGGCCACTACCATCGGCCTGGTGACAGGAGGCGCAGATGGAGCCGTAGACCTGCTCGCCACGCTCCATCAGTTCGTCCATGGACCACTCGCGATCCACCCCCTGGGCCTCCTGGGCAGCGGCGGCCTTGCGCTCGGCCAACCAGGTATCGAACTGCTCCTGCTCGACCGCCTCGACCACCACTGGCATGAAACCGTGATCCTTGCCGCAGAGTTCCGCGCACTGGCCGCGATAGATGCCGGGCTCGTTGATGCGCACCCAGTTTTCGTTGACGAAGCCTGGCACCGCGTCCTGCTTGACCGCCAGTTCGGGCACCCACCATGAGTGGATGACGTCGTCGGCGGTCAGCAGCAGGCGTACCTTCTTGCCCACCGGCAGCACCAGTGGTTCATCGACTTCGAGTAGATAGTTTTCCCCCTTCTCGCTCTCGCCGGAGATCTGCTCGCGGGGGGTCGCAAGGTTGGAGGTAAAGTCGACATCTTCACCCAGGTAGCTGTAGTGCCAGCGCCATTGCTGGCCGGTCACCATCACATCCAGGTCGGCGTCGGAGGCGTCGTACATCTTCTTGAGCGTGGCGGTAGCCGGCACTGCCATGCCGACCAGAATGAGCAACGGCAGGGCCGTCCAGATCACCTCGACGGTGGTGTGCTCATGGAACTTGGCGGCCTTGGCGCCCTGGGAGTGACGATAGCGGAACAGCGAGTAGAACATGGCGCCGAAGACCACCACGCCAATGATCACGCAGATCCAGAAGATCGTCATGTGCAGCGAATACACCTCACGACTGACGTCCGTCACCCCGACCGGCATGTTCCAGTCGGACGCCTGGAGGTGCCCTCCGAGTCCTGCGAACAGCGTTCCCGCAGTCATCCACACATGCCGCATGCGCATCGATGCCTCCTGGAGCTCGTTGTTATCTTGTTCGCTCGCCAATGGCTCGAGTATAGAAGAGCCTGGTCACTGCCCCGCCTGTAGCGGGCCGAGCCGTCAACGCAAGACGCCACCCTGCCAACGGGTCACTCAACCCGCCGCCAGGGTGGCGATCACGATCAGAATCACGACAAACAGCACCCCCATGAGGATGCCTACGACGATAAAGCTGGACGCCTTGCCGGTGGTGAAGTCTTCCTGACGCCGGGACTCGCGTTGCACGCCGAAAAACGCGGCGAGTACCGACTTGATGGTCTTCCACATCTTGACCTCCGGCCCAATCCCTTCGCTTGACCATAGTTCAGCCGGAGACAATTTGCGTTGCGCATTAGACGAAGGTCAGAGTCCGAATATCGCCACAATCAGCGGCAGCAAAAAGGCGGTGATCAAGCCCGTCAGTCCCATGGCAAGGCCAGAGAAGGCGCCGGCCATGGCTCCCAGCTTGGCGAACGCCTGGGCCGTACCAAAGCCGTGGGCGGAGAGCCCCATGGTAAAACCCTGGATCACCGGGTCCTTGATGCCGAGTAGACGAAAGATGAACGGCCCCAGCGCACAGCCGATGGAGCCGGTAATCAACACAAGCCCCGCCGCCAGTGACGGAATACCGCCTATCTTCTCCGCCACCCCCATGGCGATGGGCGACGTTACCGAGCGCGGCGCCAACGACAGCACGGTTTCTGGCGCCGCCCCGAACAACAGCGCAATGCCAAGGGTCGAGGCCACCGCGGTCACGATACCCGCGCCGCAAGCTACCAACAGCGGCAGCAGTAACTGACGCACCCGCTCGCGATGGTCATACAGCGGGATGGCCAGCGCCACCGTGGCGGGCCCCAGCAAAAAGTGGATGAACTGGGCGCCCTCGAAGTAGGTGGCGTAGTCGATCCCGGTGACCAGCAGGAAGGAGATGATGAGGGCAATACTCAGGGTTACCGCGTGAAGCAGCGGCGTGCCGCCCAGCCACTTGTTGATGCGCACCGCCAGGGCGAAGGCCAACAGCGTGACCAGCAGCGACAACAGCGGATTGCCAGACAGATAGACCCATAGCTCATCGAGTTCGGCCACATCCATTACTGACCTCCCCGGCGAGCAGCCAGCCTTGCCATGACCCAGGCGGTGACCGCCAGGGTCAGGGCCGTGGACAGCACCAGCGTCGCCGCGATGGCGAGCCAGTCATCGGCGATCAGGCGGCCATGCACCATTAGCCCGACACCCGCAGGCACAAACAGAAGCGTCAGGTAACGCAGCAGACCTTCCCCTGTCGTACGCAGGCTCTTCGGCACCTTGCCGCGAATCGACAGCCCGATCAGCAGAATCACCATTCCGATCACCGGCCCGGGTATCGGTAACGTCAGCCCCCGCGCGATCAACTCACCAGCGAACTGACACGCCAGCAGTAGACTCATTCCCAGAATCAGCGGCATTCCCTGGTCCTCCTCGTGTCCCATTGCCTACCAATAGTGTGTCAGAGCACGGACAAAGTGGGCAGCGCTGACGCCCGGGACTGGTCAATTTCCAACCAATTGAAATAAAAGCGCAAAAGGGGCTTTTCATTTTGAAATGAACGCGCTAGTATACGCCTCGTCTTCGGGGGACAGGCCAGACGGTCACACAACCCATAGGCCAAGTCGGAGCGTGGCGCAGCTTGGTAGCGCGTTGCAATGGGGTTGCAAAGGTCGCAGGTTCGAATCCTGTCGCTCCGACCACTGAATTCAAGAATGACGGTCACCTTGCTCATCAGAGCGGTGGCCGTTTTTCGTTGTGTTCGCCACCCCCTTCTTGTCGCGTAGGGCACACAAGCATGGGCACCGCCTGAACTGCCCCACTCCGCTTTTTTACACCGCTATCCACTCCGCTTTTTACTCCGCTATCGACAGCACTATCTCCTGCACTATCCACTCGGCCCACTTGCTACTTTCACCCTTCTCGCTTTTTCCTCCTCGTGGCGCCGTTACATCGCGCTGTCTGGAGCCGATGCCCCTGCGGGACCGAGGGTGCTACCGCGACCTGCGCTCAGTGCCTCTATACCGCCAGCCGCCGCATCGAACCCTCACCGTAAAGTGCTGGCGATCGGATATTACCAATGCTATATATTAGCCTGATCTTATTCGACAAATGGTTGAATTCTCTGGCGTTCCATACCCGACATCTGCCGGCCAACGGATACAAGGCAGCAGACGGGGTAGACCTGCTCGTCTCGAGCAGCCGCCAGGGCGAGCAGGAATGGCCGGCAGGAAATCGACGCACAGCAGTGGCTGCGTCTCACGACACCAATCAGGAACTGACATGAACTACCGACTGATGTTTCAGCTTACGGACTCCCTGAACACCAAGTCCCTAGAGCCACTGTTGCTGAAACCCACGCCACTGGAAATGCCGGAGCACCAGATCGACTCCTTGCAGGAAGTTCCAGCTACCGATGATCTGATCGAGCTTCCCTTCACGGCGGAGGAAGGCGAAAAAACCAGCCTGGTCTTTGTGCAGGGCAGGGTTGTCTCCACCAAGAAGACCTTCACCATCTCTGATGGTGGTGAAAGCGCCAGGTGCCTGGTGACCTGCTTCATCGAACCCAATCGCGTGGTGCAACAGGGCACAGGCGAGCTGATTCTCGAACCCACCATCAACAACATCGAAGAGATGCTCTGATCTGCGATGCAGCAGGCCGTCGGTAGCGCCTGCAGGATTACACGTGCGCCGACGGCCTTTCTTCGACGCCCTGAAGGCGCGCAGCCAGGCGAGTCACCATCTCGTTGTAGTCCCTGCGAAGATCACTGGCACAACGTCGCCGACATCACCGGCAGGAAGATGTCGTCAGTGGTGCTCCGGCTGTTCCTGCAACACCAACCACGACCACCAGAGGACGCTTATGCGCAACAAGACCACCGCGGTCGTCCAGTGGATACGGCGTGAGGCTGGGCCGCTGCTGGTTGCCAGCATCTTCCCGCTGCTGCTGATCGTCTACTTTTTCAAGGAAGGTTTCTCGATCAAGGTGCTGGCGCTGTTTCTCGCCCTTCCGCTGGTGGTCTATCTGTCGCTGAGTGTCGCTATCTGGCTGTGGTTCGTGGTCAGAAATCGGGACTCTCGATAAGGACTCCGGGATCGCTGCCGCTCAGCGCGGGCAGGAGGTACTGATCTGCAAGAACGGGAAGCCGGTTGCACGCATTGAAGCCTTGAAAGATCGAGGATTTGGCCTGAATGAGCTCTATGGACTGACCAAGGGTCGTATCGAGGCGGAGGCTGGCTGGGATGCTCCGCTGGAAGAGGACGTCATCGAAGCGTTGTTTGATGGAAATCATCCATGAAGCGCTACCTGCTCACTATCGATCTTTGGCGCTGGCCGACTGAACGGTTGCCCGCCGATGGCCTGATAAAGCGCTACGACCCGGCTTGCCGCTATATCGCCCCGGTCGATGAACTGTTGCCATCTCGGTAGTGCTCGGCAAAGCGCCCCTCGGCCGAGGCCGACATTTGCTCACCCCCATCGAAACGCCGCTTCATCACAGACGAGGCCTACCTTGCGATGTTGGCCAATAGATGACGCCCGTCTACGACCAGACACTGTGGTCATCCGGTGATGGTGATCCCCGCCGCCGCATCCATTAGGCTATGCCGAGACGTCCCGACGATAGCGATGCGTGTTCTGCTCAAGCTAGCGCCGTCACCGCCTCGGGCTGCCACGCCTTCACGCAGTACAGAGAACTCGCCATGACCGATACCACCGCCGCCTCGGGCTTGATCGTCCTGCAGGGCAACCGTATGGAGGATCTGCGTGATCTGACCCTGAAGTGGCTGGGACGACGCCCGCTGCATCCGCTGGCACGCACCCTTTTTCTGGTGCAAAGCAACGGTATCGCCCAGTGGCTCAAGACCTCGATCGCCGAGCGCCAGGGCGAACCGGGCTACGGCGTCTGTCTCGGCACCGACGTTGCCCTGCCCGCGCGCTTTCAGTGGCAGGCCTACCGCGCGGTGATCGAGGCGGTGGAAGGCTCGGGGCAGGTGCCGACCACCTCCCCCTGGGACAAGAGTCGCCTGCGCTGGCACCTGATGAAGCTGCTGCCCGAAGCCCTGGACGACCCTCTGTTCGAGCCGCTGGCGCGCTACCTGCGCGAGGACGATGAGCAGCGCAAGCGTTACCAGCTGGCCGAGCGCCTGGCTGACCTGTTCGATCAGTACCAGGTCTATCGCGCCGACTGGCTCACCGCCTGGGAGGCCGGGAACGATGTGCTCACCCTGCCCGGTAACCGCGTCGCAGCGGTCCCCGATGACCAGCGCTGGCAGCCGGCCCTGTGGCGCAGGATCAGCGACGCCTTGCCCGCCGACCAGCGCCACAGTCACCGCGGCGCCGTGCACCAGCGCTTCAAGCGGGCCGCCGAGCAGCTGACCCGCGAGGTCGAACAGGGCGAGACGGCCTGCCCCCCGGAAATACCGCCGCGTATCGTGGTGTTCGGCATTTCGTCGCTGCCCCAGCAGACCCTGGAGGTGCTGGCCGCCCTGTCCAGCATCAGCGAGGTGGTGCTGTGTCTGCTCAACCCCTGCCAGTTCTACTGGGGCGAGATCATCGAGACCCAGGAGGTACTGCGCCGCCACGTGCGCCAGCGCCGTCGCCAGGGCATGCCGGCGGAGCTTCACCACTCGCTCGAACAGCTGCATCTACACGCCCATCCGCTGCTGGCAGCATGGGGCAAGCAGGGCCGCGACTACCTGCAGCTGCTCAGCGAACATGACCACACCGACGTGGAGGCGTTGAGCGCCCTGCTCGACGACTCGGTGGATCTGTTCCTCGCGCCGCCCACCGACACCCTGCTGGGCCAGCTGCAGGACGACATCCTCAACCTGCGCCCGCTGGCGGAGACCCAGGCCGAGTGGCCAGCGCTTGATCCCGAGCACGACCACTCGATCCGTTTTCACATCTGCCACAGCCCTCAGCGTGAACTGGAGGTTCTGCACGACCAGCTGCTCGAGGCGTTCGCCGAGGATGCGACTCTCGAACCCAGGGACGTGATGGTGATGGTGCCGGACATCAACGACTACGCGCCCTATATCGACGCGGTATTCGGCCAGTTCGCCCCGGGCGAGAAGCGCCACCTGCCCTACCACGTGGCCGACCAGCAGGAACGCCATCGCGAACCCATGCTGGTGGCACTGGAGACCCTGCTGTCGCTGCCGCGTCTGCGTTTTCGCGCCAGCGAGATCCTCGACCTGCTGGACATCCCGGCCATCCGCACGCGCTTTGGCCTTGGCGAGGGTGACCTATCCACCCTGCAACGCTGGATTCGCGAAGCCAACGTACGCTGGGGCCTCGATGCTTCCCAGCGAGCCGAACTCGGCCTGCCGGAACACGACGAGCTGCACACCTGGCGCTTCGGCCTCGAGCGCATGCTGATGGGCTACGCCGTGGGCGAGGCCGGCGACGACGGCGAGGACTGGGGCGACATCGTGCCTTACGACGAAGTCGCCGGCCTCGACGCCACCCTGGTGGGTCCGCTGTACCGGCTGATCATGACCCTCGACGAGGTTCGTCAGAGCCTGATCGAACCCAAGACGGCCAGCCAATGGGACCAGGTTCTGGGAACCATGCTGGAGCGCACCCTGGCCCCCGGCTCCAGTGCCGAAGAGGCCTTGCTCGGACGCATCCAGGCGGCGCTCGAGACCTGGCACGAGGAGGTCGACTCGGCCGAGGTCGGCATCCGTCTGCCGCTGGCGGTGGTGCGTGAAAGCTGGCTTTCGCGCATCGACCAGCCCCAGCTGTCCCAGAGCTTCATGATGGGCCGCATCACCTTCGCCACCCTGATGCCCATGCGCGCGATCCCCTTCCGCCACGTCGTGCTGCTGGGCATGAGCGACGGCGCCTACCCGCGCCGCGCCGAGGCCATGGACTTCGACCTGATGGCCATGCGCGGGCACTATCGCGCCGGCGACCGCTCCCGGCGTGACGACGACCGCTACCTGTTCCTCGAGGCACTGCTGTCGGCGCGGGACCGGCTGACCATCAGCTGGTGCGGACGCAGCCCCCAGGACAACGGCGAGAAGCCGCCCAGCGTGCTGGTCGGCCAGCTGCGCGACCACCTTGGCAAGGGCTGGCGCCTTCCCGACCAACCGCCCCACGATGAGCGCTCGCTGGCCGAAGAGCAGCAGATGGCCGAGGGCCTGCTCACCGCCCTGACCACCGAGCACCCGCTGCAGCCCTTCGGCGCCGGCTACTTCCTGGCGGACTCGCCGCTTTATACCTATGCAGACGAGTGGCAGCCCCTGCACCAGCGTGATTCACGTCACCCGGACCCGATGACGGCCACCTCAGCCGATGAGGCGCTGCCGCCCTGGCGCCCCGAAGGCGCCATCGGCCTGTCGCAGCTTTCCGGCCTGCTGCGCGATCCCGTCAGCGCCCTGTTCCAGCAGCGCCTGTCCACCAGCATGCGCGACGAACAGACGCTGAGCGACGACGACGAACCCTTCGCCTTCGCCGGCCTCGCCCGCTGGCAGCAGCGCGAGGCCCTGGTGCAGCCGCTAGGCCAGCGTCTGGCCCACGACCGCGCCTGCGACCCCGCCCTGTTGATCGAACGCCAGGTCCAGCGCCAGCAACGCGCCGGCCACTACCCGCCGCCACCGGTGGGCCCGGTGATCCGCCGCCAGTTGCTGGAGCGAATCCCCGACGCTCTCGACCACTACCGCGAACTGCTAGAGCGCTACCCGCGCTCGCTGCAGCGGGCACCGCAGCTTCGCCACGACAGTCGCCTTCCCTTGTCCGACTCGAATGAGACCCTGGTACTGGAAGACGCCCTGTCCCACCTGCACGCGACCGACTCTGCCCCCTCCTCCGGGGCCAGCGACGAGGGCGATGCGGATGCGGATGCGGGCGCGAGTGAGGTGGCCCGCATCGTGCTGTTGACCAGCCAGATCCACCAGGGCGAGCATTTTCACTGGAGCCAGATTCTGCGTCACTGGCCGGCGCACCTGGCGCTGCAGTGCCTCTACCCGAATTCGCCGAGCCATCTGGTATCACCCAGCGGCGTGCTGGAGATCCCCGGCATGCCCCGCGAACAGGCCGCAAGACGCCTGGATGCACTGATGAGCTGCTGGCTTGCCGCCATGCAGGGGGCCACGCCTTGCCACCCCGACATCGCCTTTGCTCTGCTCGAGGAATACCCCGTGGCAGAGGATGCAGCCTGGCCACCGGCAGACGCCCAGACGTCAGCTACATTGCGCAAGGCCTGGGAGCAGGCCTGGGAAAAACTGCCGGAGCGAAGCCCGCTGCTGCTGCGTGAATTTCCAAGCCTCGACGAGCTGATCGGCGCCGAGGGCTTTGCCGAGGCCTGCCGTGAGCTCTACGCCGACCTGCATGGCTGGATCAGCACCGCGCGCAGCGCTCGCAAGGGTTCTGACAAAGCATCGGGCAAGAGTAACGCCACCACCGGGAAGGAATCCGCATGAGCCTGCCGTCCGACCTTTTCTCCACCGACGACCAGCCGCCTTCCCCGGACAACGCCGGCCAGACGCCGCTGCCATTGGCGCTGCCGCTGCAGGGCAGCCAGTTGATCGAGGCCAGCGCCGGCACCGGCAAGACCTTCACCATCGCGCTGCTCTACGTGCGTCTGGTGCTGGGCCACGGCCAGCCCGACAACCCGGCGAGTCGACGTGACAATGGCTTCAGTCAGCCGCTGGTGCCGCCGGACATCTTGGTGGTGACCTTTACCGAGGCCGCAAGCCAGGAGCTGCGCGATCGTATCCGGGCGCGCCTGGTCCAGGCCGCCGAGGCCTTTCGCGCCGGCGACAGGGACGACGGCTCGGCCGCGGACGACGGCCTCGCCGAACGCGACCCGCTATTGGCCGCGCTGCGCGACGACTTCGAGCGCGACGCCTGGCCCGCCTGCGCCCGGCGACTGATGCTTGCCGCCGAATGGATGGACGACGCCGCCATCTCGACCATCCACAGCTGGTGTCAGCGAATGCTCAAGGAGCACGCCTTCGACAGCGGCAAGCTGTTTCGCCAGGAGGTGGTCAAGGATCTCGGCGAGATGACCCAGGAGGCGGTTACCGACTACTGGCGCACTCGCGTCTACCCCCTCGACGAACCCCTGGCCGCGTCCATGGTCGAGCTGTTCGGCTCGCCCCAGGGGCTGAACAAGGCGCTGCGCAACCTGCTAAGCCGGGAGGACGCCAGCCTGGTCTTCTGCGGCGAGCCGTTGGCCGCTGGCGATTTCGGCGCCCACCTTTCCCAGTTCAGCGACGCCCGTGGGAGCGCCGACAGGCTGGAAGAGGCCGCCCGCCGCGCCTACCTGGATGAGAAGGAGGCGGTGCACGACTGCCTGCGCACGCTGCGCCCGGCGATGCACGGCGGCAGCTTTCGCGGCAAGGATGACGACGACACCTTCGACGGCTGGCTGGAACAGCTCGACAACTGGGCAATCGGCAAGCTGCCCCTTGCCGAGGCAAGCTTCGTGCAGAAGCTCGCGCGCTCCAAGCTGCGGGTAAAAAAGGGCACCGAGGTGCCCGAGCTTGGCCTGTTCGAGGCCCTGGAGGCGTGTCGCGACAACGACGAGCAGGTCGAGACCCTGCAGCGCGAGCTCTACCCCCAGGTGCTGGCGGATGCCCGCGACTGGGTCAGCCAGCGGCTGTCCGAGCAGCTCGAGGCCAACGCCCAGATGGGTTTCAACGATATGATCACCGGACTGGCCGGCGCCCTGGACGGCGACGGTGGCGAGACCCTGGCACGGCGCATTCGCCAGCAGTTCCCGGTGGCCATGATCGACGAGTTCCAGGATACCGATCCGGCCCAGTACCGCATCTTCGAGCGGGTCTATCGTATCGGCGATGCGCCCACCGCTGAGCCAGGCACCCCTGACCATGACGCCACGGCGCTGATCCTGATCGGTGATCCCAAGCAGGCGATCTACGGCTTTCGCGGCGGCGACATCTACACCTACCTGGGCGCCCGTCACGCCACCCTCGGGCATCACCACAGCCTCGACACCAACTTCCGCTCGAGCCAGGCCGCCGTGGCAGCGGTCAACCGGCTGTTCGCGTTCGCCGAGCAGCGCCACCCCCGCGCCGCCTTCCGCTTCGCCGCCGACGACCACAATCCATTGCCCTTTCAATCGGTCGGCGCCAACGGTCGCAAGGAAACCCTGTGCCTGGATGGCAAGCCCGCCGCCGCGCTGACCGGCTGGCTGATCGCCGACGGCAACAAGGACAACGGCTGTCTCAACAAGGAAGGCTACCTGCGCGAGGCCTCCCGCCACTGCGCCGACCGCATTGCCGACTGGCTCAATCAGGCCAGTCCTGGCGACGGCACTCCAAGTGCCGGTTTCGCCACCTCAAGGAACGCCGGTGACAGCAAGCTCACTCCGCTGAAGGCCGGCGATATCGCCATCTTGGTGCGCGATCGCAGCGAGGCCAGCGCCATCCGCAACGCCTTGAGCGAGCGCGGCCTGGCCAGCGTCTACCTGTCGGATCGGGACAGCGTCTTCGCCACCGCCGAGGCCCGCGACCTGCATCACTGGCTCAAGGCCATGGCCAACCCGGAGTCGGTATCGCCCCTGCGCACGGCCCTGGCCACCGCCACCCTGGGCCTGGGACTAGCCGAGCTCGACCGGCTGCAACGCGACGAGACCGCCTGGGAGCGGGTGCAGGAGCGCTTTCTTGGCTACCGCCTGCGCTGGCAGCGTCGGGGCGTACTGCCGGCGCTGCGCCAACTGCTGCACGACTACCGGATCCCCGAGCGACTGCTCGGCGCCCACCAGGGCCAGCGTCGCCTGACCAACCTGCTGCATCTGGCCGAATGGGCCCAGCAGGCCAGCGACACCCTGGACGGCGACCACGCCCTGATTCGCGTGCTCGCCGAACACCTCGACGACCCTGGCCACGACGAGCAGATCCTGCGCCTGGAAAGCGACGCCGACCTGATCCAGGTGGTGACCATTTTCAAGTCCAAGGGGCTCGAGTATCCGCTGGTGTGCCTGCCGTTCCTGTGCACCTACAAGGAGATCAGCGGCCAGTCCGGCACGCCCCTGTACCACGTCGACGACCAGCCGCTGCTCGAACTGGCGGCCAAGAAGGAGATGGCCAAGGAGGGCTTTGAGCTGGCCGACGACGAACGACTGTCCGAGGAGGTACGGCTTCTGTACGTCGCCTTGACCCGAGCGCGCCACGCCACCTTCGTTGGCCTTGCCCCCCTCAAGCTCGGCAACGCCAGGAGCGCCACCCTGCACAAGTCGGCGCTGGGCTATCTGCTGGCCGGCGGCGAGGCGATCCCTGACCTGACAAACCTGCGAGAGCGCTGGGAGGCCATGAGCGGGGGCTTCGACGCCATCGCCCTGGACGCCATCGACGCCAGCAGTGATAGCCCCCAGATCCAGTACCACCCGGTCACCACCGAGCTCGCCACCAAGGGCGCGCGCACGCCCAGCCACAGCCCCTTTGCCCCCTGGTGGATCGCGAGTTACTCCTCGCTTGCACAGAAGGGAGCCACCGCCCCCGAGACACCCGAGGCCGAAGTGCTGGAGGAAGAGCATCTGGACGCCCGCCTGGTGCCCGCGGCGCGAGAAGCCGGCGCCCCCGAGCCCGGTACCCTGCACGCCTTCCCGCGGGGCCCTGGCCCGGGCACCTTCCTGCACGGCGTGCTGGAAGCGCTGGCCGAGCACGGCTTTGACAGCGCGCTTGATGATGCAGGCCTGCTCGCCCGCCTGGCCCAACGCTGCCGCCGCCGCGGCTGGGAAGCACACACCCAGGCGCTGACCGACGGCATCCATCGCTGGCTGACCACGCCCTTGACCTCGACCACACAAGAGCGCCCCGACGGCGAGGATGCCGACGATGGGCCGGTGCTGGCGAGCCTTGAGCGCTACCGCGCCGAGCCCGACTTCTGGTTCGCCACCCATGACGCCATCACCCCGGCCATGGACAAGCTCACCCGCCAGCATCTGTTTCCCGGAGTGCCCAGGCCCCAACTGGGCTATCAGCGCCTCAACGGCCTGCTCAAGGGCTTTATCGACCTCCTGGCCGAGCATCAGGGACGCTTCTATATCATCGACTGGAAATCCAACTGGCTGGGTCCGGACGATGACGCCTACCACCAGGACGCCATGCGCGCCGCCATGCTCGACAAGCGCTACGACATGCAGCTTGCGCTCTACCTGGTGGCACTGCATCGCCACCTGCGCCAGAGCCTGCCGGACTATGACTATGACCGCCACGTTGGAGGGGCCATGCTGGTCTTTCTGCGCGGTATTACCGCGCCCTCGCGCGGCGTCGCCGCGATCAAGCCGCCCCGAGCCTTTATCGAGGCACTCGACGATATCCTGGCCGGACAGGCGGGCCACGCCGCGAGAGCAACCCATGACAGCGCCACCGGCCATGGCAATGACACCAGCGGGGAGGCAATGGCATGAGCGAGGCTAACCCTGAGGTACACCGCGAGGGGAAGGGCGAGACACCGGGCGATGCAGCCTCGACCGCCCTGCCGTCCTCGCCCTTTGCCACCCCGGAGCAGGCACTGGCCGACCCCGAGGCGCTGCTGTCGCTGCTGTTTGCCTGGGCCGAGTACGGCTGGATCCGAGATCTGGACGCGGCGCTGCCACATCGGCTGGCCAGGCTCGCCCCGGACGGCGACGCCAGCTGCCTGCTGGCGGCCATGCTGGTCAGCCACCAGGCCGGCCAGGGGCATCTGCTGCTGGATCTGAATCCGGCCCGCCGCCAGCCCGAGACACTGATCGCCGTCGCTCGCGACGTGGCACGTGACGACGCCGCCCCGCCCCCGCCGGAGGCCCTGCTCGGCCGTCTCGGCGACGACTGGGCAAACCGGCTTCAGCGCTGGTCGGCGGTGGCGCAAGGCCCAGGCGCCAGTCCTCTGGTACTGGAGGCAGAGCGCCTCTATCTACGCCGCTACTGGCGCAACGAACAGCGGGTCGCCAACGCCATCGCCGCGCGGCTGTCGACGCCCGGCACTCCAACCAAGGATCATCCAGCCGAGGACGCTCCAACCGAGGATCATCCGACCGCCGACGGTGACGCCGCCCGCCTGCGTCCGGTGCTGGATACGCTGTTTCCCCCGTCCGATCCGCGTGCCGACCAGGCCGCCTCCCAGAAGCTCGCCTGTGCGCTGGGCGCACGCGCCCCTTTCGCGGTGATCACCGGCGGCCCCGGCACCGGCAAGACCACCACCGTCATCCGCCTGCTGGCGCTGTTGCAGACCCAGGCCATCGCTGAGCGCGGCGCCCCCCTGGCGATACGCCTGGCCGCCCCCACCGGCAAGGCGGCGGCGCGACTCAGCGAATCCATTCGCGACCAGATCGCCGCCCTCGACGAACTGCCGCTGCCGGACGCCGCCCAGGTGCGCGCCTCGATTCCCCACGAGGTCTCGACCCTGCACCGGCTGCTCGGCGCCCGACCCGATACCCGTCACTTCCATCATCATCGCCTCAACCCTCTGCCGCTGGACATGGTGGCGGTGGACGAGGCGTCGATGGTCGACATCGACATGATGGCGGCACTGCTCGACGCCCTGCCGCCCCGTGCACGCCTGGTGCTGCTCGGCGACAAGGACCAGCTCGCCTCGGTGGAAGCCGGCGCGGTGCTCGGCAACCTGTGCGCCCGGGCCGAACAGGGCCACTATCGCCGCGACGTCAGCGACTGGCTCGAAGCGGCTACCGGGCTGTCGTTGCCCGAGGCCCTGCACGACGGCGACGGCCGAGCGCTGGATCAGTCCGTCGCCATGCTGCGCCACTCCTTTCGCTTCGATGACGCCAGCGGTATCGGCCAGCTTGCCCGCGCCATCAACGCCGGCGACAGCCGGCGGGCGCTCGCGGTGCTGGACGACACCGCCTTTCCCCAGGCGCAACGCCAGGCCCTGCCCCGCGCCAACGAGCGGCGCCTGATGACCCTGGCGCTGGATGGCCGAGGCCAGGACGCGGCCTGGGGCTATCGCTTCTATCTGGGCGCCATCACCCCGCGTCCCGACACCCCGGAAGCTGGCGCACTCGAGCAAAGCGGTCTGCTGCGGCCACGCCCGTCGCTGTCATCCGAGCGAGCCGAGTGGGACCGCTGGGCCTCTGCCATCCTCGAGGCCCACACCCAGTTCCAGTTGCTGACGCCGCTGCGCGCCGGCCACTACGGGGTCGAATCGCTCAATCAGCGCATCGAGCAGGCGCTGGCGCGAGCCGGACTGATCGACAAGCCGGATCACAGCACCCACTGGTACGAAGGCCGCCCGGTGCTGGTCACCGGCAACGACTACGCGCTCAAGCTGATGAACGGAGATATCGGCATTGCCCTCAAGGTGCCGGTGGAGTTCGCCAACCCCGAGGCCGGTACCACCCTGCGCGTGGCCTTTCCTGCCGGTGACGGCCAGGGCGGCATCCGCTGGGTGCTGCCCAGCCGGCTGCAGCGGGTCGAGACGGTATTCGCCATGACGGTGCACAAGTCCCAGGGCTCGGAGTTCGTCCATACCGCCCTGGTGATGCCGGACACCCTGTCGCCGATCCTGACCCGCGAACTGGTCTACACCGCCGTCACCCGCGCCAAGAAGACCTTCACCCTGCTCAGCGCAAGCGACGTGGTGCTGGCCAAGGCCATCGAACGACGGATTGCGCGTCAGAGTCGGCTGTTTCAGTCGCCCGAAACATAGGCCCTGCAAAATCGCTCGGCATATTGTTCCGGTTCAGTAGCCCAGAGATGCTGCCCATCGACAGAAAGCCGCATCCTCACAGCGCCAACGACGCTTTGGCACAAGGCGAAGTGGGGATGCGACCAACGCCAGGACGCTCTAGGCTGGTGGAGAATGGAGTGTCACACGCATCCAAGGAGGACTCATGCCCGCCACCCGCACGACCTCGCCCGCCCTAGAGCGGGCTCATCTGGTGTGGGACCTGTTCATCATCGCGCTGGTGATCGCCAACCTGGCGTTGTTGCTGTTCGACAGCCTGTTTCTGCTGCCACCGCTCAACGCCGCCTTCGAGGCGGCGGCCCCCAGCCTTCACGGCGCCTACGACCGGCATGTCCATGCCAACTTCTTCAGCATCGACCTGGCCTTCGTCGCCGTCTTCCTGTTCGATGTGCTGCTTGGCTGGGCCGTTGCCATCTACCAACGCCGCTACCACCGCTGGTTCTTCTACCCCTTCGTGCACTGGTACGACGTGCTGGGGTGTATTCCCCTCGCCGGCTTCCGAGTGCTGCGTATCCTGCGTGTTATCTCGCTGCTGCACCGCCTGCACCGCCTGGGACTGATCGACGTGCGTCGCTGGTATCTCTACTCGGTTGTCGCCAAGTACGCCGATATCCTGATGGAGGAACTCACCGATCGTATCGCCATCCGCCTGCTCGACAACGTCCAGGAGGAACTCACCAGCGGCGACGGCCTGGCCTCACCGGCCATCGAGAAGATCGTCACGCCGCGCAAGGAAGCCCTGGTGCGGGAAGTCAGCCAACGCCTCGAGACCATGGTCGGCGACATCGCCCACCACAACCGTTTCGCGACGCTGGCCTACGTGCGCGGCCTGGTCGCCCGCACCCTGGCCGAAACGCCGGAGCTTCAGCGACTCAAGCGCCTGCCCATGGGCTCCCAGCTCACCCAGGGCCTGGAGTCATCGATGTCCGACCTCGCCTGCCACCTGGTCGATGAAGCCCTGAACGGTCTCAAGTCCAGGGAGTTCTCCTCGCTGGTCGAACATATGGCCGACAGCGGCTTCGACGCCTGGCTGCGTACCGACCCCGAGACCGAACAGATCACCGAACAGGTGCTGGTCGACATGCTGGAACTGCTCAAGGAACGTATCGCGGTCAAGCGCTGGCACGACAAGTACGCGTGAAAGGAGCGGGCCACAGGGGGAGCCCTGTGGCCCACTGGGCATTCAGGTCTCGCCTGGTTTTTACGATGGAACCGCGGTCGCTAAGCTAGACGGCATAACCAACACTAATGCTGTGGAATTCGATAGTGGCACAATCGATGAATGACCTTGGGAGACGCCTGCGAACGGGGAGAGACACGTGGCCATTACTGAAGATGACGTCCGGCAGGCAGAGGCCCGCATGGCCTGTGCACGCGGTCACGCCCACGTTGTTTCCGCGCGATACGACAGTCGCACCCATCGCGTCACCATGCACCTGAACTCAGGGCTTGAGCTCGCGATCCCGCCGCACCTCGTGGAAGGTCTCACCGACGCCACGCCAGAAGCCCTGAACGACATAGAGGTTTCTCCCACCGGGCTTGGCCTTCATTCGCCCCAACTCGATGCTGACCTCTACGTCCCCGCCCTCCTGCAAGGCCAGTTTGGCTCCCCCTCCTGAGCTAAAGGATGGCGCCAAAGGGGGCGCCCGCGGACGGTTCGGTGAAACGGTCATTAACAAACATCCGGGACCCGACAATTAAGCAGTCACTGGCATACTCGCGGACATTATTCAACATTTAGTACCTGTCGGTGCTCGGTAGAAAAGGCATCTATTGACCGAAATTCAGCCTTAGGACGCAAGCCAATCGACACGACGAGTCAGCAAGCAAGATGGCATCACCAAGAAATCAAAGGACTAGTTTCTTGAACGCTTGTTGCCGAAACTGTCAATATCCCGGATATTTTTTCCACACCCAATCATTGTCGACGCCACCAAAATCATCCAAGTCCCATTCATTGCTATCCACTAAATCCTCAGCCATTTCAGCTATCACGTCCCTTAATTCTAGCGGTTCCGACCAACTCTCCGGGATGGCCGCCCCCCCCATCATGGCGCCCAATAGATTGCCAGTAATGGCGCCAGTAGAATCAGAGTCGCCATCATGATTAACTGCAAGGCAGACTCCATGGCGGAGATCTTTGGCAACAAAGGCGCAATAGACAGCAATAGAAAGTGCCTCTTCTGCTACCCACCCTTGCCCCAGCTTACTAATAGCCTCGAAGTGATTACTCGAAATATCGGCCAACGCTTCAGCTTTTTCCAGAGCATCAAGCGTCTCTTCGTGCCCTTCATAAGCCACAAGTGTCTCCTTCACTTTTCCAAGTGAATCTCTGAGACCTTTACCATTGATAAGATGCAAGATTAATTCCGACAGCACTCCAGCGGTCAAATAGCCGCTGGGATGACCATGAGTAATACTCGCGGCTTGCATACCCAGATGGAAAGCATCGCTGCCAGTCGTAGAAGGCCAAATGAAAAGTCCACATGGCGCCACTCGCATGAGTCCACCACAGCCTTTACTGTTGTTCTTAGCTGAAGCGCCATATCTTTCCATCGATCGCAATGCCGAGATACAAGTACGACCCGGCGCACGTTGATTTTGCAATTCTGCATGTCCGGCTAACCAACCACTAGTGAGCCAGTCTTCTCCTGTTTCCATTCGCGACCGATACCCTTGTGTATAAAGCCAGCGCTCATAAGCACTGGAGATTACACTGGCTCTGTGACATATCCCACGTCTGGCGCCCCGTACATGACCGCGCAGCAGCCCCTCGGCAGTAAACAATACCATTTGGGTATCATCAGTAATTCGACCTATACCACCATAACACGGCACGTACTCAGTTATACCAGACTCACCAAACTTAGAGACAATCTCAATATGAGTCATAAACTCTACCGGAGCGCCAAGTGCGTCACCGACAGCGCCTCCTAGTAGGCAACCAACGAACTTTTGTCTTATTTCATGAGTTTTATTTTTCATATCCACAATCACACCAAAAAAATCAAAAACACTAAAACAGAATGGTTGATTTTAGAATAAAAAATCACCTATTCACAAAAATCGAACTTTTTCCCTCGTACCTATACGATCAAACACAATACAATCCTCCGTCGATCTTGAAATATTTAATTTAAATGTACCAACAAACCGAAGAAGGTTTCTTCCCAAGGAGTCTTTAGCTTTGGCAAAAACAATTGTTTTTCTTTCCGGATTTCTCTCAGCGTCTATCAACTGAGTCTCAATAGATTTTTTCCCGTCAAGATTTTCAGCACACTCGTAAATACGCTCACCATCTTTTGTTATTTTATTGTGCCACATACCATGTCTAAAAAGTCTGGGAAACCATACAACATCGGTACTACCATCAGGTATCCCCCAAGCGCCACGCTGCAGTGCTTTCCCTTTAAAACCAAAACATCTCAAGGCTTCTGCCTGCGTTCGAAAAACAGGATTATCGGCAACGTCCAAATATCCTTGATTGATCCATCTCCGTGAAGAATAAGCGAAATCCCAGTCCCAAGGAACAAACGTGCCGTTGTCAACACCAATCTCTTTAATTTTGTTCAGTTTATCGATGAAATTATCAGTTTCTTCCGCAACAATAGAAATGTCTTTAAACATCCCTTCATCGCCATACGTTTTTATCCTATGAATTTCGTGTCCTGTAGCTAAAACAATATCATCACTTCTCTCAATATCTTCAGAAATTTGGTTTGTGTGATGCTTTTCATCAATCTCCAGATGCAGATTGAACTGAGGAAAATAAATATCAGTCAAGGCACGATAGCCCTCTGGCCGATATACAAGCTGCTGACATACGAATTCAACGTCATTATCAATTTTATGAATTATTCGAGAAACAATGTACAACTCCCATCTTTTGTGAGATATTTTCTGCAGACTCCTAAGAATGTAGTCAGCTTTAGAAAGTTCTTTTGCCATCAAATCCACCAAACCTTTTAATCATCATAACAATTATTCTAGATATAAAAATATCACATACATCAGAGGGTAACAGCACTTATTTTACTATACGTTAAATTTCCGTTTACCTATATAAACGCACTTCAACCGTTGCCTTGTCTAAGCCACAATCCATAAGTTCGTGCAAAAGTACCAACTATTACCGACAGCCCCACCAACCTCGTCATCCACCTTCCAATTCCCTACTCCCAATCCAACCAACCCCATCTCGCTCACCAAGCCAACTTTGCCCCCGCCCTCCTGTGCTGGCGCAGCCATGCACCTCCTGATACTGTATATCCAAACAGTATCTGCGATTCAGGAGGCCCCCATGCGCGACGACTATTCACTTGTTTGGCGAACCCTTTCGTGTAGCGCCTATGGCAACGACGGGAGCCTGTGCCATGAGTCTTGAGGTGGAGGTGCTGGGGCGGGTCGATCCGCACGCGCCCAGGACCGCCTTGCCGCTGGCGGCGACCGAGGTTCGCGCGGGCTTTCCGTCACCGGCCGATGACTACCTGGAGGGACAGCTCGATCTGGTGGCGCATCTGGTGCCCCACCCCAGCGCCACCTTCTACCTGCGCGCCAAGGGCGAGTCGATGAAGGGCCTCGGCATCTTCGACGGGGATCTGCTGATCGTGGATCGCTCGCTGGAGCCGTGCAGCGGTTCGGTGCTGATCGCCAGCGTCGACGGTGAGCTGACCTGCAAGCAGCTTGGCTATATCGGCAATCGACCCTACCTGCTGGCGGCCAATGAGGCCTTCGCGCCGATTCCGCTCAACGGTCGCGACTGCGACCTATGGGGCGTGGTCACCCACAATATCCACGCCCTGGCAGCGGGAGTCGCGCGGTGATCGCGCTGGTCGACTGCAACAACTTCTACGTCAGCTGTGAGCGGGTCTTCGACCCCTCGCTTCGCGGCAAGCCTGTGGGGGTGCTGTCCAACAACGACGGCTGCGTCATCGCCCGCAGCCAGGAGATCAAGGACCTCGGCGTTGCCATGGGCATGCCTGCCTTCAAGATCGAGGGCGCGCTGCGCAGGCAGTGCATCCTGCTGTCGAGCAACTATGCGCTCTACGGCGACATGTCGCGTCGGGTGGTCGATACGCTGCGGGAGTTTGCTCCCGCCGTCGAGGTATACAGCATCGACGAGTGCTTTCTCGACCTCGCGGGCATGGCACCCGCCGGGCTGGACGCCCACTGCCGGCGCTTGCGACACACGGTGATGCGCCACACCGGCATTCCCGTCGGCGTCGGCGTGGCGACCAGCCGCACCCTGGCAAAGATCGCCAACCACCAGGCCAAGAAGGATCCCCGCGCAGACGGCGTCCACGTGCTCGAGGCCGATTCGGCGGCAACCCGGGCGCTGCTGCAACGCCTGCCGGTCACCGAGGTCTGGGGCGTCGCCGGGCGCACCGCCGCCCGGCTTGGGCAGCTCGGCATCGAGTCCGCCTGGCAGCTACGTGAAGCCGACCCCAAGCATATCCGCCGCCATTTCAGCGTGGTGCTGGAACGCACGGTACGCGAACTTCGCGGCGAATCCTGCATCCGCCTCGACGACGTCGGCGCCCCGCGCGAACGGATCATGACCAGCCGCTCCTTTGGTCGGCCCACCGATGATCTCGCGCAGTTGCGTCAGGCAGTGCGCGCCCATGCCGGCCGCGGTGCTGAAAAGCTGCGTGGTCAGGGCAGCGTGGCGCGGGCGCTGCTGGTGTTCTTGAAAACCAACAAGCATCGTCAGGATCTGCCCCAGCACCACCCTTCGCTGGTGGTTCCGCTGGCGCGTCCCAGCGACGACAGCCTCGAGATCGTGGCAACCGCGACCCGGGCGCTTGCGCGTATCTATCGCCCAGGACACCAGTATATGAAGGCCGGCGTGATGCTACTCGACATCGCCGACAAGGCAAGCCTGCAGCAGGATCTGTTTGCCGTCGACGACGGCAAAAAAGAACGCAATCAGCGCCTGATGGACACCCTGGACGCGATCAACCAGAAGCACGGTCGCGGCGCCTTGAGCCTTGGCAAGACCAGCGTGGATGCGGCCTGGCAGCTCAAGTGCGAACATCGCACCTCGCGCTACACCACTCGCTGGGATGAGCTGCCAATTGCCAGGCTGTAGCAGTCGGTATGACACACACCTTGACGGGCGGCCACCCTCTTTTCCCCCAAGATACCAACACGACGAACGGAAAATCTGTGCGCCAGGCCATCACACAGGCTATCGCCGGAAGCAGTCAGAAATTCTCAAACCTTTACGCGCGTTTGACGACAGTCACCTGCATCATTGCGGCGCAATCTTGCCTAAGCTTTATCTCAACAACGATTCTTTAAAGCACAGTTTCTGCTAGATGCTCTCACTCCGGCAACTTCAACGATGGCAATTGAATGACGTGCACGCTGATCCCGGCGACGCCGTCGAGGCCATGGCGCGAGCCAGCTGACTAGGTCTCCTTGCCCAGGGTGGTGTAAGGACTCACCGGCGAGCACCTACGTAAACCACGACTAGCCTGAATGCCTGGATCTGCCGGCATCGCGGCACAAGAAAAGCAAAAACTGACCAAGGTACGCTATGAAAAATCCAGTCTTGATGGGCCTCGTCCTGCTTTCGGTTTCCCTGCCTGCCATGGCCAGGGACGTGACGGGTGGTGTCTACGTCGCCACCAACAACGCCGACGAGAACTCGCTGATCGCCTGGCGCCAGTTTGACGATGGCACCCTGGAGAAAGTCGGCGAGTACACCACCGGCGGCACGGGCAACGGCATGGATGGCGGCCTCGACCCGCTCGGTTCGGCCTACGGCGTGTGGCGTTCGGCAGACAACCGCAACGTACTGGTGGCCAACGTCGGCGACGGCACCCTGTCGTCACTTCACGTCGAAGACGACCTGACGCTGACGCTCAACAATGTGGTGGATGCCGGCGGCGCCAAACCCAAGGCCATCGACGGCCATGGCGACATCGTCTACGTCGCCAGCACCGATGGTGCCAACGATGAGCCGGGGGTGATCAAGGGCTTTACCATCGATGGCGATGGCAACCTGACCGAGATCCCCGACTCCGTTCGGCCGCTGGATGATTCTCCGGTCAGCATGGAGTTCACCGAGGACGGCAAGTACCTGACGCTTGTCGGCTTTCTTACCGGCATGGTGCATGTCTATGCGGTGGACGACGAAGGCCTCCTGTCGCAGGAGCCGATCTCGAGCCTTGAGTCGCCGCACCTGAGCGAGGAGCGCTTCTTCGCCCTGCCCATCGGCACCAAGCTGGTCACTCGCCCGGACGGCCACAGCACCCTGCTGGTGACCGAAACCCGCTATATCACCCAGGGCTACCAGTTCCACCCGTCCTCCGAGGAGTCGAAGGCCAAGTATCCCTTCCTGCAGGAATACGAGGGCCAGACCGGCTCCATGTCGTCCTACGACATAGACGAGAACGGCAAGCTGACCCTGGTGTCGGCGGATGTGATGACCGGCGACGACATCTGGGGTGGCGAGCAGGCCGCCTGCTGGGTCACCACCTCGGAAGACGGCAAGTACGCCTGGACCACCAACTCCCATACCTCGAGCCTGTCGACCTTCAGCGTCGATCCCGAGGACGGCAGCATCGCTCTGCTGGAAGAAGCCGCCTACCGCGCCGAGGATTACAACGAGTATTTCGCCGACATGGACCTGAGCGCCGACGGCAACTACGTCAACATCATCAGCGGCAACACCGGCAAGACCTGGGTGTTCGAGATCCAGCACGATGACGGCAGCCTGAGCGTGGTCGATGCCTATCCCGGCAGCGCCGAAGTCCACTCCTACGGGCTGGTGACCATCCCGCTGCCCCAGGGCGGCTAGGCGACTTTTCGGACAAGGCCCGGGCGTCCACGACCAGAGCCACGAGGCTGGGCCAGAAGGCTATGTCACAAAGCTATGTCACAAAGCTATGCCACAAAGCTTCACCAGAGAGCTGACCAAAATCGCCAGATCAGGCGGGTAGGTAAAGTAGCTAAAAAGGGGGCCGTGCTGACACGGCCCCCTTCTCTGTTGCAAGCGGCATAAGAAAACTCAGCTCGTGTGCGGTGCTTCCCGGCTCGAGACCGCAGGCCATAGATCCAGCAGCCGATGCAGTACCGCCATCACCGCCAGGGTGGCCAGCAGTGCCACGCACATCGAGCTGAACCGATAGACGGCGTCGACGACCAGATCCTGATCGGGTCTCAGGTACTGGCCAAACAGGATACCCAGGGTCGTCAGCCCGCCGAAGCCGATGCCGGAGCCGGCGTTCTCGATGACGTGCTCCCGTGCGAACAGCAAAAGACCGATGGCGTAGGCCAGCAGCACCAGCAGCAGATGGTCGCTCTTGGTGAACAGCACCAGTTGCAGCACCAGTGCCAGGTTGCAGCCCAACAGAGTGCCGATGGCACGACGCCAGGCCGACATCCGGGCGCCATGGTAGCCGAGGGCAAACAGGATCAGGATGGTCGCCATCTGCGCGGACAGGGAGTCGCGCAGATCGAGCAATTGAAACACCAGAAAGGACAGGGTCGCGGTCAGCGCCCCGATCAACGCCTGATGGCGCTTCAGCGCCGCTGTCTTGGCCTGACGTGGCGGCGGCTGTCGCGGCGTGACATCGGGAAACAGCCAGTGCATCAGGGCTGCGATGGCCACCGCCAGAAAACTCGCCACGCTGTTGCTGGCCAGCAGGTCGAACAGGTCGAGGTCGGGGTAACTGGCGAAATGCAGCATGATGCTCAGGGTCAGCACGCCGTTGGCGCCGAACACGAACAACGGCCCCCTGGCCATCAGGGTGAAGCGTCCCAGGAACATCAGGAACACCAGTCCCGTCATCACCACCGGCAGATGCTGGGTCAACCCCACCACCAGGCTGATCTCGACCACATTGAGGCAGGCGTTACCCAGGAACTGGCGCACCACATGGGCGTTGAACACCGGAATGATCCCCAGCAGAAACATCGGAAAGACGGTGAAGAAGACACCATAGTTCCAGTGCATCAGCTGGCTGATCAGAAAGCCGAGCCAGGCCCCCACCGCGATACGCAGACACTGGCGCAGGCCATTGTCGCTGAGCTTCGAGGCCTTCGGTTGCTGCTGCCCTGACGACACCCGTAGCCTCTTGGCAAACAAGGCCCGTGGCTGCTTGGTAGACGACGCCCGTGGCTGCTTAGTAAACATAATGCAGCCAGGACATCAGCCGAATCTGCAGCGCCCCCAGCGGATGGGCCAGCGGGTGCTCCCCAGGAAACAGCTGCACCGTGGCGCGGGAGCCGGTGGGCAGACTCGTCGGTGCGTCCCCGGCCAGCGAAAGGTGCAGGCGAAGGCGCTGGGCGTCGCGCAGCCAGCGGTCGGTGGTGGGGATGTCGGCCAGGTTACCGTCGGCGCTGATCTGTCCGTCGTAGACCCCTGCGTCACGCTTCTCGACCCGGGCGGCAAAGACCTGGCCTGGCATGGCGTCGAAGACCACACGGGCCTCGTCGCCGGCGGCGACCTTGCGCAGGCTCTTCTCGCGGAAGTCCGCGATCAGTTCGACCTCATCGGTGATCAGCGCCAGCGCTGGCTGTCCCTGGGTGGCGTAGTCACCCACCTCGAGTTGCAGGTTGCTCAGCGTGCCGGAATGCTGGGCCCGCACCAAGGTGTGGTCGAGATCGAGCTCGGCCTGCTCCAGGGCGTTGCGGGCCTGACGCAAACGCAAGTTGGCCTCCCCCTCGGCACCCAGTTCGGCCTCCAGGCGCGCCACTTCCGCCTCGGCGGACTTGACCTCGGCCTGGGCCTGACGGTCGGTGGCTACCAGGCCATCGAGGCGCTGGCGCGAGATGCTGTTCTGGCTAATCAAGCGCTCGCCTCGCCGGCGCTCCTGGGCGCTCTCCTGGGCCCTGGCGCGGGCCGCTTCGAGGGCGGCGCGGGCCGATGCGATGCTGGCGCTCAAAGTCTCGTTCTGCTGACGCGCTGCCTCCAGTTCCAGTCGCGCCTGCTCAAGCGCCAGCTCGAAGGGCGCGGGGTCGATACGAAACAGCGGATCACCCGCCTCGACATGGTCGTTATTGCTGACGTGGACCCGCTCGACGGGGCCGCTGACTTCCGGGGCGATACGCACCACCGGGCGCATGACCCGCGCCTCCGGGGTCATCGGCATGTAGGTATCTGCCACCACAAAATAGGCAAACATCAGGACGAACATGCCCAAGGCCAGGCGAACGATCCACCTGAAGCGCTGGTCGGGGGTCATGGTATTCCTCTTGGTTACACGACGGGCTGACTTGACGGGCTCACGTGACGGAGCCGCTCGGTATTTGACGAAGGCGTCCCCCGTCGACCGGCCGCGTAGACTAGCACTTTGTTAGCCTGTTAACCATATTGCGACCCTTCATGCACATTTCCTGAACCTTTGCTGATTCGGGCAGTCGTACCCTTCGACGTGCTCGACCAGGCGTAGCGACTGCTTACCCAGGCAGTCGCCCGACACCCGACATGCTCGACCCACAAGGATGATGGAAATGCAGCGACGTGACTTCCTCAAGGCGGCCACCGCCCTCAGCGCCTACGCCCTGCCAATCTCCCCGCTGCTGGCCGCGCTGGACCAGCGGCTCATGACCACCGGAGAAAAGGTCTCCTTCGACTACGCCTGGTTGAAAGGCTTCGCCCGCCATCTGTCAGGGCAACCTCACCAGGATCACGAAGGCGAACTGCCCGACCAGCTCAAGTCCCTTTCCTGGGACGACTACCAGGCCATCGGCTACCGTGCCGACCACGCCCTGTGGAGCAACAGCGACGCGCCCTATACGGCCCAGCTGTTTCACCTGGGTCGTGGCTTCACCACCCCGGTCAGGATCTACCAGGTCAGCCAGGGGCAGGCGCAGGAACTGGCCTACGACCCGGCGCTATTCAACTTTTCCAACGCCGATGGGGATAGCGTGGTCGATACCGATACGCTGTCCGAACGCCTCGGCTTCGCCGGCTTCCGCCTGCACCATCATCAGGACCCCAAGCGCGATATCGCCTCCTTCCTGGGCGCCAGCTACTTCCGTGCGGTCAGTCAGAGCATGCAGTACGGCATGTCGGCCAGGGGCCTGGCCATCGACACCGCCGGCAGCGAACCCGAGGAATTCCCCGACTTCACCCGCTTCTGGCTGGAACAGCCCGAGGGTGAAGACAAGGTCATCGTCTACGCCCTGCTCGAGTCGGAGAGCACCACCGGGGCCTACCGCTTCGATATTCGTCGCGACGTCGAAGGCGTGGTCATGGACGTGGCCGCCACCCTCTATCCGCGCAAGACGATCGAGCGTCTGGGCATCGCGCCACTGACCAGCATGTACCTGGTCGGCGAGAACGATCGTGACGTCAACTATGACTGGCGCCCGGAGATCCATGACTCGGATGGGCTGTCGATCCACACCGAAAGCGGCGAATGGCTGTGGCGCCCGCTGGTGAACCCACCCCAGCTTCGCTACAACGCCTATTCCGCCACCAATGTTCAGGGCTTCGGCCTGGCCCAGCGCGACCACGACTTCGACCACTACCAGGACGATGGCGTCTACTACGATCGCCGACCCAGCGTGTGGGTCGAACCTACCGAGGGCTGGGGCGAAGGTAGCGTGGATCTGGTGGAGCTGTCTGCCAAGGACGAGACCTTCGACAATATCGTGGCCTACTGGCAACCCAAGGCCCCGGTGGAGGCCGGCCAGGAGCTGCGCTATGCCTATCGTCTGAGCTGGTACGACCTGCCGCGACAGCAACCCAGCCTGTCGCGCTGCGTGGCGACCCGTACCGGACTGGGTGGCGTCGTCGGCCAACGTCGCGAGTACTTCAGCTGGCGCTTCGCGTTGGACTTCCGCGGCGGCCCCTTCCCCTTCGATGACGCAAGCGAGGTCGAGGTGGAGCCGGTCATCGAGACCAGCGCCGGGCGCGTCGAGATCACCTCGGCCCGACCGCTGGACGCCATCCAGGGCTACCGGGCCATGTTCGATGTGGTACCACCGGACGAGGGCACCGAGCCGATCAATCTGCGTCTGTATCTGCGCGATAGCGAAGGCAAGCCGCTGTCGGAGACCTGGATCTACCAGTGGACGCCGCCGCCCGGCGATGAGCGCGAGCTACATAACCCCGATCACTTGTAGTCGCCCCCCCACCGACGATGCGGGGCGCCCTCCTTCCTTGATGACAAGTTGCCAGGGCCAGGCCACAATGTAGCTACACAGTGGCTACCAATGAGAAGGAGACATTCATGGGTACCGATACCGTGGTCCGAGCTCGCATCGACAGCGAGACCAAAGAGCGCGCCACCGCCGCCCTCGATGCCATGGGCCTGACCGTGTCCGACGCCATCCGCCTGCTGATGCTGCGGATCGCCGACGAAAAGCGCCTGCCGTTTGCGGTGCAGGTACCAAGCGCCACCACGACCAAGGCGCTGGAAGAGCTGGAAGCCGGAAAGGGCAAGCGCTTCGATAGTGCGGATGCGCTGTTCGACGATCTAGGCATCTAATGCTGACCCCAGTTCGCTCAAGCCAGTTCAAGCGAGACGTGTAGCCACGCTGATCTCTTCCGCGAGTAGGCTAGCCTGAAACCCTTCCCCACATGGCGGTTCCCGACAGCACGACACAGGGTGATCCCCCTGCTCTGATCCTTTTGCTCTTCCCCCTCAACCCAGCCGAATTGACCGCGTGGCGCCGCTTCCGGCATGATCGTGGCTGCTAGATCACTCCAACCTCTCAACAAAAACAAGGCGCTAGGCGGCTACCATCGTAAAGTGACGGCCCGCCGAGAAGACGCCATTTCGCTGAACACCACCAAGGAACCCCCATGACACGCCACATCGCGCCCCGCCCCCTAGCCCTGACCACCCTGGCCGCTGGTATCGCTCTGTCCACTGCGCTTGCCACGTCCGCCGCCCAGGCCAACGACTTCGCCGACATGGACCCGGTCAAGCTGCGCCTGGCCCACGTGGTCAACGAGCAGGACGGCTTCCATATCGCCGCCACCAAGTTCGAGGAACTGGTCGAAGCCCGTACCGAAGGCAAGGTCGACGTCGAGATCTTCCCCAACGCCACCCTGGGTGATGAGCGCACCCTGCTCGAGGGCATGCAGATCGGCACCGTCGACATGGGCGTGATCACCAACGGCCCGGTGGCCAACTTCGTCGAGCCCATGGCGGTGTTCGAACTGCCGTTCCTGTTCGCCTCGCCCGAGGAGGCCTACTCGGTACTCGACGGCCCCATCGGCCAGGAACTGCTCGACAGGCTCGCAGACGTCAACCTCAAGGGCCTGGCCTACGCTGAACGCGGTTTCCGCAACCTGACCAACTCCGAACGCCCGGTGGCAAGCCCCGAGGACATCGACGGCCTGCGCATCCGGGTCATGGAAAACCCGGTCTACGTCGACACCTTCCGCGAGCTCGGCGCCAACGCCGTGCCGATGGCCTGGACCGAGGCGCTGACCGCCATGCAGCAGGGCACCATCGACGGCCAGGAAAACCCGATCAACGTGATCCACTCGTTCAAGCTCAACGAGACCCAGGACTACATGACGCTGTCGCGTCACACCTACGCCCCAGCGATCTTCGTCATGGGCATGCCGTCCTGGCAGAAGCTGCCCGAGGCTGCCCAGGAGGTCGTCGAGGCCGCCGCCCAGGAAGCCGCCGAGTACGAGCGTGAGCAGAACGCCGCCATGGCCGAACAGCAGCTTGCCGAACTCAAGGAAGCCGGCATGCAGATCGAGGAGTCTCCCGACATCGCCGCCTTCCAGGACGCCGTCGCTCCGGTCTACGAGACCTACGGCGAGCAGTTCGGCGACTACCTGCCGCGTATCCAGGAAGCGCTTAAGGCCGGGGAGTCCAAGTAAGTGCTGTCCCTGCTCGAACGCCTTGAGCGGGGACTCGACGCCGTGACACGCCCGGTGGTGTTCGCCGCCATGGCGGCGTTGATCGGCGTCATCTCCCTGCAGATCATCTCCCGGGTAGCCTTCACTGCGGTGGGCTGGACCGAAGAGGTCGCACGCTTTCTGCTGGTCTGGATCACCTTCCTGGCCGCTACCCTGGCCTACCGCGCCGGTCGTCATATCGCCGTGACCTTCGTGGTCGACGCCCTGCCCAGCCTTGGTGGACGAATCGCCAGGATCATCGCCCACCTGGTGGTGCTGGCCTTTCTGCTGGCGCTGATCATCATCGGCTGGAACTACATGCAGTTGCAGAGTTTCCAGAAGTCGGCGTCACTGCGCCTGTCGATGACCTGGGTCTACGCGGTGATGCCGCTGGCGGGCGCCTTGATGGCCTTCACCACCCTGGTGGCGATCGTGCGAGAACTCAGCGGCCAGACACCGGCGAGCCCGCAGGAGGTGGCGTGATGCTGTTGCTGTTCATCTCCTTCGTGGTGCTGATGCTGATCGGCGTGCCCATCGCCTTCACCATCGGCGCCAGCACCCTGGCGACGCTGGTGGTCCAGGGCACACCGCTCGCCGTGGTGCCCCAGCAGATGTTCCAGGGCATCAACACCTTCGCCCTGGTCGCGGTGCCGATGTTTATCCTGACCGGTGATCTGATGGCCCAGGGCGCGGTCAGCCGCAAGCTGGTCGACTTCGCCGACAGCCTGTTCGGCTTTCTCAAGGGCGGGCTTTCGCTGGTGTCGGTACTGGCCGGGATGTTCTTTGCCGCCATCTCAGGCTCCGGTGCGGCCACCACCGCTGCGGTGGGCTCGAGCCTGGTGCCGGAACTCAAGCGCAAGGGCTATGACCCGGCCTCCGCCGCCAGTCTGATCGCCGCCAGTGGCACCATCGGCGTGGTGATCCCACCCTCGGTGCCGATGATCATCTACGCGGTCATCGCCCAGGAGTCGGTGTCGGACCTGTTTCTGGCGGGCTTTCTGCCGGGGCTGGCCATGGGTCTTGGCCTCGGTGCCATCGCCCTGGTCCAGGCCCACCGTCGCCAGTACCCCCACGGCAGCCCGCTGTCGCTGGCGACCATCTGGCGGACCCTGCGTGCAGCAAGCTGGGGGCTGATGACGCCTGTCATCATCCTCGGCGGGATCTTCTCGGGGGTGTTCACCCCCAGCGAGGCGGCGGTGGTGGCGGTAGTCTACGCCCTGCTGGTATCGCTGTTCGTCTATCGCGACCTGACCTATCGGGACGTCTACGCCGTGATGATTCGCTCGGCGATCACCACCTCGGTGATCATGCTGGTGATCGCCACCTCGGCGGTGCTGAGCTGGACATTGTCCAGCGCCCAGGTGCCGGCCCAGATCGCCCAGTCGGTGCTGTCGCTGTCCACCGATCCCTACGTCATCCTGCTGCTGGTGGTGGCGGTGATCCTGCTGACCGGGGTGTTCATCGAGACCGCCAGTGCCCTGATCATCCTGACCCCGGTATTGCTGCCGCTGGTGACCCAGCTCGGCATCGACCCGGTGCACTTTGGCCTGATCATCGTGGTGGGGCTGGCGATCGGCATGATCACCCCGCCGGTGGCGATCAACCTGTACGTGGCCTCTTCGGTGACCCAACTGCCGCTCGAGCGTATCACCCGTGCCATCCTGCCCTACCTGCTGGGGCTGATCGGCGTGCTTTTGCTGGTGGTCTACGTGCCCCTGTGGCTATCGTCCTGACGCCGGTGGCTATCGTCCTGACGCTGGAGGCGAAAAAGCCTATTTAGCGCCAACCAGCGAGCCGCGGATGCTGTCACCAGGATCCGCGGTTTTTTCTTTGCTGCCACAGCGCCATACTGGCGATGGACCGCTTCATCGGCGACTCCTTTGCAGCTTCACCGTACCCTGACATCCGGAGCCTTCATGTCCCTTCGCCTGCCTGTCGTTGCCCGCCCCGGCCTTCGCGCCTTCCTGCACCAAGCAAGGATCGGCCTGCCGAGCCGCACTATCATCGCCGCCATGATCGCCGCCCTGCTGCTGGCAAGCCTCGCCGGCTGCACCACCTACACCTACGATGACGGACACAAGGAGACGGTCTGGGGCGTTCCCCCGGTGGATGAGCACAAGACCGAACAGGAGCGCCAGAACGAAGGCGTCAAGTATCGTGAACCGGGCGTTATCCCGGAAGAATGATGGCCCGATGTGCTCCCCCATTTCACCGGTGGTACAGGCCTCGCCAGGACCTGCTGACGCTCAGGTGCTGCCGCCCTTCACCAGGGTGAATCCCAGATCGCGGATCGGCCGTTCCGGGGTCTTGCCGGACAGACGCTCGAGCAGCAGTTCCGCCGCCTGGGTGCCCATCTCGCTGCGGGCCACCGCCAGGGTAGTCAGCTTCGGCGTCAGGTGCTCCGCCAGCGGCAACCCCAGATAGCCTCCGACCGCCAGCTCCTCGGGAATACTGATGCCCTGGCGGCTGGCCGCCAGCAGCACGCCGCTGGCGACGATATCGTTGGAGCAGTGGATGGCGTCCGGTCGCGGTGTCATCGCCATCACATCCTCCAGCGCCCGCACCCCGACCTCGTAGGACGCCGGCTCGTGGTACTCCAGCACCCCGCCACAGGCCGCGCCCGCCTCCTCTAGCGCCCGCTGGTGTCCCTCCAGGCGTTGAGCCGCCCGGTAGTCATGGCCCAGGTGAGAGCCGACGAAGGCGATACGCCGATAGCCCTGCTCAAGCAGATGGGACGCCATAGCGTGACCCAGGGCGACGCCATCCACCCCCACGTTCATGTCGATGGGGTCGTCGCCCACTTCCATGATCTCTACCACCGGGCGTCCCCAGTCCCTGAGTCGCGAGATCACCCGGGGCCGGTGGCGCAGACCGGTCAGGATCACCCCGGACGGCGAATAGCCGAGCACCGTATCGACCAGACTGGCCTCGCGGTCCAGATCCCAGTCGGTGGTGGCCAACAGCATCTGATAGCCCGCAGCCTCCAGTCGCTTCTGGATGGCGTCGATGACCTCGATAAAGGTCAGGATGGCCAGCGACGGCACGATCACCGGGATCACCCGGGTGCCCGCTGCGGCAAGCCCCCCGGCGATCAGGTTGGGCACATAGCCAAGCGCCTCCACCGCCGCGTCGACGCGTTCCTTGACCTCGGCGGAGACTCTCCCCGGCGTATTCAGCGCCCGCGATACGGTGATCGGCGCGACCCCCGCCTGGCGGGCCACGTCGGCCAGGGTCACTCGGCCCTTGCCCCGGTGGCGCTTGCGTGAGCGAATTTCCTGGCTGTCCATTGGCGTCCTTCCTCGAAGATTCCTTTGGCCACAGTGTAACCCAAGACCAAAGTATGGGTAGCGCTACCACCTTAATGGTAGCGCTACCCATGCAATGTCGGCTACCTTTCGACTACGCCTCGACGCAACAGCGTCGTCGGACGATACGCCCCGAGGAGACAACGACAATGAACGCACGCAGCCTCACCCCCCTTGCCCTGGTCACCGCCATCTCGCTCGGCGCCACCGGCACCGCCGCCGCCGAAGACCTGGCCATCGCCATCCACACCGACCCGTCCCACGCCATGTTCAAGATCGGCGAGCGCCTCAAGGACACCATCGAGAGCGAGTCCGATGGCGTGCTGACGGTGACCCTTCTCGGCACCGAGGTCGGTGGCGAGCGCGACCACCTGGAAGGCGCCAGCTACGGCGAGTACGCCATCGCCCTCGGTGGCTCCATGCCGATGACCCTGTATGCCCCCGAGTTTGCCGCCGCCGACCTGCCCTTCGTCTACGACTCCAGTGACCAGGCCCGCAAGATCTACGAAGGCGAGATCGGCGAGGCGCTGAATCAGAGCCTGATCGCCAAGGGCAACATGCGCCTGGTGGGCCTGTCGGCACGCAACCCCCGCAACCTGACCTCAAAGACCCCGGTCAAGACCCCGGAGGACGTCAGCGAGGTGCGCATGCGCGTGCCGGAGATCGCGCCCTGGGTCGCGGTATGGGGCGAGATCGGCGCACTGCCGAGCCCGATCGCCTGGCCGGAGGTCTACACCTCGCTGCAGACCGGCGTCATCGACATGCAGGAAAACCCGGTGGACAACATCTACGCCGGCAAGCTGTTCGAGGTGCAGGACTATGTCAGCCGCACCGAACACGTCTACTCGTTCTTCCACTGGCTGATGAACGAAGACGTCTATCAGGAACTGTCCGACGAACACCGTGACATCGTCCTGTCAGCCATCGACGACGCCACCACCTGGGGTGATCAGCTGGTCAGCGATGGTCAGGCGGAGCTGTTTGAAAAACTAAAGGAAGAAGGCATGGAGGTGGTCGAGCCCGATGTCGCCGCCTTCCGTCAGGCCGCGCGCCCCGCCGTGGAAGAGATCGCCCAGGACTACGACCCGGCCGTTCGTGACTATGTGCTGTCACTGATCCAGTAAGTCCGAGGCGGCGCGAGCCTTTGAGGCCTTGGCGCCTCGAGGGTTGGCACAGTATCTGACCGTCCCACGGGGCCTCGCTGACCGAGGCCTCCCTCCCTTGAGTCAAGTCCCCGCCACCCGGCGGGGGCAACGGAGTGTCCGATGACCTCATCTCCTACCCTGTCCCGGGCACTTGGTGCTTTCTGGTGGTTGTTGACCACCGTGGTAGTCGGTGCCTTCGGCCTGATGCTGCTGGTCATGGCCATTCAGGTAATCGCACGCTATGCCCTCGGTGTCGCGGTGCCCTGGACCGACGAGGTTTCCCGCTACCTGTTCCTGGCGGAGATCTTTCTCGGTTCGGTGCTGGCACTGCGCTACCAGGAACACATCCGCATCACCGTCGTCACCGACCTGCTGCCAGCGGGCGCCCAGCGCTGGGCGGCGGTCGCCGCCGACGCCATCAGCATCCTGGTGCTTCTGATGATCATGGGGGGCGCCTTCAACATGATGGAGCGCACCGCCGGCATCTTCGCCAGCACCTTCGACATGAGCTTTTCCTACCTGTACCTGATGCAGCTGGTCGCTGCCGGCCTGATGGCACTGCTGCTGGTGGAGGACCTCGTCGTTCGTCTGCGCGGCAAGCCTTCCACCTTGCCTGACGAATCCAAGGAGTAAGACACCATGGAAATCTTTGCCATCATGTTCGTCGGCCTGATCGTGCTGCTGATGCTGGGGGTGCCAGTCGCCTTTGCGATGATCGCCTCATCGGCGGCGGTGCTGGCCTATACCCGTGGCTTCGCCGAGATCCCGCTGGAGATGATCGCCCAGCGCACCCTGTACGGCGTCAACAGCTTCACCCTGCTGGCGATTCCCGCCTTTCTGCTGATCGGCCGGCTGATGAACTCCGCCGGCATCTCTGATCGGGTGTTCGACGTGGCGCGCTGCGCCGTGGGTCACCTCAAGGGCGGGCTCGGCCACGTCAACGTGCTGGCCAGCATGCTGTTTGCCGGCATGTCGGGCTCGGCGGTGGCCGATGCTGGCGGGCTTGGCGCGGTGGAGATCAAGGCCATGGAAGACGATGGCTTTCCCACCGACTTCAGCGCCGCGGTCACCGCCAGTTCCGCCACTATCGGGCCGATCATCCCGCCCAGCATTCCGGCGGTCATCTATGGCGCCCTGGCCAACGCCTCCATCGCCGCGATCTTTCTCGGCTCCATCCTGCCGGGCCTGTTTATGGGTGCCGGGCTGATGGTGATGGTGGCGGTGATCTCCCATCGTCGTGGCTACCCGACCCGGGCCCGCGCCACCATGGCCGAATTCACCCGTGCACTGTCGCGGGGCCTGCTGCCCATGCTGACCCCGGTGATCATCCTGGTCGGCATCCTGTCGGGGCTTTTCACCCCCACCGAGGCCTCGGTGGTGGCGCTGCTCTACTGCATGATCATCTCGTTCTGCGTCTATCGCTCGATCACCCTGCGCGAGTTCGTCCAGATCCTGCGTGACACCGCCATCGACACCTCGGTGCTGCTGCTGATCATCGCCGGCAGCGCGCTCTATAGCTGGATCCTGGCGCGTTATCAGGTCACCGCCCTGGTCGCCGACTTCCTGCTCGCTACCGTCAGCGACCCCATGCTGCTGCTTCTGCTGTTGAGCCTGTTCATCCTGCTGATCGGGCTGTTCATCGATTCGGTGCCGGCGCTGTTTCTGCTGACGCCGCTGCTGGTGCCGGTGGTGGTGCAGTACGGCATCGATCCGGTGCACTTCGGCGTGCTGATGATCTTCAACCTGATGATCGGGCTGATCACGCCACCGGTGGGCACGGTGCTGTTCGCCATCCAGAAGATCACCGACCTGCCCTTCAACACCCTGGTGCGGGCCACCCTGCCGTTCTACATCCCGCTGGTGGCGGTGCTGATCGTGATCACGCTGTTTCCGTCCATCGTGATGTTCCTCCCCAACCTCTTGCTCAAATGACGCCGCGACCGGGCAAGGCTCCAGGTCCTTGCCCGGCGGGCTTATCTCAATAGGAGTCATGCCATGGCTGTACTGATCACCGGTGGCCTCGGCCACGTCGGTTCCTGGGTCGCCACCCTGCTCGCCCGCCAGGGCAAGAAGGTCATCATCTGCGATATGGCCGCCCCCCACGTCGACCGCATGGGCCTCGACTATCTCGAGGAAGTGCGCGACAACGTCCACTTCGAAGCGGTGGATGTGCTCGACACCCACACCCTGTTCGAGACCTTTCTGCGCTATCGCGACGAGCTGGAAGGGGTCATTCATGGGGTCTCGGTGATTGCAGGGCCGAGCTTCCAGACCCGCCCCTTCAAGCACCTGTCGATCAACGCCATGGGCACCCTGAACGTCTACGAGACCTGCCGGCTGCTGGGCATCGACAAGGTGGTCAACATGAGCTCCGGCGCGGTCTACGGCGACGCAGCCGGCCCCCAGGTCGAGACCATGCCCTACAAGGCCACCGACCTTTACGGCGCCACCAAGATTTCCGGCGAGCTCTACGGCGACCAGTATACGGCGACCTACGGCATGGATATCCGTCAGGCCCGACTGTTCTTCGTGTATGGCCCCGGCAAGCGCCCGTCCCACATGCACGCGGTCTACCAGGCGATGTTCGGGCCACTCGAAGGGCTACGCGATGTGCACCCGGACAACGGACGCGACCAGACCACCGACTGGACCCACGTCGAGGACACCGCGAGGGGTATCCTTGCGCTGTTCGATGCCGACAGCGTGCCTCACCGCCACTACAACATTTCCTGCGGGGTGCCGATCGCCCACCAGGACATCGTCGACAGCGTCACCGAACTGCTCGGCCACGACAGCGGCATGCGTCTGGGGCCTGGCCCCTTCGTGGTGCGTGGCAGCCCCCTGGACATCACCCGCGCGCGCACGGATCTGGGCTTCGAGCCGCGATTTACCGATATCCGCGAGGGACTCGAGGACTACCATCGCTGGCTCAAGAAGAACGCTTGAGCCGACATGGCCGGCCTGTCCGTGGCAGGCCGGCCATCACTGCCGACGGAACACCAGCGCCAGATTGTTGGCCGGCAGCTCGTGGATGGCCTCCCGGCTCAGGCCGTGCTCGGCGGCGACCTCGGTCACCTGCTCCAGGTCCCGCACGCCCCAGCGCGGGTCACGGCGCCTCAGGTCGGCGTCGAAGGCCGCATTGGACGGCGCGGTATGCTCACCACCACGTCGGTAAGGGCCGTACAGCAACAGCACGCCACTCGGCTCGAGGTGGGCCTGGGCCTTTGCCATCAGCGCAGGCGTCACTTCCCACGGCGAGATATGGATCAGATTGATCGCCACCAGGGCGTCAAAGGTGTCATCCGGCCAGGGTTCCAGCACGTCGCGGCGTACCGGCGCCAGCAGATTGCCGCACCCTTGCGTCGCTTGCTCCGGCTCTCGCCCAGCAGGCCCTGCCCGTTGCGCTTCGCTTTCGCCTTGCCTGTCACCCTCCGCTTCCCCTTGCCCATCGTCTGCTGCTGCAAGCGCGCGCCAGGCAGCGATGGACGCCAGCGCCGCCTCGGAAACGTCACTCGGCTGCCATCGCCAGCCCGGCTGGCACTGCGTCATATACAGTCCGTGCTCACCACTGCCGCTGGCGAGCTCCAGCACGCGGGCATGGCGTCCCAGGCACTGGCGCAGCACCGCGTGGATGGGCTCGCGATTGCGAAGCGCCGCTGGACTGGAGAGTCTCGCGTCGGACATGGGAAAACCTCACGGTAAACAAGGGGAGTAACAAGAGCGGCAATGGCCAAACGAATATAACGGAAGCATGGTAACGTCTGGCATCAACGGCTTGCGCAACGATGCCAAGCGATGATCGTCCCGGTACACTAGCAAAAGATACCCTTCATCTTCACCAAGGACGGCCCATGGCTCGACCCGCGCCTCGCTACCTCGAGATTCAACAGCACATCCTGGCCAAGATCCAGCGGGGGGAATGGCCCACCGACCATCGCATCCCGGGTGAGGAGCAGCTGGCGCTCGACTTCAACGTCAGTCGCATGACCGCCAACAAGGCCATCCGCGAACTGGTTCAGCGCGGCTATCTTACGCGCCAGCCGGGCGCAGGAACCTTCGTCACCGAACGCAAGGCGGAATCCTCGCTGATGGAGGTCCACAATATCGCCGAAGAGGTCCGCGGTCGCGGCCATCACTATCGGGCCAGGGTGCAGCGTGCCGAAGCGATCGATGCCAGTGAGGACATCGCGTTGCAACTGGGGGTCAAGCGAGGCAGCAAGGTCTTCCATACCCGCATCGTTCACCACGAAAACGACGAGCCCATCCAGCTCGAGATGCGCTACGTCAATCCCCGCCACGTGCCCGACTATCTGGACGCCGACTTCACGCTCACCACGCCCCATCAGGTGCTGATCCAAACCTGGCCGATCACCGATATCGAACACGTGGTCGAGGCCGTTTCGGCAGACACGCAACAGGCCGAGGAGCTGG
This sequence comes from Halomonas sp. DP5N14-9, assembly GCF_019802175.1. NCBI lineage: Bacteria > Pseudomonadati > Pseudomonadota > Gammaproteobacteria > Oceanospirillales > Halomonadaceae > Halomonas > Halomonas sp. DP5N14-9. The sequence continues at coordinate 159,067 of NZ_JAHVHR010000018.1, forward strand.
CCATCTCCACCTCCCTCCCTTGCCTGCAGTTGCGGCGGCGCACCTGGTCAAATGACCTGCTCATCAGCTACGCCGTGCTGATCCACCCGGGAGATCGCTACAAGCTGCGCTCGGCGTGGAAGGACTGAGCGACGGACACAGCCTCCACCAATGCACGAGGGCCGGACAGTGATTGTCCGGCCCTCGTACTTACGGCGACAGCGATCGACAAGGTTACTGCAGCAGCATGGCCGCCGGGATCGCCATCACCAGGGTGAGTGCCACCCGCACCGCCCACACCACCAGCATCTGCCAGATGGTGATGGGAATCCGGGTGGCCAGCACGCAGGGAATGGACGCCGAAAAGAACAGGATGGACGACACCGACACCACGCCGGCGGCAAAGCGCGCCACGAAGTCGATTCCCGCGTCGCCACCGAGCAGCAGCGCCGGCAGGAACATCTCGGCCAGGCCCGCTGCGCTGGCCTGGGCCAGTTCCTGGGCATTATCGATGCCGAAGATCGCCACCACCGGATAGAACAGCCAGCCCAGCCACTCGAACACCGGCGTGTACTTGGCCACCAGCAGTCCCAGCAGCCCCACCGACATGATCGACGGCAGGATGCTGATCGCCATCACCAGCCCTTCGGTCAGATTCTTGCGTACGCTGGATCCCAGCCGCGGCGCCTGCTCGGCCACCTTGATACCGGTGCGCCACGCCAGCGCCAGGCGATCCCCCTTCCGCGCTTCAGGTTCGCCGTCGGTCGCGGTGTTGTCCATGCCTGACAGCGGCCACAACCGCGCGGTCACCGCCGAGACAACGAAAGTGATCACCAGGGTGATCCAGAAGTAGGCGTTCCAGTAGTCCATCAGCCCCAGGGTCTTGGCGACGATGATCATGAACGGCGCGGAGACGGTAGAGAAACCGGTGGCAATGATGGCCGCTTCTCGGGCCGAGTACTGGCCACCGGCGTAAGCACGGCTGGTGATCAACAGTCCGATCGAGTAGCTGCCGACAAAGGAGGCCACTGCGTCGATGGCGCTTCGACCCGGGGTACGCCACAGCGGGCGCATGACGGGCTGAACCAGGATGCCGATCAGCTCGAGTAGCCCATAGCTCAGCAGCAGCGCCAGGAAGATGGCACCGATCGGCACGATCAGCCCCACCGGAATCACCAGCTTGTCGTAGAGAAAGGGCAGCATGTCCGGCTGATGCAGCAGTGCCGGACCGGCGGTGGTCATGGTCAACAGCGCCGCCACCACCCCCAGAAGCTTGAGCACGGTGAAGATCTTGTCGGTGAGACTGCGTCGCCAGTCTCCCTTGATCAACGGATAGGCCGCGCCGGCGATGATCAGCGCCAGGGCGTAGAACCTCGCCCAGTCACCGAGCCCGGCCCGTGCCGCGGTCACCAGATGATCCAGCGGAATCGTGGTTCGACCTTCCCAGGCAACCGGAACAAAGAAGATGAAGATGCCGATGGCGCTGGGCACCAACAGCTTGAACAACAGCAGGCCGAGGGGTGTCTGGCCTACCGAGGAACCAGGAGTCGTCGCCATGAAGGGAACCTCGTCGAAGTGTGAACCAACTCGTAAGTGTCATCTTGTTTGTATATACATTTCAACCGCTATAGTGGCAAAGCACTCCCCCACAGCGCCTTTAGACGATGGTCTAATACACTGCAATTTTCTCCCCAGAAACGTTCGTTAAACGGCGTTATCACGCTCCGCTACACCTCTTTCCTGCAGCGTCGCAGACGGGCCGCCGGTCAGGGCATCGGACGAACCGGCAAGCACTCCAGAACCACACTTTTCTGTATATACATGATGCTGTCGAGCGATCCCATGGGGCACCCGACGTCTCCCGCGCGTGCTCGAAACGCTCTCGGGTCCCTCGACGACTCGGGGTTCAGAAAAGCCGGTAACGATCCCGCGGCCAAGACGGGGTGCACTCGGCCTAGCCGACCTGCGCTCCCCCGGGGCGATGCTTCAGAGAGGACAGGCCTGGTGAATCCTCGACCCTGTATATACGTTTATCGAAGCAATCCGTCGAGATTTCACGCCTATCCGCGCACTACGACCATGGTCTATTGATGCGCCATGACCTGAAAGCGAGCCCATAAAACGCCTGCAAGCCGCTGTTTCAACAACCATCCATCAGGCCCGACCCAAGGGTCGGGCGATGCATCACTGGCGACTCGGCGGCTTGACGAAATGGCTTGAAGGCATTATTTGTATATACATTACCCGACACGGAGCATCCCCATGTCCGAGCAATCCAAGCGCCTGCTGTGGCGCGATCTGGCGATCTTCGACGGACTGACCACCCTGCCCGAGCGTCACTGGGTAGCGGTCGAGGATGGACGGATCTGCGCCCTGGGCACCATGCAGACCCTTGACCCGAGTCAACATCGCGACGCCGTCGACATGGGGCAAGGCGGCGTCATGACGCCTGGCCTGATCGACTGCCATACCCACCTGGTCTTCGGCGGGCAGCGCAGCGACGAATTCGAGCTGCGCCTGCAAGGCGCCTCCTACGAAGAGATCGCACGTCGCGGTGGCGGCATCCTGGGCACCGTTACGGCAACCCGGGAAGCCGACGAATCGGCCCTGTTCGACGCCGCTGCAAAGCGTCTCACGTCGATGATCGAGGACGGCGTGACCAGCGTCGAAATCAAGTCCGGCTACGGCCTGACCCTGGCCGACGAACTGAAGATGCTGCGGGTGGCGCGACGTCTCGGCGAGCAACTGCCCGTTCGCGTCACTACCACCCTGCTGGCCGCCCATGCCCTGCCACCGGAGTATGCAGGCGACGCCGATGGCTACATCGAGCTGGTGTGCAACCAGATCCTGCCGGCGGCCCATGCCGAGGGCCTGGTCGATGCGGTCGACGTGTTCTGCGAGCGCATCGCCTTCTCGAGCGAACAGTCCCGACGCGTGTTCGAGGCGGCCAGGGCGCTTGACCTGCCGGTCAAGGCCCACGCCGAGCAGCTTTCACTGTCCGGTGGCGCCGCCCTGGTGGCCCAGTTCCGAGGGTTATCCGCCGACCATATCGAGTACCTGGACGACGACGGCATCGCGGCGATGGCCGATGCCGGGACCGTCGGCGTCCTGCTGCCCGGTGCCTTCTACACCCTGCGTGAAACGCAGCACCCACCGATCGACGCCATGCGTCGTGCCGGCGTCGCCATGGCGGTGGCCTCGGACGCCAATCCGGGCACCTCGCCCATCGTGCTGCCGACCCTGATGCTGAACATGGCCTGCACCCTGCTGCGCCTGACGCCCCAGGAGGCACTGGCCGGCATGACCCGCCACGCCGCCCAGGCCATCGGCCAGCCAGACCTTGGACGTATCGCCGTCGGCGCTCCCGCCGACCTGTGCGTCTGGAACATCGATAGCCCGGCCGAACTGGCCTATGCCGTCCAGCCGGGACGACTCAAGCATCGCCTGCTGGAGGGCGTATTGACCCATGGATGAGCAGCTATCTTCCCCCTGGTCATCCATGACCCCGGCGGCTGACCCAGACACCATGCCGTCCAGCCGGGACGGCTCAAGCATCGCCTGCTGGAGGGCGTATTGACCCATGGATGAGCAGCTCGCTTCCCCCTCGTCTCCCATCGCGCCGCTGACCGAAGCGGACATGGGTATCTGGCAGGGGCGTATCGACCCCGAGCCCAACAGCGAGCGCTGGCACCAGCGCATCGCCGCCTACCGTTCCGGCGCCGAGCCTGGCGTCGTGGTGACGGGCTTTGCCAGTGATGCCGGTGTCGCTCGCAACAAGGGGCGGGTGGGCGCTGCCGACGGCCCCGCCGCCATTCGCCGTGCCCTCGCCCCCATGGCCTGGCACCGCGACGCCCCGGCCTACGATGCCGGCGACGTGCACTGCGTCGGCAATGGCCTCGAGGATGCCCAGGAGGCGCTGGGCGCGCGGGTGACCGAGATCCTCGACCAGGGCCACCAGCCGGTGGTGCTGGGCGGCGGTCACGAAGTCGCCTACGCCAGCTGGCGCGGCCTCTCCGAGCATCTGGACAAGGGCCACCGCAGGCCCACCGTGGCGATCATCAACCTGGACGCCCACTTCGACCTGCGCGACCCCAGCGAACAGACGTCTTCCGGCACGCCCTTCGCCCAGATCGCCGCCGACTGCGCCAGGCGTCGCTGGCCGTTCCGCTACGCCTGCCTCGGAGTCAGCCAGGCGGCCAACACCCGTGCCCTGTTTCACACCGCCAAGCGGCTCAAGTCGCTGGTGGTCGAGGATCGCGAGTTTCGCGATAGCCGCATCGCGTACATCAAGCGCGACGTGCAGCGTCTGGTAGCCGACTGCGATCACGTCTACCTGACCATCGACATGGATGTCTTCCCTGCAAGCGATGCCCCTGGCGTCAGCGCTCCTGCCTCGCGGGGCGTGATCCTGACCCACTTCGAGCCGATCCTCGAGTTCCTGCGTCGCTCGCGCAAGCTCCGCCTGATCGACATCGCCGAGGTCAACCCGGCGTATGACATCGACCAACGCACGGCGCGTCTCGCCGCCCGCCTGGTCCATCAACTGACCCGGTCCAACGCCTGACCGAGCCTTTTATTCCCTTTCACTACAGGTACCGACATGAACCAGATCACGCCCTCGCTGAACGACCGTCACGATCCTTCGCGCAAGATCGCCGCCCCCACCGGCACCGAGCTGTCGTGCAAGAGCTGGCTGACCGAAGCCGCCCTGCGCATGCTGATGAATAACCTCCACCCTGACGTCGCCGAGCGTCCCGAGGATCTGGTGGTGTACGGCGGCATCGGTCGCGCTGCCCGCACCTGGCAATGCTTCGACAAGATCGTCGAGGTGCTCAAGCGCCTGGAGGACGACCAGACCCTGCTGATCCAGTCCGGCAAGCCGGTGGCGGTGATCCCGACCCACAAGGACGCGCCGCGGGTACTGATCGCCAACTCCAACCTGGTGCCGGCCTGGGCCAACTGGGAGCACTTCAACGAGCTCGACAAGAAAGGACTGATGATGTACGGCCAGATGACCGCCGGGTCCTGGATCTACATCGGCTCCCAGGGCATCGTCCAGGGCACCTACGAGACCTTCGTCGAGGCAGGCCGTCAGCACTTCAACGGCGACCTCAAGGGCCGCTGGGTACTGACCGCCGGCCTCGGCGGCATGGGCGGCGCCCAGCCGCTGGCGGCGACCCTGGCCGGTGCCTGCTCGCTGAACATCGAGTGCCAGCAGTCGAGCATCGACTTCCGTCTGCGTACCCGCTATCTGGACGAGCAGGCCAACGACCTGGACGACGCGCTCGAGCGTCTTGCCCGCTACACCAGTGAAGGCAAGGCCATCTCCATCGGTCTTTGCGCCAACGCCGCCGACGTCCTGCCGGAACTGGTAAAGCGCGGCGTCAAGCCGGACATGGTCACCGACCAGACCAGCGCCCATGATCCGCTGCACGGCTACCTGCCCTCTGGCTGGACCTGGGACGAGTACGTGGCCCGCGCCACGAGCGAGCCCGACGCAGTGGTCAAGGCCGCCAAGGCGTCCATGGCGGTGCATGTGCGCGCCATGCTCGAGTTCCAGAAGATGGGCGTGCCCACCTTCGACTACGGCAACAACATCCGCCAGATGGCCCAGGAAGAAGGCGTCGAGAATGCCTTCGACTTCCCCGGCTTCGTCCCGGCCTACATTCGTCCGCTGTTCTGCCAGGGCATCGGCCCGTTCCGCTGGGTGGCGCTGTCCGGCGATCCGGAGGACATCTACAAGACCGACGCCAAGGTCAAGGAGCTGATCCCCGACGACGAGCACCTGCACCACTGGCTCGACATGGCCAAGGAGCGCATCAGCTTCCAGGGTCTGCCGGCGCGTATCTGCTGGGTCGGTCTGAAGGATCGCGCCCGCCTCGGCCGCGCCTTCAACGAGATGGTCAAGAACGGCGAACTCAAGGCGCCCATCGTCATCGGCCGTGACCACCTCGACTCCGGTTCCGTGGCCAGCCCCAACCGCGAGACCGAGTCCATGCTGGACGGCAGCGACGCGGTGTCCGACTGGCCGCTGCTCAACGCCCTGGCCAACACCGCAGGCGGCGCAACCTGGGTCTCGCTGCACCACGGCGGGGGTGTCGGCATGGGCTTCTCACAGCACGCCGGTGTGGTCATCGTCGCCGACGGTACCGACGAGGCCGATGCCCGCCTGGCCCGCGTCCTGCGCAACGACCCGGCAAGCGGCGTGATGCGCCATGCCGACGCCGGCTACGACATCGCCAGCCAGTGTGCCCGCGACAACGGCCTCGACCTGCCGATGCTCAAGGACTGATGCCGTCCCGGGCGCGGCCAGCCGCTGGCGCGCCCGACCCTGGCATCGAGGCGCCTTGTCCCTGAGGGCGCCTCCTGCCCGGGAGCGCCATGCATAAAGCGCAGACGCCTGCACAAAGGCCGCCCCTCGGGGCGGCCTTTATCGTTTACAACCCTAGTTCACTTCGATGTCACTTGAAACGTGCGCCGACGCCCCTGAAGCGGCCGGCGACGGGTCAGGCACAGCACTGCTTGAACTTGCGCGCACTGCCACAGGGACAGGGATCGTTGCGTCCCGGCTTGAGTCGAGACACCCTGGCCTCGCCATCCAGATAGACCCAGCGTCCCTGGTGGCGCACAAAGCGCGAGCGCTCTTCCAGCACGCCCCAGCGCTGCCGCCCTCTCGGACCCTCGGCAAAGGTCGCACGAAACTGCACCCAGCCCTGGTCGCCTGTTTCACCGCTATCGAGTATCTCGAGACGCTTCCAGCGGGTATCGTCGTCACCGCCCAGTTGCGCCGGGCAACTGTCCGGGTGCCAGCTATGGCGAAGGTAGTCCTCGAGCCCGAGGGCGAAGGCCGCAAAGCGCGAGCGCATCAGCGCCTCAGGCGAACCTGCGTTCTCGCCCTGGTGCAGCAGACCACAGCAGTGCTCGAGGACCAGGCCACTGCCGCAGGGGCAGCGGGTGGATGACGTCGTGTTCAAGGTGCGGCTCTCCTCTCATCTACCTTGCGCTTTGCCACAGCGCGGGCCCTGTACGAAAGCCCGACGTGGGTGGCAACGCTTTAAACAGACTGCCGACCTGTAGCGGCCTCAAGCAAATACCGACCAGCCGGTGGCCTTGGACAGCCCCTCCAGGGCGGCGGTGCCCTTGAGCGAATTGCCGTAGCGATCCAGGCCCGGCGACCACACCGCGATCGACGCCACATTGGGCACCACCGCCATGATCCCGCCCCCGACACCGCTCTTGCCCGGGAAGCCGACCCGATAGGCGAAGTCTCCCGAGCCATCGTAGTGGCCGCAGGTCATCATCAACGCATTGATCGCCCGCACCCGCTCGAGCCCGATCATGCGCTGGCCCTCGAAGCCACCACACAGAAAGCGTGTGGCCCTGGCGAGCTGGGCGGTGGACATCTCGATGGCGCAGTGATGGAAGTAGGTGCCCAGCACCCGGTCACAGTCGTTGGTCAGGTTGCCGCAGGAGCGCAGGAAGTAGGCCAGGGAGAAGTTGCGATCCCCGGTGGCATGCTCGGAGCGCGCCACCTGCTCGTTGATGTGGATGTCCTCGTCGCCGGAGGCCTCGCGCAGAAAGCGCAGAATCTCGCCGAGGGTATCGCGCGGCGCATTGCACCCGAGCACCGCGTCGGTGGTGACAATCGCCCCGGCGTTGATGAAGGGATTGCGGGGAATGCCCTCTTCCACCTCCAGCTGGACGATGGAGTTGAAGGCTCGGCCCGATGGCTCGCGCCCGACCCGCTGCCACAGGCCATCGCCGTGACGCCCCAGCGCCAGCGCCAGGGTGAAGACCTTCGACACGCTCTGGATCGAAAAGGCCTTGGCGGCGTCGCCGGCATGAAACTCATGTCCATCCACGGTGCACACACTGATGGCGAACTGGCGGGGATCAACACAGGCAAGTTCGGGGATATAGCTTGCCACCTGGCCCCACTCGCCAGCCTGACGAGCCTCGCGATCCAGCCTCTCGACCAGCGCCTGCAGTTGTTCCGGCGTAAGGGTCTTTCCCATGAGCGTGATTCTTCCAGGAGCCTGACAAGGCTGGCGATGGTCGCCCCCTCCTTCGTGGCTGTCAACGCCGGTTCCCGGCCGGGGACAATCTCCCGGGCGATATGTCCCGCTCAGCGCCCGCGCCGCTTGGTGCGCATGGTCGCCTCGGCGGCAAGCGGATCTTCTGGCCAGGGGTGCTTGGGGTAGCGGCCGCGGTTCTCCTTGCGCACCTCGGGGTAGACGTTGTGCCAGAAGCTTCGAAGGTCCATGGTCGTCGCCAGCGGCCGCCGCGCCGGGGACAGCAATTCCAGGCGTACCGGCACCCGCCCGTCGACGATACAGGGTGTGGCTTCGCAACCGAACAGGGCCTGCAATTTGGCGGCCAGCACCGGCACGATACGCGTGCCGTGCTCGTCGCCGTCGTCGACCTCACGCTCATAGCGCAAGGCCGCGCTGTCACCGCTTGGCAGCGCCAGCCGTCGCGGTGCCAGCTCGTCCAGCTTGCCCGCCAACGGCCACGGCAGACGTTCGCGCAACAGCCGTTCCCAGGGCAGCGCCAGCACCTGATCGAGCCGCGACAGGCCGTCCAGATGCGGACCGAGCCAGTCCTCGAGCTCGGCCATCAGGCTGGCGTCGTCAAGCTCCGGCCACTGGGGATCATGCGCCCGTCGCAACAGCGCTACCCGTCTTCTGAGCTGTTCTGCCGCCTCGTCCAGCGGCAGCGCCTCGCGCTGCCCCAGGGCGTCGAGCAGCGCCCTATGCCTCGCCTCTCGACTCGGCGGTCCTGCCAGGGGCTTGCGCTCCAGCACCACGGCATCGAGGGCGCGTACTCGCTCGCCTTCCAAGCGTCCCGCCGATGCGTTCCAGGCGACCCGCTCGGTCCAGTCGCCAAGTTCAGGAAAATGCGCCAGCAGCGCCGCCTCCTCGATCCGTACGCCACGGTACAGCCGGGCCTCACGCTGGCGACCGTCCAGGTCCACCGCGACCAGCAGGGGCGCGTGGGCCAGGGGGTGATCGCTTGCCAGCGTCACCAGGCCACCGCCACGCAGGCGAAAGCGTCCGGGCGAAAGGTGCTGAGCGACACGGTCGGGGTAGGCGCAGAGCAGAAGCTCGCCCAAGGTTAATGAGGCGCCCGGCTCGCTTGCACGGGACTCACCCCCATTGGCCTTGTCCAGCGCCACCCCGGCGCGCTTGCACAGTCGCCGGGCCTCCCGCTGCCAGGCAGGGTCTGGCCTCGGCGACGACAACAGCGGTACGAACACCCGCTCCAGATCCGGCTCCCGCGAGGCGCCCTGACGACCCTCGAGCCAGGCGGACAGGGCGCAGGCCAGGGCCAGCGACGCCTCGCCGGCGCGGCTGGCTCGCTCCAGCATGGCGGCGAGCCGGGGATGCACCGGCCAGCGTCCGGCTGCCCGGCCCAGCGAACTCAAGCCGCCATCAGGCTCGACCAGCCCGAGGGACTGCAACAGCCGACGCCCGCTGTCCAGGGCCGCTGTCCCTGGAGAAGTCACCCAGGCAAGCGCGGACGCGTCCTTGACGCCCCAGCGCGCGAGTTCAAAGGCCAGGCCGGACAGGTCTGCCTGGTGTATCTCCGGCTCGGCGTGGGGCGGCAGCGGCTGCTCTTCCGCCCACAGCCGATAGCAGCGTCCAGGCCCCTGGCGCCCTGCCCGCCCACGCCGCTGATCGGCGCTGGCTCGGTTGACACGGCGGGTCTCGAGACGCGAAAGCCCGGTACGCGGGCTGAACACCGGCACCCGCTCCAGTCCTGCATCGACCACGCTGCGCACGCCATCCACGGTGACACTGGACTCGGCGATGGCGGTGGCCAGCACCACCCGACGCCGGCCATTCGGGTCAGGACGAAGGGCAGCGCGCTGCTGCTCGAGCGGCAAGCGTCCATGCAGCGGCAGTATCGCGATATCCTCCAGCCGCTCGCCCAGCCAGCGCCCGAGACGTTCGATTTCGGCAACGCCAGGCAGGATCACCAGCACGTCGCCAACAGGATCACCACCACCCCTGGCATCGTCATCCCCGCCATGGGACACAGGATCGGACGCCTGCAGCGCCTCCATGACCACCCGGCCCTGCTGCTCTTCCGCCGAGGCGCGCTGGGACAGCGGCCGATACAGCGTCTGGACCGGATACTGCCGCCCCGGGCACTCGATCACCGCCACGTCCTGTCCCAGCACGCCTTGCATGGCGGCCACGTCCAGGGTGGCAGACATCACCACCAGGCGCAGGTCCTCGCGCAGCCCCTGCTGGACATCGAGGGCCAGCGCCAGCCCCAGGTCGGCCTCCAGACTGCGTTCATGGAACTCGTCGAAGAGGATGCCGGTGACCCCCTCCAGCATGGGGTCGTGCTGCAGCATGCGCGACAGCACGCCCTGGGTGACGACTTCGAGGCGAGTCGTCGGGCCGACCCGGCTCTCGCCACGCATGCGATATCCCACCGTCTCGCCCGGCCGCTCGCCCAGCAACTCGGCCATATGGCCCGCCGCCAGACGCGCCGCCACCCGACGAGGCTCCAGCAGCAGCAGACGCCCGCGACCATCGTCGCCACCGCACCAGTCACAGTCCAGCAGGGCCAGCGGTACCCGAGTGGTCTTGCCGGCCCCGGGCTCGGCCACCAGCAGCGCCCGGTTGTGCTGTTCAAGCGCTGCGGTGAGCTGAGGCAGTCGGGCGTCGATGGGCAGGCTGGGCGGTGAAGACATCGGCTCGGGGGCTCCTGGCGCGGGGCGGGACTGAACTGGGCTGTACTGGACTGCACAAGCACGGCAGCAATGCGCCGGCGATGATAGCACGCCGCCACCCTAGGGCCCGGCGGCAGCGACCCGCCCGAGGCCTGACCTGTATACACCAGCAACAACATTTTGTTGCCAGTAGGTGACGTTTTTGTCTACGCTCTTCAAGCTGACCGAAAGGTCAGGTTTTTTTAAGCGCGACGCCCGTCGCGGCATCACCCAGACAATCGACAGCGGCCACTACAACGACAAGAGGACCCTGAGATGAGCGAGACCACGTCCACGCTTTCACCGCGCGACCGTCATCCGGCAGCCAGCGCGAGTCGCCCTGACGGCGACGACGGCACTGCGGATCAAACCAGCCAGGACGCCGTCGGCAGGCTTGCCTGGCTGGATCGCTACTTCAACGTCAGCCGCCGGGGCAGTTCGCTGAAGACCGAATTGCTGGCCGGGATCGCCACCTTTCTGGCGGGCATGTACATCATCGTGGTCAATCCGGCGGTATTGTCGGACGCCGGCATTCCCTTCTCGGCGGCGCTGTCGGCTACGGTGGTCATCAGCTTTCTGAGCAGCCTGGCCATGGCGCTGTACGCGCGCAACCCCATCCTGGTGGCGCCCGGCATGGGCATGAACGCCCTGTTCACCTACACCCTGGTACTGGGCGCAGGTCTGTCCTGGGAGGTCGCACTCGGGTGTGTGTTCTGGTCCGGTGTGATGTTCGCCGTACTGGCCATGTTTAACGTCCGCGAGGCGATCATCGACGCCATTCCGCCGTCGCTGCGCTACGCCATCACCTGCGGTATCGGCCTGTTCATCACCTTTATCGGGCTCAAGAACGCCGGTTTCATCGTGGCAAGCCCCGCCACCCTGGTCAGCCTGGGCAGCCTGGATGCTAGCCTCGCCACCTTCTTCATCGGGCTGATCGTGACCGCGGTACTGGTCATCCGCGGCTTCAACGGTGCCCTGATCCTCGGCATCGCCACCACCACCCTGCTGGCCGCACCGATGGGGCGTCTGTGGGGTGACGAGGTGGTCGTGGCATGGCAGGGACTGGCCGCCTGGCCAGACTTCTCGGCGCTGGGTCAGGTCGACGTGCTGGGGGCTCTCAAGGTCGCTTACCTGCCCTTTATCTTCGTGATGCTGTTCACCAACTTCTTCGATGCGCTGTCGTGCTTCATGGCGCTGTCGGAATCCGCGGGGCTCAAGGACGCCAAGGGCAACCCGCGCAACCTCAAGCGCTCGATGACGGTGGACGCCTTCGCCTCGATGATCGCCGCTCCGCTGGGCACCAGCGCCGCCCAGACCTTTATCGAGTCCGGCGCAGGGGTCGCCCAGGGCGGGCGCACCGGCCTGACCGCGCTGGTGATCGCGCTGCTGTTCCTGCCGTTTCTGTTCCTGTCGCCGCTGCTGTCGCTGGTGCCGGGCATCGCCACCTCGCCGGCGCTGGTGCTGGTGGGGCTGTTCATGATGGCCCCGGTGGGCAAGATCGACTGGGGACGCTTCGAGGAGGCCTTTCCTGCCTTTCTGGCGATCATCCTGATGCCGTTGACCTACTCGATCACCCTGGGCATCGCCTTCGGCTTCATGAGCTTCGTGCTGATCAAGCTGGCCACCGGCAAGTTCACCGAGATCAAACCCGCCATGTGGGTGTCCGCGGTGCTGTCCGCGATCATGCTGGTGACGGCGCAATAGCGTAAGCAAGCGCCACCGGGCCTCAGCCCCGTGGCGCCGACACCACCCCACAGCCCTTCAATACCACCTGGGTCAGAAAATCGGTGACACGCTGCATATCTTCGTCGGTGAAGTCGTCGTGGCCGGTGATGCCGGCGACCTGGCTTTGAAAGTCTGCATAGTGCTGGGTCGCCGACCAGATCAGGAAGATCAGTGATACCGGGTCCACCGGGTCCATCAGGCCGCGCTCGGCCCACTGACGAAACACCTCGGCACGGCTTTCGACCCAGTCACGCAACTCGCCACGCAGATAGTCCTGCAGAAAGGGGGCGCCCTGAAGGATCTCGCCGGCAAACAGGCGCGAGGCCTCGGGGTGGCGGCGAGACATCTCCATCTTCGAGCGGATAAAGGCACTGAGCACCTCGGCGGGATCATCATCCACCGAGATATCGTCGAGCATCATGTTCCAGCGCTCCATCACCCCTTCCAGCAGGCGAACGTACAGCGCTTTCTTGCTGCCCATGTAGTAGAGCACATTGGACTTGGGCAGCCCGGCTTCCTCGGCAATCAGCTTCAGGCTGGCGCCCCGATAGCCGTGACGCGAAAACACTCGCTCGGCGGCGTCGAGTATGTCGCGTTCGTTACGCTGGCGAATGGCACCAGCCTCCGCCTCCAGCGGCGCCTTCAGCGCCGTGTCATCAAGCTGTGAGCCCATGGTTATCCCGATCGTCGAATCGCCCGCCACCGCCGGTTGCAGGTGGGTCGGCAAGGAGGAAAAGAGTGCCTGAACCCCACCGCGCTGGCAATTGGGCTAAGCGGCTAGCCTGGCACGCCAGCGCCTGTGATGGGCAGCTTTTTAGGCCTCTGCCGTGGTCGCCGACAGGAACACGCGGCGGGCACCGAAAAAAAACTCGACGGCGTGACTTGAAGAAGCTGACCGATTGGTCAAGAATGAAGTTACCCCCTTGCCATGGCGATGCCCCTTGGTACCGACTCGCTGACAACCACTCGGCTCAGACAGCAACCAGGACATCGACCAGGACATCAACGACGACAACGACAACATAAGCGGACCTGACCATGATCGAGTTCTTCCTCAACGGGCGGCCACGGCGCGTCGACGCCGAGGCCCACCTCAGCGTGCTCGACCTGCTGCGCGAGCGCCTCAACCAGACCGGCACCAAGGAAGGCTGCGCCTCCGGCGACTGCGGTGCCTGCACCGTGGCGATCGGCGAGCCCGATGCCGACGGCAACCTGCGCTACCACAGCGCCAACGCCTGCATCATGCCGGCCCACCAGCTCAATGGACGCCACCTGGTCACCGTCGAGGGGTTGTCCCGGGGGGACGGCCTGCACCCTTGCCAGGCCGCCATGGTGGAACACCACGGCAGCCAATGCGGCTTCTGCACCCCGGGTATCGTCATGTCGCTGTTCACCCTTCATGAAGAGGACCGCGCGCGGCCCGCGCCACTGACGCCTGAGCGACTGGAAGCGGCGCTGGGCGGCAACCTGTGTCGCTGCACCGGCTATCGCCCGATCCGCGACGCCGCCCTGGCCATGGACGACACCCCGGGCTTCCGGCCCGAATGGCTCGACGATGACGCCCTTGCCCGAACGCTTGCCACCAATGTGGGTGAGCCGGCTACCCGCACCGGCTTTTACCAGCCGCGCCGCCTCGATGAACTGGTCGAACTGCGCGCCCGCCACCCCGACGCCCGCCTGGTGGCCGGCGGCACCGATCTCTGGCTCGAAGTCACCCAGAATCTGGCGGACTTCGCCGAGGTCATCGACGTCACCCGGGTGGAACAGCTCAAGGTTTTGGAAGCGGGCCACGACGCCAGCGGTCGACCAGGGATGTGGATCGGCGCCGCCGTCACCTACACGCAACTGGAGCCGTTGTTTGCCGAGCGCTATCCCGCCTTCCATCACCTCCTGCATCGACTGGGCTCTGGTCAGGTGCGCAACCGCGGCACCCTGGGTGGCAACGTGGCCAACGCCTCGCCCATCGGCGACACCCCACCGGTACTGCTGGCACTCGACGCCCGCCTGCGCCTGACCGGACCCGACGGCAGTCGCGAACTCGCTGCGGCAGACTTCTTCATCGACTACAAGAAGACCGCCCTGGCCCCGGACGAGTGCCTGGAAGCGATCTTCCTGCCGACGCTGGCAGCTGACCGCCAGCTCAAGGTATGGAAGCTGTCCAAACGGCGTGAGGACGACATCTCGGCGGTACTCGGTGCCTTCAGCTGGACCCTGAAGGACGGCAGCCTGACCGAGGTGCGCCTGGGCTTCGGCGGCATGGCCGCGATCCCGGCCCGGGCAACCGGCGCCGAGGCGGCACTGGAAGGCCATGCCCCTTCACCCGAGCGGTTCGCCGCCGCCATCGATGCGCTGACCGAAGACTTTCAGCCCATGAGCGATGTGCGTGGCAGCAGCGACTATCGTCGGCACGCCGCCGCTGCACTGATCGAACGCCTGCGCCTGGTCGTCGCCGACGCGGCATCCCAGGACTCTCAGCACCCGACCCAGGAGGTGATGCTCCATGCGTACGCTCACTGATCTGACCACACCTGCCTCCGCGTCCAGCGATACTGCCGATACTCCCCGCCACGCGCCGGCGGCCAAGGGCTTCTCGGGCAGCGCCGCTCGCCACGAAAGCGCGGTCAAGCACGTCACCGGGCGCGCCGCCTACATCGACGACCTGGCGCTGCCGGCGGACGCGCTGCACCTGGCGGTGGGACTCTCGCCGGTCGCCAGCGGGCGCATCACCGGGCTGGACCTGTCCGCCGTGCGCAGCGCCCCGGGCGTGGTCGACGTGATCAGCGTCGCCGACGTCCCGGGCCACACCGATATCGGCCCGGTCTTTCCCGGCGATCCGATCATGGCCGACGGCGAGGTACTCTACGCCGGTCAGGTGATCTTCTGCGTCGCCGCCACCAGCCATCGTGCGGCGCGTCAGGCGGTCAAGAAGGCGCGCCTGGAGATCGATGAGGTCGAGGCGAGCCTCGACCCAGTGGCCGCCGCCGAGGCCGGCGACGTGGTGCGCCCGACCCACCGCCAGCAAAGCGGTGACTGGGAGGCCGCCCTGGCCGGGGCGACGCACGTCATCGAGGACGAGCAGTTCGTCGGTGGCCAGGAGCACTTCTATCTGGAGGGGCAGGCCTGCGTGGTCCACCCCACCGAAGACGAAGGCGTGATGGTCCACACCTCCAATCAGCACCCCAGCGAGACCCAGAAGCTGATCGCCGAGGTGCTGGGCATCCCCTTCCACGCGGTCACCGTGGAGGTGCGCCGCATGGGCGGCGGCTTCGGCGGCAAGGAGACCCAGGCCTCGCCCTGGGCCTGCCTGGCGGCGCTGATCGCCCGCCGCACCGGCAAGAGCTGCCGTGTTCGCCTGCCCCGGGCCGAGGACATGAAGGTCACCGGCAAGCGCCACCCCTTCCACAACCGCTATCGGCTCGGTGTCGATGAACAGGGCGTGATCCAGGGCGGTGACATCACCGTCATCGGCGACTGCGGATACTCGCCGGATCTGTCCGAAGCCATCGTCGACCGCGCCATGTTCCACGCCGACAACGCCTATTCGCTGGGCCAGGCTCGGGTCACCGGTCATCGCGCCCGTACCAGCACCGCGTCAAACACCGCCTTTCGTGGTTTCGGTGGTCCCCAGGGCATGATGGTGATCGAAGCCGCCATGGAGGACATCGCCCGCCGCGTGGGCGAGGATCCCCTGACGGTGCGCAAGCGCAACCTGTATCGCCAAGGCCGCGACCAGACCCACTATGGCCAGACGGTGGACCAGATCACGCTGCTGCATGACCTGATCGAGCGGCTCGAGACCTCGAGCGACTACTGGTCCCGGCGCCAAGCGATCACCGAATTCAACGCCGACAGCCCGGTCATCCGCAGGGGCCTGGCGCTGACCCCGGTGAAATTCGGCATCTCATTCACCGCCCAGCACCTCAACCAGGCCGGTGCCCTGCTGCACGTCTACACCGACGGCAGCGTGATGATCAATCACGGCGGCATCGAGATGGGCCAGGGCCTGCACACCAAGGTGTGCCAGGTGGTCGCCCGCGAGCTGGGGCTCGATCTCGAAGCGGTGCGCATCAGCGCCAGCCGTACCGACAAGGTGCCCAACACCTCACCCACGGCGGCCTCCAGCGGGGCCGATCTGAACGGCCAGGCGGCCCGCGACGCGGCCAGCAAGCTGAAATCGCGGCTGTTCGACTTCGCCGCCGAACGCTACCAGCTCGACCGTCAGGACATGCGTCTGGAACAGGGCGAGCTGATCGCCGGCATCGGTGGCAGCGAACGACGTATCGCCTGGGGCGAGCTCATCCAGGACGCTTACCTGGGTCGGGTGTCGCTGTCCGAGAAAGGCTTCTACGCAACGCCGTTGATCCACTACGATCGGGCCAGCGGCAGCGGACGCCCCTTCTACTACTTCGCCTATGGCGCCGCCGTCGCCGAGGTGGCACTGGACACCCTCACCGGTGAGTACCAGGTGGATCGGGTCGACATCCTCCACGACGTGGGCGACTCGCTCAATCCGGCCATCGACGTGGGCCAGGTGGAAGGCGGCTTTATCCAGGGCATGGGGTGGCTGACCAGCGAGGAACTGAAGTGGAACGAGCGGGGCCAGTTGACCTCGTTCGGCCCGGCCACCTACAAGATCCCCGCCTACGGCGACCTGCCGGCCACCTTCAACGTCGAGCTGATGCAGGGCCACCCCAACTCCATGGCCAGCATCTACCGCTCCAAGGCGGTGGGTGAGCCGCCCTTCATGCTGGGGATGTCGGTGTGGTGCGCGCTGCGCGACGCCCTGGCGAGCCTCACCGACTACCGCCAGGCGGTACGGCTGGACACCCCGGCGACACCTGAGCGGGTCATGGCGGCGGCACGCCAGGCACGAAAGCTACACGAGAGTCGCGCAGGGGGCACCCCATGAGCGGCGAGCGCTGGTACGACGCCCTGGCCCGCCTCCGACGCGCCGGCCTGCCCCATGTGCTGGCCACCCAGGTGACCAGCCAGGGGTCGACCCCACGTGAGCCTGGCGCCAGGATGGTGATCACCGCCGACGCCATCATCGACACCCTGGGCGGCGGCACCTTCGAATGGCAGCTGATCGCCTGCGCCCGGGAACGCCTCGAGCGCGGCGAGGCCGGCCTCAGCCTGGAGGCCTTTTCGCTGGGCGGTCGCAGTGGCCAGTGCTGCGGCGGCTTCGTCAACGTGTTGCTCGAAACGGATCTCGGTACGGCCACGCGCCTGGCGCTGTTCGGCGCCGGCCACGTGGGCCGCGCGGTGGCCTCATTGGCGGCACCGCTTGGCTGGCAACTCGACTGGTACGATAGCCGCGAGGACGCCTTCAGCGGGCTCGACCCGGCCCCAGGCCAGCACCACCACCGGCTTGACGACTGCAACGCCAGCGCCGAGTCGCTGCCTGCCGGCAGCCACGTGCTGGTGCTGACCCACGACCACGCCGAGGACTACGCCCTGGTGGAGGCACTGCTCAGGCGCGGCGACATGGCCTCGATCGGGCTGATCGGCTCGCGCAGCAAGTGGGCCAGCTTCCGCGGGCGACTGGAGCGAGCCGGCATCCCGCACGATCGCATCGACGCCGTGCGCTGCCCGATCGGCGACTCCGGCGGCGACAAGACGCCCTACGCCGTCGCCCTGGCCGCCCTGGCCGAGCTGCTGCCACTGGCAAGCCCCAGGCCGGAGGGGGCACGTCGCGACGCGCTGCGCGGCCTGGAAAGCGCAGAGGTACGACGCCTGTTTTCCTGAACCTGTCCTGGCCCGGCCTTACCCGTCTGACCGGGTAGCACCAGGCGTCTGCCTCCCTGGCCGCCGCGCCTGCCGCCTGATCAAGCCGCCTGATCAAGTCGCCAGGCCAGCCGCCCCTGACCACAACGTCACCGCCACAGTGCGATGATGCGATGACCCTATAAGCGACGACCCGATAAAGAGTGCCCCATGACCGAGACCCGTAACGCCTCTGCCAGCACCGCGCCCAAGCCCGAGGCTTTCTCCGGAACTTCCGCCGGCGCCTCCACCAGTCCCGCTGGCGGCCCCTGCTCATCGAGCTGGGTCATGCGTGCGCGCATCCTCAGCTTCAACGCCGATCCCGGTGACGGCGACACCCCGCTCGAGGGCAGCGTCAGCTACTTCGCCGACGGCGTGCTGTGGTGGGCCGAGGGTGTCGTTCAGGCGGTGGGCGACTATACAGAGCTCGCCCCCCATCTGCCCGCCGACGCCAGCGTCATCGACCACCGCGACAAGCTGGTGATGCCAGGCTTCATCGACAGCCATGTGCACTATGTGCAGCTCGAGATCATGGCCTCCTACGGACGCCAGCTGCTCGACTGGCTCAATGAGTACACCTTCCCCGAGGAATGTCGCTTTGCCCAGCGCGAACACGCCGAGCAGATGGCCGACGTTTTCCTCGACGAACTGATGCGAGTAGGCACCACCACCGCCCAGGTGTTCTGCTCGAGCCACCCGGCCTCGACCGACGCCTTCTTCAGCGCGGCCCAACGCCGCGACCTGTGCATGCTGGCCGGCAAGGTACTGATGGACCGCCATGCCCCCGAAGCGCTCACCGACGACACCTACGGCGGCATCCGCGACAGCGAGCGCCTGATCAGTGACTGGCACGGTACCGCGCGTCTCGGCTACAGCGTCACCCCGCGCTTCGCGCCTACCTCCACCCGCGCACAGCTCGACGCCGCCGGTGGCCTTCTGCGCAATGACCCGAGCCTGTGGCTGCAGACCCACCTGTCGGAGAACCTGGGTGAGCTCGACTGGGTGGCCGAGCTGTTTCCGGGCAGCCGCAACTACCTGGCGGTCTACGAGGAATCCGGGCTGGTGGGGCCGCGCAGCACCTTTGCCCACGGCATCCACCTGGACGACGAGATGCGTGCGCGACTGGCCGAGCGCGGCGCCAACATCGCCTTCTGTCCCAGCTCCAACCTGTTTCTCGGCAGTGGCCTGTTCGACCGGGCCGGCGCCCGGGTCCAGGGGCTGAATCTGACACTTGCCAGCGACATCGGCGCCGGTACCGACCTGTCGGGACTTGCCACCCTCAAGGCGGCCTATCAGGTCGGCCAGCTCAGGGGCACACCACTGACCGCCTGGGCAGGCTTTCATGACCTGACCCGAGGCAACGCCGTATCGCTGTCACTGGACGATCGGATCGGCAGCCTGACCCCCGGTCGTGACGCCGACTTCGTGGTCATCGACCTGTTCGCCTCGCCGCTGCTGGCTCGACGCATGGGGCGCACCCAGTCCCTGGCAGAGGAACTCTTCACCCTGATGATGCTGGGGGACGACCGCGCCATCTACGAGACCTGGGCGGGGGGACGCCTGCAGCACCGCCGCCAGACCTGAAGAACCCGACGACAGGCGCCGGCGACCGGCGCTTGCACTGGGTGATGGCTGGCCGGGAAATTCCTCGGCGAGTGCGCTAGAATGCGCGCCTTGAATACCACACGCTGCCAACGCTGCTCCGGATTTACGCTCCGGCTCGCACGAGGACAACCATGAGTCACGATACTTCACCCCCTGACACAGCCACCGAAACCGCCACTTCTGGTCCAGACACCCTGGTGGTGTGCGCCCTGTACAAGTTCGTCACCCTCGACGACTACGAGGCGCTGCGCGAGCCGCTGCTCGCCACCCTGATCGAGCATCAGGTGCGCGGCACCCTGCTGCTGGCCCGTGAAGGCATCAATGGCACCGTCGCCGGCACCCGCCAGGGCATCGACGCGGTGCTCGCCCGGCTGCGCGCCGACCCGCGCCTGGCCGAGCTCGACACCAAGGAGTCGCTGACCCGACGTGCGCCCTTCATGCGTACCAAGGTCAAGCTCAAGCGCGAGATCGTGACCATGGGCGTCGAGGGCATCGACCCGCGCCATACCGTCGGCACCTACGTGGACCCCAAGGACTGGAACGAGCTGATCCAGGACCCCGAGGTTCTGCTGATCGACACCCGCAACGACTACGAGGTCGAGGTAGGCACCTTCGAGGGCGCGGTCAATCCGGCCACCAGCGCCTTTCGCGACTTCCCCGAGTACGTGAAGAAGACCCTGGACCCGAGTCGCCACAAGAAGGTGGCGATGTTCTGTACCGGCGGCATCCGTTGCGAGAAGTCCACCGCCTACCTCAAGGAGCAGGGATTCGAGGACGTCTACCACCTCAAGGGCGGCATCCTGAAGTACCTGGAGGACGTACCGAAGGACAAGACCCTGTGGCGTGGCGAGTGCTTCGTGTTCGACGACAGGGTCACCGTCGACCATGACCTCAAGCCGGGACGCTATGACCAGTGTCACGCCTGCCGCATGCCGATCACCGAGCAGGACAAGCAGAGCGAGTACTACCAGAAAGGCGTCTGTTGCCCGCGCTGCTACGACCGCCTGAGCGACGAGCAGAAGGCCCGCTTCGCCGAGCGCGAGCGCCAGATGCGCCTCGCCCGGGAGCGCGGCGAGGCCCACCTGGGCGCCGACGCGGTGGCGCGCATGGAAGAGCGTCGCGAGGCCAAGCGACGCGCCAGGGAAGCGGCGCGCGAGGCCAATCGCCAACAGGGCTGATGCACGGCTTCTGGTGTTGCACGCCCGTTGATGCATGCCGGCTCATGCACGCCGGCTCTCCAGCCACAACACCCGCCAGACCAAAAAAGAGGCGCCCTGGGCTTTATACCAGAGACGGGCGCCTCTTTTGCGTGTCACCGAGCACTTCGCCGGTAGCGAAGGACGCGCCGAAGCGCCCCCAAGTGTACTGAAAGAAACGGCGTCGGCCTGTTCAACCTCTTCCTCGCCTCGGTCGGCGATCACGCCGAAAACACCTTAGATTCCGACGTTTTCGCTTCGACATCATGCCTCAGCAACCTTCCACCCCGCCCGTTGCCTGAAAAGCGGCCGCCGCCCACACAGGATCACCTATTACTAACACCAGCGCGGGCAAGCCGCAGTGCCATCTGGTGACATGAAGCACGCCTTGAGCATCAGGGTTCGCCGTCGACCTGCACCGGCACTGATTCCCCTGCCGTTCGCTGGACAACGGCAGGCTCAGGTGGCCCGCCTGGACGGCAAACCGTGACGCAACGAAGGGAATACATGATGCGACCTTGGCCCAGCTACCTTTCCCCTGTTCTGGCCGGCACTTTTTTAACCGGCACTTTTCTGGCCTGCAGCATGGCCGTCGCCTCCCAGGCGTCGGCGGCACCCACATCAGACACCGAATCCGCCGAGCAACAAGACTATCGACAGTATTTCACCCCGCTACCCTCGCTTCCCCCCATCCCCGCCGACAACAGCCTCACCGCTGAGAAGGTAGCGCTTGGCAAGATGCTGTTCTTCGAACCCCGGCTGTCGAAGAGCAGCAACATCAGCTGCGCTTCCTGTCACAACCCGGCCCTGGCCTGGACGGATCGACTTCCGACGGCGGTCGGCCACGATGGACAGACAGGCGAACGCAACTCCCCCACCGTGCTCAACTCGGGCTTTCTTGGCTCACAGTTCTGGGATGGTCGCGAACCCGACCTGGAAGGCCAGGCACTAGGCCCCATCCAGAACAGCATCGAGATGGCCCACGACCTGGACGGCGCCCTTGCCCGCCTTTCCGCCGTCGACGGCTATTCCGATCACTTCCAGACGGCATTTCCCGCCGACGAGGCTCCGCTGTCCTCCGGCAACCTGGCCGACGCCATCGCCAGCTTCGAGCGCACGCTGAATACGCCGAACGCTCCGCTGGATCGTTACCTGCTCGGTGACGAGGCTGCCCTGACCGATCAGCAGAAGGCAGGCATGAAAGACTTCGTGGACGTCGGGTGCATCAGCTGTCACCGCGGCGCCAACTTCAGCGACAGCCTGTTCCACCCGATCCAGGTGCCGGGATCGGATGATCTCGGGCGCTTCGCGGTCACCAACGAGGAAAGCGATCGCCAGGCCTTCAGGACGGCCTCACTGCGCAACGTCGCCCTGACCTACCCCTACTTTCACGACGGCTCGGCCGAGACGCTTGAAGACGTCGTGCCCATCATGGGCGAGCAGATGCTCAAGCGGGAGCTTGATGAAGCGACCGTCGATCGTCTGGTCAGCTTCCTGCATGCTCTGACAGGAGAGCAGCCAGTGGTCACGGTGCCTGCTCTGCCCTGATCAAGCCCCGGGCCAGCCCCGAACCAGTACTGCCACCAATAGCCCCCTGCAAACGCCAGCGCCGCCTCCCCGACGAGGGGCAAGGCGGCGCTTGACGTGACAGTCCCGGCGTCAGGCACTGTCTGAAACGTCGACGAACGCAGGCACTTTTACGGCAAGGCCTAGGCGCTGTCGGAAAAGTCGACGAGTGATGGTTAGACAAGGCAAAAATCGGTGAGAAAGCGCAGTTTACGGGGTGTAAATGAGCATTTTGATCCGATTTTTAACGCCGTATTACCGAGCGCAGGCAGTTTTCAGACAAGCCCTAGGATTCCACCAGCCGCTGTCTCAGCGCCTGCCTCCTCTCCTCATCCATGAAGGCCGCCTCGATGGCGTTGCCGGCCAGCCACTTGAGGGTCTCGTTGGACCAGCCGAAGGCCCGCTGACAGGCGGCAAAGTTATCGCGCATGCCACCGCCGAAGTAGGCCGGGTCATCGGAGTTGATGGTTACCACCAGTCCAGCGTCGATCAGCGTCGGCAGGCCATGATCTTCGAGCCGTTCCACCACTTTCAGGCGCACATTGGACAGCGGACACACCGTCAGCACGGTGCCTTCGTCGGCCAGCCGCTCCATCAGCTCGATGTCCTCGATCGCCCTTACGCCATGGTCGATGCGACACACCTGGAGCTCATCCAGTGCCTCGCGGATATAGCTCGGTGGCCCCTCCTCACCTGCGTGGGCCACGCGCTCAAGGCCCAGCTCCCGCGCCCGGGCAAAGACCTCCTGGAACTTGCTCGGCGGATTGCCTCGCTCAGCGCTGTCCAGCCCCACGGCACTAAAGTGGTCATGCCAGGGCGTGCTGTCCTCGAGCAGCTGCATGGCATCGGCGGCGGGCTGATCACGCAGAAAGGCGAGGATCATGGCGGTGGAAATATCCAGCTCGGAGCGGGCCTTGGCACAAGCGGCCGTCAGGCCTTCCATCACCTCGGACAGCGCCACGCCACGGGACAGGTGGGCCTGGGGGTCCACGTGCATCTCGATATGCACCACTCCCTCGGCGGCGGCGCGCCGGAAGTAGTCCATCGCCAGGTCCTCGAAGTCCCGGGCGCGGACCAGCACGCTCATGCCCTGATAGTAAAGATCGAGAAAGGACTGCAGGTCGCTGAAGTCGTAAGCCTGTCGGGCCGCCTCGATATCGGCGTAAGGCAGGCTGACCCCGTTACGCTCGGCCAGCGCAAACATCAGCTCCGGCTCCAGCGTACCCTCGATGTGCAGATGCAGTTCCGCCTTGGGCAGGCGGGTCAGAAAGTCGTCGGTCATGGTGTCTGGCCCTGTGGCATCGAACCGTAGAAATCAGGTGTCGTCGTTTACATGGTGACGCATTCGCCCCGGGCTTGCCATGGCGTACCGGCCGCCATGTCGATGACCCTGGGTATGTGCTCCATGCCGGGCGACGGCGAGTCGGGATCATGATGGTGCACCAGCATGAGCACCGTGCGTCCGGCCAGCCAGGGGCCGATGCCCTCGGCCACCCGCCGCGCGGTGGCCGCATCCAGCGAGGCAAAAGGCTCATCGAGCACTACCAGGGCGGGATCGGTCAGCCACAGACGCGCCAGACCCAGACGTCGCGCCTGGCCGCCGGAAAGCTGTCGCCCCCCTTCCCCCACGCGTGTCTCGAGCCCGCCGGGCAGACCCTGCGCCCAGTCGGCCAGGTCTACCGCAACAAGCGCCTGCCACAGCCGCTCCGGGCTCGCCTCGGGGGCGCCCAGACGCAGATTCTCGGCAAGGCTTGCGTCAAACAGCTCCACCCGCTGGGTCAGACAGCCCACTTTGCAGCTCAACCACTGCGGGTCCAGGGCTTCCACCGCCTGGCCGTTCAGGGTCAAGCGACCATGGTGGCCTCGCAGCTCCCCGGCAAGCAGCGCCAGCAGCGTCGACTTGCCACTGCCGGAGGGGCCACAGATCGCGGCCCTCTCCCCCGGCGCCAGCCGGAAGCTCAGGGGCGACAGCGCCTGATCGAGCGCCTGCGGATAACGAAAACTCAGCGACGTTGCGCAGACCTCCAGCCCTCCACACTCGGCAGTCCCGCTTCGAGGCGCAGCGTGCACTGCAACAGCTCGGGTGGTGTCTGATGAGACATTTGCAGGCGCTGCACGCTGCTGGTCGATGGCATTGAGCCGCTCGGCGGCGGCGAGGCTTGCGCCGGCCTGGGTGAAGGCGGCGGGCAGACTTGCCAACCCCTCGGCCAGGGCCAGCGAGGCCAACGGCAGCATCACCAGCACGGCGGCACCCAACTGGCCGCCACCGAAGGCGGCGAGGCCACCGATCAATACAAGCCACCAGGCGCCCCCCATCACCAGCGTCGTCAGAACATTGCCAAACCCGGTGATCAGTGACAGTCGCCACTGAGCCGCCAGCAGCTCGTCCTCGAGGGCTTCAAGCTCGCCACGGCGGCGCGCCAATGCGCCGTAGGATTCGAGTTCACTCAGACCGCCAAGGGTTTCGATCATTGCCGAGCGCAGTCGCTCCAGCCCGGCGACGCGGCGACGACAGGCCGCAAGACCCAGGCGGGCCTGTCCGAGGGTCAGCCAGCTCCAGCCAAACAGCAGCAAGACGCCCAGCACCAGCGCGACCTGGGGCAGCCACACCGCCACCAACGCTACCAGCGCCGCCCCCAGCACCAGCGCCATCGCCGCCGGCGCCAGCAGCCGCAGGTAAAGCGCGTCCAGGGTATCGATATCGGCGGTCAGACGGTTGAGCCAGTCGCCGGATCGCCTTGCCCCGAGGCTGGCGCCGTCCATCGCCACCAGGCCCGAGAAGCAGCGCGCCCTCAGGCGTGCCAGCAGTCGCAGGATGGTGTCGTGGTTGTAGAGGCGTTCGACGTAGCGTGACACGGTGCGGGACACCGCAAACAGACGAATGCCCGCCCCGGGGGTGTAGACGTCCAGGGTAGCCGCCATACCCGCGCCCAAGGCCGCGCCGGTCAGCGCGCTGGCGGTGATGAACCAGCCCGACACCGCCAACAGCCCCAGCGCCGACAGCGCGGTCAGCACCATCAGCACCACGCCAAGCACCAGGCGCCGACGAAACGACGCATGCACCTCGATCCACGGACGCAGACTGGCAATCGCCGCAGCGAATCCCGTATCCGTGCGCTCAGTCGACAACGCCATGGGCCACCTCTTGCTGTTCCCTTCCACTCGCGGTAACTCGCCCATCGAGCAGCTCCACACGCCGGTCCCCCATCGCCAGGATGGCCGGGTGATGGCTGGCGATGACCAGCGCCCGGCCCTGGCCGGCCAGACGCCGAAAGCCGCGAATCAGTACCGTTTCGGTCTCTCGATCCAGACTCGCCGTCGGCTCGTCCAGCAGCACCAGCGCGGCATCACTCAGGAACACCCGCGCCAGCGCCAGGCGCTGGGCCTGCCCGCCGGACAGGCCCAGGCCATTTTCGCCGATCCGGGTATCGAGTCCCTCGGGCAGAGCCGCGACCAGCGGCTCAAGGCCCGCCTGCTCGAGCGCAGTGCGCAGGTCGTCATCGCCAGCGTTCGGCGCCGTCAGGCGAAGATTGTCGGCGAGGCTGCCCTGGATCAGCAGCGGGCGCTGGTCCATCCAGGCAAAGGCGATGCCCGGTGCCGATTGGCGCGAGCCCTCGCCAGGCCCGACAAACCCCGCCAGCATCGCCAGCAGGCTCGACTTGCCGGCACCCGATGGGCCGCTGATCACCACCACTTCACCGGCGTCCACCCGAAAGTCCAGCGGACCCAACACGCGGCCACGCCCAGGGTGATCCAGGCAGGCGCCTTCGAGCCGCACAAGCTGGCCACCGGACAACACTGAAGAAGCGGGACTTTCCGTCGCGCCAGGCGCCGAGACGGGCGACACTCGCGACGGATCGATGGGTTCATCGAGCAGTTCCGTCAGGGCCTGGGCGGCGGCCAGCGCCGAGGCACGATCGTGGTAGTGCTGGGACAGTGTGCGCAGCGGCTGAAAGAACTCCGGGGCCAGCAGCAGGATGGTCAGGCCACTGGCCAGCGTCAGCGAATCGGCCACCTCCAGCGGCAGGTCCCCGAGCAGGCCAAAGCCGATGTAGATAGCCAGCGCCGCAATCGCCACCGAGGAGAAGAATTCGAGCACCGCCGATGACAGAAAGGCCAGTCGCAAGGGCTTCAGGGTGCGCCGGCGATAGTCGTCGGCGACCTGGGCAACCTCGTCGGTGACCCTGTCGCCGGCACCGAACAGTCGAATGGTAGCGATGCCCCGCACCCGATCGACGAAGTGCCCGGACAGTCGCGTCACCGCCGCGAACTGGTCGCGATTGAGCGATTCGGCGCCCATGCCCACCAGCGCCATGAACAAGGGAATCAGCGGCGCGGTGATCGCCAGCAGCAGCGCCGCCAGCCAGTTGTGCCAGGCGATGATGGCGAAGATGACCAGCGGCACCACCATCACCACCCGAAGTTGCACCCAGAAACGTGAGGTGTAGCCGTCCAGTGCCTCGACCTGCTCGACAAGGCGATGGGCCAGCCCGGCACTGTGATGGCGACCGGCACGCACCGGTCCCAGCGCAAACAGATGCTCGAGCAACTCGTGGCGTACCGCGCGGCGAAGGCGCTGGCTGGCTCGCTGGGCCAGACACTCCTGAGCAAAGCCAGCCCCGGCACGCAGCGCCAGAAACCCCAGTAGAGAGACAAGCCAGGGCCATAGCTGGCTCAGGGAACGCTCACCCTCGATCGCCAGTACCAGCACCTTGGCCAGCAGTACCCATTGGACCACACCCGCGAGTCCTGCCAGCACCGCGAAGGCCGCGGCCAGGGTCAGCGGACGACGCTGAGCCCCGGTGTGCTGGTCTAGCCACCGCCGCGCCCTGGCGGCCTCGCCACGACGCGACTCAGAACGAGACGACTCAGAACGAGGCGACTCAGGACCAGACGACTTAGTGATAGCCGCCCCCTCTTACCTTGCCGCGGAACACCCAGTAGGACCAGGCGGTGTAGCCCAGTACCACCGGGATCACGAACAGTACCCCGAGCAGCAGAAACAGCTGGCTCTCCGGAGCCGAGGCGGCGTCCCACAGGGTGATGTCCGGCGGGATCAGGTAGGGCCACTTGCTGGCCACCAGCCCCAGGTAGGTGAAGAAGAACAGTCCCAGGGTAGCCACGAACGGCTGGCCCTCGCGGCGACGGGCCACCGAACGCCACACCATGGCGGCGCACAGCAACGCCAGTGCCGGGAACACCCAGAACAGTGTCAGGTGGCCGAACCAGCGCTCACGCACGAAGTCGTCGACGAACGGCGTCCAGATACTGATCACGGCAAAGCCCGCCAGCACCAGTCCGAGCAGCCTGGGCGTGATGCGGTAGGCCCATTCCTGCACCTGCCCCTCGGACTTCAGAATCGTCAAGGTCGCCCCCAGCAGCGCATAGCCCGCCATCAGCGCAAGGCCAGTGATAACGGTGAAAGGCGTCAGCCAGTCGAAAGGACCGCCCACGTAGACATTGTTGGCGACCTCGAAGCCCTCGATGTAGGCGCCGACCACGGCCCCCTGACAGAAGGTGGCGACCATCGAGCCCCAGCAGAAGGCGCGGTTCCACCAGTGACGATTACGAACCGACTTGAAGCGGAACTCGAAGGCGATGCCACGGAAGATCAGGCCGGCCAACATCAGGAAGACCCCAAGATAGAGCGCCGGCAGCAGGATGGTGTAGACCAGCGGAAAGGCCGCCAGAAGTCCCGCCCCGCCGAGCACCAGCCAGGTCTCGTTACCGTCCCATATCGGCGCTACCGAGTTCATCATCACATCCCGGGCGTGCTCGTCCGGGGCGAAGGGGTAGAGGATACCCACCCCGAGATCGAAGCCATCCATCAGGATGTACATCATCACGCCGAACCCGATGATCAGCGCCCAGATGGCAGAAAGGTTGATCAATTCCATGTCATCAACTCCCGAACTGGCGGCCGGCGTCGGCCTCGAGGGTGGCGTGGGCGGCGGACAGCGGTCGCTTGGCCGTCTCGACCTCGTCGTCGTGGGGCTCCTCGGCCAGCATGCCCTGGCGCACCACCCGGGTGAGGTAGTAGCCCCCGGTCAGGAACACCACCGCGTAGACCAGCACATAGCCGATCAGGGTAGCGAGCACCATCCAGCCACTGAGCGACGGCGTCACCCCCTCGGCCTGGGTCATCATGCCGTACACCAGCCAGGGCGCGCGGCCCGCTTCGGTGACAAACCAGCCACCCAGCACCGCGATAAAGGGCGCCACACTCATCAGCCTCAGCGTCTGCAGGAAGGGACGACTCTTGTACAGACGACCGCCACGGCGCAACCACAGACCGGTGAAGGCCACCGCGATCATCAGCATGCCCATGCCGACCATGGCGCGGAATGACCAGAACACGAACCACACCGGTGGTTGCTCCTCTACCGGGACCTCCTTGAGCCCAGGTACCTCGCCGTCCAGGTCATGGGTCAGGATCAGGCTGGCCAGGCGCGGAATGCCGATCTCGAAGTGATTTTCCTGGGCCTCCTTGTCCGGCCAGGCGAACAACAGCAGCGGCACCCCGGACTGGGTCTCCCAGTTGGCCTCCATCGCCGCCACCTTGGTCGGCTGATGCTCAAGCGTATTGAGGCCATGGGCGTCGCCGACCACCGCCTGTACCGGCGCCAGCACCAGCAACAGCCACATGCACATCGACAGGGCCTTGCGGTTGGCCTCGACGTCGCGACCGATCAGCAGATACCAGGCGCTGACGCCGGCCACCACGAAGCCGCCGGTCAGGAAGGAAGCCAGCGCCATGTGGGCAAAGCGATAAGGGAAGGAGGCATTGAACATGGCCTCGCCCCAACTGGTGACGCTGAAGTGGCCGTCGATCATTTCCACCCCGGCGGGGGTCTGCATCCAGCTATTGGTGGACAGGATCCAGAAGGCCGAGATGAAGGTGCCCACCGCGACCATGATGGCGGCGAACAGGTGAACCCCCTCGGCCACCTTGCCACGTCCAAACAGCAGCACCCCGAGGAAGCCGGCTTCCAGGAAGAAGGCGGTGACCACTTCATAGCTCAGCATGGGGCCGAGGAAATTGGACGTCGCCTGACTGAAGTTGCTCCAGTTGGTTCCGAACTGGAAGGCCATGACGATCCCGGAGACCACGCCCATGCCGAAGACCACGGCGAAGACCTTGACCCAGAAGGCTGCCAGTCGATCCCAGGCGGGATTGCCGGTCTTGTAGAAGAGTCCATGCAGGACAGCGACATAGGACGCCAGCCCTATGGTAAAGACGGGGAAGATGGCGTGGAAGGATACGACGAAGGCGAACTGTATACGTGACAGAAGCACGGGATCCAGTTCCATGAGCGACTCCTCGAGGCAGGGATGACCGACGGCACCGCCCTGCCTCGGGAACACAACCCGACCCTGGCAGGACAGCATCGAACCCGAGCGGAATCGAGTCGATAGAGCGCAGCCTTGCTCGGCTAGCCTGGCAATCTATCTATGCACAATCATGCATCTTCGATCCCGCTTGCCCTCAGCATAGAGGTCCCGCAGGCCTCTGTCCCATGGCCAATTGTCGCACGCACCCATGGCCGATCACCTACCCGCTTGTCAGCCCACCTCCCTTGCCTTTGCCGTGGCAAGGGAACGTAGCCAGGTGTCAGGTCAGGACTGCCCCAGCACCAGCGATACCAGATAGGCGGTGTAGGCCAGGTAGACGGCAACCAGGACGCCACCCTCGAACCGATTGATGCGCCCCGCCCGGCCCTTCCAGCCCAACGCGAACACCGCCATCATCAGGGTCATGGCGGTCATCAGCGACCAGTCTCGCATCAGCACCTCACGCCCGGCCTCGATCGGCGCGATGACGGCGGCCAGCCCCACCACCCCCAGGGTGTTGAACAGGTTGGAGCCGACCACGTTGCCCAGCACCAGATCATGCTCCTTGCGACGCAGGGCACTGATGGACGAGGCCAGTTCCGGCAGCGATGTGCCGATGGCGACCACGGTCAGCCCGATGATGACGTCGGACACCCCGAGACCCTGGGCGATATCCACCGCGCCCCACACCAGCAGCCGGGAACTGACGACCAGCAGGGCCAGGCCCAGCACGGTAAGGAAGATGCCCTTGCCCAGCGACATGGGATGAGCATCGAGTTCCTGCACGGTATCGGTGGCCAAGGCGTCCGCCCTGGCGGCGGCTTCCTCGCGCCGGCTCTGGATCACGCTTGCGACCATGAACACCAGCAGCGCCAGCAGCAGCAGCGCGCCCTCCAGCCGGGAGATAAGCCCGCCCCACATCATCAACGCCGACACCAGGGTGGCGGCACCGAGCACCGGCAATTCGCGCCGAATCACCGATGAATGCACCGCCAGCGGGGAGATCAGCGCCACCAGCCCCAGGATGAGGCCGATGTTGGCGATATTCGAGCCATAGGCGTTACCGAGTGCCAGCCCCGGGTTGCCCTGTGCCGCAGACAGCGCCGACACCGTCAATTCCGGTGCCGAGGTGCCGAAGCCGATCACCAGCATGCCCACCAGCAAGGGCGACAGTCCCAGCCGCGCAGCGGTGGCCGCGGCGCCCTCGACAAAGCGTTCGGCGCTCCACACCAGCACCACCAGGCCACCCAGAACCGCCAAAACGGGAAGCAACATGTCAACTCCTCACCCATGATATCGGTCGCATCTTTGTCTATGGTGTCACCCACGTCAACGTGCCACACTATTTAATTCGCAGGATCAGCTTGTTAAGCCATCAGCGCCTGATTCGCGACGAAATGCAGACGAACAGAACCCTCTTTCAAGACCGGAGTCCCCCTACCACTGTGACGACCCCCGTACGTGGCCCCCTGGAACGGATCCGCAACGCCTCCGTCACCCAGCATCCTCCCCCCGAGGTGCGCATCAGGTCGCGCCGGCGCCTGCGTGCCTGTCACGAGTGCGACTGGATCATGGCGCTGCCGCCGCTGCGTCCCGGTGAAGAAGCGGACTGTGTCCGCTGTGGTCACGACCTGGTCAAGCGTCATGCCTTCCCCGCCCAGCGCAGCCTGGCGCTGTCGCTGGCATCGCTGGTGGCATTGGCGCTGGCCCTGTCCTTTCCGTTTATCGGATTCAGTACGCGTGGCGTCGGCAACGAAATAGAAGTGGCCCAGACCGCCACCCAGATGCTCGAGCACCACCAGCCCATCGTCGCCATGGTGGTGCTGATGTCGATCATCGTATTGCCGGCGATCTATCTGCTGACGGTGGTGTGGCTGCAGATCAGCCTGATGCTGCCCCGCCGTCTGCCCTATAGCCGCACCCTGGCCCGTGGACTTTCCCACATCGCGCCATGGCTGATGGCCGACGTCTTTATCGTCGGCACCATGGTGGCGCTGATCAAGGTGGCAGGACTTGCCGAAATTTCCCTCGGACCGTCGTTCTGGGCCTTTATCGCCTACGCCATCCTGCTGCTGGCGACGACCCTGTCACTGGACAAGGACTGGCTGTGGTTCTCGCTCAGCGGCGAGCCTCTGGCACCGGAGGGCACGCGCACCGGCGAGACCGCTGCCTCCCAGGGGCTCACCGGCTGCCCCACCTGCGGGCTGATCAACTGCCTGGACAGCGAGGGCCATGGCCGTTGCGTGCGCTGCAGCGAGAAGCTGCACGCCCGCCGGCCGCGCAGCCTGCAGACCACCTGGGCGCTGCTGTTCACCGCCGCAGTGCTCTATATCCCCGCCAATGTCTATCCCATCATGTACACCACCAGCCTCGGCAGCTCGGACCCGCAGACCATCATCGGCGGTGTCATCTACCTGGTCAGCCACGGTTCCTGGCCGGTGGCGCTGGTGATCTTCGTGGCCAGCGTCATCGTGCCCATCGGCAAGCTGCTGGCACTGGTCTGGCTGTGCCTGGTGGCGCCGCGGGCACCGGGCATGCGCTCGGTGGTGCGAGCGCGGCTCTACCGATTGACCGAGCTGATCGGACGCTGGTCGATGGTCGACGTCTTCGTGGTAGCCATCCTGGTGGCCCTGATCCGCGCCGGTGCGCTGATGTCGATCGATCCTGGCCCCGCTGCGCTGGCCTTCGGTGGCGTGGTGATCATCACCATGCTGGCGGCCATGAGTTTTGAGCCTCGCCTGCTGTGGGACGGCAGCGAGGATCCCTGCAACCCGATGGACTCCCCGGATGATGACGGGTTGCACGGCGACCACTCGGGCCTGGCGTCCGACGCCGCCCCTTCACCCCATCGCACTGCGCCGGATGAACAAGGAAGCACACCATGAGTGACGCCGATAAGCGCCACCCCGACAACCCGCCAGCGCCGTCCAGCAAGGACATGCACCGCGCCGCGCCGACCCAGCAGAAACGGCTGTCGCCGGTGTGGATCGTGCCCTTTGTGGCACTGCTGATCGGCGCCTGGCTGGTCTACGACAACTACGCCAGCCGCGGCCCCCAGATCGCGCTGCACCTGCCATCCGCCGACGGCATCGAGGCCGGCAAGACGTTGATCAAGACCCGTAACGTGGAGGTCGGCAAGGTCACCTCGGTAGCGCTCAGCGACGATCTCTCCGGCGTCGAGATCACCGCTCAGATGGAACCCCAGGCCGAGAAGATGCTGGTCGAGGACACCCATTTCTGGGTGGTCAAGCCGCGCATCGGGCGCGAGGGTATCAGCGGACTCGGCACCGTTCTCTCCGGTGCCTATATCCAGCTCGAGCCGGGTCAGAGCGAGGTGGATGCCCGCGAATTCGACGTCAGCGACCAGCCTCCGGTGGCACCACCTGGCGCCCAGGGACTGCGCCTCAACCTGGTCAGCCAGGTCGGCAACTCGCTCAGCGTCGGCGACGCCGTCACCTTCCAGGGGGTCAGCGTCGGACGCGTCGAGGAGGCCGACTTCGATGTCTCCACCCAGAGCATGCACCACCGCATCTTCATCGAGAGCCCCTACGACACCCTGGTCACCGAGAACACCCGTTTCTGGGCTACCAGCGGCATCGACGTGCGCTTCGGTTCCGACGGCTTCCAGGTGCAGGTCGAGTCGCTGGAAGCGCTGCTCGGCGGCGGCGTCACCTTTGGCGTGCCCGACGATGTTCCCGCCGGCAAGGAGGCGGAAGAGGACGCCTCCTACGAACTCTATGCCGATGAGGAGGCCGCCCGCCAGGGTACCTTCAATCGCTATCTCGAGTACGTGCTGCTCAACGAAGATACGGTACGCGGCCTGTCCCGCGGAGCCCCGGTGGAATTCCGTGGCGTGCGCATCGGTACCGTGGCAGCCGTCCCCTGGAACTTCACCTCGCCCCAGCCGGAAAACCGCGACAAGCTGGCCATCCCGGTACTGATCCGCATCGAACCCCAGCGTCTGGGCATCGGCGCCAATGAGCTGGATCTGCAGGAGTGGCGTGAGCGCTTCGACCGGCTGTTCGAGCGTGGCCTGCGCGCGACCCTCAAGAGCGGCAGCCTGTTGACCGGGGCGCTGTTCGTCGACCTCAAGATCGACGAAGAGCTGCAGGGCCAGTATCTGGCCGAGACCTTCGCCGACCGCCCGGTGTTCCCCACCGCCTCGGCTGGCCTTGCCCAGATCCAGGCCCAGGTCACCGCCCTGCTCGACAAGCTCAACCGCCTCGAGATCGAGCCTATCCTGTCGGGACTCGACCGCAACCTTCAGGTCTCAGAGGCGATGCTGACTCAGGCCCGCTCCCTGGTGCAGAGCATGAACAGTCTGCTCGACAACCCCGAGACCCAGGGCTTGCCCGGCAACCTCAACCAGACCCTGGTCGAGCTGCGCCGCACCCTCGACGGGCTGTCGCCGGAATCCAGCGTCTACCAGGACCTGACCCGCACCCTGAACGAGGTCGAACGTCTGGTGCGTGACCTGCAGCCGGCCGCTCGCAAGATCAGCGACGATCCCCGCGCGCTGCTGTTCGACAGCATCCAGACCGAGGACCCGATCCCGCGGGCACCGCGCTGATCGCCTCCCGCCCGAGTCTGCGGACTCGGGCGGGATAGACGGAAGCATCGACAACACTGACCTCACCGGAAAGGAGTTCTCCATGAGGCCGATACATCGCCTGTGTGTTCCCCTGCTGGCGCTGTGGCTGGGCGGCTGCGCCAGCGGCACCGCCCCCATGAACCACTATGTGCTGCCCTCGGATGCAGGCAGCAGCGATGCCCGGGTCCCCAGCGCCGACGAAACGCCGTTGCTGGTGTCCACACCCAGGCTCGCCAACTACCTCGAGGCCGAAGGCATCGTCCTTCAACTCGACGACATCTCGCTGAACGAGGCCAAGTCCCACCAATGGGCGGCACCGCTGGCACAGCAACTCGAACGCGGCCTACGCGACCGCCTGGAGGCCAGACTGCCTGGACGCCGGGTGCTGCTGTCCGGCGACAGCGGCAACGCCCTGACGCTGGAATTGAGCGTCGACCGCTTCCAGGGCCACTATGACGGCTACGCCGTGGCCTCGGGCCAGTGGCTGTTGCGTGACAGCCAGCGCCAGGTGGTGGACAGCGACAGCTTCGAGGCCACCGAGTCGCTGGACAGCGACGGCTATTCGGCACTGGTACGGGCGCTGGGGCGCACCTGGGATCAGGTGGCCGATGATATCGCCGCCCGGGTCCGTGTCGCTCCCTGAGCGTCTCGACAACGCCTCCGCGCCCCTCATCAAGGTTCTGCCGGCCCGACTTCTTTTCACCCCCGCCGATGCGCCGGGCCGGCAAATCTGGCATCATGCCCGCAACGGTGACGGGGGTCCCCCGCTAGAGCGGTCACCGAATTTTTCCCCACGCCTTGTCCGGGACCGACGCCATCAGAACGGTGGCGTCCAGCGAGTGCGTGCGTGCTGGAGTTTGCATGAGTTTTTCCGATCTCGGCCTGCGTGCCGAATTGCTTCGCGCCGTCACGGCGCAAGGCTATGACACCCCGACTCCGATTCAGCGTCAGGCCATCCCCGCGGTACTCAAGGGTGGTGACCTGCTGGCCAGTGCCCAGACCGGCACCGGCAAGACAGCGGGCTTTACCCTGCCGATGCTGCAGCGCCTGGC
The DNA here is from genome assembly GCF_019802175.1 of Halomonas sp. DP5N14-9. NCBI lineage: Bacteria > Pseudomonadati > Pseudomonadota > Gammaproteobacteria > Oceanospirillales > Halomonadaceae > Halomonas > Halomonas sp. DP5N14-9. The sequence goes on from NZ_JAHVHR010000018.1 coordinate 194,599, forward strand.
CGATGGCCCTCGCCCCTCCAAGCGCCAGGTCCGTGCCCTGGTGCTCACGCCCACCCGTGAACTCGCCGCCCAGGTCGGCGAGAGCGTGCGCGACTACGGTCAGCACCTGTCACTGCGTCACCACGTGATCTTCGGTGGCGTCGGCCAGCAACCCCAGATCGACGCCCTGTGGCCCGGTCTCGATGTGTTGGTGGCAACGCCTGGCCGCCTGCTCGACCTGCACCAGCAGGGCCACGTGGATCTGTCGAGCGTCGAGATCCTGGTGCTCGACGAAGCCGACCGCATGCTCGACATGGGCTTTATCCACGACATCCGCCGTGTGCTGAAGCTGTTGCCCGAGAAGCGTCAGAACCTGCTGTTCTCGGCGACCTTCTCCAGCGAGATCCAGGCGCTGGCCGACAAGCTGCTCGACCGCCCGGAGATGATCGAGGTCGCACGCCGCAATACCACTGCCGAGACCGTCGACCAGGCCGTCTACCGAGTGGACCGGGAACGCAAGCGCGAGCTGCTGTCACACCTGATCACTAGCCAACGCTGGTTCCAGGTGCTGGTGTTCACTCGCACCAAGCACGGCGCCAACCGCCTGGCCGAGCACCTCGACAAGCGCGACATCTCTGCCATGGCGATCCACGGCAACAAGAGCCAGTCAGCCCGTACCCGCGCCTTGGCGGCGTTCAAGGCCGGCGAGCTGCAGGTTCTGGTGGCCACCGACATCGCCGCCCGTGGTCTCGACATCGACGAACTGCCCCACGTGGTCAACTTCGAGCTGCCCAACGTCGCCGAGGACTACGTCCACCGCATCGGTCGTACCGGCCGTGCCGGCAACGAAGGCCAGGCCATCTCGCTGGTGTGCGTCGATGAACATGGCTTGCTGAAGAACATCGAGCGCATGATCAAGCGTGACCTCGAGAAGCGCATCGAGCCGGGCTTCGAGCCTGACCCCAACGCCAAGCCGGAGCCCATCGAGAACGGCCGCAACAAGCGCGGTGGTGGTCAGCGCCGCAGCCAGGGTGGCAACAATAGCTCCCAGCGCGGCAACGGACGACGTGGTGACGGTGGCGGTGGCGGCGGCAATGCCCGCAACGGCAATGGCGAGCAGCCTGCACGTCGCAGGCGCAGGGGCTCCGGCCAGGGCAACCGCCAGGGACAGGCATAAGCTCGAGCATCGCCTCAGGCATAGCCCCGAGCGGCTAGACAAGAGCAATCCAGGGGGCGGCTTGCCGCCCCCTTCCATCTCAGCAGGACAGCGATATGGCATCTCCAGAACTGATCAAGGAATATCGCCGCTTCCGGGCCTTCCAGAAGCAGGCGCAACTCGACAACGAGCATCGCGGCGCCCAGACCAAGATCGACGAGGCGCGGGTCAGTGCCGCTCGCATGACCGAGGCCTACCGCAGCATGGCAGAGAAAGGCGCCGAGCAGGGGGCCTGCTATCGCACCCTCTACCTGCGCGACCATGACGGCGTGGCGCTGACCTGCGAAGGCTGGATGTTCGTGCGTCGCGTGCTGGCCGAAGGCGGTGCCACTCGCGTACGCGCCAGCCTGCTCGAGACCTTCCGCCTGGAGAATGGCCAGTGCGCCCCCGGCGACACCCCGGTCGAAAAGATCACCCTGGAGATCTACGACCAGCTGCTGGTCGACAAGGGCATGGCCACGGCCGTGCGCATCGATGGCGTCGACGGCGATCGCCACAGCCAGTTCCTGACCTTCAATGATCAGGTGCGTGGCGATCTGCGTCGCTTCCTGAAATAACCGTATCGGCCGCCGTCCGCGGGGCCTGCGCCTCCGGCGGCGCGCCTTCCCCGCTGCGGTGGTCCACCCGCTGGAGCCCCCGATGAAGGTCACGTCCCTGCCCTGGCGCTTTCTGGTGCTGATGGTACTGGTCGGCCTCAACCTGAGACCGGCACTCTCTTCGCTTGCCCCGCTGCTCGCCCGTGTGCAGCAGGATACCGGCCTGTCCCCCAGCGCCATCGGTGCCCTGACCACCCTGCCGGTGCTGTGCCTGGGGCTGTTCGCTCCGCTGGCGCCCCGCCTGTCGCGCCAGTACGGCCCGGAACGCGCCTTGTCGCTGGGTCTGGTGGTCATCACCAGCGGTCTGCTGCTGCGCTGGCAGGGAAGTCCCCTCGCGCTCTACGCCGGCACCCTGCTGGTGGGTGCCGGTATCGGTGTATCGGGCGCCCTGCTACCGGCGCTGGTCAAGCGCGAGCTGCCCCGGGGCGCCGACCTGATGACCGGGGTCTACACCATGGCCCTGTGTCTGGGTGGCGCCCTGGGTGCCGGTCTGGCGATTCCCCTGAGCGACCTGCTGGGTGGCTGGACACGCAGTCTGGCGGCCTGGTCGCTGCTGGCCATGGCGGCGCTGATCGCCTGGGAGCTTTACATGCCGCGCACCGCCGCTACCCCGCGGATGGCGGGTGACCCCGGCACCGGCATGACCCGTGGCCTGCTGCGCCAGCCCCTGGCCTGGCAGGTGGCGCTATTGATGGGCACCCAATCGTCGCTGGCCTACATCGTCTTCGGCTGGCTGCCGACGCTGTTGATGCAGCGCGGCATCGGCGAGGCAGAGGCCGGCCTGTTGATGGGCATGTCGGTGATGGTCCAGCTGATTTCTGCGCTGCTGGCACCCTGGCTGGCCCGCTTCGGTCGCGATCAGCGCCCGGCGCTGCTGCTGGTCCTCGCCAGCACCGCCAGCGGCCTGTGGATCCTGTTGATGGCCGACACCTCCCTGCGCTACCTCGGCGCACTGCTGCTGGGGCTCGGCCAGGGCGGCAACTTCTCCCTGGCGCTGACCCTGATCGTGCTGCGCAGCGCAGATTCGCGTCTGGCAGGCCGCCTGTCCGGACTGGCCCAGGGTGGCGGCTATGCCCTGGCCGCCCTGGGCCCCTTGAGCGTCGGCATCATGCTTGACCTGCAGGCACCGATCACCGCCATCGCCTGGCTGTTGATGGGGATCGCCGCCGCCGCCGCCAGTTTCGCCTGGTTCGCCGGTCGTCAGCGTCAGCTCTGCTTCGACGCCGACGATAACGTCATCACCCGCTGCGCGCCTCGCCGAGGCTCACGCTGATACTGTCACTCGTGTCTTCACTCCTTGTGCAGGAAGCCCACCCATGACCCACTCACCCCTGGACCCGGTGCTGGTGATCTACGCCGGCGGCACCATCGGCATGATCGAGACCCCCTCAGGCCTCGCCCCCGGCCCCGACATGGAAGCCCGGGTGCGCGACGCCCTGGCCACACTACCCGACGATCGCCGAACCGCTCTGCCACCCTTTACCTGGATCGAGGTCGACCAACCCATCGACTCCAGCGGCGCCCGTCCCGAGGACTGGGCCCGGCTGGCCGCGCTTGTCGCCGAGCAGGCCAATCGCCATCGCGGCGTGGTCGTGCTGCACGGCACCGACACCCTGGCCTGGACCGCCTCGAGCCTGGCCTACCAGCTTCAGGGCATCGATCGCCCGGTGGTGGTGACCGGCTCCATGGCGCCGCTGGCCCAGCAGCACAGTGACGCCCTGTACAATCTCGAGAGCGCGCTGCGCTACGCCGCCATGCCTGAATTGCAGGAAGTGGCGGTGAGCTTTGGTGACAAGCTGCTGCGGGGCAGCCGGGCTCGCAAGTGGCACACTCGCGAGCCGAATGCCTTCGAAAGCCCCAACCTTGACCTGCTGGGGAAGCGCCACGGCAACGACTTCCGGCTGCATCGCGAGCACAGCCTCGAGGCTACGCAGCGCGGCGCACCCCGCTACGAGCTCGGCGACTATCATGGCCTGGGGGAGCAGGTGGTGCGGGTGGTCCTGTGGCCGGGCATTCAACCCTGGCAGCTGGCGGCCTGGCTGGGTGATGACCGCGTCAAGGGCGCCCTGATCGAGGTGTGGGGCGGCGGCAATGTACCTGACGACCCCGAGCTTGGCGCCGTGCTGGCAGAGGCCAGCGGCCAGGGCAAGCTACTGGTCGCGATCAGCCAATGCCCACACGGCACCATCGACATCGGACACTACGCTGCCGGCAAGATGCTGGCCGACGCCGAGGTGGTATCCGGCGACGACATGACCCCTGAGTCGGCCTATACCAAACTGGTGCATCTGCTGTCGCTGCCCCTCTCGCTGGAACAGAGACGTCGGCTGTTTCGAACCCCGCTGGTCGGAGAACGAGGTTGACATCCCGCAGGTCACAGAGCAATTTTATGCTCTATTGACACTCAAGGGGCCATGATGGAGTAAGGTTAGGGAGTCCCCGTCATGACAAGGAGTTGCTCATGGAACACCCGGATCATCCCTTCAGCGAGTTGTTTGAACAGCTGGGCCTGGCTTCCGAGCCGGAAGCCATCAAACGATTCATCGATCGCAACTCGCCGATTCCGGAGGGGGTCGAACTGCCCGATGCGGCCTGCTGGAATGAGGGACAGTCGGAATTTCTGCGCGAAGCCATCGAGGCCGATGCCGACTGGGCCGAGGTAGTCGATCATCTGGACGCTTCACTGCGCAAACCCTAGGGCTTGTGTGAAAAGGGCTTGTGCGAAAAGTGCCTGCGCTTGGTAATACGGCGTTAAAAATCGGGTCAAGACGCTCATTTACACCTCGTAAACTGCGCTTTCTCACCGATTTTTGCCTTGTCTAACCATCGCTCGTCGACTTTTCGTATAAAGCCTGACGCTCGTCTGAAAAGTAGCTGCGCTCGTCGACTCTTCGGACAAGTCCTTTACAAGCTGCGCGAGCCGCTGATGTCGGCGGCTCGCGCCACTATCAGGCCGATGGATCGGCCCTGACACCTATCGCACAACGACAATCGATGGCCTTTTCGACGTGACCTGTCTTCCCCCTGATATCGAAGCGCGGCTCGAGCCCGCCACGCGTCTTCCCTCTCTGCCTGCCGTGGTGTCCGAGCTGCTGGTACTGGCGAGCAATCACGACGCGCCGCTGACCGACTTCGCGACCCTGCTGTCCCGTGACCCGGCCCTGTGCCTGCAGCTGCTGCGGCTGGCCAACAGCCCCTACTATCGCCGCGGTTGCGATCCCGTCATCTGCTGCGAGCACGCGGTGACCCGCCTCGGTATCGATGGCACCCTCACCGCGCTTTTGGGTTTCACCCTGGTACGCGACGCGACCCACGGCCCCCTGGCCGACTATTGGCGACGTACCCTCACAGCCGCGCACTTGATTCCGGCCATCGCCAAAGTGGTGAATCCCCGCCAGCCGGGCGAGCTGTCGACGCGCGCCCTGCTACGCGAGGTCGGGGTACTGTTGCTGTACGCATTGGACCCGAACTACTTCGAGCTGACCGCCCAGGCCGCCACCCGCGAACAGCGCCTGGCTCTGGAACACCGGCATCTTGGCTGCGACCGCGACCAGGCGTCGAGCTGGCTGGCACAGCGCTGGCAGCTGCCCACCAACCTGTTCCTTCAGCGCCCTCTCGAGCCGGAAGGCCAGCGTCACCACGAATGGCTCGACGGCATTTGCCTGGAGCTCGCCGACGAACTGGCCGGATGCTGTCTGGACGACGACAGCGACGCCATCCCCGCCGTGCTTCATCGCTTTCAGCAACGCATGAACATGGACGGCAATGCCCAGGCACGTCTTGTCGATGAGCTCGCGAGTCGCCTTGAAACCTTGCCGGATTTTCTCGCCACCACGCTGGCGGCAGATGAGGATATCGAACGCCTGCTGGTCGCCGGCAAGCAGCGCCTGCATGGGCTGACCATGAGCCTGGCCGAGCGGTTGCACCATCGTGAGGACCAGCTAATTTCGCTCCAACGCGACAACGAGGCGCTGGATGTGCGCGCCAGCACCGATGCCCTCACCGGTCTTGCCAATCGCGCCGCGCTGGAACGGCGCCTCGAGGAGATGCTCGAGGACGCCCATGCGCGAGACAAGCCGCTGTCGGTGCTGTTTCTCGATCTGGATCACTTCAAGCCGCTCAACGACCGCTACGGCCACCGACTCGGCGACATCGTGCTGGTCAATGTCGCCGCTACCCTGCGTGACGCCATCCGTGAGTCGGACCTGGCGGCCCGCTACGGCGGAGAGGAGTTCGTCATCGCCCTGCGGAACACGCCGGAGCCAGGAGCTTTGCGGGTCGCCCAGCGGCTACAGCAGTGGCTTGCCGAGCAGCCGATGGCCCAGGTCGACCAGCGCCCCCTTTACGTCAGCGCCTCCATCGGCATCGCCCAATGGCAGCCCGGCATGGACAGCATCGACGCAGCGTCGCTGGTGGAAAAGGCGGACCTGCAGATGTACCAGGCCAAGCAGGCCGGCCGTGCCCGCATCAGTCAAGCTCAACAACTGCAGGAGCGCGCCGGGGAAACACCCTGAAGCAGCACTTGATCAGAACAAGATCTCTGCCAGACGCCGCGGCAGTAGACGCCAAGGCACTCGCTAGAGACGCGCCTCGACCCGCTCCAGGATCTGGGCGCTGACCTTGGCGACCAGCGGGCGAGCCGCGCGATTGACCGCCTTGGCGAGCAGCCGATTGCGGATCTGATAGTCGACGATCAGGCTGACCAGGGTGCCCTGCTCGACCGCTTCAAGTTCGTAGCGGCCATGATTGCGCACACCGTCGATCGACTCCCAGGCAAGCCGGCTGGGCGGCGACTTCTCGGTCACCTGCACCTCAAAGGTCCAGTCCATGCCGACCGCGTGGACATGCCAGCGATAGCGATCGTCCCCCAACGGCTCGATCTCGCTGATCAGATCCGAATAGTCGGCAAAATCCTCGACCTTTTCGAGCAGGGCGAAGACGCGCTCGGGAGGCGCAGGAAGCGTGGCGCTGTGTTCGATGGTGGGCATGGCCAGACCGACTCCTTGCCTGAGGGATGCTCCAACGTAAGGCTGCTACGGAGCCTAGCATCCCGGTTCCCCTTCCCCTTGTAAAGCCGTGCCTATCATCAGGCTGACGGCAGGTCCCGCAGCAACAGAGCGAACTCGAATTCATCAGGCGACAGCGTCTTCCCCGGCAGCTTGACTCTTACCCGGTGACCATCCCCGGGCGCCACCTTCAGCGCGCTGCCGTTGCCCGCCTCCATCGCCTCAAGGGTGAAACGACGGTTGCCGGAGGGCAGCATCAGCTCGAGGCGATCGCCGACCTCGAAGCGGTTCTTGACCTCGATATCCAGCCAACCTGATGGCGCTTGTCCCAGGATCTGGCCGACGAACTGCTGGTGAACGCCCACCGAGTGCCCACGCTCGTAATTCTGGTACTCGTCGTGGACGTGGCGTCGGTAGAAGCCTTCGGTATACCCCCGGTTGGCCAGGTTTTCGAGCTCATCCATCAGCCCGATGTCGAAGGGGCGCCCGGCCACGGCGTCATCGATGGCACGACGATAGACCTGGGCGGTACGTGCTACATAGTAGGGCGACTTGGTTCGCCCTTCTATCTTCAGCGAACTGACGCCCATCTCGGCGAGCCTCGCCACGTGCTGGACGGCGCGCAGGTCCTTTGAATTCATGATGTAGCTACCGTGCTCGTCCTCGAACACCGGCATCAGTTCGCCTGGCCGCTGTGGGTCCTCGATCAGCGCCGAGCTCTCCTCCCGGCCCTGTGCCACGTCCTGCGCCGGGATCAGATCGCCACAGGCGTCAGTGCCGGCCGGGTGGGTCCGGTAGTTCCAGCGACAGGCGTTGGTGCAGGTGCCCTGATTGGGGTCGCGCCGGTTGAAGTAGCCCGACAGCAGACAGCGTCCGGAATAGGCGATGCACAGGGCACCGTGAACGAAGGTCTCGATCTCCAGGGTCGGGCACTCGGCACGGATCTCGGCGATTTCCTCAAGCGACAGCTCACGCGACAGGATCACCCGAGAGATGCCCTGGGACTGCCAGAAGCGAGCCGCCGCGTGATTGACCACGTTGGCCTGCACCGACAGATGGATCACCTGGTCAGGCCAACGCTCTCGCACCATCATGATCAAGCCAGGGTCGGACATGATCAGCGCATCCGGCCCCGCCTCGACGATCGGTGCCATGTCCTTCAGGTAGGTCCTGAGCTTGCCATTGTGCGGAGCGATATTGGAGGCCACGTAGAAGCGCTTGCCACACGCATGGGCCTCACCGATGCCTCGGGTCAGGTTGTCGAGGCCGAAGTCATTGTTGCGTACACGCAGTGAGTAGCGCGGCTGACCGGCATAGACCGCATCGGCGCCATAGGCGAAGGCGAAGCGCATATGCCGGTACGTGCCGGCCGGTGACAGTAGTTCAGGGGCATTCATCCAGGCGTCTCTCTCGTGGGCCGGGCTTGGTCCGGGCTTGTGCCGGGCATGGTTCGGGATTAAACCGGGCAGACAGCAGTAAACCGCGCAGCCTGCCACAACCGCGAGCAACGGACGTTGACAAGGAGCAAGTCGCCGGCATCAACGCCGCACTGGTGTTGCCGTCCGGCTTTCGTTACCCTTGTCGCGCCGGACCGGACCCCGGCCGCTGGCGATTCTTGTCGCCACCCCAAATTCTCCGAATCGAGACCCCCTTCATGAGCACGACTTCCCGCTCCACCGTGGTGATCTACTCCGGTGGCATGGACTCTTTCACCGTACTTCATCGCGCCTTGCACGAAGGCCTCGAAGTTCACGCCCTGTCATTCGACTATGGCCAGCGCCACGCCCGCGAACTCGAGGTGGCCCGCCATGTCTGTCAGGAGTTGAAGATCCCTCATCAGGTCGTCGACATCACCGCCATTCATGGCTTGATCGACAACTCTGCGCTGACCGACGCCAATCGCAAGATCCCTGGTGGTGACTACGCCGAAGACAACCTCGCCGCCACCGTGGTCCCCAATCGCAACATGGTGCTGCTGTCGCTGGCCATCGCCAAGGCGGTGAATATCGGCGCCAGTCGCGTCGATTACGGCGCCCACGGCGGTGACCACGTGCTCTATCCGGATTGTCGTCCCGAGTTTGTCGAGCAGATGAATGCGGTGGCCGCCATCGCCAATTTCTCGCCGGTAGAGATCCACGCACCCTATCTGCGGTCCAGCAAGAGCGAGATCCTGGCCGACGGACTGGCCATGGGACTGAACTACCGCGACACCTGGACCTGTTACGAGGGCCGGCGCCTGGCCTGTGGCCGCTGCGGCAGTTGTCTGGAGCGGCTCGCCGCCTTCGCCGACCAGGGTATCGAAGATCCGTTGGCCTACGCCGCCAATACCCGGCAGGAGCCGGCGATTGCACAGGCAGACCAGAGCGGAGCGCACCAGGATGTATAGCGTCAAGGAAGCCTTCTATACCCTTCAGGGAGAAGGCGTACAGGCCGGCCGCGCCAGCGTCTTCTGTCGCTTTGCCGGCTGCAATCTCTGGTCGGGTCGCGAGCAGGACCGCGCCAGCGCCCAGTGTCGCTTCTGCGACACCGACTTCGTCGGCACCGATGGTCAGAACGGCGGACGCTTTGCCACCGCCGGCGCCCTGGCCGAGCACATCACCCGCTTGTGGCCACACCCCCACGAGGGTGTCACGCCCTACGTCGTGTTCACCGGTGGCGAGCCCCTGCTGCAGCTGGATGCCGCCTTGATCGAGGCGGTGCACGCTGCCGGCTTCGAGATTGGCGTGGAAACCAACGGTACTCTGGCCGCGCCGGACGGCATCGACTGGCTATGTGTCAGCCCCAAGGGCAATGCGCCGCTGGTGCAGACCCGCGGTGACGAGCTGAAGCTCGTCCATCCCCAGACCGACGCCCCGCCGGAGCGTTTCGAGGGCCTGGACTTCGATCATTTTCTGCTGCAGCCGATGGACACCTCCGGGCTGATGGCCAGCGACGCTCGCAAGGAGCCGCTCTCAGCCACGGTAGCGCACTGCATGGCGCATCCCCGCTGGCGGCTGTCGCTGCAGACCCACAAGATCGCGGGAATCGACTGATGGCACTCTTTGTACGACGACTGACACATCTCGACGTGTCGCTGTGGTGCCCCGATCGCGGACTGATCGGCGCGAGCTGGCTGGTCAACGTCGACCTCGATGGAGAGCTCGGTGAAGACGGCATGCTGTTCGACTTCGGCGAGGTCAAACCCTGGATCAAGGCACGTCTCGACGGCGGCGCCGATCACACCCTGCTGGTGCCTACCGAAGCCCCTGGCGTCAGCGTCAGCGAGTGTCGCGAAGGTATCTGCGTACGCACCACGACGCCCTACGCCATGGAGGTGCGCGGGCCTCGCCAGGCCTTTACCCTGCTGCCCTGGCGCAGAATCACCCCCGAGGCCATGGCCGAGCACCTGTCACGCCAGTTGATGCGCCAACCGCCCGAGCGGGTATCCAGCATCGTACTGAGCCTCGCCGATGAGACCATCGATGGCGCCGCCTACACCTACAGCCACGGCCTTCGCCGCCACGTCGGCAACTGCCAGCGTATCGCCCACGGCCACCGCTCGCGGCTGGAAATCGTTCAGCGCGGCGCGCGACAGCCGGAGCTCGAGCGCCGCTACGCCCGCTGGCTCGACGATACCTACCTGGTGGACGAACACGACCTGGAACAGCCCCTGGGCGACTCGCTGCAGTGCGGCTACCGCTCACCCCAGGGCCTGTTTCACCTGCGCCTGCCCCGCGAGCGCTGTCACGTCCTGCCCGGCGCCACCACGGTGGAACGCATCGCCCAGTGGCTGGCGGCGACCGTCGCCCGGGACACCGGAGAGGACACCGCGGTGCGCGCCTATGAAGGCGTCGACAAAGGCGCCACGGCAAGAAGCCCCGGCGAACGACCTCGATAACGTCTCGATAACTTCTCGATAGCATCTCGAGATCCGCAAGAGAGACCGACCACCGAGACAACCAAGCGCATTTGAAGAATGCCATGAGCCAACCAACGTCATGAGCGAACTGATCACCTCCTCCTCGCCGCAAGAGACCCGCACAGCGACCGGCGAACAGGGCTGCCGCCCCGGCTGCGGCGCCTGCTGCATTGCGCCGTCGATCAGCTCCCCGATTCCCGGCATGCCGGCGGGCAAGCCCGCCGGCATCCGCTGCGTGCAGCTCGACGACGACAACCTGTGCCGCCTGTTCGGCCGACCCGAGCGTCCGGCGGTGTGCGAGCGCTTCGACTACGACGCCGATATCTGCGGCAGCCACAGAGACCAGGCGCTGGCCAATATTGACGAACTCGAACGCCTGACCTGAGTCGGGCTTACTTGCGCCGAGTAGCCGTCGCTCAGCATCATCTGCACCTGGTGTACTCAGCTCGACCCCTTCTTGCTGCGCCCCCTACTGATGCCCTCTCGACCGACGCCCCATCCGTGACCCTCCAACTAGAAAAGACCGGGCCACCCAAAGGTGGCCCGGTCTTCCTTGTGACGACCTTCATGACGACCAAGGCCGTTCCCCATGCTCTACTCCACGTCGAGCTGCCCGTTAGTTCGCAGCATCGTCAGGAAGGCCTCCGACGACTGACCCTCCATGCTGACACCGTCCAGGGTAATCTTCTGGTCGGCGTTGCTGTGCTGGACGTCGAGCCCGCCATCGCTCTTGATGTAGAGCACGGTGTCTCCGTTCTCCTCCTGGGCAAAGATAAAGCTGTCCAGCGCCGACTGGTCGGGGTCAGTGCTCGTGGAGTCAAAGTCGTTGAGCAGATCCCCCAAAGCCAGCTTATCGGCGTCTGGATCCATGCTCAGAGCCGCATCCTTGATGTGGAAATCACCTACCGTATCGTGGGCGGGGTCAGTCGTACTACCGACATCACCCAGACTCCACTGGAAGGTGTCGGAACCGAGCCCACCCAGCAGCAGGTCATCGCCAGCACCGCCAATCAGCACGTCGTCCCCGCTGCCCGCGAAGAGCTGATCGTTGCCTTTTCCACCAGCGATGCGATCCTGACCACCGTCGTTACGGCTGTCACCCGACAGGGCTTCATAGTTATCCTTGATAAAGGCCAAGATCTCTTTCTGGGTCGGCTCTGTCCCGCTGTTCTGAGTGGTCAAGTAATCGACGAGCCCAGCATAGCCACTACCCGCCTCACCACCGACACCCGCAGGATCGATCTGATCACCGAACAGCACGTCATCACCCGCGCCACCGTCCAGGGTGTCACCGCCAAGGTCCGCTGGCTGATCGAAGGACGCCCCCCCCTCCAGCGCCGTTGCAAACTCCTCGGCAGAATTGACGATGGCCACCTCACCGGCCGGTACAAGCTGGTCGTCCGTATAGCTGTAAAGATCGAGTGAAATGTCATGAATAAGCAGTGAGAAGAAGTTCCCAGCAGCGTTTTCTACTTCGAACTGCAGCCTGTATGTTCCTCCTTTCAACCCATTTTCCATAAACTGAGTCGAGCTACTATTGATACTGCCCGACGGCGATATTGGCAGCGAGGTGGCAACAACATCCCAGTCGCCTTCCTCATTTTGCATTTCCAGCGACCAAGAGAATCTGTCGCTTGGATTCCCTTCCTTTTCGAAGTCGTTTGGGGTGTCGGTCACGTAGTCAAATGACAAGGTATAGAACTGGTTGGTACCAGCAGGCTCATCCAGGACGATAGCATCGCTGGTGGCGACAGTACTGCCATCGCCAGCACCACTGTCTCGAACGCGCAGATAGGTGCCGACCGGGGTTCTATCAATGGCTATGTGGCCATTGGTTGTCTCCACCGCCCAATTATCGATGGAAGCGAGTCTTCCCGTGTCCCCCGTGTCAAAAGTGGCAAGCATTTCGGTACTGCCTACCGAAGCCCCGGATTCCAGAGGAATCGGCACCATCTCCAACTCACCATCTGCCGTGTTGTCGAAAATCTTCAGAAAATCGCGACCTACATCATCACCTATCCCGATCGCTTCCACCCGACTGATGGCGGCCAGCGGTTTGTATCCTTCAAGCGCATTGGTAACATCCTTATAGGTGGTAATATTCCCCGCATCACTGACACCAACTTGACCGTTGTCATTGTGAGAATTAGGCTGACCATCCGTCATGAAGTAGGCAACGTTATTGAAACCGCTCCGACTAACATCCGTCATCCACTCAGTAGCGGTAACAAAGGCTTGCTCGAAATTGGTTCCAGAAATAATCGCTCTACTATCCAGAAAGTCATTGACGTCACCCAGATCTTCAGGTGAGAAATCATTGAATGCGATCGAAGGCGAATACTTCCCGCCGAACGCCACGATCTGGACATGGATTGTCCCCTCGAAATCGGCCAGCTCGGTAAGCTTGGCACGTATCGCCTCGATCGCCACCTTGAAGCGTGAATTGCCGTTTTCCAACACGGCGCCCATGCTTGGCGAAACATCCACGATAAAGGAAAGGTTATAGTCCTTGGCAGGTTCAAGCACGGCATGCTTCCCGCCAGCATCACCGAGAACCACATCATCACCACTCCCACCGGTGATGCTGTCATCGCCACCGCCTCCGACGAGTAGCTGGTCATCATCCGGCAGTGCCAGGGTCAGGGTGCCATCGACAGTGTCGCCGTCACCATCCGTTCCGGCCAGTGACAAGGACAGCGCCGGATCTTTCTCCGCCTCGGAATAGGCGAAGTCGCCGACCGAAAATGGCCTTGTGCCGTCCAAGCCACGAAACTCGATCGCTTCAAAGGCCTCGCCGGTTGTAAGCACCAGCTGGGCATCGGCGGGAATGTTTCTCACATTGAGGGTGCCATCGGCGTTTTCCTCAATCGTCACCAACGAGGTGATATCCTTGCCGGCACCATTCACCAAGCGAACATCACTTTTCGCAAGTTCCAGCACGTGGCCGCTGACGGCAACCGGATGGCCACTGGTATCGGTACCATCTGGAGCCGAGGCAATCGCTTTGATCCCGACATCCGTCAACGTCCCGTTTTCCGCATTGATAAACTGACGGAAGTGCGTAATGCCTCGATGGTTATCCCAGCTTGGTGCGGTGTCAGAAAAACGCAGGTTATCAACGAAATCGAGGCGTACAGCTTCGTCGAGTCCCGTCAGATTGTCGTGACCCGCGGCTAGTTGTGTATCCCCATCAGTTCGCAACCAGGACGCCCAGGGGCCTTTATAGGTCCAGGCGGACGCCACGACATCGGCTGCTCCATCGGCACCCTCAAAGGCGATGAAACGATGGCCCGAGCCGGACCCATCGGTGCCAAACTCACGCACAACGTGCTTGCTGCCTTCACTGATTTCCTTGCTGGCATCATCAAATGCCCTGATCCCCTCATCGATGACCTCTACCTCGTAGGTAGAGCCATCCGCCGACAGGCTCGCCTTGAAGGCCACGCCGCCACTCGCGGTCTTCGCCTCCAACGTCTTGCCGTCGCCACTCAATTGGTAAGTCAGAACCTCGCCGTTCGACGTGAGCAGCGTCCCGCCATTGACACTCGTGACCTCGGTACCGTTCATTACGTCGCTGAATGTCACTTTACCAATGTCATCGGCACCCGCCTCGAAGCGAACCTCACCCGTCTGGCCAGATTTTAACTGCGCTTGCTCCGCCTCCCAGACAACAGGCGTATCATCGTCAATCAGCACCGACAGCGTGCCCTGGACCTCGCTGCCATCGGCATCCTTCACGGTGTAGCCGATGTCAAACGTCAGGTCGTTCTCGTCATCGCCTGCCGCATGCTCAAGCGCCTGGTGCAGCGTCACCTTGTACTTGCCCTCGGCCTCATCGGCCATGGTGATGGTGATCACCGGTTCTTTTTCGGAGTTGCTATCGGTCACCGTTCCGGTGAGCGTGTGGCCATCAGTACTGCGCTCAAAGCTCACCTCACGACCGTCCGCTGTCTTGAGGTCGTCGGGCAGACCAGCCAGGTTCCACTGGAAGGCGTTGCTATCGGCGGCGCCATCGTCGCCAAAGCGGTAGCCCAGCTCGCCTTTCACGACGGTGGCCACTCCTGCCACATCACCACTACCCCCGGCGTTGCCACCGGAAAGCCCGTCTTCGTCGACCGTCGCCGTCGGGCTCTGGGTAGTCGGGTTGTCGCCATCTCCGGGAACGCTGGGGGTGGAGTCTTGCGCCACCTTCACCGTCAATGTCGAAGACGACTTGTCTCCGTCACCATCGGTGATGGTGTAGTCGATCACGGCGTCGCCTTCGAAGGCCCCTGCCGGAGTAAAGGTGATCTCACCGTTGGACGCGATGGCCACCGTACCGACGCCTTCCCCACCCCGGACCGAGGCCTTGGTCAGGATTGCGCCATCATCGCCCTGGGTGTCGCTTGTGCCGTCATTATTGGTCAACACGTTGTAAGTTTTCGCCGTGTTTTCCGCCGTCTCGGTGGTGTCGGCGACCGCCGCTGGTGAGGTATCGAGGATGTTGATCTCCAGGTTGGCGCTCGTGCTATCGCCCTCGTTGTCGGTCACCGTCAGCGCAAAGCTGTCCAGCACCGTGGCGTCATCGCTGTGATCTGCCCTCTCGCCATTCTCGGTGTAGGAGTAGGTGATCTTGCCGCTGGCCGCGTCGTAGTCGGTCACCGTGACGCTGCCGTGCTTGCCTTCCACCACAACGCTCTTGGGTGCCCCCGGACCAGTGCTCGCCCCAGTGATATCGACGGTCTTGCCACTCTGGTCGGTCAGGGTCACCTGCTTGATGCCGGCATCCGCCGCCACCGTCATGCTGCCAGTGACCGTGGCTCCGCTACCTTCCACCACGCTGTGATCGCCGGCCACCACCTCTGGACCGTTCGGATCACTGTCGTCCGGCTCGTTGCCATCAGGCTCGTTGCCGCCCGGCTCGTTGCCGTCGGGAATCTCGATCGTCGGCACGTCGTCGTCGCTGCCGTTGATGGTGATCGTCAGCGTCGCGCTGCTGGTATCACCGTCGGCATCGGTGAGGGTGTAGCTGAAGGTTTCTTTCAGCGTCTGGTTGTCCTTCAACGCCTGAACGTCGGCGTTGTCAGGATCCACGCGGTAGCTCCAGCTACCGTCGTCATTGTGGATGAAGCTTCCATAGCTGGCGGAGGCGTTGCCGGTGAAACCATCAAAGGTCATGCTGTCGGCGCCGGCGCTGTCATTGTCGAGCACATTACCGCTGATCGCCGTCACCGCCTCTTCACCCAGTGCCGCGCTGTCATCCTTGGCCTCCGGGGCGGTATCGAGGATGTTGATGCCCAGACTCTCGCTGACAGTTTCACCGGTAGAATCGGTCACCACGATGTCAAAACGATCAACCACGCTACCGTCACCAGCCGCGTGGTTGGCAGCCAGTCCATTCTCGGTGTACTGGTAGGTAACGACTCCGCTTTCCGGATTAAAACCGGTAATGGTTAACGTACCGTGCTCCCCTTCAAGTACCAGTGGATTCTCGTCAGAAGTACCTGCGATGTCTCGCCTACCAACACTGATCGATGCGACTCCAGCCGGCGCCGACACAGTAAAACTGCCGGCCACAAACGCCTGACTGCCCTCCACGGCACTGTGGAACCCGGCAGTTGCCCCTCCATCACCGTCTTCAAACTCTATTGACGGAGCGCCCGAGTCGGCATCGTTATCATCCATGTCATCAACTATACCACCCACCTCCCCGTGCCCAGCCGATTCGACAATGAAAGGATCACCGAAGGAATAGGACTGTGAGCCAGAGGTTTCGGTAATTCTCATCAAACGTACAAAGTCAAACCCATCATGGCTTGCCCCCGCCACACCACCCGCACTGGGCTCCTCGAGCGCTTCGAGAATGTCGGTGGAGCCCTCAGCGATCAATTCCAACAGTTTCGAAACATCCTCCCGGCCCAGAAAGTCGACGGAGCTTGCATCGCCCTGTCCCTGCTCTTCGGGCAACGAAACCTGTTGGGCTCCTACGAGGAGGGCCGCGGGTCTACCATCATCGAACTGAAGAGCCACACGCGAACCCTCGGCAGTGACAATGATATCGCCGGCGTTCAGGCTATCTCCTTCTTCCAGAGCGATAACTTCACCATCCGGGCGTTTAGCCCAGGCCTTACCTTGCATAGAAGTGACGACGACGTTTGTCACAGGCACATGGACCTCGCAATATTCGTATATAAAAGTAATAATATAATCACAAACTAATACGAATAATGCTATCTATGTAACATGAGGCTACACAGTGTACCAATGGACAATAGGACATTAGACCTCGAAATGTATCGCCCTGATTTTTCCTTTTTTCTTTGCAGTTCCGGTATTTTCTGCTCTCCGCTGTAAACGGATATGCTTGTTATTGCAGATTTTGCAGGACATTCCTTTCTGTTGTGCCCGATCTAGAACAGCGTGTCACTAGATACTCCGTTGCAAGAGACCGCCGGCTGGAGAACATACAGGAAAGGCGAATCTTTAATAGGCAATTAAAGGCGAAAGGAAAAGGGGCAAAGAACGAAGAACGAAGAACGAAGAAAAAAGGAATCGAGCAGAAATAAAAGTTGCCTTTTGACATCCTGTTCGCAATCCAAGAACAAGAAAATGCCGGGCCACCCAAAGGTGGCCCGGCTCTCTCTTATGGCAACTCTGGTCATGATGACCCAGGCCTACTCCACGTCGAGCTGCCCGTAATTACGCAGCATCGTCAGGAAGGCCTCCGACGACTGACCGTCCATGCTGACACCGCTCAGGGTGATCTTCTGATCGGCGTTGCTGTGCTGATCATCGAGCCCGCCATCGCTCTTGATGTAGAGCACGGTGCCACCGTCTTCCTCCTGGGCGAAGACAAAACTATCCAGCGCCGACTGGTCAGGGTCAGTGCTCGAGGAGTCAAAGTCGTTGAGCAGATCCCCCAGGGACAGCTTGTCGGCATTCGGATCCATGCTCTGTGTCTGGTCCTTGACGTGGAAATCGCTGACCACGTCGAGGGCAGGGTCGGTGGCACTGCCGGCGTCTCCCAGATTCCATTTGAAGGTGTCGGCCCCCAGTCCACCCAGCAGGAAGTCGTCACCGGCGCCGCCGATCAAGATGTCATCGTTGGCGCTGGCAAACAATTGATCGTCGCCCTGCCCGCCTTCCAGAAGGTCCTGGCCGCCATCGGCACGGGTCTTATCGATCAACTTGTCGTAGTTGGCCTTGATGAAGTCGAGCGTCTCTTCCTGGGTCGGCTCCGCACCGTTCTGGCCAGTCAGATAGTCGACCAGACCGTCGTAGCCACTACCGGCCTCACCACCGACGCCTGCGGGTTCGATCTGATCGCCGAACAGGATATCGTCCCCCGCACCCCCGATCAGATGGTCGTTGCCCACCTCCTGCGGCACATCGGAAGACGAGCCACCATCGAGTGCGGTCTCGAACTCCTCGGCGGAATTGACGATAAGATCTTCACCGGCTGGCACCAGTTCGTCGTCGGTGTAGCGATAGAGACTGCGTGAAACGCCTCCCACCGCTAATACGAAGTCGGACGAACCGGTACCGTTATCCACATCGAAAGCGAGCCGGTACGTCCCCCCTTTCAGACTATTGGCCATGATCTGGGTAGTGGTGGTGGTACCTACCGCATTCTCGAAATTGTTTGACACGACTTCCCAGGTGCCATCATCGTTCAGCTTTTCCACTCGCCAGACAAAGTGGTCCCGAACAATTCCGTTGGAACTTTCTCTGTCACTTGTCTGGTAAGTAAAGGCAAGACTGTAGAAGTCGTTGGCGTTAACCGGCTCAGACATTGTGATGCTGTCGCTGACCACCGTGGTAGCTCCATCATTGGTGCCGCTGTCAGCGATACGTAGATACGTCCTGCTGCCATTTCTCACGACGCTGACCGACCCGCTGCCACCTGTCTGGTGCCAGTTCTCCAGTTGTCCCAGGCTGCCCGTGTCACCGGCATCGAAGGTTGCTGGATAATCGACCGATTGCGTCTCACCTGACGCATAGGGTAACGGCACCATTGTCAAGCCACCGTCAGCGGTGTTATCAACCACCTTGAGTATCTCGCGATTGACATCGTTGCCGATACCAATGGCTTCCACTTGACTAATCTGGGCAAGTGTCTCGTACGCCTTGACAGCCTGCGAGACGTCCAGCGCAGTGGAATCGTTGGGCGAAGCGGTCACACCAGTGCCCGCAGTGGTGTTATGAAGTGTCGGGCTACCGTCACTCAGGAAGTAAGCCACATTGTTGTAGCCATTGGAGCTGGTTTCCGTCATCCAGTCGCTGGCGACGTTAAAGGCTTCTTGGTAGTTGGTGCCATCTTTCGCCTCTAAAGAATCCAGAAAGTCCTTGGCATCCTGGACATTGTCCTGTGACAAGTTCAAGAACGGTTCCGACTTCGCGGCCTGGGCAAAACCGACAAGTTGTACATTAATGATGCCCTCAAACGTCGCGAGCTCATCAAGCTTGGCCTTGAGCGCCTCTACCGCGACCTCAAGCCGCGTCTTGCCGGTATCGCCAAGCTTAAACGCCATGCTGCCCGACGTATCCAGGATAAAGGACAAGTTATAGTTCTGCGCCGGCTCCACCACGGTGTACTTGCCGCCGGTGTCGCCGATCAGGACGTCATTGCCACCACCACCCTGGACGGTATCGTCGCTGTTGGTTCCAACCACCAGGGCGTCGTTGTCGGTGGCGGTCACGGTAATGGTCAGGCTGGCGTCACTGGCATCGCCGTCCCCATCGGTCAGCGTATAGGTAAAGCTCTCATCGACGGTCTGGCCCTTGTCGAGCGCCGCGACCTCGGCATTGTCACTATCAAGCGCGTAGCTATAGCCGCCCTGGGTGTCGAGGGTCAGGGTGCCGTACTGCCCCTTGATCACCAGCTTGCCGTCGGCATTCAACGAGGACACCGTGGTAGAACCCTGGCTGACGGCGGTGACGCTGGCCCCATCAGCACCGGGGGCGTCGGCCTGATCACCACTGGACGCCCCCGGACCACCGATCACGTTGCCGGAGACCGGCGCCATGTTCTCGATGATGGCGTTGGTGTCGCTCGTCGCCACCGGGGCATCGTCATCGATGACCACTGACAGGGCACCATCGGCCTGGCTGCCATCGGCGTCGACGATGGTATAGGTGGCATCGAACAGCAGATCGTTTTCGTCGTTGCCGGCTGCATGAGCGAGCGCCTGGTGCAGCGTCACCTGATAGGCTCCACTGCTCTGATCGGTCAAGGCGATGGTGACCACGTCTTCGCTGCCGCCACTGCCATCGCTCGCCGTGCCGGTCAGGGTGTGGCCATCGCTGCTCAACTGGAAACTTACCGCTCGACCATCTGCCGTCTTCAGATCGCCCGGCAGGCTCGCGACGTTCCAGGTAAAGGCCCCGCTCGCCGCAGCGCCATCGTTGCCAAAGCTGTAGCCCAGTGTTCCGCTCGTGACCGTGTCCTCACCCGCCACATCGCCGCTGCCGCCAGCGTTGCCACCGGCCAGGCCATCCTCGTCGAGGGTGGCCGTCGGGTTCAGGGTGCTCGGATCGCCATCGCTTTCCGGCGTTGACGGGATCGCTGCCTCCCTGTTTTCCAGCGTCAAGGTACCGCTGGCGGCATCCCCGTCGTTGTCGGTCGCACTCAGGGCGATGTCGATGCTGCCGGCCTCGGTCAAGGCCGAGTTCGACGTGCGCGTCAGATAGAAGGCACTGGCATTACTGACGCCATACAAGTTGATGGCCTCGAACGGCTCATCGGTGTTTAGATGCACGTATCCGCCACTGGGGACGCCACTGATCCTCAGACTACCGTCAGCCAGCACCGTCACGTTGCCACCCGACGGCAATCTCACATCGTCTGGCGAAAGCGCAAGCACCCTGCCTTGCTGCTCGAAGGGTATCCCTGAACCGCCCCCATCACCGTCATAGACGATAGCCTGCAAGATATGGGTAGAGGTTGCCTGACTGGAAGGACCGCCGGCCGCGCCGGGGTTGATACCGTAGCTGAAGCGAACGACCTCTTGATGCTCCCCCCAGGATAGGCCTTGGCCGCCATAGGTGGCTGAATCGACAAAATCGAAGCGCATCACCTCGTTGGCACCGGTCTTCTGCGTTCCCGCATCATTGCCGTTGAACCCGCCAACAAAGAGCCGATCCGCACTACTGGCACTGTTGAAATTCGCACCAATCGCACTGTTGGCATTGGTGTTATAGCCGGTAAACAACACGACCGGGGCTTCGTCATCAGCGGAGTTGGTAAAGGTACGAGCGCTATTTCCTCCCCCGAAGGTCTTGGCATCCCGTTGAACGAAACCAGATTGTACCTGGCCAGCGTTGATACGCTCGAAGCTGGTCACATCGTACTGTGAGCCGTCTCCTGCCAGGCCCACCTCAAAGGCCACTGTGTCGCCAGCGACCGCTTGAAGGGTCAAGCCGTCGGCACTCAACTTCCAGAGTAGCGGCCGAGTCACCAGGAAAAGCGCGTTACCATCTTGATCAAACACTCGCTGTCCATCGAGCGAGGCGTCGAAGCCGATATCGCGAAGACCGTCTGCGCCGGCCTCTTCGAAGTTGATATGGCCGCTGGAGCCCGTCACCAGGAGCCCGGTGTCTGCCACAAAATCAGAGGGAGTATCATCGATGATGGCGACATCCAGTTCGCCAGACGCCGTATTGCCCCGGACATCAACCACCTCAACAGCGAAGTTATCCGCGAATTCCGTATCCGTGGCCCCGCTCTGACTGTCGTTGTCGACCTTACGCTCCAGCAGATACTCGTAGCTGAGCGTACCTCCGCTCGCATCACCGCTGTATCCCGTCAAGGTCAGAGTGCCGTACGGGGTATCCAGGGCGACGGGATCGCCGGACAAGGCTTGCAGGTCGGCAAGCGTCAGGCTTCGACCTCCGATGCTCAGCGTCTCGAGTCCATCCGGCGTATCGACATCGAAGCTGCCGGCGCGTGTCAGTTCGCTGCTATTGCGCTGACTACCATCGGCCAGGTTGGCCTCGCTGACGACCAGTTCGGAAGCGAAAGGGTCGAGTCCGGCCAACTGAGCCCTGCCCGGCAGCGTAAGCTCCAGAGTCCCCTCGGCGGTGTCACCATCCCCGTCGGTTCCCTGCAGCGCCAGGGACAATGCGTCGTCAGCATCGAAGGTCCCGTTCAGCCAGGTGTACTCGAAATCCCCCAGGGTAAAACCGACTCGCGTATTGGTATTCGTGGCGCGGATTTCGATCGCCTCGAACGCACTCTCGGTCTCGAGGACGAGTCGAGCGCCATCGGGAACCCCAGACACCGAAAGAGTTCCATCAGAATTCTCCACGATCGTCACGGACGCGGTAATGTCGTTTCCTGAGCCATCCAGAAAACGGAGCTCATCAACATCCAGGGCAAGCGCATCGCCGCTGACCTCGTGCGGATGACCGCTGGTGTTGTCACCGTCAGGGGCCAAGGCAATGGCGGTTACCTTGAACGATGCGGGTGTTGTCCGCCCATCCAGGTTGGCGAGGTCGACTACCTGTTCAAAACGAGTAACGCCCCGGTGTTGCTCCCAATTGGGCTCCTCGTCGGAAAAGCTCAGATTATCGACGAAGTCGAAACGTGCCACTTCGTTGTACGTGGTCCTGTCGTCACCGCCTGGTGCCAATTGGGTGCCGCCATCCGTTCTCAACCAGGACTCGCCCGGAAAATTGAAAGACCAGGCGGACACCACCACATCGGGGCCGCCATCGCTACCGTCAAACGCCACAAACCGATGGCCTTGAGTAGAGGTATTGTGCCCTTCATAAAAGACTTCTGTTCTGCCATCACTGATAGCCTGGCCTGAGTCCGCCAGCGTCATGATGGCATCATCAAGGACATTCACCTCGTAGCTGGAGCCATCCGCCGCCAGAGCTATTTCGAAGGCCACGTCGCCACCGGCCGTCGTCGCCTCAAGCGTCTTTCCTCCATCGTTCAGCCGGTAGGTGAGACGTTCGCCATTTGAGGTCACCAGGGTCGCGCCGTTCAGGCTCAGCACAGCGCTGCCATCCAACGCCGAGGAAAACTGCACGGCGCCGATACCGTCGGCTCCAGGGAAAACGCATGAAAGATTTCAGACCGCGAGAATGTCAGCAAGGTACGACTCGTCCAGCGCGGCTTTCTTCTGTTTTCGCCGGACTCCACCCTTGAAAGACTTCTCCCCTTTCAGG
>NZ_JAHVHR010000013.1:0-181437 GCF_019802175.1 Halomonas sp. DP5N14-9
GCGACTCCGGATGAAGTCTACTTCTCTCCATCACTGACCCAGGCGGCCTGACGCCAATGACCTACTGATCCGAGCTTAGATGACCTGTCAGGTGGTCCGACGAATGGGGTCCACTTCAGGGTGTGACAATGTACTAGAGGAAAAAGCATCGATTTCGTACATCGCGCCTTGTCTTGAAGACCGAAATCCGGAGGCTGCTGGCTACATTCAACGCGGTCATGCCCAGACCCGAGGAGAAATCGATTGCGGCCGTGTCGAAGAAGCGGAGGTTGCTTCAGCTCTGGGGGTGCGAATTGGAGAGCTACGTCTGAATCCTGAAGACCGAGGTTATTCACCTGAATCCGTTCGCCACGATGGAACCGTCGCAGCAGGCTTGCATCCAGTGCACCCATGGTGGCAACCACGAACGCCTCATGCGGAAACGAAAAGCCTGAACCCTGTACAGAACAGGACTCAGGCTTTGAGCGCCGGCTGAACGAGATGGCCAGCCATTGTGGGTCTGGTCATACTTGTCGACGCTATTTTCAGTTCTTTCCAATGCTTGCCATCAGGTTGTTGTCAATGGGTGGGCGGCGGGCCGCCCACCCCGTTTTCCCTCCGTTGCCCTAGTCGACCTTCAACTGGCCATCGTCGAGCAGGTTCTGCAGGAAGGTGTCCCCATCTGCTCCCATCTGAACGCCGATCAGAACGACCACCTGGTCAGCGTTGCCGCCTCCGGCGGCGAGGTTACCCTCGCTGCTGATGGACAGCACGGTGTCGTCTCCGTCCTGGCTGGCCTGCAGGTAGTTTGCGAGGTTGTTCTCGTCGGCACCCTGGAGAAGGTCGGCAAGATCGAGCCGATCGGCATCGGCATCGACGCCAAACTCACCGACGGTGAAGTCGGTCACGGTATCCCGTGCCGGCGTGGCCGCGCTACCGGCATCATCCAGCCCCCAGGCAAAGACATCGGCTCCGGAACCACCGGTCAACTGATCGTTATCGCCACCACCGATCAGCAGATCGCTATCACTACCACCGAGTAGTAGATCGTTTCCGCCGCCGCCGATCAGAATGTCGTCGCCCGCCCCACCGGATAGCTGATCGTCACCACCATCGCTGCGCGATCCGCTGGCCAAGGCATCGACATTGTCCCGGATAAAGGCGGCCGTCTCATCCCTGGTGGGCTCGGCGCCATTCTGCGTGGTCAGGTAGTCGACCAGTCCGACAAAGCCACTTCCGCTCTCTCCTCCGACACCCGCCGGGTTGATCTCGTCGCCAAAAATTACGTCGTCGCCGGCACCGCCGGCCAGAACGTCATCGCCGAGATCCGCCGGCTGATCGAAGGACGAGCCACCGTCCAGCGCCGTTGCAAACTCCTCGGGGGTGCCAATCATGGACACCTCACCGGCTGGCACAAGCTGGTCGTCTGTGTAGCTTTGAAGATCGAGTGAGATATCCTGAACGTACAACGTGAAGAACTCCCCTCTAGCGTTCTCCACCTCGAACTGTAGCCTATAGGTTCCTCCTTCCAGCCCGTTGGCTACAATCTGATTAGTACTATTGTTGATATTGCCCGAGCGAAATCTTAACCCCGTGGCAACGGCATCCCAGCCTCCCTCATCATTTTGCGTCTGCAGCTCCCAGGAGAAGTTGTCGTTTATATTTCCTTCCTGTTCCAGGTCGTTTGCGGTGTCGGTCACGAAGTTAAATGACACGCTATAGAACTGGTTGACACCGGCAGGTTCATTCACGACGAAAGCGTCACTGGTGACGATCGTGCTGCCATCACCCGTGCCATTGTCCCGAATGCGTAGATAGGTGCCGATCGAGCTACTGTCGATGGTCACTCCACCATCAGCCGTCTGCAGCGCCCAACTATCGATGGATGCGAGTCTTCCCGTGTCTCCCGTATTAAAGGTTGCAAGAAATTCCGCATCGCCTACCGATGTACCGGCATCCAGGGGAGTGGGCACCATCTTCAACCCACCACTTGAGGTGTTGTCAAGAACCTTCAATACCTCAAGGTTGGCGTCGTCGCCTACCCCGATCGCCTCTACCCGACTGATAGCGGCCAGCGGATCGTATCCTTCGAGAGAGTTGACAATATCACCTAGGGTGGTGACGTTTCCTTCCCCTGTATCAGTGACGCCAATGTTTCCGTTCGCGTTATGAGATACGGGGTCTCCATCGGACATGAAGTAGGCAACGTTGTTGAAGCCCTCCTGACTGACAGACGTCATCCAATCGTTGGCGACAACAAAGGCTTGCTCATAGTTGGTTCCAGAAATAACCCCTCTGCTATCCAGGTAGGCATTGATGTCGTCCAGATCCGCTACTGACAGATCATTGAACTCGATCGAGTTAGCCACCTTTCCAGCGAACGTCACGATCTGGGCATTGATCGATCCTTCGAAAGAAGCCAGTTCGGTAAGCTGGGCTCGTAGCGCTTCGATGGCCACCTTGAAGCGTGATTGTCCGTTTTCCAGAAACTGCCCCATGCTTGGTGACACGTCCAGAATAAAGGAGACATTGTAGTTCTGCGCAGGTTCGAGCACGGTATGGGTACCGCCGGCATCGCCGAGAATGACGTCGTCACCATTGCCACCGGTGGTGCTGTCATCGCCGCTGCCGCCGACGAGTAGCTGGTCACCATCCGGCAAAGCCAGCGCCAGAGTACCGTCGGCTGTATCGCCGTCGTTATCCGTTACGGCCAGTGGCAATGCCAGTGTCGGTGCATCCTCCGCTTCGGCGTAGACAAAGTCCCCTACAGAAAATGGCCGGGTGCCATCCAAACCGCGATACTCGATCGCTTCAAAAGCCTCGCTGGTCGTAAGCACCAGCTGAGCACCGACGGGAATGCTTCTCACGTTGAGGGTGCCATCGGCATTTTCCTCAATCGTCACCGACGAGGTGATGTCATTGCCGGCACTATCCAGGAAGCGAACATCGCTCCTTGAAAGGTCCAGCACCTGACCGCTGACGGCAACCGGATGTCCGCTCGTGTCGGTGCCATCAGAAGCTGAAGAAATGGCCCTGATCTCGATATCGGCAAAAGTTGCTTCTGTATTGATAAACTGGCGGATATAGGTAATTCCGCGATGGTTATCCCAGCTTGCTTCGGTGTTGGTAAAACGGAGGTTGTCAACGAAATCGAGTCGAACCGACTCGTTGAAGCCCGTCAGGTCATCGTGGCCCGCAGCCAGCTGTGTATCCCCGTCAGTTCGCAGCCAGGACGCATGAGGCCCATTGTAAGTCCAGGCGGATGCCACAACATCGGCTGCTCCCTCGGTTCCCTCAAAGCCGACGAAGCGATGCCCGGATCCGGAACCATTGTCTCCGAACTCAAACACAATGTGTTTGCTGCCGTCACTGATTTGCGTGCTGGTACCGTCAAATGCTCGGATTTCATCATCGAGGACCTCTACCTCGTAGGTAGAACCATCCGCCGCCAAACTCACCTCGAACGCCACGTCACCTCCAGCGGTCTTGGCCTGCAGCGTCTTGCCATCACCGCTCAATTGGTAGGTCAGGCTCTCGCCATTAGACGTGAGCAGCATCCCGCCACTGGCACTCTTAACCTCCGCCCCGTTCAGTCCGGCACCAAATTGCACGGACTTGATGCCATCGGCTCCCGCAATATCGCCAAAGTTGACTGTGCCTGAGGCCAGCAGCCCATCCTGGGCATCGGATGCATGGGGCGTATCGTCATCGACCACCACCGAAAGGAAGCCATTTGCCTGGCTGCCATCGGCATCGGTAATGGTGTAACCAGCGAAGAAACCGAGATCGTTCTCGCCATTGCCCGGGGAGTGCTCGAGCGGCTGGTGCAGCGTCACCTGATAGGTGCCCGAGGCCTGGTCGGTCAGGGTGATGGTGATTACCTGCTCGGTGCCGCCACTACCATCGCTGGCCAAACCGACAATGGTGCTGCCAGCGTTGCCAAGCGTGAACGTTACCGCACGACCATCCGCGGTCTCGAGATCGGATGGCAGGCCGGCAAGGCGCCAGGTGAAGGCACCGTTGGCTGCAGGACCATCGGTGCCAAAGCTGTATCCTAAGGTGCCACTGGCGACGGTGTTCTCTCCTGCCACGTCACCGACGCCACCGGCGATGCCGCCAGGCAGGCCATCTTCGTCAACGACAGCAGTGGGGTTGGTGGTGGTTGGGTCACCATCGCTATCGGGGGTGGTGGGACCAGTGCCGCCATCGGCGACTGCGACATCGAGGCTACCGCCGACCGTGCTGCCGTCGCCGTCGGTGGCGGTATAGTCGATGGTAGCGTTGCCGACGAAGCCGGGATTGGGCGTGAAGGTCAGGCTGCCGTCCGGGTTGACTGCGACGGTACCGACGGTCGCGCCACCCTGAACGGTGGCACCGGTTAGCGCGCCTTGACCATCGGCGCCGAACTGGTCGTTACCGAGCACATCGACGGTGACGGTGCCATCGTTGTCGGTGGTGGCGCTGTCAGCGTTGGCCACCGGCGTGTCGTCATCGACCGTGATATCGATACTACCGGAGGCGCTGTCACCGACGCTGTCGGTGATGGTGTAGCCGACGCTGAAGTTGATGTCGCTCTCGACACCGGGGTGGGAATGATCCAGCGGCTTGGCCAGCACCACCTTGTAGTTGCCGTTGGCAACGTCGGTGAGCTGGACGGAGATGACACGGTTACCCGTGTTGTCAAAGCCGACCAGCGAACGACCATTGCCGCTCAGCGACCAGGTCACCGGGCTGCCGCCGGAGGTCAGGGCGGGGAGGCCAGTGGAGCTCCAGCTAAAGCTGCCGGGGCCGTCGCTGCCAAAATCGTAGCCCAGTGAGCCGGTGGCCGCAGTCCGTTCGCCGGCCACGTCATTGATGCCACCGGCGATGCCGCCAGGCAGGCCGTCTTCGTCGAGTACCGCCTTGGGGGGCGCGGTGTTGGGATTGCCATCGGTTTCCGGCGTGGAGGGGCCGGTGCCGCCGTCGGCGACTGCGACATTGAGGCTGCCGTCGACCGCGCTGCCGTCACCGTCGGTGGCGGTATAGTCGATGGTAGCGTTGCCGACGAAGCCGGGGTTGGGGGTGAAGGTCAGGGTGCCGTCGGGGTTGACGGCGACGCTACCGACGCCCGCGCCGCCTTGGACGGTGGCGTTGGTGATGCCGCCGGGGCCATCGGCGCCGAACTGGTCGTTGCCAAGCACATCGACGGTGACGGAACCGTCATTGTCGGTAGTGGCGATGTCGGCGTTGGCCACCGGCGTGTCGTCATCGACGGTAATGCCGATAGTGCCCGAGGCGCTGTCACCGACGCTGTCGGTGATGGTGTATCCGACGCTGAAGTTGATGTCGCTCTCGACACTGGGGTTGGAATGATCCAGCGGTTTGGCCAGTACCACCTTGTAGATGCCGTTGGCAACGTCGGTGAGCTGGACGGAAATGACACGCTCACCCGCGTTGTTGAAGCCGACCAGCGAACGACCATTGCCGCTCAGCGACCAGATGACCGGGCTGCCGCCGGAGGTCAGGACGGGGAGGCCGGCGGTGTTCCAGCTAAAGCTGCCGGGGCCATCGCTGCCAAAGTCGTAGCCCAGTGAGCCGACCGCCGCGATCCGTTCGCCGGCCACGTCATTGATGCCACCGGCGATGCCGCCAGGCAGGCCGTCTTCGTCGAGTACCGCCTTGGGGGGCGTGGTGTTGGGATTGCCATCGGTTTCCGGCGTGGTGGGGCCAGTGCCGCCGTCGGCGACTGCGACATTGAGGCTGCCGCCGACCGTGCTGCCGTCACCGTCGGTGGCGGTATAGTCGATGGTGGCGTTGCCGACAAAGTTCGGGTTGGGCGTGAAGGTCAGGGTGCCGTCGGGGTTCACCGCGACGGTACCGACGCCCGCGCCGCCCTGGACGGTGGCGTTGGTGATGCCGCCGGGGCCATCGGCGCCGAACTGGTCGTTGCCGAGCACATCGACGGTGACGGAACCGTCGTTGTCGGTGGTAGCGACGTCGGCGTTGGTCACCGGCATGTCGTCATCGACCGTGATATCGATACTGCCGGAGGCGCTGTCACCGACGCCGTCGGTGATGGTGTAGCCGACGCTGAAGTTGATGTCGCTCTCGACGCTGGGGTTGGAATGATCCAGCGGCTTGGCCAGCACCACCTTATAGATGCCGTTGGCAACGTCGGTGAGCTGGACGGAAATGACACGTTCACCCGCGTTGTTGAAGCCGACCAGCGAACGACCATTGCCGCTCAGCGACCAGGTGACCGGGCTGCCACCGGAGGTCAGGACGGGGAGGCCGGTGGTATTCCAGGTAAAGCTGCCGCGGCCGTCGCTGCCAAAGTCGTAGCCCAGCGAGCCGATCGCCGCGAGCCGTTCACCAGCCACGTCATTGATGCCACCGGCGATGCCGCCAGGCAGGCCGTCCTCGTCGAGAACCGCCTTTGGCGGGGTGGTGTCGGGATTGCCATCGGTTTCCGGCGTGGTGGGGCCTGTACCTGTGCCGCCGCCGTCCGCGACCCCGACACTGAGATTGCCGGTAACGGTGCTGCCATCGCCATCGGTGGCGGTGTAGTCAATCGTGGCGTTTCCGGTAAAGTCAGGGTTGGGAACAAAGGTCAGGGTGCCGTCGGGGTTGATGGTGGCGGTACCAACATCCGGGCCGCCCTGGACGGTAACACTGGTGAGCTCGCCGGGGCCATCGGCGCCAAAGTTGTCGTTGTCCAGTACGTCAACCGTGATGGGCCCGCTGTTGTCGCCTGCGGCGGTATCGTCGCCCGGCACTGGCATGTCGTCATCCACGGTAACGCGGAGGATGCCCTGCGCACTGTCGCCGTCGGCGTCGGTGATGGTGTAGCCGACGCTGAAGTTGATGTCGCTCTCGACATCGGCTCGGGGGTGATCCAGCGGCTTGAACAGGTCGACCCGGTAGGTGCCGGCGGCAAGATCGCTCAGTTCAATCGAGAGGACCTGCTGTCCGCTGGCGCTGGTGCCAAGAAGAGAGCGTCCGTCTGCGCTGAGTGCCCAGCTGACCAGGCTTCCCTGGGAGGTCAGTACCGGCAGGCCGGCGGTGCTCCAGGTGAAGCCGCCAGGGCCGTCATCGCCGAAGTTATAGCGCAGCCGGCCGGTGGCGATGGTGCGTTCGCCCGGGTAGTCATTGATGCCACCGGCGATGCCGCCGGGAAGGCCATCTTCATCGACCACCGCCTTGGGCGATACGGGGGCAGAATTGCCATCCGTCTCGGGGGTGGTGGGGCCTATCCCATTGCCGCCGGAAATGACGATGTGGGCACTGGAGCTGAAGCTGTCACCGTCGCCGTCCTTGGTGGTGATGTTGAAGTCGAGTGCGCCACTGGCATCGTTGTCGGCGCTGAAACTCCAGGTGCCGTTGGGGTTGACGGTCAAGATGCCCTTGCCGGTATCGATCGGGGTGCCGAGCGGATACTCGTTGTCGTCGGCCTGGAGGTTGACGACGGTATCGGCGACGCCGTCGGCCCCGCCTTGCTGTGACCAGGTACCGGTGACGGTATCGCCGGCTTCCAGGCTCGAGGGCGCGATAACGGTGGTGGTCGGCGAGTCATCGTCGATATCCACGCCCAGGCGTGCAGTGGCGCTATCACCATCACCATCGGTGATGGTGTAGTAGACCGAAAAGATCAGGTTGTTCTCGATGGTTGCGTCGGGATGATCGATCGGGCCGAGCAGCGAGACGCTGTAGCTGCCTGAGGCAAGATCGGTCAGCCTGACCTGAAGCAGGGTGGTGCCATCGCTGGTGGAGGCGGACAAGGTCCGGCCGCTTGCGGAAACCTGATAGGAAAGGGCCTCGCCGCCAGATGTCAGTGAAGGAAGGCCGGTGGTTTCCCAGCGAAAGGGGTGGGTCGCGGCTGGGCCGTTGGCACCGAAGTTATAGCCCAGGGTGCCGGTTGCCACGGTGTCCTGGCCAGCCGCATCCTGTGGGCCGCCAGGAATGCCATTGGGCAAGCCATCTTCATCCAGCAGCGCCAGGGCGGTGACCTGGGTGGTGCTGTCCTGCGCCAGCAGTGTGGCGGCAGTGGACTGATTCAATGATGAATCGGTGTTGAAGTTCATTGGGTAATTCCTTGCATGGATGCCGTTAGGGAAGGCGGGGCTTGTTAAACGTATGCAAGGAAAAAAGATGGCGACATTGTACTCATGGGCGGGTGCAAGGGATTCAGAGTAGAGGGTGGCTGAATGCCCGAAATGTGGGATGGTTTTTAAAGACCTTTTCGTCTTTTTTTTGCCTAAAAGGGTTTTTCCTTACATTGGATATCGGGCGGTATTTGAGACGATGTCGTGATGCGGGGTTCGCTGCCATGGCTGGGGGGTAAAAATGGTAATGAGCCGGTCCTGGTTTGTACGCGAAAAACGCCAGTTGTGCGCACGGCTGGCTGCCGCGACGCGGATAGGCGATAATGGCCGACTAGCGCCAGCGGTGCAGATTCGGCTGTGGAGCGCGGATCTGGTTGCCTCTATTGATTATCTTGTATTCAGCAGGTCGTATGTCCTTCTTTCACCATCTCGATGAACGTACCCCCCTCAAGGGTCGTCTGGCGCTCAGCGTCGAGTACGACGGTACCCACTATTGCGGTTGGCAGCGGCTCAAGCACGCCCCGTCGGTGCAGGGGGCGGTGGAGAAGGCGCTGGCCAAGGTGGCGGGTGTGCCGATCACGTTGCATTGCAGCGGACGCACCGACTCAGGCGTGCACGCGACCCGCCAGATCGCCCACTTCGACCCGCCGGTGGAGCGTTCCGAGAAGGCCTGGGTGTTCGGCGGCAACGCCAACCTCCCCCGGGATGTGGCGATCCGCTGGATTCGCGAGGTGCCCGACGAATTCCACGCCCGCTTCAAGGCGTTGGGCCGGCGCTATCGCTACGTCATCCTCAACCAGCCGAGCCGCCCGGTGCTGGAGCGTGCCAACGCCACCTGGTGCCGCGACCCGCTGGATGCCGACGCCATGCACGAGGCCGCCCAGGCGCTGGTCGGCGAGCACGATTTCTCGAGTTTTCGTGCCGCCGGCTGTCAGTCGAAGACGCCCTGGCGCCACCTGCACTTTATCGAGGTACACCGCCACGGCCCGCTGGTGGTGGTGGACCTTCAGGCCAACGCCTTCCTGCACCATATGGTGCGCAACATCGTCGGCGCGCTGGTGACGGTGGGACGGGGTGAGCAGGGCACCGACTACATCGCGCGACTGATGGCACTCAAGGATCGCAAGCAGAGCGATGTGACGGCGCCAGGCTGCGGGTTGCACTTCGTCGACACCCTGTACGACCCCGAGTGGCAACTGCCCGCCGAACCACTGGGGCCGAATCTGCTGGCCTTCCTGGGGGAGTGGACGGGTGAGCGCCCGCTGCCGAACTGCCCCATGGTGGAATTTCGCCGCGGACGTCCGATCGCCGAGACGCGCAGGGCGGTACGTGCCGAAGAGCTCGCCGACGGGCTCGGCGACGGGCTCGGCGACGGTTTCGCTGAAGGACCTGCCGGCGCTTCGGCGGCGCACGCCGCGGACAAGGAGTCCTGATGATCGCTTCCGCGCACCGTACCCGCGTCAAGTTCTGCGGCTTTACCCGCGAAGAGGATATCGACGCCGCCGTGGCGTTGGGCGCCGATGCCTTGGGCTTTGTGCTGTGGCCCGGCAGCAAGAGGGCGGTCAGCCTGGAGCGGCTGGCAGAACTCGCGGCGCGGGTGCCGGCCTTCGTCACCCGGGTGGGGCTGTTCGTCGATGCCGACGACGAGACCATCGAAAGGGCACTGCCGTGTCTCGACCTGCTGCAGTTTCACGGTAGCGAGAGCGCCGAGGCCTGTGAGCGCTTTGCGCGCCCTTATATAAAGGCGCTGAGAATGCGCGACGGCCTCGATCTGCACGAGGCCGAACGCACCTACGCCGGCGCCCAGGCACTGCTGCTGGACGCCTATCGCCCAGGCGTGCCCGGCGGCACCGGTGACACTTTCGACTGGTCGCGCATCCCGTCGTCGCTGGCAAAACCTGTTATCCTCGCCGGTGGCCTGTCGGCGGACAACGCCGCCGAGGCGATTGACCGGGTGAGGCCCTTCGCCCTCGACGTCTCCGGGGGCATCGAGAGCGCGCCGGGCGACAAGGATGCAGAGCGCATGCAGGCCTTCATGCGCGCCGTGGGGCAGGGCGACGCCCGCCGCTGACGCGGCAGCAGGCCCCACGCCCGGTAGCGAGCGACCATCACCGACTTTTTATTCAGCCAGTTTATCCGCAAGGAGTCCGACGTGAGCAAGTTCAGTGAACTGACCCAATGGCCTGACGCTCGGGGGCACTATGGGGCCTACGGAGGTCGCTTTGTCTCGGAAACCTTGAGCTTTGCGCTGGACGATCTGAGCCGCACCTACGAAAGCCTCAAGGATGATCCTGACTTTCAGGCCGAATTTGACCACGACCTGGCGCACTACGTCGGTCGGCCGTCGCCGCTCTATCACGCCCGGCGCTGGTCTGCGCAGCTTGGCGGTGCCCAGATCTGGCTGAAGCGCGAGGATCTCAATCACACCGGCGCCCACAAGGTGAACAACACCATCGGCCAGGCGCTGCTGGCCAAGAAGAGTGGCAAGCCCCGGGTGATCGCCGAAACTGGCGCCGGCCAGCATGGCGTGGCGACCGCCACCGTGGCGGCGCGGCTGGGCCTGCGCTGTGACGTCTATATGGGCGAGGCCGATACCGAGCGTCAGAAGCTCAACGTCTATCGCATGCGCCTGCTGGGGGCCAACGTCATTCCGGTGACTTCCGGCACCCGCACGCTCAAGGATGCCATGAACGAGGCGCTGCGCGACTGGGTCACCAACGTCGACGATACCTTCTACATCATCGGTACCGTGGCGGGGCCGCATCCCTACCCGCAACTGGTGCGTGACTTCAACGCGGTGGTCGGCCGCGAAGCGCGTCGCCAGTCGCTCGAGCAGTTCGGCAAACTGCCCGACGCGCTGATCGCCTGCGTCGGCGGTGGCTCCAACGCCATGGGGCTGTTCTATCCCTTCGTCGAAGACGACGGCGTCGAGATGTATGGCGTCGAAGCCGGCGGTGACGGAGTCGAGACCGGCCGTCACGCCGCGCCCCTGGCCTCCGGCGCGCCCCGCGGCGTGCTTCACGGCAACCGCACCTACCTGATGTCCGACGAGGGCGGCCAGGTCAGCGATACCCACTCGATCTCGGCGGGCCTCGACTACCCCGGTGTCGGGCCCGAACACGCGCTGTGGAAGGACGTCGGCCGGGTCAACTATGTGGCCGCCAACGACGACGCCGTGCTCGAGGCCTTCCGTGAGCTGACCCACGTCGAGGGCATCATGCCGGCGCTGGAATCGGCCCACGCCCTGGCCCACGCCAAGGTGCTGGCGCCGACCCTGTCGCCAGACCAGAACATCGTGGTCAACCTGTCCGGGCGTGGCGACAAGGACATCCTCACCGTTGCCAAGATCGACGGAATCGACCTGTAGGAGCTAGAGAATTTCATGTCTCGTATCGATAAACGCTTTCGTTCTCTCGCCGATCAGGGTCGCAAGGCGCTGGTTCCCTACATCACCGGGGGCGACCCCACCCCTGAGGTGACCGTCGACTACATGCACGCGCTGGTAGAGTCCGGCGCCGACATCATCGAGCTCGGGGTCCCCTTCAGCGACCCCATGGCCGATGGCCCGGTCATCCAGAAGGCCTGTGAGCGTGCCTTGAAGCACGGCACCCGCCTGACCGACCTGTTGGCCATGGTGGCCGAATTTCGGCGTCAGGACGACGACACCCCGGTGGTGCTGATGGGCTATCTCAATCCCATCGAGCGCCTGGGTATCGAGCGCTTCGCCCGGGAGGCGAGGGCGGCCGGCGTCGATGGCGTGCTGGTGGTGGACATGCCGCCGGAAGAGGCCGATGAACTGGGGCCCTTGCTGGAAGCCGAGGATTTGGCGCCAATCTTTCTTGTCGCCCCTACCACTTCCCCAGAGCGTGCCGCTACAATATGCGCCCACGCGCATGGCTATCTCTACTATGTGTCGCTCAAGGGAGTGACCGGCTCGGCGAGCCTCAACGCCGACGATGTGGCGGCCCATCTGGCGCCGCTGCGCGAGTTGACCGATCTGCCCCTGTGTGTCGGTTTCGGTATCCGCGACGGCGCTTCCGCCGCGGAAGTGGCAAAGGTTGCCGATGGCGTCATCGTCGGCAGTGCCCTGGTCTCACGTATCGCCGAGCACTGTGACGCTCCCCGCGAGGCCATCGCCGAATTGAAGGCGGTGATGACAGAGATACGCCAGGCCCTGGACGCCTGAGAGGCGATCGGGGAAGAGATTCGACCCTGTCGTCGGCCACCGCCGGCGACCGTAGCAACGGAAGACTTCTGACATGAGCTGGCTAGACAAGATTGTGCCCTCGGTGGGCCGCATTCAGCGCAAGGACCGCCGGGCGAGCGTTCCGGACGGTCTCTGGCGTAAGTGCCCCAAGTGCGAGTCGGTGCTTTACCTGCCCGAACTCGAAAAGCACCACAACGTGTGCCCCAAGTGTGATCACCATCTGCGCCTGACTGCGCGCAAGCGCCTTGACTGGTTCCTCGACAAGGAAGGTCGCGAAGAGATCGCCGCCGACCTCGAGCCGGTGGATCGTCTCAAGTTTCGTGACTCCAAGAAGTACAAGGACCGCCTGGCCGCGGCCCAGAAGGACACCGGCGAGAACGATGCCCTGATCGCCATGCGCGGTTCTCTCGATGGCCTGCCGGTGGTCGCGGTGGCCTTCGAGTTCACCTTCATGGGTGGCTCCATGGGAGCCGTGGTCGGCGAGAAGTTCGTGCGTGCCGCCACTATCGCTCTCGAAGAGGGCCAGCCGTTGGTGTGCTTCTCGGCATCCGGCGGTGCGCGCATGCAGGAAGCGCTGTTCTCGCTGATGCAGATGGCCAAGACCTCCGCCGCGCTTGAGCGCCTCAAGCAGGCCGGCGTGCCCTATATCTCGGTGTTGACCGATCCGGTGTTCGGTGGCGTGTCGGCGTCACTGGCCATGCTCGGCGATCTCAACGTGGCCGAGCCCAACGCCCTGATCGGCTTTGCCGGTCCTCGGGTCATCGAACAGACGGTGCGCGAGAAGCTGCCTGAAGGCTTCCAGCGCAGCGAGTTCCTGCTCGAGCACGGCACCGTCGACATGATCGTCCATCGCCACGAGATGCGTTCGCGGCTGGGTGGGGTGCTGCGCAAGCTGACCCATCAACCTGCAGTAGGTATCGCCGACGACAGTGAGCCCGACCTGGTGGACGCCGCCGAAGCTGCCGAGCGTGACCTGGCGGTGGCCATGGCAGACAGTGAAGGCGCCCAGGCCGAGCACGCGCCGGAGACGGCCGAGCAGCAGACGCAAAGCGATGAAGCCGATGCTGCCCAAGGCGAGGAGCCGAAGGACGGCGAACGCACCCAGGACACACCGCGCTAGCCCATGGACAACGACGGTCTGCCCACCACACTGGATAGCTGGCTCGCCCGACTCGAGGCCGCCCACCCCGTCGGCATCGATCTGGGCCTCGAGCGGGTCGCCTGTGTGGCACAGCGTCTCGGTCTGAGCGAGCGGCCGATTGCACGCCGGGTGATCACCGTCGCCGGCACCAACGGCAAGGGGTCCACGGTGGCCATGCTCGAGTCGCTGGGACGGGCCCATGGGCTGTCCACGGCGGCCTACACCTCGCCCCATCTGGTGCGTTACAACGAGCGCCTTCGGCTGGACGCCAGCGAGGCCAGCGACGAGGTGCTGATCGAAGGCTTCGTCGCGGTGGAGCAGGCCAGGCTCGCGCCATCCCCGGTCAGCCTGACCTACTTCGAGGTCGGTACCCTGGCCGCGCTGTGGACCATCGCCAGGCGCCAGCCCGAGCTGGCGGTGCTGGAGGTGGGCCTCGGTGGTCGCCTGGATGCGGTCAATGTGGTGGATCCGGATGTGGCCGTGGTGACCACCGTGGCTCAGGACCACGCCGCCTTCCTGGGCAACGATATTGCCATCATCGGCCGCGAGAAGGCCGGGATCATGCGTACCGGGCGCCCGGCGGTGCTGGGCAGTCGTGACCTGCCCTCGAGCGTTGCCGACCATGCCCGTTCGCTGGGTGCGACGATCTTTGCGCTCGGTGAGGCCTTCGCCCATTCGGGCAGCCATGCAGGCCCTCAAGCAGCACCTTGTGCAGGACCTGATGGCGAACAGGGCGGCTGGTCGTGGCGCGGCAGCGACGCGCAAGGCCAGCCGATCGGCCTGGAACGACTAAGCGATCCCGGGCTGCCGCTGGACAACGCCGCTTCTGCGCTGCAGGCACTGTGGCTGGCCCTTGGTGAACTCGATCCAGGCGCCTGTCGCCAGGCACTGGCCGAGGTGCGTCTTCCCGGGCGGATGCAGTGGCGCGGTAACTGGTGCCTTGACGTGGGCCACAACCCTCACGCCGCCAACTACCTGGCTGGGCGACTGGCCGAACGGCGTGAAGTGCAAAGGGACGTCCAGGGGCGGACCCTGTGTCTGATCGGCATGCTCGAGGACAAGGACGCCGAGGGGGTCATCGCCGCGCTGTCGCCGGTGGTGGACGCCTGGCTGCCGGTGACGCTCGAGGGCGATCGCGGACGTAGCGCAGCCGACCTGGCGGCACGCATCGAACATCAAGGTGGCACCATCCTTCACCACGCCGATAGCGTCGATGACGGCGCCGACTGGCTCGAATCGTGCGTCGAGCCGGCAGATCGTGTACTGGTGACGGGATCCTTCTTCACCGTGGCTGCCATACTGGCGAGATGGAGCCGCCAGTCCAGTGGCGGTGGCGTCATCGAGGGAGCGACATGAAATACGGAATGCGTGAGCGGATCAGCGGGATCATTATCGTGGTGGCGCTGGGCGTCATCTTCGTGCCGATGTTGTTTGATGAGCCCGAATCCCCCGAGCAGCGGCCGGACCCGGTGCTGACCATCGACCCGCCGGTGGATGTGGAGCGCCGCGACGTGCCTGAGCCCACCCCGCCGGAAGGGCTTGGACAGATTCAGGCACCGGTTGCCCCTGGCGAGGGCAACGCTTCGCAGGCCGACCAGGGCCAGAGCGAACCCTCCGAGTCCAGCCAACCACAGCAGGTGGATCCTGAACCGGCGCAGCAGGTGGCCGAACAGGCGTCCTCCGAGCGCCAGGCCGAGCCCGAACCGGCGCCCGAGGCCAGCCAGCCGCGGGAAGATCCTATCGCCGCCCTGGCGCGCCAGGCCGAGCAGCGCACGACGAGCGGCCCCACCGCGGTGGAAGGCGGTGAGTGGGCGGTGCAGGTGGGCAGCTTCGGCGAGGCCGGCAACGCCCAGCGCCTGATGCAGAAGCTGCGCGACCTGGGTTACCCCGCCTACTCACGTGAGCGCAACAATTCGCTGACCACGGTCTACGTGGGTCCCTTCGGGGCGTCCGAGGACGCCGAGGGCGTGATGAGCGAGCTCAAGTCCCGGGAAAATCTGCAGGGGCTTCTGGTCAAGGTGGATAGCTGATGCTGGTGACATGGGTGGACTGGGTCTTCGTCGCCGTGCTGGCGCTGGCCGTGGCGGCGGGGTTCGTCCGTGGCCTGGTGCGTGAGGCGCTGGGCCTGGCCAGCTGGATCGTGGCGCTTTTGGCGGCACGCATGTTCGCCGAGCCGGTGGCCGAGGTGCTGGGCAACTGGATCGACAGTCCGGATGGCCGGCTAATCGTGGCCTTTATCCTGATCATCGTGATCACGATCCTGCTCGGCGGCATCCTGATACGGATGATCCAGGCGGCGGTGGAGTGGGCCGGCGCAGGCTTTCTCAACCGCCTGACCGGCGCCTTGTTCGGTGGGGTGAAGGCGGCAGCGGTGCTGACCCTGGTCACGCTGCTGATCGGCTTTACCCCGCTGGATCAACTGACGGCCTGGCAGGATGCCAGCGTGCGCCCCCACTTCGAGCAACTGCGCGACTGGGGCCTTGGCCAACTGAGTGATTTCGAGGGCAGCCTGCCGGACTTTCCCGAGTCCCTGCGCGAGCTGCCCCAGGCAGAACCATCGCCGCCGACCGGTGGCGAGGCAGAGGGATCTGCCATCGACGATGCGAAGCAAGGTGCCACAAGCACGCTCTGACTTCGCCAGTGACAGACGACTCTTGCGCTGGCCCCCGGGCGGCGTTTCACGGTAAATGAGGTAAGTTGAATGTGCGGTATCGTCGGCCTGATGGCCAAGCAGGCGGTTAACCAGGCAATCTACGACGCCCTGACGGTGCTACAGCACCGGGGTCAGGACGCGGCGGGCATGATGACCTGGAACGAGGGCCGTTTCCTGCTGCGCAAGAGCAACGGTCTGGTACGTGACGTCTTCCACACACGCCACATGGCGCGCCTGAAGGGCAACCTGGGCATCGGCCACGTGCGCTATCCCACCGCCGGCTCGTCCAGCGAGGCCGAGTCGCAGCCGTTCTACGTGAATTCCCCGTACGGTCTGGCGCTGGCGCACAACGGCAACCTGACCAATTCCGAGCAGCTCAAGAAGGAACTGTTCTCCTCGGATCTCCGCCACATCAACACAAGCTCGGACTCCGAGGTGCTGCTCAACGTCTTCGCCCATGAGCTGGGCAAGCAGGGGCCCCATCTGCTGCCGGGCGACATCTTCGACGCCGTGCGTCGGGTGCACCGTCGTTGCCGCGGCGGCTACGCTGCGGTGGCGGTGATCAACGGTGTAGGCCTGGTCGCCTTCCGTGATCCCCAGGGCATCCGTCCGGTGGTCTTCGGCACCCGCGATCAGGGCGAGGGGCAGGAAGTGATGATCGCCTCCGAGTCGGTGGCGCTGGACGTCGGTGGTTTCGAGCTGGTGCGCGACCTGGCGCCGGGCGAGGCCATCTTCGTCGACATGGATGGCAACTACCACACTCAGTCCTGTGCCGATCGTCCGCTGCTTGCCCCCTGCATCTTCGAGCACGTCTACCTGGCGCGCCCCGATTCGCTGCTGGACGGTGCCTACGTCTACGGCACCCGCCTGCAGATGGGCCGCAAGCTCGCCGATCGCATCAAGAGCGAATGGCCGGATCACGATATCGATGTGGTCATCCCGATTCCCGACACCTCGCGTACCTCCGCACTCGAGATGGCCCAGCACCTGGGGGTCACCTATCGCGAAGGCTTCATGAAGAACCGCTACATCGGGCGGACCTTCATCATGCCCGGGCAGACCCAGCGCAAGAAGTCCGTGCGCCAGAAGCTCAACGCCATCGATATCGAGTTCAAGGGCAAGAACGTGCTTCTGGTGGACGACTCCATCGTGCGCGGCACCACCTGCAAGCAGATCATCCAGATGGCACGCGACGCCGGCGCCAACAAGGTATACTTTGCCTCTGCCGCGCCGCCCGTGCGTTATCCCAACGTCTACGGCATCGACATGCCCGCCGCCAGCGAGCTGATCGCTCACGGCCGCAGCGAGGCCGAGGTGGGTGAGCTGATCGGCGCCGATCGTATCGTCTACCAGGACCTTGAGGACCTGAAGGCGGCCTGTCGTGAGGTCAATCCGGCGCTGGCCGAGTTCGACTGTTCGGTGTTTGATGGCAAGTACATCACTGGCGACATCGACGAGGCCTACCTGTCCGATCTCGAGGCTTCGCGCAACGATGGCGCCAAGCAGGAT
Organism: Halomonas sp. DP5N14-9; assembly: GCF_019802175.1. Lineage (NCBI taxonomy): Bacteria > Pseudomonadati > Pseudomonadota > Gammaproteobacteria > Oceanospirillales > Halomonadaceae > Halomonas > Halomonas sp. DP5N14-9. The sequence continues at coordinate 17,571 of NZ_JAHVHR010000013.1, forward strand.
CAGAGCGCTGGCGATCACGCCCTGGTCGGCATGCACAATCAGGACGATATCGACTGATACCCAACAGCTAACCGCAGGGCGTCGTCGGTCGGCAGGGGGAGTGCCCGAAGGCGCTCTCTCTACCCGTCCGAGTCGACGGCACCCTGGCGAGTGATGGAGACGGATATGCTGGACCCGACGCAGGACGAATGGAACCTCGAGACCCTGGCCATCCGGGCGGGGCACGATCGCACCCAGGAGCAGGAACACTCCGAGCCGATCTTTCCGACCTCGAGCTTTGTCTACGGTAGCGCAGCCGAAGCGGCGCGCAAGTTTTCCGGTGATGAGCCGGGCAACGTCTACTCGCGCTTCACCAACCCCACGGTACGTACCTTCGAGCGTCGCCTGGCGGCGATGGAAGGGGGCGAGCGCTGTGTGGCCACCAGTTCCGGCATGGCCGCCATCCTGTCCACCGCGCTGGCATTGCTTCAGGCCGGTGACGAGATCGTCGCCTCGCGCTCGTTGTTCGGCTCCACCGTCAGCCTGTTCGACAAGTACCTCGGCAAGTTCGGTATCACCACACGCTATGTGGAGCTTTCCGATCTGGACGCCTGGGAAGCGGCGATGACCCCGTCGACTCGGCTGCTGTTCGCCGAGACGCCTTCCAACCCGCTGTCCGAGGTCGTCGATATCGAAGCGTTGGCCGAACTGGCCCATCGCCACGATGCCTTGCTCGCCATCGACAACTGCTTCTTGACGCCGGCGCTGCAGCGGCCGCTGTCACTGGGCGCCGATCTGGTGATCCATTCGGCCACCAAGTACCTGGATGGCCAGGGGCGCGCCATCGGCGGGGCCGTGGTCGGGCGTGACAAGGAGCTCGAGGAAGTCTTCGGAGTGGTGCGGACCTGCGGCCCATGCCTCAGTCCCTTCAATGCCTGGATCTTCACCAAGGGACTGGAGACGCTGAACCTGCGGATGAAGGCTCACGCCGCCTCGGCGCTGGAACTGGCGCGCTGGCTTGACGCTCACCCGGCGGTAGAGAAGGTTCACTACAGCGGACTCGAGAGTCATCCCCAGCACCAGGTGGCGAGCCGCCAGCAGCAGGGTTTCGGCGCCGTGGTCGGGGTCGAGGTCAAGGGCGGGCGCGAGCAGGCCTGGTCAGTGGTCGATGCCACCCGCATGCTGTCGATCACCGGCAACCTGGGGGATGCCAAGACCACCATTACCCACCCGGCGACCACTACCCACGGGCGTCTGTCGGACGAACAGAAGGCAACCGCCGGCATTTCCGAGAATCTGCTGCGCATCGCTGTGGGGCTCGAGAATCTCGACGACATCAAGGCTGACCTGGCCAGGGGGCTCGACGCCCTGGTCTAGAGGTTCGCCCGAGGCTGCCATGCTGGAGCCTCCCAATAGTGATGTGTCAAAGCGCTGCTTTACCACGACCGCCGCACGAGTCCGCTCGTCGGCGGTCGTTGCGTTACGGGGGAAGGGCAGCAGCCAGGCGCGCCATATCGCGGTTTTATCGTATCTATCGTTCGAAATTTTTCCACGGTTTGCCGTCTAAAGATGCGTTAAGCTCGATTTCATCGATTAATCAAAGGACGTTGGCATGTGGCGAAATTCACGCCAGGGGTGGGGCCTGTTCGCCATCCTGCTGCACTGGACAAGTGCGCTGGCGATTCTCGGTCTGTTCGCCCTGGGCTGGTGGATGACCGGTCTCGACTACTACAGCAACTGGTACAACCTGGCACCCTGGTGGCATCGTGGCGTCGGCATGTTACTGCTGTTCGTGGTGGCTGGCCGCATTCTCTGGCGGCTGGTGCAGCCATCCCCCGAGGCCCACGGTTCAGCGCTTGAGCGTCGCGGAGCGGCGCTCGGCCATCTGGCGCTGTATCTGCTGATGACCACGGTGCTGATCAGCGGGTATCTCATCTCCACCGCCGACGGCAAGGGCATCGCCGTGCTCGACCTGTTTACCGTGCCCGCGCTGATCAGCGACCTGCCGGAGCAGGCCTCCCGCGCCGGCGTGGTTCACTGGTACAGTGCGCTGGCGTTGATCATCCTGTCGGCGGGCCACGCCCTGGCGGCCTTCAAGCATCACTACCTGGACCGTCAGGACACCCTGGTTCGCATGGTCGACCCGCGCCTGGCGCGTCGGGCCAAGGCTGAGAAGACCACCGGGGAGAAGGCCTGAGCACGCCAACGTTACCCTGCGACCGCCGGCAAGTGTTGTCCGGACGTCAAGAATCGACCGCCCCGGGGCCGATGCATGACCCAAGGTCGGTATAGAGAAATAGTGCTGACGCAATCACCGCGTAACCATCAAGGAGAGTGACATGTTCAAGAAGACCGCCATCGCCGCCCTGACCGCCGCTTCGCTGCTGCCGCTGGCCCAGGCCCAGGCCGCCGACTACGCCATCGATTCTGAAGGCCAGCACGCCTTTATCCAGTTCAAGATCAGCCACCTCGGCTATTCCTATATTCTGGGTAGCTTCGAGTCCTTCGACGGTACCTTCAGCTACGACCCGGAAAACGTCGAGGCGGCGTCCGCCGAGGTTGAGGTCGATGTCACCAGCCTGAACACCAACCACGCCGAGCGTGACAAGCACATCCTGAGCGGTGACTTCCTCGACGCCGGTGAGTACCCGACCGCCACCTTTACCTCCACCGGCTTTGAATCTACCGGCGATGGCGAGGGTGTTCTGAGCGGTGACCTGACCCTGCACGGTGTGACCAACAGCATCGAGATGCCGGTGACCCTGCTGGGCGAGGGTGACGACCCCTGGGGTGGCTATCGCGCAGGCTTCGAAGGTTCCACCGAGCTGGCGCTGTCCGACTACGACATCGACATGAGCAAGTTCCCCGAGCCGATGCACAACCTTGAGCTCTACGTGACCTTCGAAGGCATTCGTCAGTAACACGCCCTGGTCAACATGACGAAAGCCCCGGGACAGGTGCCCGGGGCTTTTGCCGTTGAAGGAGGCTGAGCGAGGGTTCGTTATGGCTTACCATAAGCGGCCTATCTACCATCCGGAGACACCGTGCACCTAAGTTCCGACTCTACCTCCCTGGGGCGCACCCTGTGGCAAAAGACCTGGCCGATGGCGATCGGAGTGCTGTCGCTGCTCGGCTTTCAGCTGGTCGACTCTGCCTTCGTCGCGCGCCTGGGCACCGCTCCCCTGGCGGCCCAGTCCTACACCTTCCCGCTGTCGTTTCTGATCATCGGTGTCCAGGTGGGCATGGGGATCGCCATTGCCGCCTTGATTTCCCGGGCGCTGGGCGGAGGCGAAGACGACCGCGCCCAACGTCTGGGCAGTCTGTCGCTGATGATGGGGACAGTCGCCATCGGCCTGCTGGCGCTGGTGTTATGGGCCCTGCAGAGTCCCATCTTCGGGGCCCTTGGGGCCGACGCTCACGCGCGGGAGTTGATTCGCGCCTACTGGGCACCCCAGCTGGTCGCCGCCTGGCTGGGGGCGGTGGTGTACTTCGGCTACAGCCTGTTTCGTGCACACGGCAACACCAGCTTTCCCGGCAGCATGATGGTGCTGACCAGCCTGGTGAACCTGTGTCTCGATCCGATTCTGATCTTTGGTATCGGCAACTGGGACGGGATGGGCCTGCCCGGGGCCGCCTGGGCCACGGTGCTTGCCTTTGGCAGCGGCCTTGCCTTGCTCGGCTGGCAGTTGAAGGGGCGCCACTGGCTCGCGTTCGAAGGCCTCCGGGAGGAATGGCGGCTATCGGGGCGGTCGTTTGCGGGGGTCGCCTGTCCCGCCATGGTCAGCCAGTTGATGCCGCCACTGGCGGCGATGCTGGCGATTTCCACGGTGTCACGCCTGGGCGAATCCGCCGTGGCGGCCTGGGGACTGGCCAGCCGTCTGGAGACGGTGTCGCTGATGGTGGTGCTGGCGCTGACCATGTCGCTGCCACCCTGGCTCGGCCGCTGCTACGGCGCCGGCGACTGGGCCCAGGTGCACCGCCTGATGCGCCTTGCCCTCAAGGTGGTGGTGGTGTGGCAGTTGATGCTGGGTGTGTCGCTGGCACTGGCTTCGCCCTGGGTCGCCCGTGCCCTGGCCGGCACGCCGGAGGTCAGCGAATCGCTGATGGTGCTGATGCGCTTCATGTTGCCGAGCTATGCCGCGCTCGGGGTGTGCATGCTGGTGGTATCGGCCGGCAATGCCCTCGGCTGGCCGATGCGCGCCATGCTGCTGTCTGCCGCGCGGTTGTTCGTGTTCTACCTGCCGTGCCTGTGGCTCGGTGTAACGCTGATGGGCGGTGTTACCGGCCTTGGGCTTGGAGCGGGGGTGGGCAACCTGCTGGCGGGGCTTGGCGCCTACCTGTTGCTGCGGCGGACCCTGTCGCGCCCCAAGCGTAGCGGCAGGGGTGAAATTCAGGGTAGTTGAATCAACTGTTTTAAGAAGCTTGAAAGAAAGTAAAGCCTGCAACTTGTAATAACTTCGATATCACCGTTCGCGTAAGGTGGGTAAAAAAGAATAAAACACTTCGGACTCGACCCTATACTCCTCTCATTGCAGGCCGTGGCCATTGGCCACGGCCTATCTCATGCTCAACGCCCGGGATCGGGACGGGCCATCGACAACGAGAACAGAGGAGTGGCGACATGAAGGTACTGGTACTGGGAGCGGGTGTCGTAGGGGTTACCACCGCCTATTATCTGGCCCGTCAGGGACACGAGGTAAAGGTGGTCGATCGTCAGCCCTCTGTGGCGATGGAGACCAGCTACGGCAACGCCGGCCAGGTATCCTTCGGCTTCTCTTCCCCCTGGGCTGCCCCGGGCATCCCCCAGAAGGCGGTCAAGTGGATGTTCCAGGAGCATGCACCGCTCAAGATCCAGCCCAAGATGGACTCGAACATGGGTCGCTTCATGATGCAGATGCTCAGCAACTGCAATCCCGACAGCTACGCCCTCAACAAGGAGCGCATGGTCCGCGTCGCTGAGCACAGCCGCGCCTGCATCAATGCGCTGCGTGACGAGACCGGGCTGCGCTACGAAGATCGCCAGCGTGGCCTTTTGCAGCTGTTCCGTACGGAAAAGCAGGTCGAAGCGGTGGGCAAGGACATGAAGGTCCTCGAGCAGTGCGGCGTGCGCCACGAACTGCTGGACGCCAGCCGCATCGCCCAGGTGGAGCCGGCGCTTGCACGTGTGCCCGGCAAGTTTGTCGGTGGCCTGCATCTACCCGACGATCAGACCGGTGACTGCCACCTGTTCACCAATCGCCTGGCCGACTACTGCCGCGATAAGCTCGGTGTCGAGTTCATGTTCAACACCACCATCGAGCGGCTGACCCGGGTCTCCGGCAAGGTAGAGGCGGTGCACACCAGCGCCGGCACCCTGACCGCCGACGCCTACGTGATGGCGCTGGGCAGCTACTCGCCGTTCCTCGCCCGTGACCTGGACATCCGCCTGCCGATCTACCCGGTCAAGGGCTACAGCCTGACCCTGCCGGTGGTCGACGACGGCGGCGCGCCCCAGTCCACCGTCATGGACGAAACCTTCAAGGTGGCGATTTCGCGCTTCGACGACCGTATCCGTGTCGGCGGCACTGCGGAGCTGGCATCCTACGACCTCAGCCTGGCTGAGAAGCGTCGTGCCACCATTTCCATGGTCGTGCGCGATGTGTTCCCGGAAGGCGGCGATCTGGCCAAGGCCGAATTCTGGACCGGCCTGCGCCCGATGACCCCGGACTCCACACCGATCATCGGCGCCACCAAGTACGACAACCTGTGGCTCAATACCGGCCACGGCACCCTGGGCTGGACCATGAGTTGTGGCAGTGCTCAGCTGCTGTCCGACCTGATCGACGGCCGCACGCCCGCCATCAACCCCGATGGTCTGGCCGTGTCCCGCTACGCCGCCTGAAGCCTGAGGCTGTAGAGGGAAGACAAGGCATAACGCCAAGACACAGCCGCCACCAAACGACACCCCGACGGGACTTGCCCGCCGGGGTGTCGTCGTTTGTGGTATTCGACCACGGCGCGTCGTCAAATCGTGGCCAAACTAGGAAAAGGGTGGGGCGCACTCAGCGACGTCGAGGCAAAGCTCGAATCCCCGGATATGTCGGTATATGCTGAAAGGCAACAACTAAACTTAGCCAGAATGACAGACAGTCCAGATACATCAGGGCGTGGAAGCCAGGACGCCTTATTCAAGTCTGGTGGGGTAGTGCTGATTTCATAGAAGGGTGTGGCATCAATCGCCAAGGGAGGGGCGTGTCTGCATGACATTCTCCTGCGGTAGCCTGCCTGAAGGGTAATCGGCAGCCGGAATATCCACCCAGGGCCTGTGTCGATGCTATAGCAGATCCAACGGGCTGGATGTGCCAGCAAACCGTTTGCCGATGACATGGGTATAGATCTGCGTGGTTCGGACATCGGTATGGCCCAGCAATTCCTGCACCGTACGAATGTCCTGACCTGCCTCAAGCAGGTGGGTGGCAAAGGAATGTCGGAAGGTATGACAGCCGACCCGTTTATCCACGATACCTGCTTGTTTCACCGCCACCTTCAGCGCCTTGCGAGGGACCGAGTCGTGGAGGTGATGTTGACACAGAATGCCCGAAACAGGATGGGCACACAGGCCAGTGGAAGGAAAAACGAACATCCAGGCCGGTTGGCGGTAGGCACCTGGGTATTTCTTACCCAGCGCAAAGGGCAGCGAAGGGCCTACCCCACGTGCGACATCCTCGCGTTGAAGGGACAAGGCAGTATCCATCTGCCGAGTCAGTTCAGACATCAGGGTTGTACTCAGCAATGTCTTGCGATCCTTGCCTCCCTTGCCGCTGACGATGGTCAAGGCCCTTGTATCGAAATCGATGTCTTTGACACGAAGCCGAAGACATTCCGCGATACGTAGCCCACTGCCATAAAGTAAAGAGAAGATCAGCCAGTTTCGTCCCGACATGCACGACAGGATTGCCGCGACCTCGGCACGCGTCAGTACGGTGGGAAGCCTACGATGTTGGCGAGCATGCTTGAAGTCGAGCGGTCCCAACTCGACACCAAGAAACTTGTGGTACAGAAAGGCGAGAGCATTCAACGCAATCTTTTGCGTATTGACCGAGACACCGTTGTCGTTGGCGAGCGATGTCAGGAAGACGCGCACCTCGGGTGCACCCATCTCAGCAGGATGTCGGCGTTGGTGAAACAAGATGAATCGCTTGATACAGTGCAGGTAGGTTTTTTCTGTTCGAATACTGTAGCCACGCAAGCGTAGATCTCGGCGGATGGACTCCAGGAACGGGCTCTTGCTCATGTGCAACCTCCAAAATACGGTAACTATACATTCATACAGTATATCGAGAAGCGTCCAGCTGACGCGCCTGGAAAGCAACAGAAGAACGCATGTTTTCTCCGCACAAATTCTAGAAAAAAGGCAGAACATCAGAGAGATGTGAGCAGAGTCCGGTGGAATGTCGCGCACACTTTCGCAGGAATTCGAGCATGCGCGTGTTGGCGACTAAGGGCGAAGAAGGCATAGGATGAATTTCTTGGTAGTATCAAGAAGATGTGAAGCACCTTGTGCAGATCCGCGCGGCGTCAATTTAAGCACGCATACGATTAAAAATGTTAACTGGAAATTGAGATGGATTATTTCGAGCGAGTCCTTAATCCAGAAAACTGGTTTGCTCAATCATGGCAAATGTTTGAGGCGGCCTCGGTTCTTTGGGAAAGTCTCCTGGAAAAGGAGCCGATACTATCGGAGCGAGATACGCAGCGACAGTCTGGATCACTGAAGGGGGCATTGCTTTTGTTGGGGCTGGCTGCGGAGAATGCACTTAAGGGGGCTTAAGGGGGCTTATGTATATAAAAACGCCCCCGATTTGTCGAAGGAGCGGCTTAGTGCAAAACACTTTCATGAGAAAGCCCACGACCTCAATGACGTTGCTTCTCGGTTAGGGCTTTCTTTAAAGCCAGACCACTCGGTACTTCTAGAACGGTTATCGACTTCTGTTCAATGGAGTTCCAGGTACAAGGCTCCGTTGAAGAAATCGGATTTAGATGGATTGATCCACGGGGTTAAGATGGGATCAACTGATCTAGATGCCATAGAAAACCTAATTGAAGACCTGCAAAGACAATCTGGCTACTCTGAAGAGAATGGGTGGCCTTAACCAGTTAACAAGTAAAGGCAACGGACGCAAAAAACAGCGCCGCTGTTTTAGGCGTTAGGACTAAACATGGATACAAGCACGGAATTTAATAAAGTCTGGATAATTGAGTCTCTTCGCCCTGGGGATATAGAAACAGGAAAGAGTTTATATAACGATGTTTTGCTCCCCATTGCGCAATCCAATCCTGATCTTCACGTTGACATAGAGTGCCCCGTTGACCGCGATACATTTTTTAAAGCTCTAGATAAAGTAAAGAAAGACTGTGAACGCGGCCTATTCCCAATGCTGCACTTTGAGTGCCACGGTGGGGAAGAAGGATTTCAGTTAGGTAATGGCGAAATCATAGAATGGCATGAGGTTCGAGACGCTCTGATCTCAATTAGTATTGCGAGCAATCTCAATGTTGTCATCGTTGTAGCGGCTTGCAACGGAATCCATCTGATAAATGTATGCACTCAATTAGATCGCGCTCCTTTCTGGGCGATTATCGGGCCAGAAGAAAAAGTGATGGACCTTGAAGTGAAGCGCGATTTTGCAGCCTTCTATCGCAAATTCTTCGAGTCTTTGAATGGCGATGATGCAATGCTGGCGCTTAACAGAGGAGTGCAGGGTCGAGATCGACCATACCATTTTCTAACCAGTATTGGATTGTTTAAGCGAGCGTACATCGCTTATCACAGAACCAGCTGCCAAGGAAAAGGGAAGCAAGCGCGCATTGAGAACTTAGTGACGCAGGCGATGAAAGATCCAAAGTGTAAGGCTTTAGGTGTCAACGAGGTCCGTCGCCGAATCAAGGATAGGTTGGCGCAGGAAGAACACCATTTTCAGAATCTGAAAAAGCGGTTCTTTCTTATGGATCTATATCCTAAGAACGCAACTCGATTTCCTATCACCTATGACGATATTATCTCAAGCCTGCCGTCCTAACAAAAGCGTCAACACGGACCGGCTTCTCCGCTGGCGCTCCGAAACCGGCCGGTTACTCTAATCGTTAGGCAATAAAATGGACTCATCACAAGATAAATACCGGGCAGTTCTAATTGAGATCAAGCGGCGAACGGCTGTCGTAGATTCATTGCTTTTCGGTCAAGCCCACGCACTCTACGTCCCTACTACAGTTGAGTCGGTCTGTTTGCAGATTAGAAAGATTCTAGAGCTGATTGCATTTAGCTCTTTGATCGCCAATAGAGAAAAATATTCCGCCCAACACAAGAAATTTGCAGAGCATTGGAATGCTAGGCTAATGCTCAAAGATCTAGAGCGCATCAATCCAGGTTTTTATCCGCACCCCATCATACAAAATCCAAGCAAAACGCCGGGAGTCACGTCTGATTGGGCGGATCGAAAAGATGATTTTCTAACAAAAGAACAGTTCGTTAAAGTTTATGATAGGTGCGGCGGAATATTGCACGCTGATAACCCCTATGGCACTAAAACAGACTATCCGTATTATCAGGAGCAGGCCAAAGACTGGAGAAACCGAATAGTCAACCTGCTTAACGCACACACCATCAAGCTTATTAATGATAAGAGCCTCTATCTTTTCCAAATGGGAGCAAAGGATGCAAACCCTAGTTACAATGCTTTTTCCCCAGTCGTATAATAAAGGCCTAACAATCGCAGGCAGAGGGACAACATTTCCGCTGCGCTACAAATTTTCCCGTGCTGCGGGCGTTAGCTTATTATGAGCATGGAGACATAAATGGGTCATAATGATCACATGGATGATCAAGGGTTTGAGATGGTTGACAAACATGTGTGCGGTGAATGTACTTTCGATATTGTATTAGCTCAACTTGTGATCGATAATCTTGTTAGCCACTCGTGCTCTTATTGCGAAAAATCATCAAAATCTATGATCGCCGCTCCATTTGCAAAAGTAATGGAGCGTATCTATGAGTCTATTTGCGTCTACTATGCAGACGCACAAGACATAGGGGTCCCGTGGGATGGAGGTTGGGTTTTTCCTGAAACCGAACCATATGATGTGCTTGAAGCAGTAAACCCAGGTTGGAAAGACGAATTTAGCCAAGACGTCCTAGAGTGTTTAGGGTGTGATAAATATTGGGTTCAACACTCACAGGGGGACTGGGGTTTAAGCAATCCTGCAGAAGCGTTGGCATATGGATGGAGTGCATTTACTAACACCGTTCTTTTTAAGACCCGTTATCTATTTCTTTCAGAGCCATTCCATGATCTGGATATTGGGAGGCCCGACTATATACCTGTAAAATATATTTTAGACGCGCTTGGAAATCTAGTTAAACGTCTTAACCTTGTTAAAGTTCTGGATAAAGGAACAGTGTGCTATAGAATTAGGGTTTCAATAGAAGGTGAAGTTTACAGTAAGTTCTCTGAGATAAGCGTACCTCCCAGAAGAGTTGCTAGGGCAGGGAGAATGAACCCGGCTGGAATTCCATATATGTATGTTGCACTTGAAAAAGAAACAGCAAAGCTTGAAACTCTCTTTGATAAGAAACGACGATATGCAGTGGCAGAAATGAAAACTATAAAGCCACTTAATTTATTGGATTTGTCTATTTTGCCTCAAATACCAAGTGTTTTTGAACCCGATAAATATACTGAGAGGCATGAAATACAATTTCTTCGACAATTTCGAGATGAGATTTCAAAACCGATGTCGAAAGACGGGATGGAGCACATAGACTATATTCCAACACAAATAATTTCGGAATATTTTCGTCATCGATTTACAATAGATGGTTCCAGTATTGATGGCGTTGTTTATAAGTCTTCAAAGAATCCAAATGGTAAGAATATAGCTTTGTTCGTTTCTGAGCACAAAGATGTTGAAGATATGGTGTTGTTGTCATCATTGCTGATGGAAAGCTAACAATACCAAGCACGCGGAGAATGTACTCGCTATCGCTCAAAAATTTCCGGTGTTGGCGGCGTTAGGCGGCAGGAATACACTATAGAGGGGCGTAAATGCCATACGAGATTGAAAGCAGATTAGTAATTGGGGTTGCATCAAGCGCGGTCTTTGACCTCAGCGAGTCGGATGCGGTTTTCCGCAGCGATGGCGAGGAGCAGTACCGCAAGTACCAAGAAAAGAACCTCGACGTTCCGCTGCCAAAAGGGATTGCTTATCCTTTCATCAAACGCCTTCTGGCGCTTAACGATCTCGATGTGTCTGACCCACTAGTCGAAGTGGTGCTACTCTCGCGCAATGACCCTGACACTGGCCTTCGAGTTATGAAAACCATCGAGCACTATGGTTTGGGGATGACTAGAGCAATATTTATGCAGGGGCGTTCACCGTACGAGTACATTCCCGCTCTTAATATCGCTCTGTTCCTATCCGGGAATAAGCAAGATGTGGAGGCCGCGATTGGCTTAGGTCATCCTGCAGGACAAGTGCTGGACTCAAAATTCGACGACGATGAAAGCGATAAAACACTACGCATTGCGTTCGACTTCGACGGGGTTTTAGCTGGTGACGAGTCTGAGTCAGTGATGCAAGCTTCCGGTCTCACAGCCTTCCACGACCATGAGGTCAAGAACGTCATGCAGCCCCACAATCCAGGGCCGCTTCAGGAATTACTGGTCCGCATCTCAAAGATTCAGTCTGCCGAAGAGTCATACAAGAAACAGAATCCTGATTACGAAAACAGGATTCGAGTTTCTATTGTAACCGCACGTAATGCGCCATCGCACGAACGAGCTCTTAAAACGCTAAAGAGTTGGGGCGTAATGGCCAACGATGCATTTTTCCTTGGTGGTATTGAAAAAAGCAGAATTCTAGGTGTTCTAAAGCCTCATATATTCTTTGATGATCAGTCTGGCCACCTTAAGTCCGCGAGTGCTGTCGTCCCGTCTGTTCATATTCCTTTTGGCGTCACCAATCAACCTAAGCCGGGAACAGACGTGTCAGACGCAACAGACGTATAACAATTCATTCAAGCCGCGCTTCTTTTCGGTGCAGCTTAACTCGGGCGTTGTGCCTTGGAAGGTGCACCGTATCACGAAGACAGTCGACGATAGATCGTCCAGCCATCTAGGTGTCAGGTCTCCGATGATCGATCACGATAAGTTACGCGCCTTGGTCAAACAACTTTATGCAACGGTTAGCGAATTGGAAGCCATGTTTCCTGGAAGGCACTTTACTCCGGATGGACATATGGTTGGTAGTTTGGGGGAATGTCTCGTTGCGGATGCATATAATCTGGAGCTGATGGCAGCGTCCAACGAAGGCTATGACGCGGTCACTGAGTCCGGCCTGGAAGTCGAGATAAAAGCAACACAGTCAAATTCAGTGGCGTTTCGAAGTCAGCCGCAGCATACGATCGTCATCAAAATCTTGCGCGATGGTGCTTTCGAGGAAATCTACAATGGACCAGGAGAACTTGTATGGAGCCATTTCAGAGGCAAACGTGTGCCGAGTAATGGTCAGTTTCAAATCTCTGTCAACACACTCCGGAAGCTTAATGAAACCGTCGAGGAAGTAAGCCGTGTGCCAAGAAAAACACAGTCAGAATTTGGGAGTAAGGAGGGCTGAACGATCAGACATAGACGCACTTCTACGCTTGAATCACGAGCTTGGTTTAACACACTTTGACAATGCACCAGAGGCATTTGTACAACCTTCTGACGCGGAAAAGGACTTCCTTCTAACCGCTTTAGACGAGACGGCTAGAATTTTTCTGGTAGCGGAAGTTGCCGGCGACATTGTCGGATTTGTAACAGCGAAAATCACGCGAAATGAGTCGATTACGTTTCTGATAAGTAGCCCGATATGTCGAGTTAGTACCATAGTCGTAGATGAAGCCTCAAAAGGATCTGGTATTGGTCGTATGTTGATGTCCCATTGCGATGATTGGGCTAAAGCACAAGGCGCGGAGCAAATTAGGCTGGAGGTCATGTCCTTTAATGAAGATGCGGAGAGGTTCTATAAAGAGCTAGGCTACAAAGATCAATCTAAGACTCTGTGGAAGCCTGTAGAGTAGAAAAACGTGGGAGTTTCTTCATTTTTTACAGGTCTATATTTCAGCTGTGTTTCATGAGTCCACGTTTGAAGGTCTAGTGTATGTGTGTAGTGCGCGTCTCGATTGAGCACCTTTAGTTGAATGAGTATTCTCGACTTTTAAAGTTAAGCTTGTGGGAGTTGGCCGGGTTTTTAGTCTTTGATGTAAGTGTTGTAACACATATGTGCAGTGCTTTGGTATGGGCTGGCAGTCAGATAATATACAAAGGCTAGAAAGATGGTGGTGCTTGTGGGGCGATATAGATAAGTAAATAGTATGTTTGCGCTGATATTACCAATCGAGGGATAGGCCAACATGGACGTCGAGATTAGAAGAGCTGAGCCATCCGATGCTCGTGGTGTCAAGGAAATATACGACTGCAGAAGCGCTTATGAGGGTACGCTCCAGCTTCCTCACCCATCTATTGCCTTGTGGGAAAAGCGCTTAGCCAGCACACCAGACAATGTGTATATGTACGTTGCTTTACTGGATGGAGAAATCGTCGGAACCCTTGGCCTGGAGGTTTGTCAAAACCCGCGTCGACGACACGTCGGCTCCTTGGGTATGGGAGTAAAGGATAAGGCTCAAGGTTCAGGCGTGGGCACAGCCTTGCTTTCTACAGCGATCGACCTGGCCGACAATTGGCTTGCTCTTCGGCGGTTGGAACTCACCGTCTATGTCGATAATAAACGCGCCATTGAATTATACAAACGATTCGGTTTTGACATCGAGGGAGAGGCTAAGGATTTTGCCTTTCGAGGTGGTGAGTACGTGGGAGCATTTTATATGGCGCGGCTTGGTGATGAACAACATCGGGCTACGGAGCCATAAGAAGTCGGCGGCCTCAATGAGCAAGTGCGTGCGGCATCGAACGGGACCTGCAGTTTGGCGCCATTTTTCCTGCGCTGAATAGGCATCTGCGTGGGCGATCGTCATGTGGCTCAGGACGGATGGTGCTTAGCGGGACGGCGCCGTCTCGGTGGTATCCGGTATCGAATCGGTGAGCGGGTGGCTGAGGATGCATCAGGCTAACCGAGGCCGGCGATCAAATAGTGCGGTACACCCAAGTGTGCACTCGGTGCACGCGATGCATTCAGGCTCAGGCTCAGGCTCGGGGAGATGGCGTATGACCAGGCACGTTGGGTTTCGGAGGCTATGTCTCTCGATTTGGCTGCTCGCTGGTTCGTCGGTAGCCTTGGGCGCCGGCCTGCCATCGGGGGAGGGCAGGGAGGCTGTCGAAGTGCAGTGCTCGGTGTGCCATCCGGTCAGTCGCATCAGCCAGAGCCTTGGCTACAGCCGAGAGGGTTGGCTCGAGTTGATGGGCACCATGGTGGATCTCTCGCGTGATCCTGCCCGCCGCGGGGCTATCGCCGACTATCTGGCGGAGCACTTTCCTCCCAATGAGCGACGGGCACCGACGTTGCTTGAGGGAGATACCGATATCAGCTTCCACGAATGGGTGGTGCCGACGCTCGGGCAACGCTCGCGGGATCCGGCCGAGGCGCCAGATGGCGGGATCTGGTGGGCGGGCCAATGGGGAAATCTGGTGGGGCGCATTGATCTCATGTCCGGTGAGATGCGCGAATACCCGCTGCCGCCCGGCAGCATGCCTCACTCGGTAACGCTGGATCGTGACGGCGGCGTGTGGTTTACCGGTAACAAGAACGGGACGCTGGGGCGTCTCGACCCGGCCAGTGGGGATATCGAGGTGGTCGACATGCCTGAGCCCTCGGTGCGTGATCCCCACACGGCCGTGTTCGATGATGACGGCCTTCTCTGGTTTACGGCGCAGCACGCCAATCGCGTCGGACGCCTCGATCCGCAAACCGGTGAGGTCGAACTCGTTGCCATGTCTAGCTCGGGGTCACGCCCCTACGGCATCAAGATCGATGCAGAGGGCACACCCTGGGTGGCCTGCAATGGCAGCAACTGCCTGGTACGGGTCGATCCCGACACCATGGCGCTTACCGAAATCGAACTTCCCCATCAGGCAACCACTGTGCGCAGGCTCGATATCGCCGATGACGGCATGATCTGGTACGTCAATTCGGGAAGGGGCCGGCTTGGGCGCTATGACCCCCGCAGCGGTGAGGTGCAGGAGTGGCCGTCGCCAAGCGGCGAGAAGTCTCATCCCTACGCGATCGCGGTACTCGATGGCGTGGTCTGGTACAACGAATCCGGGATGCGCCCCGATGCTCTGGTGCGCTTTGATCCCGTCACCGAGACCTTCCAGAGCTGGGCGATCCCGTCCGGCGGTATTTACGCCGGTATCGTGCGGCATATGCGACCGACCCGGAATGGCGACCTGCTGATTCATCAGAGCGCCACCAATCGCATCATTCGTGTCGAGATCAATCGCTAGGGACCAGGTTGTTCCGGTGAACGTTACGCCGACTCCTTCAGGCACCCCGTCGAGAAAGCCTCTCGGCGGGGTGTCTTCGTTTGTTGCCTTGATGGTTGATTGAACATCGTCACATTGACGAAGACAGTCTATGCTTCAAAGGCCAAGTTTACTTAGGAAGAGTGTTCTACGGGGGTAGTCATTCTGATTGAATCCATCAGGAATACTTGGTAAGCACTTGATAAATTAGCCGAGATGTTTGGTGTCCTGCGGTCGTGGCCCTGGTGCTTTTTTAAGCTCATTTTATTCAGGGCTGCGCCGCCAGAAGCGCTTTCCTTTCCGTGTCAGATGAAAGAGGTCAGCGCGGGGACGCTGTCGGGGAGCCTTGCCCGTTATCCAAAGCTCCGGTGTCCGAGCATGTTTCCCTCCTTCCTCGCATAGCACCAGATTCCGGTCGCCTGCCTCCTGTTTCGGTGGGCTTGCGTCCCGGAAGTCGACTACCCCCGCTCGGTCATCGTTTCGATGACCCGGGTAGCGTTATTTCTCGCCGAGCTTCTTGTTGACGACCTGTACTGCGCTGCCCTGCGAAGTTGCAAACGTCATTCAACGTCAAGGAGCCAACACATGAACACGTCAAAAGACCCCGATCCCTGCCTATGCCGCCCTCAGGTGGGGCTGGGCAAGGATCGGGCGGAAGAGCTCGTGGTGGCCAGGGTGCCCCAGGGCTTTGAGGCCAACATCAATGTGCGCCTCGTGCCTGGAGGAGACTTCGCGCTCCCCAAGCGTCCTCTGCGCTGCCGTCCTCGCAAGGGAGCGCCCCGTCGGGATGCCGAGCCTCTTGCGTTACCAGAGGAGGTGATGAAGAAACTCCAGGAGGCCGACAAGTTGATGATGGAGTGGTTGGCCAAGGACGAGGCGAACGCGAGCCTATACATGGCGCATCCTGTCGAGGCCTTGCTCAAGGCCGGTGTCAAATTGTCAAGGCAGGAGCTGAAGGCCGTCGAGCGGGCCCACGGGGAGGTCGAACAGACAGCAGTGGTAGGTCCCGGAGTGAAGGTGGCGGGTTTCAAGGCTGCGGCCTTCCCGCGTGGTCGTATCGGCGAGATCAAGCCGGGTGCGAAGCCGCAGGACGATGATGGCTTTGCCGTTCACAAGGAGGGCTAGTCATGGCACTTGATCGAACTGCCGGTTTTGACATGCTCGTTCAGATTTCCGAGAACGAACTCAACAATCAACTTGCCACGGCCTTCCTCGCCGGAGGGATCTTTCCACCCAGTATCAGCGTGCCGGTCAATGCAGGCGGTGTCAGCGGGAGCGCCGATCTGAATTTCGATACTCCCGTCGCCGACCTGGACCGCCCTCGGCCGAGAATGGGGCTGACCGTTCCCTTTTCCAATTCTCAGCTCCAGATCACCGCGCCCCTGGCGTTGCCGGTCGCCCCGATCGGTGGCGCCATCACGGTGGTGGACAGTATCGCCATGGTGACCGAGGGCAGCAATCAATTCGCCACCATGGACTTCAATGCCGGTGCGCCCACGGTCAATGTGGCCTTCGATCCTGCGTCGGTGTCACTGCTTGAGCCGCTTCTGGATGTTGCGGGGCTGAGCCTCACGCAGGCGCAGAACATGATGGCGGGAGTCGTGCTCGACCAGCTTCAGTCCAGCATCGGTCGAATCGATCTGACGCCAGCGATCCCGGTCGTCGACGATACGGATGCGACAACCGTCTTCGACATCGATGTCACCACCGTGAACGATACCACGGCACTGGATCGTGATTGCCTTGCGTTCGGTGTGCGCATGTCCAGCGACGGCGGGGGTAATATCAATAACGTCACCTCCAGCTTGATCCCTGCCGGGAGCCAGTCGCTGGTGACGATGAGCAACTTCTGGTTGCTGGCCAGGGTAATGCGCCCACGTATCGCAAGCTCCATGGGCAGACCTGTCACCGATTTCGACACCCCCTTGAGGCTAAACCGCAGTATCCCCGCACCGGGTGGTCAGGGGACGCTTCGAAGTCTTGAGGCTCGCGTTGTCGCCAATCGCATTTCCGTCACGGGACGTGCCACCGACTCGGGTAGTGGTTGGTCGGCGGAGTCGAATTTCTCGTTCTTCATCGATATCGGTCTGGATGCTGGGGCGATCACGGTGACTGCCACCACGCCGGTGGTGGATACCGATGTGGACCTGGCCTGGTGGGTGTGGCTTGCCTCACTCGGTCTGGGAGGTCTGTTCGGCGGTATCGTCGGAGTCATCATTGCCGCCGTGGTGCTGGCGATTGTCGAGGCGGTGGCAGAAGGCATCGCCGATGGTCTGATTTCGGATGGAATCAGCGGGGCCATTGGTGGCCTGCCGGCGATCCCGCTCGGGCCCATCGGTGGTGGTCTGACGCTGTCCAGTATCGTCCTCGATGATCTGGAATTGCGCTCGAGCATCGTGCGGTCGGTCTCGGTGCCGGTAAAACACCAGGGCGGAAACATCGGTCTCGGAGGGTTCTCGGTGGATCTGGACAGTGGCGCCCTCAGTGCGGGGGTGCGGCCCGGAACCGATCTCGCCTGGAATCCCGCAAGTGGCTTGAATGCCGTCGGTGGCAGTGGACTGACGGTGACGGGGACCTCCTTCGGCGCGCTGACACCGGTGCAGATATCGCGCCTGCCGCTGGCAACAAGCCAGATGTCTCTGGGCCTGATACCCCTCACGTGGCCACGATGGTTCCTGTTCATGCCTCACCATGAGGTGGTCTTCGGGATGCGCACGTCCGAAGGGCGCCTGGCCAAGTTACGTGCCTGGCGCCAGATCGATCAGCAGGGTGCACTGCATCTGGACTGGATCACCTTCGACACCCCGACGCCATCGCTGGATATTGCGGCACGATGGAGCGTGACAGAGCGCGGAGAGGTGACGCACTACGTGGCGAAGGACTGTTCTCGTTGTCGTTCCAGCCCGGTGCGATGGTCCGGTGTATTTGAAGCCTGGCCCAGGCTCACCGCCTTCCCGGTGGACTACGAGTGGTGCTTGTGTGGGCAGACCCTGGAACAGGGCGATGGCAAGGTGAAGAGCGCGGCAGGCATCATTACCTATCGACTGGAGGGACGACGCCTCAAGGTCGCGACCGAAATGGGCCAGTCGTTCAAGTGCGAGCTGTGTGTCAGCGCCATCGATGCCCGTGGCCTGGAGCTCTACACCTGTATTCAGCTCAATCAGCCCGGTATAGAGCGGCGCTGCCGTCCGTGCAAACCGACTCGCAAGGATGTGTCGGTCAATCTGTTGCCGGTGGCCGCTGAGCTTGCCTACTGGCGACCCTTGCTGCCGCGGGAGCCGCTGGTCGAGGTAGATCCCATCGGCTAGGCTCGAGCCCACAAGAGACGCAAGAAAGTAGAAGGAAAAGAGTTGGCAGGAAGGGGCCGGTACCCGTGCAGGGTGCCGGCCCTTTACTGGCTAGTGGGCACTCCGTCTCGGTGCATCGCCACCTGATCACGGGATTCCCCGCCTGCTGGCGAGGTAGCCTGTCGAGGGAGGCTTGACGAGCGCTTCGCTCGTCGACTTTTCGGACAGCGCCTAGTGGCCGTACGCTGGCCGGCTAATAGCGGGGGTAGAAGATGGAAGCGGTTGTTCAGGAAGAGATATCGGGTTGCGGTATCGCGACATGCGCGGTTCTGGCCGGCGTAAGCTACGCCGAGGCCAGGAGCAGGGCCAACGTGTTGGGCATCCACGCACAGGACCAGGCGCTCTGGTCTGATACCGCATACGTCAGGCGGCTGGCAACCGATCTGGGGGTCGAGCTGGGCGCCAGGGAGTTGCCGTTCGAGTCCTGGGAGGGGCTTCCCGACCTGGCTGTGCTGGCCATTAAATGGCGACGGGAGAGAGGGCGACCGTTCTGGCATTGGGTCGTCTTTCGTCGAGACGAAGGGGGAGAGCGCGTACTGGATTCGAAGAAATCATTGAAACGTAATGTTCGACGAGACTTTGGCCGAATGAGACCAAGATGGTTTATCGAGGCCTTCGTTATTTGAACAGGAGGAAAGAAATTTAAGCTCTCTTTTTTGTGGATTGTCTATCTGCGAACGTTGCATTTTTTCTGATGTTGAAATATTTCGCAAGATTGTACGTGATCGGAGCAAGACGAAAGTCGTTGCTACTAAAAAACATGACGACTCTTTAATCGTGGAATCTATCTTTCTTACGTCAGCATGCCCTCTTTATTGCGCTTTGACGTAGGAGAAAGCCATGTTTTTCTCAAGACCAATAAGGTGCATTGCATTGGTGCCTTTTATGGTGGGAGGAACGGCGGTGGCGGAACCCGTCGACATCGACTTCCAGGAAGTGACGAACCTTGCCGCCACTGTTTCTCCAGACGGCAGCCAGGCCGTCCTTGATATTCAAGGTGTGCTTTGGCGCCTGGACATGGCGTCGGGGGAGACGGTGAAGCTTACCGAGCCTGGTCTCGATCCGGCCAGGCCGCACTGGGGGCCGTCCGGTGACCATATCGTCATGCAGGCCTACCAGCAGGGAACCTTCGATATCTGGATGATGGACAGCGATGGCGAAGGCTTGAAACCGCTCACGGGTGCGCCCTGGGACGAGCGCGAGCCGGAGCTTTCGCCCGATGGCAGTGAAATCGCCTTTGTGTCCGACCGGGGCGGTAGCTATGACGTCTGGACGATGATGCTGGAAACGGGGGCCCTTACCCAGTGGACCGATACGCCTGAAGAAGAGGCGTATCCCACCTGGGCAGCAGACGGCAATCGTATCGCCTACGTCGCCGATCGCACGAGTATCAAGGAGGTAAGCCGCGCAGGAGACATCCGGGCATTGGTCTCCGATATTCAGGGAGTTGCCTACGCCCCTTCCTGGTCGGCGGGGGACAATGAGCCGATATCCTGGATTCGTTCGACACCAGGCAAGACCGAATTGATGCTGGGCGACGAGGTGCGCCTCGATGGACACGACGTGTTCCCGTTCCGCGTGGATTGGCAGACCGACGGTAGTGCGGTACTGGCGGCCGATGGCCAACTGATGCGCCTGGAAGCTGGGTCTGATGAGCTGGTCCCGATTCCCTTTGCCGCCAGCCTATCGATCGACAGACCGAACTTCAGCCGCGAGAACGACCTTGTCGGGTTCGGGCGGCACCGAGTGAAGGGGATCGTGACGCCAGCGTTGCATCCCGACGGCACTCAGGTCGCCTTTGCCGCGCTCAATGACCTGTGGCTCATGACGCTCGGCGAGGCTCCGCAACGCTTGACCAACGATGTCTACTACGAGTCCGACCCTGCATGGTCGCCTGATGGGGAGCGACTGGCCTACGTCAGTGATCGCAATGGCGCTCTGGACATCTGGATTCGAGAGATGGCGAGCGGCAAGACGTGGGCCCTGACGAACTCCGATGCGACAGAGCTTTATCCTGCCTGGTCGCCGGATGGCTCGAGGCTGGTCTATCAGAATGCCTCGGGCGATACCAAGGTGATCGATATCGCGTCAGGTGAAAGTCGCGCTATCGTCGAAGGCATGTTTCAGCCTGGCCGCGCCAGTTGGTCGGCCGATGGCAAGCACGTCGCGCTTGCCGGTGTCGTGCCCTACACCAGCCGTTTCAGGGAGGGCACCAATCAGGTGCTGGTGGTCGATGTCGCGTCGGGTGAGCAGCGCTTTTATCCGGTTGCCGAACATGCCTCGATTACCACTCGCTCCGACAATGGCCCCGTCTGGGCGCCTGACGGCGGCAAGATGAGTTTTGTACTGGATGGCGCGCTCTACGTGATGGATGTCTCCGCCGAAGGCCGCCCCACAGGCGAGCCGAGGCGAGTCGCAGAGGGCATCGCCGATTCTCCTTCCTGGAGCGGGGATGCATCCCGCTTGCTGTTTCTGAAAGATGGCCAGCTCAAGATGGTGAGCCTCGACGATGGCGAGGTCCAGAACATCGAAGTGAGGCTCGAGTGGTCGCCACAGGAGCTGCCTGAGAGCACGGTTGTGCATGTTGGCCGCCTGTGGAACGGCGCAAGCGACGAGGTGCTTACCGATGTCGATATCACGGTGGTGAATGGTCGAATTGCCGCCATCGGTTCGCACGATGACAGCAGGCCACAGGGCAATGTCATCGACGCCAGCGAGCTGACCGCGGTACCGGGGCTGATCGAAGGCCACACCCACCAGACCTGGGGCAATCACACCTTCGGCTATGGCGCCCGGCAGGGCCGCCTTTTGTTGTCCATGGGGATCACCAGCACGGTCTCGGTGGGGGATCTTGCCTACCGAGCGGTGGGCGACCACGAGGCTATCGCGTCAGGGAAGCGTGTCGGTCCGCGCTTCTTCTACACGGGGGGCCCGCTCGATGGTTCGCGCATCTACTACAATGCCATGCGCCCGGTAGCCGACGAAGGCCAGTTATCGGCAGAGCTGGAGCGCGCCGAGGCCCTGGACTTCGATGTGATGAAGACCTATGTGCGGATGAACCCGGCCTTCATGAAAGCGGTATCCGATGAAGCGGGTCAGCGAGGGGTGCCGACCTATTCGCATTTTCTCGCCCCGGGCGTCTATCTGGACCAGAGCGGCACGACCCATCTGGGCGCCACCGAGCGGCTGGATTACTCGCGTATCGGCTCGCTGACGGGCAGGACCTATCAGGATGTGATCGATCTTTTTTCCCGGGCGAACATGTCGGTGGTGTCGACCTTCTTCGCGGTGGAGCCATCGCTGTTTGGCGACAACGACATTAGAGACGATGTCAGGGTCAAGGCGTTGGTCCCTCGGGCCGAGCGAGATGCCCTCCAGGAGGCCTTCGACAGCGACAGCTCCCCCGACAACTCCCACTTCCTGGCACAGTACGCGGATAATCCCGAAACGTTTGCTCGGATCGTCGAAGCGGGAGGGCGGCTGATCGCCGGCAGCGACTCCCCTCTGGACTTTGTCGGGTTCGGACTCCACAGCAATCTGCGTTGGCTGGAAAGCGGCCCCTTGACGCCGTTCCAGGCGCTGAGGTCTGCCACAGCAGTACCCGCCATGGAGCTTGGCCTGCACGAGCAACTGGGCACGCTGGAAGTCGGCAAGATGGCGGATATCGCCTTTGTCCGGGGGAAGCCGGATGAGGACATCCGTGACCTCATCAAGGTGGAAATGGTGATGAAGGGCGGTCATGCCTATCGCGTGGACGACCTGGTGGCGCCTTTTTCCATGAATCTTGAATAGGTGCCTCGTCGCCATGGACAAGGGCCGTCAATTGACGGCCCTTGTTTCAGGATGCGGGTCAGCATGGCATCGGATGGGACCTTGTATCCTGACATTTTGCCGACATGGGGTATGTCATGAGGTATGGCGTCTGTGGACTTTTCCTGATGCTGGCGCTGTTGCCGGGAGGCGCCGTGGCCCATGATGATCCCTGGACCAGGGGCATCAACGAAGCGGCGGTGGGTTCCGGCTTTGATGATCCTTTTTCGCAAGGCATCAACGAAGCGGCGGTAGGAACCGGTTTCGATGATGCGTTCACGGAAGACGTCAACGAAGGCGTGATCGGCGCGGGCATCGATGATCCGTTCACCGACGATATCAACGAAGGTGCAGTCGGATCAGGGCACGACGATCCTTTTACCCCGGGTATCAATGAAGGCGCGGTAGGCTCGGGGTTCGATGATCCGTTTACTGAACATATCAATGAGGGGGCGATTGGCTCGGGTAGCGGTGGTTTCTGATCCGCTCTTGTCAGTGCGGGTCTCTGGCGCAGGTCTCTGGCGTCGGCGCAGGTCTTTGGTGTCAGCCTGGCATATGCACCGGGAAGGCCGTTGACGTCGTCTCATGCTACATTGCCAAGCTCGCCGTGGCGGATAGCGAGTTCCGTGACGGCCTCGGAGTGTCTTGTCCATCATCACTGAGGAAAACCGTTGAGCGCCATCGCCACCACACCGACACCGCCGTACTACGCGGTGATCTTCACCTCCACGAGAACGCCGGGGGATGACGGCTACGGCGAGATGGCCGAGCGCATGGTCGAACTGGCGGCACAGCAGCCGGGGTTTCTGGGGGTGGAGTCGGCACGCTCGCCGGGTGAATATGCCGCCGGCATCACGGTGTCCTACTGGTCTGACCTGGCATCGATCCGCGCCTGGAAGGCCAACCTGGATCATCGCGAGGCCCAGGCCAGGGGCCGCGAGCGCTGGTATGCAAGCTATCGCGTCAGGGTGGCACTGGTGGAGCGGGAGTATGGGCTCGACGAGACAGCGGGGATGAGCTGAGCAGCGACGTCGCTGTCATGACGCACCGCTAATATGACATGGCCAATGATAAGGCCCCGCCGGGCAGCTGCTGCACTGCAGCCCGGCGGGGCCTTGTCGTTCTTGCGTATTGCTCTCACGCGCCACGCCGCTTTCACCTGACGGGGCTGGCTTTATTGCGTCGCGTTTGCTCAGTGGTGGGCGGTGAGTCTGACAGGGGAGTCGCCCTGGTCGAGGGTCGCGTCGCCGCAGGCGAGTGCGTCAACCACGGGAATGAGCTGTGTGATGACGGCTTCCACGCAATCGTCATCGTAGCGGCGGCCGCGTCGCTTCTTGAAGCCTTGTTCGTACAGGCGAAGATGGTGGGACGCGCTGACGCCGGCCTTGTCCAGGCAATGCGCGGTGCAGTGCATCTGGCAGCCGTCCAGCGCCACGATCGGTCGCCCGGATTGTGCCTTGCGCACCAGCCCGGGCACGCCGCCACCAACGCCGGAGATACAGGACATCTCGGCGATGCCGCGATGGTCGAGCGCAACAGCAACGCTGTTGGCGAGCTGGGCCACGTCGGAGCAACCAGAGCAGGCGTAGACCAGGGGAAGGGGTGAGGGGGTGGCCATGGTGGGCTCTCCTTGTCGGAACATTTTTTAGGTGTGCTGTCGGTGTTCAGGTCGTGGCGCTAGCGGGCGAACTGGCTTAGCGGCAGGTAGGGATAGCGCTGGCCGGGCACCACCTGCTGGCCGGGGGGCACCTGGAGGTAGCCGTCGGCTTGCGCCGCACTCTTGAGCATATTGGAGCCCTGGTCGCCGGCGATCCTGGCCACCGGGGCAATGTCACTGTGATCCACGCGGACGCGCAGCCACTGGGTGCGCGTGCGGTTGGCGCGGTAGGTGAAGCCTGCATGCACTGCAAAGCTCGCCAGCGGGGCGATGGTTCGACCCTGTCGGCGATGCAGTACCGCCAGGCCCAGCAGGTGCCAGGCGACCAGGGCGGCGGTGGGGTTGCCGGGAAGTCCCAGCAACGGGGTGCCGGTGGACGGGGACTGGCCGATGTAGCCCAGGGTGAAGGGCTTGCCGGGCTTCATCGCCACGCCGCTGAGGCAGATGCCGCCAAGGCGCTCGAGACAGGGCCTGACGTGGTCTTCCTCACCCACCGAGACGCCGCCGGTACAGACGATCAGGTCGGCCTGGCGGGCGGCGAAGGTCAGCGCTTCTTCCAGCGCCGTGGCGCTGTCGCTGATGTTGCCAAGGTCGACAAGCTCGGCGTTGTGATCCTGCAGCAGGGCGTGCAGCATGCCGGCGTTCGAGTTGTAGATCTGGCCCGGGGCCAGCGGTTTGCCGGGCGTGACCAGCTCCGAGCCGGTACTGATGACGGCGACGCGCACCCGACGCCGGCAGGGCACCTCGGTGATGCCCTGGGCCGCCAGCAGCGCCAGGCGGATGGCATCGAGGGGCTCACCTGGCTCGAGCAGAGCCGCTCCCTGGGTGAGCTCTTCGCCGCGTCGCCGGATATGGTCTCCCAGGTGCAAGTCAGTGGGAAAGTGGATCTGGCCGGCGTCGTCGATCCGTACCCGTTCCTGGGGCACCACCACGTCGGCACCGCGGGGAATCGGTGCGCCGGTGAAGATGCGCGCACAGCCGTCGAAAGGCAGGGTGATCGGGGCAGCGCCGGCGGGTACTCGGGCCACCACCGGCAGGGCAAGCCGGTGCTTGAGGTCGGCCAGACGCAGGGCGTAGCCGTCCATGGCGCTGTTGTCGATGCCGGGAACGTCGTGCAGCGCCTTGAGCGGCGCGGCCAGGATGCGGCCACGGGCGTGGGTCGTTCTCAGCGTCTCGGTGTCCTCCAGCGGGCGGGTCAAGGCGATGACCTGCTCGCGGGCCTGCCAGGGATCGACCAGGGAGCGGTCCCTGGTCGGAGTGTCACAACCACAGATCTCGCTCATGGGGTGACCTCCAGGGCTTCGTGTCGAGCCGTCGTCCGGGTGTCGGAAGCGACGTGGTGATCCGCGCTGCGGCTGGTGCAGCGCTGGCTGTCCTTCACCACCATGGCGACGAAGTTGCAGGGCCGGGTGCGGGCGTCGAGCTGGGCTGCAAGAATGTCGTCCCAGGCCATGGCGCAGGCCTTGGGCGAGCCGGGCATGGAGAACACCAGGGTGCGATCGATCACCCCGGCCACGGCGCGGGACTGGATGGTGGAGGTGCCGATGGCCTCGAAGGAACGCAGACGAAACAGCTCGCCGTAGCCTTCAACGACCTTGTCGAACAGTACCGTCAGTGCCTCCGGGGTGTTGTCCCGGGCGGTAAAGCCGGTGCCGCCGTTGACCAGCACCACCTGGATGTCGGAACGGATCACCCAGGCGCTGACCTGGGCGCGAATGCGATAGATGTCGTCGGGGACCAGGGCGCGCTCGGTCAGGCGGTGTCCGGCGCCGGCTAACCGGTCCGCCAGCAGGTTGCCGCTGCCGTCCTCGTCCAGGCCACGGGTATCGGACACGGTGAGGATGGCGATATCCAGCGGGGTGAACACGGCGCACGTGGACGTATGAGACATGCAAGGACTCCGGTGGAGAGAACGTGAAGGGAGCCCGCCGGACCCTGAGGTCTGGCGGGGGTGTCAGGTGAGAGGGAAAGGGGGAGTCGCACGCGTCGTTCGCTAGTGGCGCCTGGTCGGCGCTCTGTCTGTGCTCTTTCAGCGACCTGTCAGCGCCCTTATCAGCGCATCAGGGGACCGTCGACGTCATCGTCGGCCAGGGTGAAACCCTCGACGCCGATCTCGCTTTCCAGCGCCAGCAGGTAGTGGCGCAGGGCGACTCGGGTGGCCTGTTCGGTCAGCTCGTGGGCGACCCTGTCCTTGACCTCGGCGTAGGGCAGTGGCTGGCGCTCCAGACGGGCGTCGATGACGACCACGTGCCAACCGTAGCGTGACGGCAGCGGACGCTCGTGCAGGCCTTCGGGCAGGGGTTCCAGCGCGCGGTCGAGCTCGCTGACGGTCTGGCCGCGGCTGACCCAGCCAAGGCTCCCGCCTTCGTCCTTCGACGGGCACTGCGAAAACCGCTGCGCCATTTCATCGAAGCGTTTGGGATGCTGCTTGAGGGTGTCGATCAGCCCTTCGGCCTTCTTGAACTGCTCGTCGCGGGCGTCCAGGTCGTCGGGGGCCGCCGCCAGCAGGATATGCCGGACCTTGAGACGGGTGGGCTCGCAGAAGCGTTCGGGGTGAGCCGCGTGAAAGCGTACGCAGGCCTCTTCATCGGGCGGGGGGACTTGCAGTTCCTGATCCAGCATCACGGCGATCGCACGCTCGTCGGGCTCGTGCAACGAGCCCGTCTCGATGCCCAGGATCTCGGCGCGCTGGCGCAAGAGTTCCTGGATGACCAGGGCGCGGGCCGCCGCCTTGGCGGCGGCCTCGCGATCCGTTGACGGATGGAACTGCATCTCCCCGGCGATGGCTTCCTCGCCGATCACGCTGTCACCAACACGAATGCTGGGAACCGTTGTGTGCGGCAGGGTTTCCACGGGGATGGTTTGCATGACATGCCTCCTCAGGCACGGCGCCGGACGATCTGGTAGCGACGCCCCAGGTAACCCAGGGGAGCGCTCCAGGCGTGAACCAGGCGAGTGAACGGGAACACCAGCACAATGGTCAGACCGACCAGAATGTGCAGGTGATAAATGAAGCCAATGCCTTCGAGGTGGGTGGCGGCGCCGCCCTGGAAGAAGACGATGGCCTGTGCCCATTCGGCAAGCTTGATCATCACGCCGCCGTCCAGGTGATGCAGGGCGGCGGGAATGGTCAGCAGGCCCAGGGTGACCTGAACCACCAGCAGCACGATGATCAGGTTGTCCATGAAGCTGGAGGATGCCTTGACCCGTGGGTCGGTGAAGCGGCGATGCAGCAGCATGGCGCCACCGATCAGACAGGCGATACCGGCAAGGCCACCGACCAGGATGGCGAACACCTGCTTGGTGCCGGCGCTGATGAAGGGAGCGTAGACCCAATGCGGTGTCAGCAGGCCGACCAGGTGACCGAAGAAGATCACCAGGATGCCGACGTGGAACAGCGGACTGGCCAGGCGCATGCGCCTGGACGACAGCATCTGGCTCGAGCCGGTCTTCCAGGTGTATTGGCCGTGGTCGAAGCGCAACAGGCTACCGATCAGGAAGACGCTGCCCGCCAGGTAGGGATAGAGGCCGAACAGCAGGGTGTGCAGGTAGTTCATGACAGACCTCCAGTGGGTCGAGAGGGCATGGCATCGGGGAGGCGAACGGTGTCGGGCTGGATACTGCCCCGGCGTTCGGCGAGGCGCTTGCCCTCGGCGGAGGTCAGCGCGCAGTCCTGGTCGGATTCGGCCGAGAAACGCACGGCCTCCTCCTCCCACACGGCGTCGAGGGCGGCAGGGGTGTTGTCGGCCGGTTCTTCCTTGACCGCTTCGCGGTGGAGGTCCACCTGATCCTCGGCGCCGATCAGCGACAGCAGGGTCAGGGTCACCAGCGCCTGGTCGCACTGCTTGGTCTCCAGACGGGCGGTGATGAGCGCCAGGATATGGCTGACGTCACCGATCCAGCGGGCCACCTCATCACCCTCGCGGGTGGAGAGGAACTCGAGCAGCAGTGGCAGGTGGTCGGGAAGCTCGCGGCTGTCGAGGGCAAAGCCGGCATCCTCGTACTCGCCGAGCAGGTCGACCATCGCCTGGCCGCGGTCGCGGGATTCGCCGTGGACGTGCTCGAACAGCAGAAGCGAGGTGGCGCGGCCACGATCGAACTGGGCGACGTAGGCCGCCTGGACGTCCAGCAGGCGGGCATCCGCCAGGCGATCACACCAGTCGAGCAGTGCCTGCCGGGGGGCTCCCCCCGGCAGTGGCATGGCGGCGATCGCCGCCTTGACCTCGGCACGCCCCTCGATCAGTTCCCGGTCGGGATAGTCGAGCAGCCGGGCCAGGGCGCGCAGACCCTGGGCGAGTGGATTAGTCATGCTCGACCTCCGGATGGCTGGGGTCGTACTGCTCGACGTTGACCAGGGTGGTGGTCTGCTTGCGTCCGCCGAACAGGCTGGTCTTGTCGCTGCCACCCTGGCAGCCGTTGCCGAAGGTGAAGCCGCAGCCGCCACGCTCCGGGAAGGCCTCGCGGGCCTGCTCGCGGTGGCTGGTCGGGATGACGAAGCGGTCCTCGTAGTTGGCGATGGCCAGGTAGCGGTACATCTCCTCGACCTGGGCCTCGCTCAGCTCGACCTCGTCGAGCACGTCGTGGCGCAACTCACCGTCCACGTGCTTGCCGCGCATGTACTCGCGCATGGCCATCATGCGCTTGAGTGCGCGAACCACCGGCGCCTCGTCACCGGCGGTGAGCATGTTGGCCAGGTACTTCACCGGGATACGCAGTGATTCGACCTTGGGCAGCACGCCGTCGGTTTCCACGTGGCCACCGTCCACCGCCGACTGGATCGGCGACAGCGGCGGCACGTACCAGACCATCGGCAGGGTGCGGTACTCCGGGTGCAGCGGCAGCGCCAGCTGCCAGTCCATGGCCATCTTGTAGACCGGGGACTCCTGGGCCGCCTTGATCACGTTGTCATCGATACCGTCACGCTTGGCCTGGGCGATGACCTCGGGATCATTGGGGTCGAGGAAGATCTCGCACTGGCGCTTGTACAGGTCGCGCTCGTCCTGGGAGGCGGCAACCTCCTCGATGCGATCGGCGTCGTAGAGCAGCACGCCCAGGTAGCGGATGCGACCGACGCAGGTCTCGGAGCACACCGTAGGCTGGCCCGACTCGATACGCGGGTAGCAGAAGATGCACTTCTCGGACTTGCCGGACTTCCAGTTGTAGTAGATCTTCTTGTACGGACAGCCGGACACGCACATCCGCCAGCCGCGGCACTTGTCCTGGTCGATCAGGACGATGCCGTCCTCTTCACGCTTGTAGATCGCACCGCTCGGGCAGCTGGCCACACAGGCCGGGTTGAGGCAGTGCTCGCACAGGCGCGGCAGGTACATCATGAAGGTGTTTTCGAACTGGCCGTAGATGTCCGCCTGGATCTTGTCGAAGTTGGCGTCCTTGCGGCGCTTGGCGAACTCGGTGCCGAGAATCTCTTCCCAGTTCGGGCCCCACTCGATCTTCTCCATGCGCTGACCGGAGATCAGCGAACGGGGGCGCGCCACCGGCTGGTGGCGGCCCTTCTTGGCCTGGTGCAGGTGCTGGTAGTCGAAGGTGAACGGCTCGTAGTAGTCGTCGATCTCCGGCAGGTCGGGGTTGGCGAAGATGTTCGCCAGCACCCGCCACTTGCCACCGATGCGTGGCTCGATGGTGCCGTCCTCGCGCCTCAGCCAGCCGCCTTTCCAGCGCGCCTGGTTCTCCCACTCCTTGGGATAGCCGATGCCCGGCTTGGTCTCGACGTTGTTGAACCAGGCGTACTCGACGCCTTCACGACTGGTCCAGACGTTCTTGCAGGTCACCGAACAGGTGTGACAGCCGATGCACTTGTCGAGGTTGAGCACCATGCCCACTTGGGAACGGATCTTCATTTCACTGCCTCCTGGGCGCTGTCCTGTCCTTCGCCGTCCAACCAGTTGACGTGCTTCATCTTGCGCACCATGACGAACTCATCGCGGTTGGAGCCGACGGTGCCGTAGTAGTTGAAGCCGTAGGAGAGCTGTCCGTAGCCGCCGATCATGTGGGTCGGCTTGGGGCAGACGCGGGTGACCGAGTTGTGAATACCGCCGCGGGTACCGGTGACCTCGGAGCCGGGCACGTTCACGATGCGCTCCTGGGCGTGGTACATCATCGCCATGCCGGTCTTGACCCGCTGACTGACCACTGCGCGGGCGGCGATGGCGCCGTTGGCGTTGTACAGCTCGATCCAGTCGTTGTCCTCGACACCGATGGCGACCGCGTCCTCCTCGGACAGCCAGACGATGGGGCCGCCACGCGACAGGGTCAGCATCAACAGGTTGTCGGAGTAGGTGGAGTGGATGCCCCACTTCTGGTGCGGGGTGATCCAGTTCAGCGCGATCTCCGGGTTACCGTTGGGCCGCGGCATCGCCATGGCCTTGGTGGCCTTGGTGTCGATGGGCGGACGGTAGACCAGCAGGCTCTCGCCGAAGTCACGCATCCAGGCGTGATCCTGGTAGAACTGCTGGCGGCCGCTGACGGTACGCCAGGGAATCAGCTCGTGGACGTTGGTGTAGCCGGCGTTGTAGGACACGTGCTCGTCCTCCAGGCCAGACCAGGTCGGGCTGGAGATGATCTTGCGCGGCTGGGCCACCACGTCGCGGAAGCGAATCTTCTCCTCTTCCTTGGGAATCGCCAGGTGGGTGTGGTCGCGTCCGGTGATCTTCGACAGCGCGTCCCAGGCCTTGACCGCCACCTGACCGTTGGTCTCCGGTGCCAGCGCCAGGATCATCTCGGCGGCGTCGATGGCGCTTTCGAGTCTTGGCTGACCCTTGGCCGGACCCTCGAGCTTGACGTGGTTGAGACCACGCAACAGCTCGACTTCCTTGTCGGTGTTCCAGCCGATGCCCTTGCCACCGTTGCCGATGCTCTCGAGCAGCGGGCCCACCGAGGTGAAGCGCTCGTAGGTCTCGGGGTAGTTGCGTTTTACCTCGATCAGGCTCGGCATGGTCTTGCCGGGGATCGGCTCGCACTCACCCCGCTTCCAGTCGAGCACTTCGGGCTGGGCCAGCTCGCCGGGGCTGTCATGCTGCAGCGGCAAGGTGACCAGGTCGGTTTCCTCGCCCAGGTGGCCGGGGCAGACCTGGGAGAATCTCTTGGCGATGCCCTTGTAGATGTCCCAGTCGCTGCGCGCTTCCCAGGCCGGATCGGTGGCGGCGGTCAGCGGATGGATGAAGGGGTGCATGTCCGAGGTGTTGAGGTCGTCCTTCTCGTACCAGGTCGCGGTGGGCAGAACCACGTCGGAGTACAGGCAGGTGGTCGACATGCGGAAGTCCAGGGTGGTGAACAGGTCCACCTTGCCCTCGGGGGCCTCGTCGTGCCAGGTGACTTCCCGGGGCATGGCGCCGCCGGATTCGCCCAGGTCCTTGCCCTGCAGCCCGTGGCGGGTGCCCAGCAGGTACTTGAGCATGTACTCGTGACCCTTGCCCGAGGAGCCCAGCAGGTTGGAGCGCCACACGAACATGTTGCGCGGGAAGTTCTGGGGGTTGTCCGGGTCCTCGGCGGCGAAGCCAAGACGGCCCTGCTTGAGCTGGCTGACCACGTAGTCGGCGGTGGACATGCCGGCTTCACTGGCGGGGCCTGCCAGGCGCAGCGGGTTGACCCCGAGCTGCGGCGCCGACGGCAGCCAGCCCATGCGCTCGGCGCGCACGTTGAAGTCGATCAGGCTGCCGTCGTACTTGTCGGCCTTGGCCAGCGGCGACAGCAGTTCCTTGACCTCGAGCTTCTCGTAGCGCCACTGGCTCGAGTGGTTGTAGAAGAACGAGGTGCCGTTCATGTGGCGCGGCGGACGCTGCCAGTCCAGGCCGAAGGCCAGCGGAGTCCAGCCGGTCTGGGGACGCAGCTTTTCCTGGCCCACGTAGTGGGACCAGCCACCGCCGGACTGACCGATACAGCCGCACAGCACCAGCATGTTGATCAGGCCACGGTAGTTCATGTCCATGTGGTACCAGTGGTTCATCCCGGCACCGACGATGATCATGGACCGACCCTGGGTCTTGTCGGCGTTGTGGGCGAACTCGCGGGCGATGCGGATACACTGGTTGGCGGGCACGCCGGTGATCTTTTCCTGCCACGCCGGGGTGTAGGGACGCAGCTGGTCCAGTGCGGTGGCGCCGTCGTCCTCGCCTTCGCCGCCGAGGCCACGGTCGATACCGTAGTTGGCGCACATCAGGTCGAACACGGTGACCGCCAGCACTTCCTTGCCATCGGCCAGGGTCAGCTTCTTGGCCGGCAGGCAGTGGTGCAGCACCTCGTTGCCTTCGACGTGGTCGAAGTGCTCGTGGGCGATGCCACCGAAATAGGGGAAGGCCACCTTGGCGACGCTGTCGTGGGCGTCGGCCAGCGACAGTCGCAGGTCGATCTCCTGGCCGTCGGCGTCCAGTGACTCAAGGCTCCACTTGCCCTTTTCGTCGTCGCCGTTCTCGCCCCAGCGGAAGCCAATGGAACCGCGCGGCACCACCAGCTGGTCACGGGTCTCGTCCCAGGCGACGGTTTTCCACTCGGGGTTGTTTTCCTGGCCGAGCGAGGCGTCGAAGTCGGCCGCACGCAGCTGCTTGCCCGGGGCGTAGGTGCCGTCCTCGCGGGGCTCGAGGGCCACCAGGAAGGGCATGTCGGTGTAGCGCTTGACGTAGTCGGTGAAGTAGACGCTGGGCGAGGCGAGGTGGAATTCCTTGAGGATGACGTGGCCCATGGCCATGGCCAGGGCGGCGTCGGTGCCCTGCTTGGCGGACAGCCATTCGTCGGTGAGCTTCGAGACCTCGGCGTAGTCCGGGGTGATCGACACCGTCTTGGTGCCCTTGTAGCGCACCTCGGTGAAGAAGTGGGCGTCCGGGGTACGTGTCTGCGGCACGTTGGAACCCCAGGCGATGATGTAGCCGGAGTTGTACCAGTCGGCGGATTCCGGCACGTCGGTCTGCTCGCCCCAGGTCTGGGGGGAGGCCGGCGGCAGGTCGCAGTACCAGTCATAGAACGACAGGCAGACTCCGCCGATCAGCGACAGGTAGCGGGCGCCGGCGGCGTAGGAGACCATCGACATGGCGGGGATCGGCGAGAAGCCGATGATGCGGTCGGGACCGTAGGTCTTGGCGGTGTAGACGTTGGCCGCCGCGATCAGGGTCTGCGCCTCGTCCCAGTCGGCGCGGACGAAGCCGCCCATGCCGCGGGCACGCTTGTACTGATTGGCCAGGACCGGGTCCTCGACGATGGAGGCCCAGGCATCCACCGGGTCGGCGTGCTTGTCCAGCGCGCGTCGCCACAGGCTGACCAGCTCCTGGCGAATCAGCGGGTACTTGAGGCGGTTGGCACTGTACAGGTACCAGGAGTAGCTGGCGCCACGTGGGCAACCACGGGGCTCGTGGTTGGGCAGATCGGCGCGGGTGCGCGGATAGTCGGTCTGCTGGGTTTCCCAGGTGACCAGGCCATTCTTGACGTAGATCTTCCAGCTGCACGAGCCGGTGCAGTTCACCCCGTGGGTGGAGCGCACGATCTTGTCGTGCTGCCAGCGGGCGCGATAGCCGTCTTCCCAGTCACGTGTCTCTTCGCGGGTTTCGCCGTGTCCGTTGGCGAATTCCGGAGGACGTTTGGTCAGGTATCTCAGGCGATCGAGAAAATGACTCATGGAGGTCTCCTCAAAGGCCCCCCGAAGGGGGCCTGGCTAGACGGTCCTTGTGGACTCGAATGTCACGGTCTTGATGGGAACGTCAGTGCTGGGTCTGAGCCGCACCGGCGCTTGGCTTGCGGGTGGGACCCGCATCCAGGTTCAGTTCGATCTCCGCGCCCTTGCGGCTGTAGTAGAACCAGGTCAGGGCGGTGCAGAACACGTAGAACACGATGAAGCCGATCAGTGCCGCCTCGGCGCCGCCGGTCAGCGAGATCGAGGTACCGAAGGACTTCGGAATCAGGAAGGCGCCGTAGGCGGCGATGGCCGAGGTGAAGCCGATGGTGGCAGCGGATTCGCGCTCGGCGTGGACCAGCTGCTCGGCGGCGGTCAGGTTCGGCATCAGCCGCGGCACTTCCTTGCGGAAGATCGACGGGATCATCTGGAAGGTGCTGGCATTGCCGACGCCGGTGGCGAAGAACAGCAGCATGAAGGAGGCGAAGAAGCCGTAGAAGGCGATCGACATGTCCTTGTTCATCAGGAAGAACAACACGCCGATCACGCCGCCGATCATGGTCAGGAAGGTCCAGAAGGTGACCCGGGCACCACCGAAGCGGTCGGCCAGTCCACCGGTCCAGGCACGGCTCAGGGCGCCGACGAACGGGCCGAGGAAGGCGTACTGGAGGGCATCGATGGCCGGGAACTGGGTCTTGGTCAACAGCGGGAAGCCGGCGGAGAAGCCGATGAAGCTGCCAAAGGTGCCGGTATAGAGGATGCACATCAGCCAGTTGTGCTTGCGCTTGAAGATGACCGACTGCTCCTTGAAGGAGGACTTGGCGCTGGCGATGTCGTTCATGCCGAACCAGGCGGCAACGGTGGCGATGGCGATGAACGGCACCCACACGAAGCCGGCGTTCTGCAGCCACAGAAGATCAGTGTCGGACATCGGCTGGCCACTGCCGGTGAACATCACGAAGCTGCCGGTGGAGATGACCACGGGCACCAGGAACTGCATCACCGACACGCCGAGGTTGCCGAGGCCGGCGTTCATGGCCAGGGCCTTGCCCTTCTCACGCTTGGGATAGAAGAAGGCGATGTTGGCCATGGAGGACGCAAAGTTGCCGCCACCGAAACCACACAGCAGGGCGATGATCGCCATCACCAGGTAGGGCGTTTCGGGATTCTGGACGGCGAAGCCGATCCACAGAGCAGGCAGCAGCAGCGAGGCGGTGGAAATCGCGGTGAAGCGACGGCCGCCGAAGATCGGCACGGTAAAGCTGTAGAAGATCCGCAGAGTGGCACCGGAAAGACCCGGCAGGGCCGCCAGCCAGAACAGCTGGTTCGGGGTGTACTCGAAGCCTACCTGGGGCAGCTTGGCCACGACCATGGACCACACCATCCAGATGCAGAAGGCCAGCAGCAGACAGGGGATGGAGATCCACAGGTTACGCGTGGCGATCTTGCGACCGGTGGACTGCCAGAAGGACTCGTCCTCGGGGCGCCAGTCCTCGAGCACGAAACGGCTCGGGGTGGACAGCTCGGGCAGGTCGGTGGACTCGCAGCGATCGCGGGCCTCGATACGCTCGGCCTTGCGGATGGCGAAGTGCATCCACATGAGCGCGGCGGCAACCACGACGAACATCAGCATGAAGCAGCTCTGCCAGATGCCGATGACATCGTTGAGCATGCCGAAGGTCAGCGGCAGGAAGAAGCCGCCGAGGCCACCGACCATGCCGACGGCGCCACCGACCAGGCCGACGCTCTTGGGATAGTAGACCGGGATGTGCTTGTACACGGCGGCCTTGCCCAGCGACATGAAGAAGCCCAGCACCATGGTCAACAGGATGAAGCCGACCAGCGGCATGGCGAAGGTGAACTCGACCGGACCACGGACGCCATCGACGACGTACTGGGTGGGCGGATAGCTCAGCAGGAAGGTGCAGATGACCGAGGCCAGGAAGGTCCAGTACATCACGCGACGGGCGCCGTAGCGGTCGGACATCCAGCCGCCGAGGATACGGAACAGCGAGGCCGGGATGGTGTATAGCGCCGCCACGATACCCGCCGCGGAGAGGCTCAGACCGTAGACCTCGATCAGGTAGTGGGGCAGCCAAAGGGCGAGGGCGACGAAGCCACCGAAGACGAAGAAGTAGTAGAGCGAGAAGCGCCACACGCGCAGGTCGGCCAGGGGCGCGAACTGCTCGGACAACGGCAGACGTACGGCATTGCGCGACTGATTCTGGGGGTCTTCCTTGGCCAGCAGGATAAAGGCCACGCCCATGATCGCCATGATGGTGGCGTAGACCAGGGCGGTGCTTTTCCAGCCCATGGCCATCAGCAGAAAGGGCGCGCCGAAGTTGGTGACGGCGGCACCGACGTTACCGGCCCCGAAGATGCCCAGCGCCGTACCCTGGCGTTCCTTCTCGAACCAGGCCGAGGTGTAGGCCACGCCGACGATGAAGGAGCCACCGGCAAGGCCGATACCCAGTGCGCCGACCAACAGCATCACGTAGCTGTTGGCGAAGGTCAGCAGGTAGACACAGGTAGCGGTGACCAGCATGAGCAGGCCGAAGACCCAGCGGCCCCCGAAGCGGTCAGTCAGTACACCGAGAAAGAGTCGGCTGATCGAACCCGTCAGCACGGGAGTGGCCATCAGCAGGCCAAGTTGGGTGTCGGAGAGCGCGAAGTCCTCCTTGATCTGGATACCGAGAATCGAGAACAGGGTCCAGACGGCGAAGCAGAGAGTGAAGGCGAGTGTGGATAGGCCTAGCGCTCTGTTCTGCTGACGCCGGGGTACGGTGTCATGTTGGAGCATGTGCTTTCCTCTTTAGGGGTGCCGGTTCGGCCCCTAAACCTTGCTACAATTTATCTGTATGGCACTTGATTGTGGTCAAGAGAATTGCGTGCTATATCCAGCGCATTTGCTTAATTACCTCCATGGAGGTATCCGGGTGTTTTTGAGGTGATCGTCACGTATTATCTGCCCTCTCAGATGGATGCGACATTCCGGAAACTTCTAGATGATGAAACCCTTGATCTGGGTCAAAAAGGGAAGGTGTGGTAGATGAACGGCGCCTTTTACCTGCGCCGATCACTGATGCTGCGCATGCTGGTCGCCATGGCGGCGATATCCTGTCTGGCCCTGGTCAGCCTGCTGGGCTCCATCGTCATCGCAAAGAGCGCGGGAGGTTACGCCGACGCCATCAACCAGGCGGGCTCGCTGCGAATGCAGGCCTATCGACTGCTGGCGACGTCGGAGTTGCTGCCG
Source organism: Halomonas sp. DP5N14-9 (assembly GCF_019802175.1). Classification (NCBI taxonomy): domain Bacteria; kingdom Pseudomonadati; phylum Pseudomonadota; class Gammaproteobacteria; order Oceanospirillales; family Halomonadaceae; genus Halomonas; species Halomonas sp. DP5N14-9. The sequence continues at coordinate 54,730 of NZ_JAHVHR010000013.1, forward strand.
GCGGATCACCCCAGGCGACGCTGGCAGCACGAACAGATGGAGGCCACGCTGGCTGCCGGGGCGATCATCGCGCTGATTCCGGTGGACGCCGATGATCCGCTCAGAGAGGCCTACGACAGGGTGGTGGAGTGCTGGCACGAAACCCTGCGTCCCAACACGGTGGATTTCGAAGGTGGTGACGTCTTTCGGCTGGATGATAAGGTCGCCGAGTTCGTCGACAAGGTCGATATTTTGGTGGGAAGGCTTCAAGAATATGCCGAGTCAAAGGTCGTATTTCTTGAGGTTTTTCAGGGGGTATCACTCGCCGTTCTCGTGATATTTATGGTGATGGTTGTCTATCGAATAGTCTGCGGTGTCATGCCGCCATTTCGTGACCTTATTCGCGTTGTAAATGGCGTGATGGTCGGTGACTTTTCGGGGAGAACCATCTACCGAGGTAACGACGAGTTAGGCTTGTTATCCAGAACAATCAACAAGATGAATGCCAGCCTGTCGGAAATGTACGGTCAGCTGGAAAAGCGTGTCGCGGCGAAGACCCATGAACTGAAGCGCAGCAATGATGCGTTGCGTATGCTTTATCTGACCGCGCGGCGTCTCAATGGGGTCACTCCGCTGACCCGGGAAGAGCTCGAGGAAGTGCTGCGCCAGCTTGAGGCGGTGACCGACGAAGGCCCCTTCGAGCTGCGCCTGTCCATGGGAGGCAATGGCAAGGATATTGTCAGACTCAGCTCTCGCCCCGGCGCGGAAAGCGCTTTCGTTCAGGCACCATCGCGCGGGCGTGAAATATCAGACAAGGCGGCTGCCGGGCTGTATGCCAACGGCAATGAATACGCGGTCAGGGTGCGCGAAGCGGGTCGGGATTTTGGCGAGTTGCGTGTCCATCAGCCTCCCGGCCATATGCTTGCCCAGTGGAAGATCGAGCTGGTGGAGACGGTGGCCGGGCTGATTGCCGCGGCCTTGTCGCTGTCCGAGAAAGCCGACGAACAGCGTCGTCTGGCGCTGATGGATGAGCGCGCGGTGATTGCGCGAGAGCTTCACGACTCGCTGGCGCAGTCGCTGTCCTACCTGAAGATCCAGGTCACCCGTCTACAGATGCAGCTCGATCAGCAACGCCACGAGCAGGTGGCGCAGGTGGTCGCGGAACTCCGGCACGGTCTCAATTCGTCCTACCGCCAGCTCAGGGAGCTGCTCAACACCTTTCGTCTGCGCATCCATGAGTCGGGTCTGGAAGCGGCGTTGGAGGAAACGGTGCTGGAGTACTCCAAGCGGGGTGACTTCGAGCTGACCCTGAAAGGCCAGTGGAGCGGGCTGTCGCTGACCCCCAACGAGGAAATTCATGTGCTGCAGATCGTGCGCGAGTCGCTGTCCAACGTGGCCCGCCATGCACGTGCTCGGCACTGCACCATCAGCCTCGCCGTCGACGACACGGGGCACTATCAACTTTCGGTCACGGACGACGGTGTAGGCATCGGACCGCAATCCGATCCATCCATGTCCCACGGGATGGCGATCATGGAGGAGCGGGCACGAAGCCTGAGTGGAAAGCTCACGGTCAGGGGCATCAAGCCCTGCGGCACCGTGGTGACCGTCCGCTTTCTGCCGCGTCTGTTGGCGCAGTTACCTGTGGCGTCCGAGTGATGGGCTTTCACGGGCGCGAGGTCGCGACGACGTGGCCTGCTGAACGTGTTGCCCGGCAGCGGGTCGGGTGAAACCACTCTGGAGATAGCACTATGAGCATGCTTCGATTGATGATCGTGGACGATCACCCCCTGTTCCGGCGTGGGGTGCGTCAACTGGTGGACATGGATCCTGGTCTGGTGGTGGTCGGTGAAGCCTCGGATGGCGCCGAGGCGGTGCGCAAGGCCGTCGATCTGCAACCCAACCTGATCCTGCTCGACCTCAACATGCAGCCCATCGACGGCATCGAGGTGCTCCGGCGGATGCGTGACGCCCGGGTCAAGAGCCGCATCGTGATCCTGACCGTGTCCGACTCCGACGACGACGTGGTGCGCGCGCTCAAGGAAGGCGCCGATGGCTATCTGCTCAAGGACATGGACCCCGAGGAGGTGCTGCGGCTGATTCGCGAGGCTGCCCAGGGTCAGGTGGTGCTGGGGCCACAGATGGCGTCGCTGCTGGCCAGCGTGGTCAAGGGCGAGCTGCCGGCAGGGGGCGACGACGGCATGTCGTGCCTGACCGCTCGGGAGCGGGACATCCTGCGGACCCTGGCTCGCGGCCTGTCCAACAAGATGATCGCCCGTGAGCTGGACATCGCCGAGGGCACCGTCAAGGTCCACGTCAAGCATCTGTTCAAGAAGCTGGATCTTCGCTCACGGGTGGAAGCAGCGGTGTGGGCCACCAAGCATGGCCTGGGCTAGGGCTTGTCTGAAAAGTGCCTGCGCTCGGTAATACGGCGTTAAAAATCGTCTGGTGCGCCAGCCCGGTCAAAATGCTCATTTACACCCCGTAAACTGCGCTTTCTCACCGATTTTTGCCTTGTCTAACCTTCGCTCGTCGACTTTTCGGACTGCGCCTAGGGCTTTTGCGAAACCTGCCTACGCTCGTCGACTTTTCGGACAGAGCCGATGGCTTGCAGAAACAGGCTTGCAGGAATGGTGGTTGCGCTCGGTGGCGCCGGGAAGTTCGTCCGGATACGACAACGCCCGGGACAGGCCCGGGCGTCGTTTGCTGGCTGGCACAGCCCGCTGGCAGGGCGTCAGTCGTTGACGGCGGCCACCGCCTTGGCCAGGTACGGCAGGTTCTCCTGGGAGAAGCCGGCGACGTTGGCGCGGCCCGAGCGCACCATGTAGATGCCGTACTCGTCGCGCAGGCGGTCCACCTGTTCCGGCGTCAGGCCGGTGTAGGAGAACATGCCACGCTGCTCGGCGATGTGGGCGTACTTCTGGTCCAGCCCGTAGGGCTTCAAGGCCTCGACGAAGTCACGACGCAGGGTGTTGATGCGATCGCGCATTTCGGTGAGTTCCTCGCGCCACACCGCGGCGAGTTCCGCCGAGTTGAGGATCTCCGCCACGATGCTGCCGCCGTGGGCCGGCGGGTTGGAGTAGTTCTCACGGGCGACGATGGCGATCTGCGAGCGGACGTTCTCCATCTCCTCGCTGTTCTTCGCCACCACGATCAGGGCGCCGGTACGCTCGTTGTAGATGCCGAAGTTCTTCGAGCAGGAGCTGGTGATCAGCACGTTGTCGAGATTCTCGGCCAGCAGGCGAACGGCGTAGGCGTCCTCGTCCAGGCCCTCGGCGAAGCCCTGGTAGGCGAAGTCGACCAGCGGCAGCAGGTCGCGCTGCTGGATCACTTCAAGCACCTGTTGCCACTGCTGGTGGTTCAGGTCGAAGCCGGTGGGGTTGTGGCAGCAGGCGTGCAGCACCACCACGTCGCCCAGGGGGATCTGCTTGAGGGCTTCCAGCATGCCGTCGAAGTCGAGACGGTTGTCGGCGTCGACGTAGGGATACTTGTGCAGTTCGATGCCGGCGGCGGTGAAGATGCCGTGGTGGTTCGGCCAGGTCGGGTCGCTGACCCAGATGCCCTTGCCAGGCAGTTGGGTCGCGACGAAGTCCGCCGCCAGGCGCAGGGCGCCGGTACCACCGGGGGACTGGGTAACGCTGGCGCGGCCGGCCTCGAGCACGGGGGAGTCCTGGCCCAGCACCATCGGCAGCACCACGGCACCGTACTGGGCGGCGCCGTGTGAGCCGATGTAGGTCTTGGTGGTCTCGTTGTTGAGCAGCAGGGCTTCGGCCTCCTTGACCGCACGCATCACCGGAGTGTTGCCCTTTGCATCGCGGTAGACGCCGACGCCAAGATCGACCTTCTGGGGATTGGTGTCCTTCTTGAAGGCCTCGATGAGCCCGAGGATGGCATCCCCGGGAACCCGCTCAATCTTCTCGAACATTTTAGCTTGCTACCTCGTCGGTTCTGGCCGCTAGGATGAAATCGTTCTTGTGCAGGCCCTTCATCTCGTGGGACCACCAGGTCACGGTGACCTTGCCCCACTCGGTCAACAGGGCCGGGTGATGGCCGGCTTCCTCGGCGATCTCGCCGACGCTGTTGGTAAAGGCAAGGGCCTGCCGAAAGTTGCGGAACTTGTAGCTCCGCTCCAGTTGCATGATGCCATCGCGCTCGACGATCCGCCACTCGGGGATCTGCGCGTGCCACTGTTCGATCTCGTCCTCGGTGGCGTGGGGGGCGTCCCAGCTGCAGGCTTCGCAGGACTGCTCGGTGAGGGTCTGGGTGGTGTCGTTCATGCTGTCTCCTGGTGGTGTCGGTGAGGGAGTGTGGATGTTCAGGCGTGTTCGCTGCGTCGGTCGTTGTCGGCACCGTCGTGGGCGGATGGGCCGGTCTCGCCGTTCTCGCCGGGCGTTGGCTTGGGCTTGGCCGTTGAATTGGGCTTGGGCGGAAAGCGCGGTTCGAATAACCCCAGCGCCTTGGCTTCCTCGACCAGTGCCATCAGGTCGCGCCGGGACAGTTCCTGAAGCCTGTCGAGGCTGTCCAGAACGTAGTAAAGGGGCTGCAGGATGTCGATGCGGTAGGGGGTGCGCAGGGCGTCGAGGGCGTCGAAGGGCGCATGTGCAGGGGTATCGGACAGGGCGTGCAGGGTCTCCTTGGGCGAGGAGATGATACCGCCACCATAGATGCGCCGGCCTTGCGGGGTGTCCACCAGGCCGAATTCCACGGTCATCCAGTAGAGCCTGGCCAGGTAGACCCGGTCCTTGGGTTCGGCGGCAAGGCCGATGCGGCCGTAGGTAGCGGTGAACTCGGCGAAGGCCTCGTTGGTCAGCATCGGGCAGTGGCCGAAGATCTCGTGGAAGATGTCCGGTTCCTTGAGGTAGTCCAGCTCCTCGGGGGTACGGATGAAGGTCGCCACGGGAAAACGACGGTTGGCCAGCAGTTGAAAGAAGGTGTCGAAGGGAATCAGCGCCGGTACCTGGGCGGTCTGCCAGCCGGTGGCTTGCTGTAGCACCCGATCGACGTCGCCCAGTTGCGGAATACGATCGCTGGGCAGGCCGAGGCGCTCGAGGCCGTCCAGATACTGCTGGCATACGCGCCCTTCGATCAACGTCAGCTGGCGTTCCATCAGCGTCTGCCAGGTTCGGTTCTCGACCTCGCTCCAATGGATGATGCCGTCGGCATCCGGCTCACGGGCCTGATAGGCGGTGCCCTTGGTGGACGGGGTGGACGAAGAAGGTGCGTGCATGGTGTCTCCCGGCGATTGTCGACTGTTGTGGTATCGAGACTGAGTCGAGTCTAGGCATGGGGGCTTTCGTCTCGCAGCCGTGCATCGGGGGGATAGGCACCAGAAGGCGGCCCTTTTCTGTCAGGAAGTCTTTACAGCAGGTGCTCGAGATGGTGTCTATCGACCAAAGATGCAGGACGCGCTCCTCTGTCTTCGATAGGCTGTAACGAAATCTTGACATACGAGTCAGACCAGCCTGACGGAAACTTCAGATGGTGTGACCCTTTTGCGGAGCCGTTCCCTTCATGCGCCTGAGAGTTCACTGCCAGAATCGTGTCGGCATCCTTCGCGACATAGTGGCCCTGCTGGCCGACTATGGGGTCAACGTGGCCCGGGGCGAGGTGGGCGGAGAGCACGGCAACGCCATCTATCTGCACGTGCCGCAACTGTTGCACGCCCAGCTGGCGACGCTGAAGCCCAGTCTCGAGCAGGTGTCCGGCGTATTCGGGGTGCGCCGGGTCAGCCTGATGCCCAGCGAGCGCCACCAGCTCGAGCTGGAGGCGCTGCTGTCGTCACTCTCCGACCCGGTGATGTCCATCGACATGGAGGGGCACCTGGTGGCGGCCAACCGGGCGGCGAGCCAGTTGCTCGGCGTGCGCGTCGACGAGGTGCCCGGGCTGTCGCTGAATCGCTACCTGCCGGAGCTCGACCTGCCGGAAGTGATTCGTCGCAACAATGCTCGGGTCAATGGCCTCAGGATCCGGCTCAAGGACGCCACCTACCTGGCCGATATCGCGCCGCTGCATCGCGAACACCACGACGACGTGGCCTCGCTGGCCGGGGCTGTGGTCACGCTGCATAGCGCCGATCGTATCGGCGAGCGTATCTATCAGGTGCAGCGCCAGGAGATGCGCGGCTTCGAGGCGATGTTCGCGGCCAGCCCCCGACTCGCCTCCCTGATCCACGAGGCGCGGCGCATGGCGCCGCTGGACGCGCCGCTGTTGATCTTTGGCGAGACCGGCACCGGCAAGGAGGTGCTGGCGCGGGCCTGTCACCTGGCCAGCCAGCGCGGTCAGGCGCCGTTCATGGCGCTGAACTGCGCCGGCCTGCCGGAGTCCATGGCCGAGACCGAACTGTTTGGCTATGCCCCGGGCGCCTTCGATGGCGCTCGCCCCGAGGGCAAGCTGGGTCTGCTGGAGCTGACCGCCGGTGGCACCATCTTCCTCGATGAGGTCGGCGAAATGAGTCCGCGGCTGCAGGCCAAGCTGTTGCGCTTTCTGCAGGACGGTGGCTTTCGCCGGGTCGGCGCCGATGACGAGACCTACCTGGACGTGCGGGTGATCTGTGCCACACAGCAGGATCTGCTGGCCCTGTGCGGCCAGGGGCTGTTTCGTCAGGACCTCTATCATCGCCTCAACGTGCTGTCGTTGAGCGTTCCGCCGCTGAGGGATTGTCTGGATGGCATCGAGGCCCTGGCCGGGCACTTTGTCGACCGAGCCGCGCGCCAGATCGGCTGCGCGCTGCCTGCGCTTTCCCCCGCGGCACTGGCGCGCATGGCCAGCTATCACTGGCCCGGCAATGTGCGGCAACTCGAGAACGTGCTGTTCCAGGCGGTGTCGCTGTGCGAGACCGGGCTCATCGAGCCGGCCCATCTGCGGCTGCCGGCCTCGGGGGCGCCGGCGGGTCTTGCCGGTATCGACCTGGACGGCTCGCTCAACGACATCCTGGGCGAGGTTGAGCGGCGCGTATTGGCCTCGCTGTACCCCCAGCATCCGTCCAGTCGCCAGTTGGCACGCCGCCTTGGCGTATCCCACACCACCATCGCCAACAAGCTGAACCGGTATGGCATCACCGGCAGCGAAGGCTGACGGTGAGTGTGAGAGTGAAAGTGAGACTGAGGGGGCTCGAGGCACCGACGAGGCATCGAGGCCCACTGCTCGCGGTCGAATAGCTGGCGTTCGAATAGCTCGCGGTCGCAAGGCTAGCCTTCGAATAGTGGTGCGAGGGCTTGCCTGACGTCGGTATAGCGGGCGCTTTCCTGGCTGGCGAATCCCGGCAGGCGTCGCGCCTTGGCCTGGCTCAGGCGCGGGCTGATGACGCCGCACAGGAAGCGGGTAGCAAGCTCAAGGTCCAGCGGCTTGCCTGGCTCGACACTTTCCAGTGCCTGTGCCAGGCCCGTTAGCCAGGCTCGCAGTTCGCCCTCGTCCGGGAGCGCCGGAGTCGGGGCGGGCGGCAGGCTGGCGGTCTCGCCGCGACAGGCCGAACAGTGACCGCAGCGCTCAGGGGCATTGGGGTCACCGAACCAGTTGGCGAGTCGCGCGCTGATGCAGTCGTCGGCTTCGAACAGCGCCAGCATGGCGTCGAGTCGCTCGAGTTCGACCCCCGCGCGCTCGACGAACTGCTGATGCAGCTCGGGGGCCAGCCGTCCGGGGTCCACTGCCGTGAGTTTGTGGTAGACCTCGGTCATCTGCTTGCTTTCCAGGCGCATCAGCCCCTGTTCCGCCAGGTAGTCGAGCGCCTTGAGCACCCGCGGGCGGGAGGTGTCGAGGCCGCGTTCCTGGCCCAGCTGGTCGAGGCGTTCGAAGTCCAGCCGATACCAGGTACGGGCCTTGTGCGAGGCATCGAGCAGTGCGCCGAGAAAGGCGCCGCGCTCGCCGGGGAAGCGGGCGAGCAGGGCGTCGGGTTCGATCGCCAGGCTGAAGCGATACTCGGCGAAGTAGCTGTGGCTGGCGCGCACCACGCCGGCCAGTTCCAGCTTGACCAGCAGCGTCTTCAGCGGCAGCTCGCGGATGTCCGAGAGGCGTGACAGGGCGTTGAGCGACAGCTCCCAGCTATCGGAGGCATCCGCCAGGTCGGTCAATACCGCCTCGATGCCCGACAGCGGTGGTACGTCACCATGGATAAAGTTCTCGAGCACTGGCAGGTGTTCACGTCCGGCCAGCATCAGGCACTCCGACGGCTTGCCGTCGCGCCCGGCGCGTCCGATCTCCTGGCTGTAGTTCTCGATGGACTTGGGCAGGTCGAAGTGCACCACCTGGCGAATATCGGCCTTGTCGATGCCCATGCCGAAGGCAATGGTGGCGACGATGCCGGGCAGGCGTCCGCTCATGAAGTCCGCCTGCAGTCGCTGGCGGGTCTCACTGTCGAGCCCGGCGTGGTAGGCGGCGACCTCGAGCCCGGCGGCCTTGAGGTAGGCCGCCAGGCGCTCGGCGCTTTGCTGCAGGGTGACGTAGACGATGGTGCCGCCGTTGCCGAGTCTTGGCGCCAGCCAACTGGCCAGATGGCGAGCCCTGTTGTCGGCGGGCAGCGGGGAGACGGCAAGGTCCAGATTGGCGCGGTAGAAGCCGGTGGTGATGACATCGTCAGGCGCGATATCGAAGCCTCGACGCATGTCATCGATGACCTTGGGCGTGGCGGTGGCGGTCAGCAGCAGCACCTGGTCGATGCCGAACTCCCGGCGATAGTCGGGCAGTTTCTGGTAGTCCGGGCGAAAGTTATGTCCCCATTCCGACAGGCAGTGGGCCTCGTCGATCACCATCAACGAGACCCGCACGTCGCGCAGAAAGGCGCGAAAGCGTTCATTGCGCAGGCGCTCGACCGATACCATCAGGACCTTGAGCTGGCCGTTGCGGGCCGCTGCCATGACCTCCCGAGCCTGATCGCGATCCTGACTCGAATCGATGCTGGCGGCGGCGATACCGCGCGAGGTCAGCGTCGCCAGCTGGTCCTGCATCAGCGCCAGTAGAGGAGACACCACCAGGGTGAGGTGCGGCAGGTGCAATGCCGGCAGCTGATAGCACAGCGACTTGCCCGAGCCGGTCGGGAAGATCGCCGCTGCGCTGCGGCCTTCTGCGATGGCGTTGATGGTCTCCCGCTGTCCTGGCCTGAAGTGGCGGTGGCCGAAGACGTTCTCGAGGGTCTGGTCGATGGTGGTGGACATGCTGGCTCCCTGATGGCGGGCCCTGTGACAGCGGCAGGATCGGGGGCAAGGGTACCCAAAACAGTCACCGGCATGAAGCGACGACGTGCCAGCTCCGGTGGCGGTGTCAGGATGATCCCTGGGGCAACCAGCGCTGGATCACGCGATCGCGGCCCTGCTGCTTGGCTTCCATCAGGTTGGTGTGGACCTGCTGCATCAGTTGCGCGCTGCTCAAGCCGCGAACAAAGTCAGAGACACCGATACTGACGGTGACCTTGTGGCGACCGATGCCGAAGTCCTGACGAGAGATGCTCTCGCGCAGGCGCTCCGCCAGCTCGCGCGCTCTGCCAGCGGGTGTCATCGGCAGCAGCAGGGCGAATTCGTCGCTGCCCATGCGTGCCAGCATGTCCTCCTGGCGCAACTGGCTGGATGCCAGGGCGGCGATCTGACAGAGCACCCGATCACCGAGTCCGCGCCCCCAGGTGTCGTTGATCAGGGCAAAGTGGTCCAGGTCGATCAGCAACAGCGATAGCGGCGTGCCATGGCGGTTGGACATGGAGGCGATCTTGTCGATGTGTCCCATCATCGAACGTCGGTTGGTCAGCCCGGTGAGTTCGTCGGTGCCGGACAGGTAGCGAAGACGTTGCTCTTCGGCGACCTGATCCTCGATGTCCACCAGCAGGCCGTGCCACAGGATGCCTTCGTCCGAGCGCTCCGGCAGTGCCTCCAGCGAATACCAGTGCGGGGTGAGTTCGCCGATCGGCAGGCGCAGTCGCGTGGATACCGGCGACAGCCAGTGCGCAGAGTGTTCGATGGCCCGGATGAATTCACCGTAGGCGTCACCCAGCAGATCGCCGAGCCGCTGACGCACGTCGTTGATCGACAGCAGTGGCTCAAGGCGAGCCGTCATCGGGTCTTCACCGGTCAGGGCGGGAAGCTGCAGGCGGCCGCGAGCGTCTCGCTTCAGGGTGAACAGCACCCCCGGGACACGCTTGAGGCAGGCAAGACTCGCGCTTTCATTGCAGGTCGGGGAGGGTGACGGCGGGTCACGATCTTCCATAGCAGGCAGTCCTTGGCCACGGGATGGCGGGTCAACCCGAGGTATCGGGCCTTTACCACCATCTTAAAGGCAGGGCATTGCGGGTATATCAGTCCAAGGGACTAAGAAATATCAGACAAAACTCTGCATTTGTGGATTGCGCCATAGGAAGGAAAGGCTTGAACGTTCTCGCCAGGCCGCTGATAGCGGGCGTTGTGGCCGTGCAGCCGGGAGTTGATCGATCGGCAGACATCGGCGTGAGGGCTTGATCAAGGATATGCCGCAGCGAGAGTGACTAGGCAGGTTCCCGTCATGATTCACCGAAAGCGCGCGCATTTCCGGCAACTTCGCGGTCACCGGGGTGCGTCATAGCGAAGCTCTCGCCCCCTGGAAAAGACTACCTGCCACAGTTGCAAGTAGCGGGCACGGAAGGCTCCGGCACAGATCGCCAGGTAGTAGCGCAGCATCCGATAGGTGCGTTCATTGCAGTGCCGTGTGTTGTAGTGACGTGCAATGTCATGCCAGCAGGCGTCAAGGTTGGCCAGCCACGCCAGCAGGGTGGGATCGTAGTCGGAGCCGAAGTTCTGCCAGTCTTCCACCATCAACATCTCCTCGCTGTGCTGGCAGATCTGGCGGGCGGACGGCAACACGCCGTTGGGAAAGATGTAGCGATGGATCCAGGGGTCTGCGGTGATGCGAGAAGTATTGGAGCCAATGGTATGCAGCAGGAAGAGCCCGTCATCCGGCAGCAGGTCGGCCACCGTCCGAAAGAAGGTCGTGTAGTTGCGCTGTCCTACGTGTTCGAACATGCCGATCGAGGCGATCCGGTCGTACTGGCCTTGCAGGTCGCGGTAGTCGGCCAACTGGATATTGACGGGCAAGCCCTGGCAGCGCTCTCTGGCCAGTGCCACCTGCTCCCGGGAAATGGTGATACCGGTCACGCTGACGCCGTAGTGACGTGCGGCGTGCTGGGCCAGGCTGCCCCAGCCGCAGCCGATGTCGAGAAGGTGCATGCCTGGGCGCAGCGCCAGCTTTCGACAGACCAGGTCGAGCTTGGCGAGCTGGGCCTGATGCAGCGTCGTTGCCCGGCGCCAGTAGCCACAGGAGTAGCACATGGTGTCGTCCAGCATATACCGAAACAGGTCGTTGCCGAGGTCGTAGTGAACCTCGCCGACCTGATAGGCTCGGGCGCGACTCTGGAGGTTGAAGAAGCCCGCCTGCAGGCGATAGAAGAGGTGGCTTGTGGCGCTACGCGAGCGTTGGCCCAGACCGTGGCGCAGTAGCCGATGGGCAAGCTGGTCGATACGCCGCGCCTCCCACCAGCCATCCATGTAGGCTTCCCCGAGCCCCAGCGTGCCCTGGTGCAGGATGCGGGCGAACAGATCGGGATGATAGATTTGGATATCGTGGGGTTCAGGTCCGTTGAGGCGAATGCCCGAGCCCTCGAGCAACTGCTCGATGATCCGCCGAGGGCGATTGTTCGGCAGTGCGATGGGATGGGGGCGGGCGTCGCTGGTCATGTGGCCTCCTGGTGTCCGTGCAGGCGGCATGTCCGGGGAAACGAGAAGCGGGCAGGAGAGTCGCCCGCTCCGAAGTGAGGCCAGGACCGCCACCTCGGCAGGGGCCTGAATCACCTTCGGCTATCTTTATTGTTGCAAAACAGCATAGTTCAGCTGGCATGCCTTTCCAGCGAAGAACGCGGGCGGGTTGGCACAGAATCAAGGAGGCTTAAGTTATGCACGTTATCGTCGATCTTTGCGTGGTCCCCCTGGGTGTGGGCGTTTCGGTCTCCGACCACGTGGCCGCTTGCCAGCGGGAGATCCAGGCGTCCGGTCTCAGCCACCAGATGCACGCCTATGGCACCAATATCGAAGGCCCCTGGGATGAGGTCATGGCGGTGGTCAAGCGCTGCCATGAGGTGGTGCACGAGATGGGGGCGCCACGCATCACCACCACCTTGAAACTCGGTACCCGGACCGACCGCGATCAGACCATGGCAGACAAGGTCGAGAGCGTGGCACGACGCCTGGGTGACTGACGGCTCACTTCGAGAGCGCATTTCACCGCCTGCCCCGTCCTCGCGACGCTGATCGCTGCATGAGACGGGGCGCGTACCTTGCCGGGCCCAGTCAGTCCGCAGGTGGCAACAGATGGTGACCGGCCTGGTCGGCCAGGTGGCGGCCGAGTCGCTCCAGCGGCTCGCCGCCGTGGCGCCAGTAGTGCCAGTACAGCGGTACGTCCAGATGCCAGCCCGGCACAACGTCCTCAAGCTCCCCCGTCGAGAGCTCCCGATACGCCTGGATTTCGGGAATGAGCCCGAAGCCGAGGCCCGCGTGGGCCAGGCGCAGAAATCCCTCGACGCTGGCGCAGCGGTGGTGCGGGAAGGGGCCGTTGACGCCATGGGCCGCCATGAAGCGGTGTTGCAGTTGATCGTTGGGCCCGAAGATGATGGCCGGCGCCTGGGCTAGAGAACCGGCGTCCGCGCCCTGGGGGCAGTGTCGGGCCATGAAGTCGGGACTCGCCAGTGCGCGGTAGCGCATCACGCCCAGGGCGATGACCCTGGCGCCCTGGACCGGCATGTCGCTGGCGCACAGGCACGCAGCCACTTCGCCCAGGCGCATGCGTTCAAGTCCGACCTCCTGATCCTCGATGACCAGAGCCAGGGTAATCGCCTGATGCTTGAGGTAGCCGGCGATGGCGCCCGGCCACCAGGTGGCGAGGCTATCGGCATTGATGGCGATACGTAGCTGACGGTGGCCCAGTGCCAGCTGCGGTGCATCCTGGATCAACTCGCCCTCCAGCAGTTGTACCTGCTGGACGTGGTTCAACAGCCGTTGACCCAGTTCGGTCGGTGTCGGCGGGGAGCCCCTCACCAGCACCGGCTGTCCCAGGCGAGCCTCCAGCAGCTTGATGCGCTGGGATACCGCCGATTGGGTCAGCCCCAGCGCGCGGGCCGCGCGCTCGAAGCCCTGGTGGGTCAGCACGGCGGCCAGTGCATCGAGCAGTTTGTAGTCCAGCATGGGCGTCTATCTATGTCCTTGAGTATAAGAAATGGTAATGAGGCAGTGGGAGAAGTGATTTCTCTTATTTACCAGCTTGCCCTAGTCTCTGCCACATCCAGCAGCGCGCAACATCGGCGCAGCGTCGACAATCATCGTGAGGAAGGACAGACCATGTGGCTTTCACTGATCCAGGGCGTGGGCACCGGAGCGGGACTGATCATCGCCATCGGCGCGCAGAACGCCTTTGTGTTGTCCAAGGGACTGAGGCGACAACACGTCTGGTGGGTGGCGGGGATCTGCGCCCTGTGCGATGCCGTGCTGATCGGCCTGGGGGTGATGGGTCTCGGCGCCCTGATCGCCCAGAGCGAAGGGGCCATGCTGTTGGCGCGCTACGGCGGCGCCGCCTTTCTTGCCTGGCAGGCCTGGCTGGCCATTGGTCGGGTTCGACGGCCCAGGGGCATGGACGTTGCATCGTCTGCCTCCAGTGCCAGCCTTGCCCAGGTGGTGCTGGCGACCCTGGCGGTGACGCTGCTCAACCCCCAGGTCTATCTGGACACCCTGGTGATGCTGGGCGCCATCGGTTCGCTGCAAGAGAGCCCGGTGGGATTCTACGTGGGGGCGACCATTGCTTCCTTTGTCTGGTTCTTCGGCCTGGTAAGCGCCGCCGGCGCCCTGGCACCGCGGCTGAAGAGCCCGAGGGCATGGCAGTGGGTGGATGGGATCATCGCCGTGATCATGCTGCTGGTGGCGTGGCAGTTGGTGACGCTGACGCTGTAAAGGTCGCAGCGAGAGGCAGCCTGTCATGCCAGCGTGACGTCGTGTAAGGATTTCGTGACGCCTGGGGTGCAGAGCGCACACGGGGTGTCACGCCAGCGCTACAGCTGGCCGATGCCAGGGCGTGTGCGCTACCACCTCATGCCGCTCCGGGGGGATGGGGGGCGCGTGTCGAGGAGCCTAGGATGGGGAGTGACAATCACAATGACGGAGGCCCACATGACCGCAGTCGCTCCCATCGATACCCACAACCCCATCGGCACCAATGGCTTCGAGTTCGTCGAATACAGCGCCCCGGATCAGGCTGGCATCGACGCCCTGCGCGAGCTGTTTCTCGCCATGGGGTTTACCGAGACGCGCCGCCACCGCTCGAAGCGGGTCACCCTGTTTCAGCAGGAGGGGGTGAACTTTGTGCTCAACGCGGAACCCGGCAGTCACGCCGCCAGGTTCGCCGAGATTCACGGTCCGGGCGCCTGCGCCATGGCGTGGAAGGTAGCGGATGCTCGTCAGGCACTGTCCTACGCCATCGATCAGGGCGCCCGTCAGGTCGATAACCCTGTCGGTGCTGGCGAGGTCGGCATTCCGGCGGTGGAGGGTATTGGTGGTTCGTTGCTGTATTTCGTCGATGATCGGGTCGACGAACAGGGACGTACCATCTACGACATCGACTTCGAGCCCATCGCCGGCACCTCGGCTCAGGACAACAGCGTTGGTCTCAAGGTGCTGGATCACCTGACCCACAACGTGGCGCGGGGTCAGATGGATCCCTGGGCCGACTTCTATACCCGTATCGCCAACTTCCGTGAGAATCGCTATTTCGACATCGAGGGCAAGAAGACCGGGCTGCATTCCCGCGCCATGACCGCACCCTGCGGCAAGATGCATATCCCGATCAACGAGTCCGCCGACGACAACTCCCAGATCGCCGAGTTTATCCGCGAGTACAACGGCGAGGGTATCCAGCACCTGGCCATGGCCACCGACGACATCTACGCTACGGTGCGCGCGCTGAAGGCCAACGGCATTCGCTTCCTGTCCACCCCCGACACCTACTACGAGAAGGTCGATGTGCGGGTGCCCAACCACGAAGAGCGGGTCGAGGATCTGCGTGAGTTGAGCCTGCTGATCGATGGCGGTCCGGATCAGGGGGTGCTGCTGCAGATCTTCACCGAGACCGTGATCGGTCCGATCTTCTTCGAGATCATCCAGCGCAAGGGTAACGACGGCTTCGGCGAGGGCAACTTCAAGGCGCTGTTCGAATCCATCGAGGAAGATCAGATTCGCCGCGGTGTCCTCGACGCCGACTGACGTCGGTCGGCTACAGCCGCTGTCGTCACTGGCGTCTTGTCGGCCAGGTGAGCGGCAGCGGATCCTTCGCCAGGTAGGCCCTTGGCCGCGACTTTGCGTCGTCGGCCTGCCCAATCACAACAAAATCCGTCACAATGGCGCGCTGGATGCCCTGGGTCTGTGCTGTTTCAGGCTGTTTTCAGGGCGCCACCGCCATGGTGGACAAACAAAAGTGCGCAAGCGATCTCTGGTGAGTCATGACAACCAATGAACCCTCTCGCACCCAGTGGCTAGGCCGCTGGGGCTTCGTTCTGGCCGCGACCGGCTCCGCTGTGGGCCTGGGCAATATCTGGAAATTTCCGTACATGACCGGAGAGTACGGCGGCGGCGCCTTCGTGCTGGTCTACCTGGTCTGTATCCTGTCGGTCGGTGTACCCATCATGATGACCGAGATCGCCCTGGGGCGGCGTGGTCGGGGCAGCCCTATCGACGCCATTCGCCGGGTGGTCAAGGAATCCGGAGGCAGTTCGCTGTGGTCGCTGTTCGGCTGGATGGCGATGCTCTGCGGCTTTTTGATCCTGAGTTTCTACGTGGTGGTCGCCGGCTGGTCCTTCGCCTACCTGTGGAAGATGATCTCCGGCGGACTGGTCGGTTCCAGCGTCGATGACATGGCGGCCATCTTCGGCGCCAACAATGCCAACCCCTTCAGCCTCGGCGGCTGGAGCACCCTGGTGACCGTGGCCACCATGGTGATCGTCGGCAAGGGGGTGCAGCAGGGCATCGAGAAGAGCGTCGGCTGGATGATGCCGGGCATGGTGATCATGCTGCTGATCATGATCGTCTACGGCATGTTCTCCGGTGGCTTCGGCCAGGCCGTCCACTTCCTGTTCGACTTCAAGGCTTCCAGCCTGTCAAGCGAAGGCATGCTGGCCGCCATGGGCCATGCCTTCTTTACCTTGTCACTGGCCTCCGGGGCCATCCTCACTTACGGCAGCTACCTGCCGAGACGTGCTTCCATCGGTCGTACCACCCTGACAGTCGCGGTGGCCGATACCCTGGTGGCGCTGATGGCGGGGCTGGCGATCTTCCCGGTGATCTTCGCCAACGGCATGGAGCCCAACAGCGGCCCCGGCCTGATCTTCATGAGCCTGCCGCTGGCGTTCCAGGCGATGCCGATGGGCACGCTGTTTGGCATCCTGTTCTTCATCATGCTGTCGATGGCGGCGCTGACCTCCTCGATCTCGATGGTCGAGGCCACGGTGTCCTGGCTCAACGACAACAAGGGCATCAGCCGCAAGGCGGCCGCCTGGGGCACCGGCATCGTGCTGTGGCTGATGAGCACCCTGGCGATGCTGTCGTTCAATATCGGTGCCGACTGGACACTGGCCGGCAAGCACTTCTTCGATTGGCTCGACTTCCTCACCTCGCGTCTGATGATGCCGCTGGGCGGACTCGGCATGGCGCTGCTGGCCGGTTTCTTCCTCAAGAGCGAAGCGGTACGCGATGAGCTGGACCTGCCGGCGGGCATGCACGCCCTGTGGCTGTTCATGGTGCGCTACGTCAGTCCCCTGGGCATCCTGGTGATCTTCGTCGATGCGCTGGGCATCGTCGCTGTGGATTTCGCCGCCCACTGGCTGTGGCTGGCACTGATCCTGGTCGTGATGACCGGTCTCGGTGAAACCCTCAGCCCGAGGCTGCGGCGGACGCTGAGCGCCAAGGGGTAAGACAGTCACCCCACTGACCCTGCCAAAGCCGCCAGAGCGCCGCTTTCCCCGTCGGGGAAGGCGGCGCTCTGGTGTGGGGTGACGACGCCTTGCAGCAGCAATGAAGTGTGTTTTTGGTAATAACGAAGTGGACGTTTAATTCCGGCATGGCATAATGATGCCCGTTGTCATCACCCGCGGTCATCGCCCGTTGTTCACTCTGGAGTCCACCGTCATGAGCCCTTCCCAGTTGCCTGCCCACAGTGGCTTTCCGGCCGGTAGCGTGAGTCTCGTCGGTGCCGGTCCCGGCGATCCTGAGCTTCTGACCCTGCGTGCCTGGCGGCGACTGTGCGAGGCCGAGGTGGTGCTGCACGATCGACTGGTCAGTGAGGAAATCCTGGCGCTGGTGCCGGCATCGGCGGATCGCTACTACGTCGGCAAGGCTCGCTCCGATCACAGCCTGCCCCAGGAGGACATCAACCGCTCGCTGGTCGACTGGGCCCGTCAGGGCAAGCGTGTGGTCAGGCTCAAGGGGGGCGACCCTTTCATCTTCGGTCGTGGCGGTGAGGAGCTTGAGACCCTGGTGGCCGAAGGCGTTCAGGTGGAAGTGGTGCCGGGCATCACCGCGGCTTCCGGCTGCAGCGCCTACGCCGGCATTCCTTTGACCCATCGTGATCATGCCCAGTCGGTGCGCTTTATCACCGGGCACTTGAAGGAGGGGGGGTGCGAACTCGACTGGCGGGCGCTGGCAAGCCCTGGTCAGACGCTGGTGTTCTACATGGGGCTTGGCAGTCTCGACTACATCAGCCAGGGCCTGATCGGCGAGGGACTGAGTCCGGACACCCCGGTGGCGCTGGTCGAGCAGGGAACTACCCAGCGCCAGCGCGTCCATCTATCCAACTTGGCTAATTTGCCGAAGTTGAATGATCGGGATATCATTCGACCGCCCACCTTGATCATCGTCGGCAGCGTGGTATCGCTGCACGAGCAACTGGCCTGGTTCGATCATGCGCAAGCGGGGAGTCGTGGGTGGATGCACGGCAAGCATCCGTCACCCCGAGAACGTTCTTCGGATTGAACGTGCGCCATCGCTGGAGACTTCGCACCAGGCTCTGAATCCCCGCGTCTCGCGGGTTACCTGAGGTGAAGATGATGTTGTCCATTTCTCTGCGTCGTATGTTGTCCGGTCGATCGACCATGGCCGCCTGGGCGGCTGCCGTTGTTCTGGCCATGGCGTCGCTTGCGAGCGCGCCGGCAATGGCCCGTGACGACGGAGAGGTTGCTTCCCAGCGCGGCCAGGCTTCCTACTACAGTGATCGCTTCCAGGGGCGTCGAACCGCCAGCGGCGAGTCCTTCGACCAGCAGGCGCTGACCGCCGCCCATCGCAGTCTGCCCTTCGGTACCAAGGTGCTGGTCACCCGTCGTGATACCGGCCAGAGCGTCGAGGTCGAGATCAATGACCGCGGCCCCTTCGTCCAGGGACGGGTCATCGACCTGTCCAAGCGTGCCGCCCGCGAGCTAGGCATGCTCAAGCGCGGCACCGCGCCGGTCCTTCTGACCTACCTGCCCGGAGCTTGACCCGGGGCACCAACAGGGGCCACAAGCATCGGTACGTCGAAACGAAGATGTGCGATCGCAGGTGATCGACCAAGGCCCGCCAGGCTTGCCTGGCGGGCCTTGTCGTGTCTGCGCAACGATAGCAGGGCGCATCGTCACCGCGAGAACTGCTCGATCGCCCGGGTATCGACCGGCTGATCGTGAAATTCGCGCTGCCAGCGGGCGAGCAGGGCGGTGCGCTTCAACTCATCGAGGGTCGCCAGCAAGCCGGGGCTCAGAGGAATCGGCCTCAGGCCGTCAGGGTAGTCGCGGCGCATGGCGGTGGCGGTGCCCGGGCCATCCAGCTGGGGGTGCAGGGCGCCGAGTTCGCCGGCCTCGGCGATGACCCTTTGGCCGTCGGCGCTCAGCAGGTAGTCGATAAAGCGGCGCGCTGCCCCCGCGTGCGGCGCCTGGCGAGGCACGAAGGCCAGACGTCGAATGACCAGGGCATAGTCGTCGGGAATCACCAGCCTGAGCTCGGGGTCATCGGCGATCCTTTCCCGGGCATAGCTGCCCAGCACGTTGTAGGCGATGTCGTAGCGACCCTGCCTGAGGCCTTCCAGCATGGCGCCGGTGGTATTTACCAGGGCGGTATCTGCCTTGCCCAGCGCCGCCACCAGGTCCCAGTAGCGCGGGGACAGGCGTGACTCTTCGATGGCGTAGGTGTAGCCGGCGCCGCTGGAGGTGGGGTCGTAGGTGACCAGGCGTCCTTGCAGCGGCGAGCGCGCCTCGGCCAGCAGGCCGAGCAGATCGGCGCGGCTGTCGACGGGGCCGAGGCGCTGCTCGAGGCGGCGGCTGACCACCATTACGATGGGTTCGAAGGTAAAGGCAAACAGCTCCTGACGCCACTTGGCCGAGTCCGGCCAGCGCTGGGTGATGGCGGTGTCGATGCTCTGGGCGTGACCCTCGTTGACCAGCAGGTACTGCCAGGGCATGGCCGACGAGATGACCACATCGGCCTCTGCCGGGGCGTCGAGAAAGCGCTGATGCACGTCCAGCGTCGAGAAGTTGCGGTAGGTGATGGTGTAGCGCGGATGACGACGATGGAAGTCCTCGAGTAGCGGCAGGGCGTAGGGGATATCCAGGGCCGCGTGGATCACCAGCGCATCTGACGACTCTCCTGTACCTTCGAAGGTGACCTCATCGTAGGCTGGCTGCTGCGAGGCGTTCCCCGGGTATGCCTCGAGGGGGGAGTCGGCCCCTGCCTCGGGTATGGATTGCGCCAGGGACTCATCAGGCAGAAGCGACCACAGCGCCAGCGACGCCACCAGCGTGACAACGGCGGTCATCCAGGGGGGCAGCGCAAGGGTGCGGGATATCATGGCTGGCTCCGTGAAGGGGCGGACGTCGATCCCTTGTCGACGCCTTCGCCGAATTGCAGGCTGACTCGCAGGCCCGGCGGTGGTGCTTCCCGGGCGTCACCGAGGCTCAGTCGAGCGCCGTGGGTGCGGGCGATGCCGTCGACGATGGCCAGGCCCAGACCCGAGCCTTCGCTGGTGTGCTCACCGCGGTGGAAGGGGCGCAGTACCAGCAGTCGACGCTCGTGGGGGATGCCCGGGCCGTCATCGACGACCGCCAGCGCGATCGGGTCGGCGCTGACCTCGACGGTGATGTGCCTGGCACCGTAGTGGCAGGCGTTGTCGATCAGGTTGGCCAGCGCCTCGCCCAGCTGCCAGTCGAGCCCCCGCACGTGCACCGGTGCCTCTGGCGCTTCCAGTCCAAGGTCGACGCCGACGCGCTGACAGCGTTGCCAATGGGCCATCACCGCCTCACGGGCGACCTGAACCAGATCGGTGGGGGCCAGTTCGGGCTGGTACTCGGGATTGTCCAGGCGGGTCAGTGACAGCAGTTGCATGGCCAGGCGCGAGGCGCTCTGGCTGGTGGTCTGCATGGCGCCCAGGGCCGAGTGCCAGATGGCGGGGTCGTCCTGGCGCAGGGCCAGTTCGGCCCGGGCGGAAAGCCCCGCCAGGGGGGTGCGGAGCTGATGCGAGGCGTCGCCGATAAAGCGTTCCTGGTTGGCCTTGACCCGACGCATCCGTGCCAGCAGCTCGTTGACGGTGTCGCGCAGCTCGGCCAGCTCTCGCGGCAGCGGCAATTCCAGCGGTGCCAGGGTGCGCGGATCACGGGTGCGTATCTGGCGTCGCAGTCGTGTCAGCGGTGCCAGCGCCAGGCGAATGGCGATCAGCAGGGCGGCCACCGACAGCACCGCCACCGCCAGCAGGTAGGCGAGGCTCTGGCGAAACAGCTCGCCGCTGAGCGCGTCGCGCCCCTCGCGCGTGTGGGCGACCCGGATCTCGAAGGGCTCGCGCAGGCGCCAGTCCTCAAGCCGAGAGCGGCGCACGCCGAGGCGCAGAGGCATATCGTGGTAGTCAACGTCGCCATAGACGACGTCGCTTGCGTCCTGGGCGGCGCCTTCGATGCCGGGCAGGTTGGCGTTACCGGTGACCCACTCACCGCGAGCGTCCACCAGGGTATAGAACACCCGTTCGTCGTGGCGCGAGGCGAGCATTTCCAGGGCCGCCGGGGGCAGATCGAGCCAAAGGCGATCGTCCTGCCACTGGGCCTGTTCGGCGATCGACAGACTGGCGGCGTCGAGCAGTCGGTCGAAGGCCCGGTCGGCGGTCTGGCGAGCGTCCAGCCAGGCCCGCCACAGCACCACCGAGCCGACGATCAGCATCGGCAGCAGCAGCCAGGTCAACAGTCGGCGGTGCAGTGAATCCCCGCTCATGGTGCTTCCAGCAGGTAGCCGAGACCGCGCACCGTGCGCAGGTTCACTCGATGCCCTTGAAGGCGCTTGCGTAGACGATGCACGTAGACCTCGATGGCATTGTCGCCGAGTTCCTCCTCGCCGAAGGCTTCACGCACCAGGGTAGCCTTGTCCACCGGCTGGCCGGCGTGTCGCATCAGGCACCCCAGCAGGCGCTGCTCTCGCGGAGGCAGTGCCAACGCCTCGTCGCCCAGGCTGAAGCGCTGGGCCAGGCTATCGAAGCTGAGTTCGCCCACGGTGATCAGGCCGGAGGGCGCGCGGCGACGCATCAGGGCGCGTACCCGGGCCTCCAGCTCCTCCAGCGAGAAGGGCTTGGCCAGGTAGTCATCGGCACCCAGGTCGAGCCCGCGCACGCGATCTTCCACCGCGCCGCGAGCGGTGAGAATCAGCACCGGGGTCGAGCTGTCGTGGCGTCTCAACGCCTCCAGGACCTCCAGCCCACCGAGCCCGGGAAGGTTCAGATCCAATAGCACCATGTCCAGTCGGTGATTTCCCTGGAGGCGGTCGCGGGCGTCGATGCCATTGTCGATGTGTTGAACCTCGTGGCCAGCGATGCCGAGGGCATCGACCAGGGTCTCGGCCAGAAGCCGATCGTCTTCCACCAGCAGCAGTGTCATGCGTGCCTCCCTTGGGTGTCCCGCTGACCGATCAACAGTGTCACCGCCTCGTCGAGCCGTGTCGCGGCGGCGTATGTGTCCAACCGTCCCTCAGGCCCGGACAGGGCCAACCAGAGTGGGTGACGGCCTTCCAGCGGCAGGCGCCGACACACCATCGTGCCTCCCGCAAGGGCCGGCGCAGGATCTTCGGTGTCCCGCAGGGACCACTGGCTGCCGGGAACCAGGTCATGGCGCAGGCTCTGGTCAGGCAGGGCGGCCAGGCGACAGTGGACCACGTCGGCGGTGACCTCGAGCAGGCTGGCGGTGTCGCCGAGTTGTCGCGCCAGGCCGTCGAGCAGCGGCTGGATCAGCGCCGCCAGATCGCGACTGGGGGCGTGGCGACGGGCCAGGCGCACCGGAGCACCGCCGATGCGCCAGCGGCCATCCTCTCCACGCTGGGTGTAGTCGAAGCGCTCCAGCGAGGCCAGAAGCCTGAGCAGGGTGCTCTTGTAGAAGCCTGTGGCATCGGCCAGTTCTGCCAGACTGAAACTATCCTGAGGAGTATCGAAGACCTCCAGGACCGAGAGGGCCCGTTCGACCGCCTCGACGCGATCCTGTGCCATGTGAACCTTCCTGTCGGTGATATCGAACGATGTCTATGGCATTCAACTTTGGTCGGAATTACGCGATCGCGCGTTGACCCGGGTGCAGTCCGGGCTTAGCTTTCCATCCAAGGGAACGACGTTCTGCCTTACAGAATTGTAAGCCAGGTGTCAGTTTCCAACAAGTGGAAATCTCGGCGCCGTCTCGGCGTCAATCGCGACGGGATGTCGTCTCGGGCCTCCTGTCGGCAGACAACAACAGAGGACTTCTTCATGTCCATGAACACGCCAGTCAAACTGATCGCGATCGCTGCCATCACCGGCGCAGCCAGCACCGCCGTTGCCTTTGAGCCCGAAGGCAAGGTCGAGTGTCTGGCACCTGCCGACCCGGGCGGCGGCTGGGACTTCACCTGCCGCAGCGTAGGTACCGTGCTCGAAGAGCTGGACCTGGTGCCGCGCGGTGTGCAGACCGTCAACATGGCCGGTGCCGGTGGTGGCGTGGCCTACGCCCATACCGTGAGCAAGCGCGCCGGTGATGACCAGCTGCTGGTCGCGGCCTCCACCGCCACCACCACACGCCTGGCCCAGGGTCAGTTCCCGGGCATGACCGCCGACATGGTCAACTGGGTCGGCGCCCTGGGGGCCGACTATGGGGTCATCGCCGTCAGCGCCGACAGCGAGTACCAGGACCTGAACGACATCATGGACGCGATCAAGGAAGACCCGCGTGCGGTGAAGTTCGCCGGTGGCAGCGCCAAGGGCGGCTGGGATCACCTCAAGGTGCTGATCGCGGCTCAAGCCGCCGGCATCGAGAACCTGCCGAGGATCCCCTACCTGTCCTACAACAACGGCGGCGAGGCCATGACCCAGGTGGTCGGCGGTCATGTCGACGCCTTCACCGGTGATATCACCGAGGCCCAGGGCTTCATGGAGTCCGGTGACCTGCGCGTGGTGGCGGTGCTGTCCGACGAGCGCCTGCCGGGCGAGTTCAGCGAGATCCCCACCGCCAAGGAGCAGGGCATCGACGCCGTGGGTCCGAACTGGCGCGGCTTCTACATGCCGGCGGATATTCCCGAAGACGCCAAGCAGTACTGGGTCGACGCCATGGACACCATCTACGAGAGCGAGGAGTGGAAGGACGTCATGGAGAGCAACGGCCTGATGCCGTTCCACATGAGCGCCGGTGAATTCGAGACCTTCGTCAAGGAGCAGATCGCCGACATCAACCAGCTGTCCAAAGATATCGGACTGATCCAGCAATGAGCATGTTCAACGACCGCGTATTCGGGGTCTTGATGATCGTCCTGGCCGTCGCGTACGGCTGGGGCGCTTCCCAGTTTCCCGAACCCTTTGGCGGGGCCGAGGCGGTAGGCCCCGAAACCTTCCCCTACCTGCTGGCCGTGGTGCTGGGGTTGTCCAGCCTGTACATGGTGGTGCGCCCGGACCCTGACAATGCCTGGCCCTGGAGCCGCACCGGCGTCGAGTTGATCATCGCCCTGGTGGTGCTGGTGCTCTACGCGGCCCTGCTGCAGCCGCTCGGCTTTATTCTGGCGACCCTGCTGGCGGTGGGCACCCTGTGCTGGCGCATGGGCGCGCCGCCGGTCAAGGCCTTCATTGTCGGCGGTATTTCCGGCGTGGTGGTATTTCTGATCTTCAACTTTGCGCTGGACCTGCCCCTGCCCCTGGGTGTGCTGTCCTTCCTGGAGGTGGGCTGATGGAAACCCTTGGCTACCTGATCGACGGCTTCGGGGTGGCTCTCGCCCCGCATAACCTGATGTTTGCGCTGCTGGGCGCCTTTCTCGGCACCCTGATCGGCGCGCTGCCCGGACTCGGCCCGGCCAACGGTGTGGCGATCCTGATTCCGCTGGCCTTTACCCTGGGGCTCAAGCCCGAGACCGCCCTGATCATGCTCACTGCGGTCTACGCCGGCGCCATGTACGGCGGGCGTATCTCATCGATTCTGTTGAATATTCCCGGTGACGAGCCGGCCATGATGACCTGCCTCGACGGCTATCCCATGGCCCAGAAGGGCAAGGCCGCAGAGGCCCTGGCGATTTCCGCAGTGGCGTCTTTCATGGGTAGTCTGATTGCCACCGTGGGCCTGATCCTGCTGGCGCCGATCCTGGCCGACTTCGCCCTGACCTTCGGTCCTGCGGAATACTTCGCGCTGTTCCTGCTGGCCTTCGCGACCCTTGGCGGTATCACCGGCAAGAACCCGATGAAGACCGTGGTGGCGGCCTGCATCGGTCTGATGATTGCGACCATCGGTATCGACAATACCGGGGTGCAGCGCTACACCTTCCAGGTGCTCGAGCTTTACGAGGGCGTCGATTTCATCATCGCCATCGTTGGTCTGTTCGCCATCTCGGAGCTTCTGTTCTTTATCGAGGACCGCGCCGGCAAGGGCAAGAAGACCATCAAGGTCAACAAGCTCAAGCTTTCCTGGGCCGACATCAAGGGCATCATGCCCTCGAGCATCCGTGGCGGCATCCTCGGCTTTATCGCCGGCGTCCTGCCGGGTGCCGGTGCTTCGCTGGGCAGCTTTATCGGCTATACCCTCGAGAAGAAGGTGATCGGCAAGAAGGGCTACTTCGGTGAAGGTGACCCGCGCGGCGTGGCAGGCCCCGAGGCCGGTAACAACGGCGCCTCCAGCGGTGCCCTGGTGCCCATGCTGACCCTGGGCGTCCCGGGCAGCGGTACCACCGCGGTGCTGCTGGCGCTGCTGATCTCGCTGAATATTACCCCTGGCCCGCTGATGTTCACCCAGAACGCGGACATTGTGTGGGGGGTGATCGCGGCGCTGTTGATCGGCAACTTCCTGCTGCTGGTGCTCAACATCCCGATGGTCGGCATCTTCGTCAAGCTGCTGTCGGTGCCGCCGATGTACCTGTTGCCGATCGTCACCATGGTGGCCTTCGTCGGCATCTACTCGATCTCCAACACCACCTTTGATCTGTACTTCATGGTGGCCTTCGGGGTCGGTGGCTACATCCTCCGGAAGCTCGAGATCCCGCTGGTGCCGGTGATCCTGGGTCTGTTGCTTGGCCCGGAGATGGAGAAGAACCTGCGCCACGCCATGGACATCTCCGACGGCGACTGGACGATTCTGTGGGACAGCGGCCTGGCCATCGGCCTGTGGCTGTTCGCCGGTCTCGGCCTGATCCTGCCGTACATCGTTGGCCCGATCCTGAGAAAGCGCATGGAGGTTCAGACCGGCCACACCACACCGGGCGATTGAGCGACCCCGCTCCCGGTGGTTGACGAAGGCCTTCGGGCTCGACTCGACTAACGACCTTGGGCGCCCCGATGGGGCGCCCTTTTTTTGTGTGCATCATGACCGAGCGGGCGTATGCGGAGGCATATCAGCCCGCTGGCTGGTGTTGTCGGTCATCGATCCAGCTCCTGGCCAGCCAGCCGCCGGCCTCGGCGATCCGCCCCGGTGTCGAGCCGGCGTAGCCCAGCACCAGCCCAGGCATGGCATCAGGTGCCAGGTAGTGACCCGATAGCGGTGACAGGGTGACGCCCTCGCGCCGTCCACGCTCGATCAGGCGTTGCTCCTGTTTCAGTGAGGCGAGCCGTGCCACCAGGTGCATGCCGGCCTGGCCGGCCGACAGTTCAAGTCCTTGCTCCACGGCAGGCGCCAGGGCCTCGCGCAGGCATGCCTGGCGCTGTCGATAGCAGTGGCGCATGCGCGCGATGTGGCGAGAGAAGTGTCCCTCGACGATAAAGTCTGCCAGCGCTGACTGGGAGACGTACTGGCCTTCCCGATGCAGTCGCGCGTTGGCGCGGCGAAAGTCGTCCACCAGGGCCTCGGGAAGTACCAGGTAGCCGAGCCTGAGGCCCGGGTAGAGCACCTTGCTGAAGGTGCCGACGTAGAGCACCGGACCGCCCCCGGCCAGCCCCTGGAGGGAGGCCACCGGCGCAGTGGTATAGCGAAATTCGCTGTCGTAGTCGTCCTCGATGATCAGCGCGCCGTGGTGGCGGGCGAAGTCGAGCAGGGCGAGACGCCGTGCCACCGGCATCGTCACGCCGCAGGGGTACTGATGCGAGGGGGTGACATAGATCAGTCGAGGTGGCGGGCTATCCGGGGCGAGAGCCTCAGGCTGCATGCCCTGTGCGTCCACCGGTACCGGGACGGGCGTTAGCCCGGCCATGTTGAAGCAGGCCTTGGCACCGGCATAGCCGGGATCCTCGACCCAGACGCTGTCACCGGGGTCGGCCAGCAGGCGGGCGATCAGCTCGAAGCCCTGCTGGGCGCCCTGGGTAATCAGGATCTGATGTGGTTGGCAATTGACCGAGCGCGATAGACGCAGGTAGTCACACAGCGCCGTCTTGAGGGCGTGATGCCCGCCGCTGGTGGCGTAGCCGAAGGCATCCAGACTGGCCTGGTGGCGATGGCGCCGTAGCAGGCGCTGCCACGCCTCGCGCGGGAACAGATCGAGGGCGGGGACGCCCGGGGCGAAGGCATCCCGGGAGCCCTCCATCTCGCCGCAGCTCTCCAGCAGGCGCTGACCTCGCCGAGAATGCCAGCGGCTCGCCTGGATGGGGGCGCCGGGCAACGGGCTGGGTTCGGGCAGTGCCAAAGACGCCACGAATAGCCCGGCCCCCGGGCGCGCCTCGACGAAGCCTTCCGCCACCAGGCGGTCCATGGCGGCAAGCACCGTGTTGCGGCCGATGCCGAGGTCCGCGGCCAGCCGTCGAGACGAGGGCAGGGCGCTGGCGGCGGGCAAGCTACCTTGCTGTATCCACTCGCGCAGGGCCGCGTACAGGCGCTGGGACAGCGAACCCGACGGGGGTTCGGCGGCGGGTGGCGCCAGGCGCATGGCCAGCGCTTCGGTGATCCATTCGGCGTGACGGTGAAGGCTGGGCACTGGTTCCCCTTTTCTGGACAGTATTGGTTCTTATGGTGG
This sequence comes from Halomonas sp. DP5N14-9, assembly GCF_019802175.1. NCBI lineage: Bacteria > Pseudomonadati > Pseudomonadota > Gammaproteobacteria > Oceanospirillales > Halomonadaceae > Halomonas > Halomonas sp. DP5N14-9. The sequence goes on from NZ_JAHVHR010000013.1 coordinate 82,110, forward strand.
GACCACTATTGCGCAAGACTGGGTGCCTGTCATCCCGACGAGCCGGTGCGCCTCTGGCCAGCCGGCGCACACGACCGCCAATGTGAAAGGTGACTCATGAACCATGTTCGTCCTGCCTGTATCGCCGATCTACAACCCCTGAGTGAGCTGCTCGATGGCTACCGGGTGTTCTATTCACAGGAAAGCGACATCCAGGCTGCCCGCGACTTTCTCCAGACGCGCCTCGCGCTCGCCGACTCGCGCCTGCTGGTCAGCGACAACGAGGGTGTGCTCGAAGGCTTCGTTCAGCTCTATCCGACGCTATCCACGGTACGGGTGGGACCGCGCTGGACCCTGGCCGACCTGTTCGTGGCGCCCGAGGCGCGTGGCAAGGGGATCGGCCGTGAGCTGATGGAGGCCGCCGCGAACCTGGCGAGGGAGCAGGGCGTGGGCCAGTTGACGCTTAATACCCAGACCCACAACCACACCGCCCAGGCGCTGTATGAGTCACTTAACTGGCAACGCAACGACGCCTTCTACGCCTATACCCTGAACCTGGATGACCCTGCGGGCACATAAACTTCTACTTCTCGCAGTCAACATTGATGGATGCCAACCACTCTGAAGGAGCGCGTGACCCTTGTATCAGCCAAGACACTTCGCCATGACCGACGAAGACGCCATGATGGCGGTGGTCCGAGCCTATCCCTTTGCGACTCTGGTCACCGACGGTGACCAGGGGGTGTGTATCGACCACCTGCCGTTGATGGTCGAGCAGACGTCACAGGGCGCGCTGGTGCTGCGTGGCCATATCGCCCGCGCCAACGCCCTGTGGCGGCTGGGTGAGGGTGAGCGAGCAGACGCGGGAGCGATCGAGGCGGTGGCGATCTTTCATGGCCCCGACGCCTATATTTCGCCTGGCTGGTATCCCGACAAGCGCCGGCATGGTCGCGTGGTGCCGACCTGGAACTACCAGGTGGTGCATGCCCATGGTCGGCTCGTCTTCCAGCGTGAAAGCGATTGGCTCACCTCGCACCTGACGTCGCTGGTCGATCGCTTCGAGGCGGGCAGGGAAGCGCCCTGGGCGGTGGACGACGCCCCCGAGGACTACCTGGAGGGGATGCGGCGTGGCATTGTGGGGGTGGAGCTCGAGGTGACGCGCCTGGTGGGCAAACATAAGGCCAGTCAGCACAAGCCTCAGGAAGAACGCGAGGGTATCCGCGAAGGCCTTCGAGGGGATGGGCGTTCGGCTCGTAACGCTGCCGTGCTGTGTGGAGATGATCCAGCGCCAAGGTACGAAGGTGATTGACCCCTTGGACTGGCACTCGAGATCGGGCGACTGGTGGGCAAGCACTTGGCTGACTAGTACAAGCCCGGCAGCACAAGCCTCAGGAAGAACGCGAGGGTATCCGCGAAGGCCTTCGAGGGAATGGACGTTCGGCTTGTGACGCTGCCGTGCTGTGTGGCGATCAGCAGCGATGATTCCACCCGCTGGGGCAGCAACGATGGGGCAACAACGATGGAGCAAGGACGCGAGATGAATGACTGCCTGAGACAGGCAACGCTGGAGGACGCCGAAACGCTGGCCGCCCTGGGGCGCCGCACCTTTTACCAGACCTTTGTCGACTTTTACTCCAAGGCGACCATGGAGCGCTATCTGAATGATGCCTTTGACCTTGGGCGGGTTCAGCGCGAGCTGGCCTGCCCACAGTCGCGATTCTGGCTGCTGGAAGAGGCCGGCCGCAGCGAGACGGGTGAAGCGGGAAAGGAGCGCGAGGGCGTTGCCAAGGGGCCCGTAGCGGTCGGCTATCTCAAGCTCAACTGGGGGGAGGCCCAGACCGATCTGAGCGAGCACAATGGTCTCGAGATCGAGCGCATCTATCTGCTGGCCGAGGCCCAGGGCCGAGGGCTTGGCAAGATGCTGTACGACAAGGCCATCACCGAGGCGCGAGAACAGGCCAGGGCCTTCGTCTGGCTGGGCGTGTGGGAAAACAATCATCCCGCCATCGCCTTCTATCGCTCCCGGGGCTTTGTCGAGGTAGGCACCCACAGTTTTCAGATGGGCGATGTGGTGGACAGGGATCTGATCATGCGGCGTGATCTCTGACGTAGCCATCGCCATCGCCATCGACCATAAGGTCCCATGGATAGAACATCGCTGCACCACGATACTGCGAGGCCACCATCAATGGACAACAACAAGACGAGGGAATCTCTGTGAGTTATCGAATTGCCACTATCGCTGGTGACGGTATTGGCCCGGAGGTGGCGGGCGCCACGGTGCAGGTACTGCAAGCGCTGCTGGGTAGCGACGTGCTGCGTTTCGACTGGCTCGACGGTGGAGCGGGGCACTATGACAAGACCGGCGAGGTGCTGCCCCAGTCGACGCTGGACGCCTGTCGGGCCAGTCACGCCATCCTGCATGGAGCCGCCGGGCTGCCGGGGGTGACCTACGACGACGGTACCGAGGTGGGCAACGACCTGCACCTCAAGCTGCGCTTCGGACTGGACCTTTACGCTAACGTGCGTCCGATCCGCCTGCTGCCCGGGGTCGAGTCGCCGCTGAGACACCATCAGCCCGGTACCATCGACTATGTCATCGTGCGCGAGAACACCGAAGGCCTCTACGCCAGCCGCGGCGCCGGGGTGGTGCTGCGAGACGAGATGGCCAGCGACAGCCTGGTGATCACCCGCAAGGGCACCGAGCGAGTCGCGCGCTTCGCCCTGGAGCTGTCACGGCGACGTCAGGGCGCACCGAAGGACGGCAAGCGGCGGCTCACCGTCTGCGACAAGGCCAACATCCTCAGAAGCTACGCCTTCTTCCGTCGGGTATGCGACGAGGTAGGCGCCGAGTTCAACGACGTCGAACTCGACTATGCCTACGTTGACGCCATGACGGTGCACCTGGTCAAGCGCCCGGACTTCTATGACGTGATCGTTGCCGAGAATCTGTTCGGTGACATCATCTCGGACCTGGGGGCGGCCACCGTCGGCGGGATGGGGGTGTCGCCGTCTGCCGAACTGGGCGATCGCCACGGTCTGTTCCAGGGGGCCCACGGCAGCGCCCCGGATATCGCCGGGCAGGACGCCGCCAACCCCATCGCCACCCTGTTGTCCGGGGCCATGATGCTCGAATGGCTGGCGGTGGAGCACGCCGACGATCGTTTGTCTGACGCCGCCGGTCGGTTGCGTCAAGCGGTGGACGGCGTACTGTCCGATGGCCGGTATCGGCCCCGGGAATTCGGCGGCGATACCGGCTGCAGCGCCTTTACCGAACAGGTGCTGCGACAGCTCGAGGGCTAAGCCTTGTCGATGAAACGGTCTGGTGCTTGGCCCTGTGTCGGGTCCCAAGGGGGCACATGGCGGGACACCCAGTCCGGTTCAGGTTCGATGTCTTCAAGGTAGTGCGCGCCAAGTGTTGCGAGAGACGTCGGTCGCGCAGACGGTCCTGGTCGGGTTCCAGGGGTGGCTAATCTGGCCACCCCTGGCCAATCTTGCACCAGATGTATTCTGGTCAATAGGAGGGCGTATGCCGGCCAATCATGCTCGAAACGTGGCGCTCACGCCTGAACTAGATGGTTTTATCGACGAACTGGTGGCCTCTGGGGATTACGCCAATGCCAGCGAAGTGCTACGAGCGGGGTTGCGTGCACTCAAGGAACGTCGTGAGATTGCGCTCATCGGCTCTCGAATAGGTGTCGCGCTTGAGCAGCTTGATCGTGGAGAAGGTGTAACCGGTGATCCACGAAAAGTTCTGGGTAGTGTTCTCGAGGCTGCTCGAACTGGCGATGCTTCTTGACGTGATTGATTTATGCGCCGGCGGCACTTGCAAGCCTGAAAGATATTCTTCGTTGGACCCTATCGGAATTCGGCGAGGCGAGAGCCGAGCGGTATACGGCACAACTTGTTCACCGCCTTGAATCCCTGGCGGCGGGACATCCGCCCCATCCCAGGCCATGCTCGACACTATCGTGCACTGTTGGCCATGAATCTCACCTTCGCTACTTCCGTGAAGGTCGACACTATCTGATCTTGCGCGAGACGGACGAGACACTCGAACTTGTCGAAGTCTTCCACGAACGGATGAATGTGGACGCATGGCTACGTGCCTTGTCTCGGTGATGTTTTCGTATCGACTCCCATTTGCCTTCCGAACAGACACCCCAGCTGTGTCGCTGAAAGGTGGCTGCGCTCGGAACACTTGTACTCGCCGCTGCCGTCATGCTGAGCCCTGCAAGTGAAGCGTCTCGATATAGGGCGCTCCTTTCTGGTGCCGGCCGTGGCGGGGTGCACCGCTGGTTGGCGCTGTGGTGGTGCAGAAGTAGGGGGCGGGGTAGCGAAGTGCACCACATGTGGTGCATTGGTGCGCCCCGGTGGCGCGAGATGCTCTCTTGTGGCGCAAGGCGGGGTGGGTAAGCCCCCTTCTTGGCCGACGTAATGTCGGAATTTATAAATGTTTTATATGGCTGGCATGGGACTTGCTTGAAGTGGTGATGGAGGTCGACGTCGCAAGACGTCAGGCCTGAGCGATACAGCGGTTTTACCTGAACCGTTTGGCTCCCTCTCGACGATGGTCCATCACAACGACAAGGCAACCCCTGGAGGTTTCCCATGCCCACCGCTTCGATCTCTTCTACGCAGGTTTGTGCCCACCGTTCCAAAGCGCTTTCTAGAAAGGTGCTGGCCAGCCTGGCCGTGTCCACGCTGTCGCTGGCCATCGCCGCACCGGCGCTCGCCCAGGAGGACCCGATCAAGGTCGGTATCCTGCATTCCCTGTCCGGTACCATGGCGATCAGCGAGTCGACCCTGAAAGACACCATGCTGATGCTGATCGAGCAGCAGAACGAAGCGGGTGGCCTGCTCGGCCGCGAGCTTGAGCCGGTGGTGGTGGACCCGGCCTCCAACTGGCCGCTGTTTGCCGAGAAGGCCCGCGAGCTGCTGGCGCAGGAAGAGGTCGACGTGATCTTCGGCAACTGGACCTCGGTGTCGCGCAAGTCGGTGCTGCCGGTGGTCGAGGAGCTCAACGGTCTGCTGTTCTATCCGGTGCAGTACGAAGGCGAGGAATCCTCCGAAAACGTCTTCTACACCGGCGCTGCGCCCAACCAGCAGGCGATTCCTGCGGTGGACTACCTGATGAACGAGGTCGGTGTTGAGCGCTGGGTGCTGGCCGGTACCGACTATGTCTATCCGCGCACGACCAACAAGATCCTCGAAGCCTACCTGAAATCACAGGGCGTGGCCGACGAGGACATCATGGTCAACTACACCCCCTTCGGTCACTCCGACTGGCAGAACATCGTCTCCGAGATCAAGCAGTTCGGTGGTGCCGGCAAGAAGACGGCGGTGGTCTCCACCATCAATGGCGACGCCAACGTGCCCTTCTACCGGGAGCTGGCCAACCAGGGCGTCGAGGCCTCGGACATCCCGGTGGTGGCCTTCTCGGTGGGCGAGCAGGAGCTGTCCGGTCTCGACACCGCGCCGCTGGTCGGCCACCTGGCGGCCTGGAACTACTTCATGAGCGTGGATGAAGACGTCAACTACGACTTCATCGACGCTTGGTACGACTACACCGGCGACGACAACGCCGTCACCAACGACCCCATGGAAGCCCACTATATCGGCTTCAACATGTGGGCCGAGGCGGTGCGCAAGGCCGAGACCACCGATGTAGATGCGGTCAAGGAAGCGATCATCGGTGTGTCGGTGCCCAATCTCACCGGTGGCTACGCCACCATGATGCCCAACCACCACATCACCAAGCCGGTGCTGATCGGCGAGATCCAGGACAACGGCCAGTTCTCGGTGGTGTGGCAGACCCCGTCCACCGTGGCCGGCGACGCCTGGTCCGACTATCTGGAAGGCTCCCGCGATCTGATCAGCGACTGGCGTGCTCCGCTTGAGTGCGGCAACTACAACGTGGTGCAGGGTAGCTGCGGTGGTGGCTCAGACGTCGCCTCCAGCGAATAGAACATAACGACAAGGGGCCGGTGTGCACGGCGCACCGGCCCGGATCACGCCAACCCTGCCCGTGGTGCCGTCGGCACCCGGGTGTCTCAAGGGACCTCACCATGAATTTAATTGCAGGTCGTCACTGGCTGAGCGCGCTGGTGCTGCTTTGCCTCGTCGCCCTGGGGCTGGGCCAGGCTTGGGCTCAGGACGCCGGCGCTTCTAAGGCCGCGTCTTCCGACCAGGGGCCGGCGCTGTTGTCGGCGCTGGCCGAGTCCAGCTTCCGCGACAAGGAAGCGGCCATCGACGCCATTGCCGAGAGCGGTGACGAGCGCGCCCGGCGCTGGCTCGAGAGCTTTGCCGAGGGCAAGCTCGCCCGCGTCAAGGACAGCGGCGCTATCGTCGTGGTACTGGAAAATCGCGGTCGCAACTGGCCCGTGGCCGACGCCCTGACGCTGGATCCGGCGGGCGAAATATCGCGCCGCGAGCTCGACCGCGTCTCCATCAACAACAGTCTCAGGGGCTATCTGGACAGCACCCTGGCGCTGATCGACCTGCGTGTCGACGACCCTGCCCAGCGGCTGGCGGCGGCGCGGGATCTGCTGGGCGAGGTCGAGGCCGAGGCCGTCGATTCGCTGAGCGAGCTGGCCGCCGCCGAGAGCGACCCCGAGGTGGCGGCGACCCTTGAGCAGGCCATCGCCATCGCGCGGGTCGAGCAGGGGGACGTCGCGGCGGTCGAGGCGCTGTCCGGTAGCCTCAATGGCCAGGCCAGGGCCGCGCTGATGCAGGCCAGCCGCAGCGACGACGTGGCGCTGGCAGAAGCCGCACAGGCGGCGCTGGCCGAGAGCGAGCAGGCGCTCAAGCTCAACCGCGCCGCCGAGACGCTCTACTTCGGCCTGTCGCTGGGTTCGGTGCTGGTACTGGCGGCGATCGGCCTGGCTATCACCTTTGGCGTCATGGGGGTGATCAACATGGCCCACGGCGAGCTGATCATGCTGGGGGCCTACACCACCTGGGCGATGCAGCAGCTGTTGCCGGGGCAGCCGGGGCTTGCGCTGCTGCTGGCGATTCCGGCGGGCTTTCTGGTGGCGGCGCTGGTGGGTGTGGCCATCGAGCGAGGCGTCATCCAGTTCCTCAAGGGACGTCCGCTGGAAACCCTGCTGGCGACCTTCGGCGTCAGCCTGATCCTGCAGCAGCTGGTGCGCACCCTGATCTCACCGCTCAACCGTACCGTGGTGACGCCCGAGTGGATGAGCGGCTCGCTGGTGATCAACGAGGCGCTGTCGCTGACCCTCAATCGCCTCTATGTGCTGGGCTTCGCCATCCTGGTGTTTGCCGCCCTGATGCTGGTGATGCGCCGCACCCGGCTGGGACTGGAGGTACGCGCGGTAACCCAGAACCGTGCCATGGCACGCTCCATGGGCATTCGCGCGACCCGCGTCGACATCCTGACCTTCGCGCTGGGGTCGGGGGTGGCTGGCCTTGCCGGGGTGGCGCTGTCACAGCTCACCAACGTCGGTCCCAACCTCGGCCAGAACTACATCATCGACTCCTTCATGGTGGTGGTGTTCGGCGGGGTCGGCAATCTGTGGGGCACCCTGGTGGCGGGGCTCTCGCTGGGGGTGATCAATCAGGTGCTGGAGCCCTGGGCCGGGGCGGTACTGGCCAAGATCCTGGTGCTGGTGTTCATCATTCTGTTCATTCAAAAGCGCCCGAGGGGACTCTTTCCCCAGAAGGGCCGCGCGGCGGAGGGCTGAGCGATGCCATCATCCCGACTATGGCTGGCTCGCCCGTTCGGCGAGCGGTCGACTCTGATCTTCCTGGCGGTGCTCGGTGCCACCATGGCGCTGGTGGTGGCGGCAAATCTGCTGCTGGCGCCGGAGCATCCGCTGCATGTCTCTACTTATACCGTTACCTTGCTGGGCAAGTACCTGTGCTACGCGCTGCTGGCGGTGGCGGTGGATCTGGTCTGGGGTTACCTGGGGATTCTCAGCCTGGGCCACGGCGCCTTCTTCGCCCTCGGCGGCTACGCCATGGGCATGTACCTGATGCGCCAGATCGGCGACCGCGGTGTCTACGGCGATCCACTGCTGCCGGACTTCATGGTGTTCCTCGACTGGGACAGTCTGCCCTGGTACTGGCTTGGCTTCGACATGGCCGGTTTTGCCTTTGTGATGGTGCTGCTGGCGCCGGGCCTGCTGGCGCTGGTGTTCGGCTTCCTGGCGTTCCGTTCGCGGGTCACCGGGGTCTATCTGTCGATCATCACCCAGGCGCTGACCTTTGCGCTGATGCTGGCGTTCTTCCGCAACGAGATGGGCTTTGGCGGCAACAACGGCCTGACCGACTTCAAGGAACTGCTGGGCTTCGACCTGTCCGCCGACGCCACACGACTGGGGCTGTTCATTGCATCCGGCGTGGCGCTGGCGCTGGGCTTCCTGCTGTGCCGCGCCATCGTGGTCAGCAAGCTCGGGCGGGTCTGCGTGGCGGTGCGCGACGCCGAGTCCCGCACCCGCTTTCTCGGCTACCGGGTGGAGCGCTATCAGCTGTTCGTGTTCGTCGTCTCGGCCATGCTGGCCGGGGTCGCCGGCGCCCTCTATGTGCCCCAGGTGGGCATCATCAACCCCAGCGAGTTCTCGCCGCTGTTCTCCATCGAGGTGGTGGTGTGGGTGGCCCTGGGTGGCCGTGCCACCCTCTATGGCGCGGTGATCGGTGCGCTGGCGGTGAACTACGCCAAGAGCGTGTTCACCGGGGTGATGCCGGAGGCCTGGCTGTTCGCGCTCGGTGCGCTGTTCGTGCTGGTGACGGTGCTGCTGCCCCAGGGCATCGCCGGGCTTTTGTCACGCTCTCGCCAGCAAGGCAGCGACGATGACAGCGACACGCAACCCGACACGCCAACCGACACGCTGGATGCAACCCCCAGGGAGGCCACCCCATGAGCTTTCTTCAGAGCCTGGCCGATCGCGATCGGGTCTTCGACTTCCTGGTCCCGGAACAATCGCCGGTCGACGTGCGCCACGGCCCGATCCTCTATCTCGAGGACGTGTCGGTGAGCTTCGACGGCTTCAAGGCCATCAATGATCTCAACCTGACCATCGACGACGGCGAACTGCGCTGCATCATCGGCCCCAACGGTGCTGGCAAGACCACCATGATGGACATCATCACCGGCAATACGCGCCCGGATCAGGGCAGCGTGTGGTTCGGCAGCCGCCACAACCTGTTGACCAAGAACGAGCCGGAGATCGCCCGGCTCGGCATCGGGCGCAAGTTCCAGAAGCCCACGGTGTTCGAGGCGCTGACGGTGTTCGAGAACCTCGAGCTGGCGATGGCCATGGACAAGAGTCTGTGGCCGACCCTCAAGGCGCGCATGACCGGGGAGGTGCTGGCGCGAATCGAGGAGGTGCTCGAGACGGTGGGCCTGGCGTCGCTCAGTCGCCGCCAGGCGGGCATCCTGTCCCACGGACAGAAGCAGTGGCTCGAGATCGGCATGCTGTTGATGCAGCGCCCTCGACTGTTGCTGGTCGACGAGCCGGTGGCGGGGATGACCGAGCAGGAGATGGAGCGTACCGCAGAGCTGTTGTTGAGCCTCGCCGGCAAGCACTCGGTGGTGGTGGTGGAGCACGACATGGGCTTTGTGCGTTCGATCGCCCGCACGGTGACGGTGCTGCATCAGGGTTCGGTGCTGGCCGAGGGCAGTATGGACAAGGTGGCAAGCGACCCCAGGGTGATCGAGGTCTACCTGGGTGGCGACGAGGAGGCGGCATGATCGGACTGGAGCGAGTACCTCAGCAGTCTTCGGTAAGAGCGCTGTACTGGGCGGACGGCGCATCCCGCGGCAGGCTGGCCACGCTGTGGGCGAAGGTCTGCGGCCGGTGGGCGCGAGAGACAGGCAAGGAGGTGGATCGATGCTGAGCATTCGCGGGCTCAATCAGTTCTATGGCGAGAGCCACACCCTGTGGGATCTCGATCTCGACGTGCCCAGGGCGGCCTGTACCTGTGTGCTGGGTCGTAATGGCGTCGGCAAGACCACCCTGATGAAAGCGATCATGGGCGAGGTGCCGATCACCGGCGGTGAGCTTCACTACGCCGACGGTGTCGCGCTGGAGAAGCGTCGCCTCGAGGATCGCTCACGCCTGGGCGTGGGCTATGTGCCCCAGGGACGCCAGATCTTTCCGCTGATGACGGTGGAGGAGAATCTGCGCACTGGCCTTGCCGCCCGTGGTGATGGCCTGCGCCAGGTGCCCGAACGGATCTATGAGCTGTTCCCGGTACTCAAGGAGATGCGTCACCGGCGTGGCGGCGATCTGTCCGGCGGTCAGCAGCAGCAGCTGGCGATCGGGCGCGCCCTGGTGATCGAGCCGAAGCTGTTGATCCTCGACGAGCCGGGGGAGGGCATCCAGCCCAATATCGTCGCCCAGATCGGCGAAGTCATCCGTCGGTTGATCGCCGATGATGGGCTGACCGTGCTGCTGGTGGAGCAGAAACTGCCCTTTGCCCGACGCTTCGCCGACCACTTCGCCATCCTCGATCGTGGGCGGAGAGTCGCCGTCGGTGATATCGGTGAGCTCGACGACGCCGTGGTGAAGCGCTACCTGACCGTCTGAGCGGTAGCGCGTCAATCAGGGTGAATCGCTGCACATCAATGGTGCGCAATCGTAAGGTTGCGCACTTTTTTTGTGCGCGACCAAAGGCGTGCTTTTCTCTGGTGCAATCCTTGGGTGCTCTATAAGAATTTGAAAAATAAGTAGAAAAATAGAGATTCGAGAAGCTGGTACGGGGCTTGCACCTTGATTGGGCAATGGTGGTGGCCTTTTTTACTTTCGCTTGCCACGCCGACTCGACGGACCGCCCGGGAGAGCCATGAGCGCGCAGACAACACAGGATTCGACCGATCGGCACGGCCATCGTTTCGACGCAGGACGGCGCTGGGAGGCCAGCCTCGATCTCGGCTTTCGCCATGATGGCCAGGCCACTCGCCTCTATCGGGTGGATCATCGCGGCCCCCTGCGGGTGCAGCGTCCCTTCTATCCCGAAGGCCGCGACGGCACCTGCCACGTCTATCTGCTGCATCCCCCGGGGGGCCTGGTCAGCGGCGATATCCTGGATATCCAGGCGCGGGTGGGCGCGGGCGCGCGGGCACTGCTGACCACACCGGCGGCCAACAAGCTGTATCGGGCCGACCGCAACGCCGTGGCCTGGTCCCAGCGCACTCGTCTGGTGGTCGAGGAGGGCGGGCTGCTCGAGTGGTTGCCCCAGGAAACCATCGCCTTCGACGGCTCGCGAGGGGTGCAGGCCACCGAGATCGAGCTTTCCGGCAGCGCCCGCTGCCTGGGCTGGGAGGTGCTGGCGCTGGGCCGGCCGGCCAGTGACCTGCCGTTTGCCAGCGGCCACCTCGAACAGCGCTTTCGGTTATCCCGGGACGGACGACCACTGTGGATCGAGCGCCAGCCCCTCGACCCTGACCATCGTCGTTTTCACGGCGCCTGGGGGCAGCGAGGGTGCAGCGTCCAGGCAACCCTGTGGGCGGTCGGGCTCGAAAACGAGTCCGCGGCGATCGAACGTCTGCGCCAAGGGTTGGGGCAGGGAGGGAATGACCTTGCCGGCAGTCCCGGCGCTGGTGAAGCCGAGCGCTGGGCGGTCACCGTGCGTGATGGCGTCCTGCTGCTGCGCTACCTCGGTCACTCGCGGCGCGAGGCCTGGTCGCTGTGCGAGGCGGCCTGGACGTTGCTGCGTCCGATGCTGATGGATCGCGAGGCCTGTGTGCCGCGCATCTGGTTTACCTGAATGTCATGCCGGGCGGGACAGGCGACCCCTGGCCACCCTGACCAACATCGAGGATGAAAGGATGGAGCTGACACCGCGTGACAAGGACAAGCTCTTGCTGTTTACCGCTGGCCTGGTGGCCGAGCGGCGACGCGCCAAGGGGCTCAAGCTGAACTATCCCGAGGCGGTGGCCTTGATCAGCTGCGAGATCATGGAGGGAGCCCGGGAAGGCCTGAGTGTGGCCGAGATGATGAGCCGAGGGCGCCAGATACTGGGGCGTGACGAGGTGATGGAAGGGGTGGCGGAAATGGTCGACGAGGTACAGGTCGAGGCCACCTTTCCTGACGGCACCAAGCTGGTAACGGTGCACAACCCGATCTCGTGAGGTTGCCAGGCCCCGGCTTGATCCGGGGGCGACGCGACAGGCTCATACGCTGATACCAATAGGGAGGGCGCGGGATGATCCCCGGAGAATACCAACTGAAGGACGGTGACATCGCCCTGTGCGAGGGTCGCGACAGGGTCACGCTGGAGGTAGCCAATCGCGGAGATCGACCGATTCAGGTCGGATCCCACTATCACTTCGCCGAGACCAACCCGGCACTGGCGTTCGATCGCGACAGGGCGCGGGGCTTTCGTCTGGACGTGGCCGCCGGCAGCGCGGTGCGCTTCGAGCCGGGGCAGAGCCGTGAGGTCACCCTGGTGAGCTTCGCCGGACGTCGTCATATCTACGGCTTTCGCGGTGAAGTCATGGGCGCGCTGGACGATGCGGGCGCGCACAGCGGCGACAGCGGTCAGGAGGACGCCCGATGAAGATCAGTCGTCAGGCTTATGCCGACATCTATGGCCCCACCGTCGGCGACCGGGTGCGCCTGGGAGACACCGAGCTGTGGATCGAGGTAGAAAAGGACGCCACCCACTACGGCGACGAGGTCAAGTTCGGTGGTGGCAAGGTCATTCGTGACGGTATGGGGCAGAGCCAGCGTCTCGACCAGACGGTGATGGACACCGTCATCACCAATGCCCTGATCCTTGACTGGTGGGGCATCGTCAAGGCCGACGTGGGCCTCCAGGCGGGTCGCATCGCCGCCATCGGCAAGGCCGGCAATCCAGACACCCAGCCGGACGTCACCATCGTGATCGGACCCGGCACCGAGGTCATCGCCGGCGAGGGCAAGATCCTCACCGCCGGAGCCATCGACGCCCACGTGCACTTCATCTGTCCGCAGCTGGTGGACGAGGCCCTGGCCAGCGGCATCACCACCATGCTGGGGGGCGGTACCGGGCCTGCCACCGGATCGAACGCCACCACCTGCACGCCGGGGGGCTGGCACATCCACCAGATGCTCAAGGCTTGCGACAGCCTGCCGATGAACATCGGTCTGCTCGGCAAGGGCAACGCCAGCCTGCCTGAAGCGCTGGAGGCCCAGATCGAAGCGGGCGCCATGGGGCTCAAGCTGCACGAGGACTGGGGTACGACCCCGGCATCCATCGATACCTGCCTGAGCGTGGCCGAGCGCTACGACGTTCAGATCGCGATCCACACCGACACCCTCAACGAGTCCGGTTTCGTCGAGGACACCCTGGCGGCGTTCAAGCAGCGCGGCATCCATACCTACCATACCGAAGGCGCCGGGGGCGGCCACGCACCGGACATCATCACCGCCTGCTCGAAGGACTATGTGCTGCCGTCGTCGACCAACCCGACCCGGCCCTACACGGTGAACACCGTCGACGAGCACCTGGACATGCTGATGGTGTGTCATCACCTCGACCCCAATATTCCCGAGGACGTGGCTTTCGCCGATTCGCGCATTCGCCGCGAGACCATCGCCGCCGAGGACATCCTGCATGACCTCGGCGTCATCTCGATGATCGCCTCGGATTCCCAGGCCATGGGACGCGTCGGTGAGGTGGTGTGCAGGACCTGGCAGACCGCTCACAAGATGAAGGTGCAGCGTGGTTTACTGCCGGAAGATCAAGAACGTGGCGCCGACAACCTGCGTGCCCGCCGCTATGTGGCCAAGTACACCATCAACCCCGCCATCACCCACGGCCTGGCCGATGAGATCGGTTCAGTCGAGGTGGGCAAGCTTGCTGACCTGGTGCTGTGGGATCCGGCCTTCTTCGGCGTCAAGCCGGCGCTGGTGCTCAAGGGGGGAATGATCGCCATGGCCCCCATGGGCGACCCCAATGCCTCTATCCCGACACCCCAGCCGGTGCACTACCGTCCGATGTTCGGAGCGCTGGGCCAGGCCGCCGCGGCGACCCGGGTGAGCTTTGTGTCTCAGGCCGCGCTGGATGCGGGGCTCAAGGACCGGCTGGGGCTTCAAAGCCGCCTGGTGGCTTGCCGGGATGTGCGTGCGGTGCGCAAGGGCGACATGAAGCTCAATGACCGTTGCCCGGATCTCAAGGTCGACGCCCAGACCTACGAGGTCACCTGCGATGGCGAGCTTCTGACCTGTGAACCGCTGGACGTGCTGCCGTTGGCCCAGCGCTATCACCTTTTTTGAGTCAGCGATGATGACGGTTTTCGACAGTGCCGCTGACAGTACCAAGGAGTCATCCATGAGTTCGCTATTGTCGCTGACCCGCCGGCTGGGGCCGTTGCCCGTCGGCGAAGGGCAAGACGGCGTCCAGGACACCCTGACCCTGAGCTACGACGATCGCATCAAGGGGCGCCTGCGGGTGACCCTGGACAGTGGGCGTGCGGCGGGTCTGTTTCTCGAACGCGGGCCGGTGCTGCGCCACGGCGACGGTCTTCAGGCCGAGGACGGCAGCCGCGTCCGGGTCATCGCTGCGCCGGAACCGGTGGTGACCGCCTGGGTCGCGCCGGGGCCGGACGCCGGCCTTGCGTTGGCTCGGTTGTGCTACCACCTGGGCAACCGCCACGTGACCCTCGGTATCGGCGAGGGCGAGTACCAGGGTGACGCCTGCTGTTACGTGCGCTTTGCGCCGGACCATGTGCTGGAAGAGCTGGCCGAGCGCCTTGGTGCGCGGCTCGAGCACCACCAGGCGCCGTTTGATCCCGAGCCGGGCGCCTACACCATGGGTGGGCATTCGCATGGGCATTCGCGCAGTGATTCTCATGACCATGGGCACGGGCATTCGCACGAGCATTCGCACGGGCATGGCCATTCACACGGCTCGTCACATGGCTCTTCACACGGCTCTTCACATGGCTCTTCACACAGCCACGCTCAGGGGATCACCTGATGGCCGGGATCGAGTCTCCGTCACAGGCGCACGATGATCTGGCCCTGCTGGGGCTGCTGCAGCTGGTCAGCCCGGCGTTGCCGATCGGCGCCTTCGCCTGGTCCCAGGGGCTCGAGAGCGCCTTCGAACTGGGCTGGGTTCACGATGAAAAGAGTCTTGGCGACTGGCTCGAGGGCGTGCTGGAGGATGGCCTGGCGGTGGCGGAACTGCCTGCCCTGGCGCGACTCGTCGAGGCCTGGCAGCAGGGCGACGAGGATAGGGTGGCGCATTGGGACTGCTGGCTGGGGGCGGTACGCGAGACCCGAGAGCTGCGCGAAGAAGATCGCCAGCTTGGCGCGTCGCTGGTGCGCCTGATGCGCAGCCTGGCGCTGGCGCCCGAAGCCGGGTTGCCTGACGAGCCTGGCTATGTGACCGCCTTCAGCGCCCTGGCGGTAGCCCGCGGGTTGCCGCCGCGACAGGCCATGCTGGGCTTTGCCTGGGCCTGGCTCGAGAACCAGCTGGCGGCAGCCTGCAAGGCGCTGCCGCTCGGGCATACCGCGGCCCAGCGACTGGTCGAGCGGCTGCGTCCGGCGCTGGTCGAGGCGGTGGGGCGTGCCCTGATCATCGACGATGACGACATGGGGCCGGCGCTGCCGGAGCTCGCCCTGGCCAGCGGCCTGCACGAAACCCAGTACTCGCGGCTGTTTCGCAGCTGAGCGAGTGACAACGATGCCATCGATACCGGGGTATCGACGGCGCCATTCTCCGGTCTTCGACACGTCGGGGAATGGCCTTACATGACAGGCAGGAGAACACCATGACCACTTCAACCACTCCCTCCCAGTGCCTGCGCGTCGGCGTGGGCGGCCCGGTGGGCTCGGGCAAGACGGCGCTGCTCAAGCAGCTGTGTCGGGCCCTGCGTGATCACTACGATATCGCCGTGGTGACCAACGACATCTACACCAAGGAAGACGCCGACTTCCTGACCCGCAACGAGGCGCTGTCGCCGGATCGCATCCTCGGCGTCGAAACCGGCGGCTGTCCGCACACCGCGATCCGCGAGGACGCCTCGATGAACCTTGCGGCCATCGACGAGCTGCACCGCCGCCATCCGGGGCTCGAACTGGTGCTGGTGGAGTCCGGCGGCGACAACCTGTCGGCCACCTTCAGTCCTGAGCTGTCGGACCTGACGCTCTACGTCATCGACGTCTCCGCGGGTGACAAGATCCCGCGCAAGGGCGGGCCGGGCATCACCAAGTCGGATCTGTTGATCATCAACAAGATCGACATTGCCGAGCAGGTGCATGCTTCGCTGGAGGTGATGGACCGTGACTCGCGCAAGATGCGTGGCGAACGTCCTTTTGTCTTCACCAATCTGTATGACGGCGTCGGTCTCGACACCATCATCGGTTTCATTCTCGAGCGGGG
Organism: Halomonas sp. DP5N14-9; assembly: GCF_019802175.1. NCBI lineage: Bacteria > Pseudomonadati > Pseudomonadota > Gammaproteobacteria > Oceanospirillales > Halomonadaceae > Halomonas > Halomonas sp. DP5N14-9. Next base: position 98,421 of record NZ_JAHVHR010000013.1, read on the forward strand.
CATGTTGCCCGACCGGCGAGCCGAGGCAGTGGAAGCCTGAATCGCCCGTTACCACGCAGCCGAAGCGTTGCGTTCTCAGTCAACAAGGAGTCTGTCATGACACAGCGTTCTCGTGTTTCTTCCCGTTCCCTGGCGATCGCCGGCGCCATGGCTGCTGGCCTTGTCGCACCGCTGGCGCTGGCGCACCCCGGCCACGGCGTCGAGCATGGCGGCCTTGCCGCCGGCCTGATGCACCCCTGGTTAGGGCTCGATCACCTGCTGGCGATGGCGGCTATTGGCCTGTGGAGTCTGGGGCAGGGGGCAGCCATGCGACGCTTTACCCCGCTGATGGCACTGGCTGGCATGCTGGCCGGGGCTGGTCTGGCGCTGTCCGGCGCGCTTCCCGCCGGCGCCTTGCCCGGTGTGGAAGGGGGAATTGCCCTGTCGGTGCTGATCGCCGGGGTCATGGTGGCGGCGCTGATGCGTCTGCCGGCAGCGCTTGGCGGAGGCCTGGTGATCGCCCTGATGACGATGCATGGCATCGCCCACGGCGCCGAGATGCCGGCAGCCGCCTCACTCGTCGCCTACGTGGTGGGCTTTTCGGCCTCGACGCTTGCCATCACCATGCTGGCGCGGGTGCTGGGTGGCTGGCTGGCCAGCCGTGAACAGCGCCTGGTGCGTGCCCTCGGCGCCGCCATCGCGGTCTGCGGTGGGGTGCTGGCGCTGAGCTGAGCGATCTCCCACTGACCGTCGATGGTCTCTCGCGCCCGGCCCTGTGCCGGGCGCGAGCGTTTGAGGCTGCTGCATCGTCCCGCCTGCGACGGCGGAGACGGGTACGTGTGTGGGTGAAACGTTTTGGGCTATGCTCGTGCGCCACGGATGAATTCGCCAAGAGGACGCTATGGCCAGGCTGGGACGCACGATCAAATGGAGCGGGGCAGTACTGCTGGTCGCCTGGGCGGGGATGGGGCTGTGGCAGAGTATCAAGCCACTACCGGAAAACGTCGGCAAGGCCTGGCCCGAGCGGCCAGTGGGCGAGGTCGAATTTCTCGCCGATCGAACCTGGTATGACGAGGGTGGCCGCCGTCATCTTGATCAGCACATCTTTGACGAAGCGGTGGCGATGATCGAGGGTGCCCGCCGGCTGATCGTCGTCGACATGTTCCTGTTCAATCGCCTCGAGGGCAGTGGCGGGGGCGACTTTCTGCCCCTGGCCGAACGCCTTGCCGATGCGCTGATCGCCGCCCGCCAGCGCCAACCGGCGCCGCGAGTGGTAGTGATCACCGACCCCCTAAATACTCTCTATGGAGGCCAGCGGGTGCCGCTCTATCAGAGCCTGGAGGCGGCGGGGGTCGAGCTTGCCATCACCCGTCTCGATCGCCTGCGCGCCTCCAACCCGCTGTGGTCAGGCCTTTGGCATCTGGGACTGGATCGGCTTGGCAACGACCCGGACGGGGGCTGGCTGCCCAATGCCTTCGGTGGCGAGCCGGTGACCCTGAGAAGCTACCTGGCGCTGCTCAATTTTCGCGCCAATCATCGCAAGACGCTGACGGTGGATCACGCCGAAGGGTGGTCGACACTGATCACCTCGGCCAATCCTCACGACGGCAGTAGCCTGCACTCCAACGTGGCGCTGAGGATCGATGGCCCCGTCGCCCATGACGTCATCGCCTCGGAGGCCGAGGTGGCGTCCTGGTCCGGCGTCGAGTTATCGCAGCCGCCAGCACCTGAGGCCGAGCCATCGGATGGCGCGATGGCGCAACTGCTGACCGAAGCCGCCATCCGTGACGCCGTGCTCGCTCAGGTCGATGACACCGTCGCCGGCGATCGGCTGGATGTCGCTGCTTTCTATGTCGCCCACCGCGGGGTGGTCGAGGCGCTGAAGGAGGCCAGCGGGCGAGGAGTGGCGGTTCGGGTGCTGCTTGACCCCAATCGTGAGGCCTTCGGTTTCGAAAAGGGAGGCCTGCCCAATCAGCCGGTGGCCGAAGAGCTGTTGGACGCGGGCGTTCAGGTGCGCTGGTGTGTCACCGACGGTGAGCAGTGCCACAGCAAGGTGGTGCTGGTGAGAAGGGGCCCGGCGCAGGACGAGCTGGCGGACGCCGTGATTCTCGGCTCGGCCAACCTGACCCGACGCAATCTCGACGACTTGAATCTTGAAAGCAGCGTCTTGCTAAAAGGGCGAGGGGTCGCCGCCATCGACGATATCGGCGCCTGGTTCGACCAGCGCTGGGACTCGAGCGGCGGACGTCGAACCAGCCGAGCCTGGGCGCCGCGGGACGAGGCTGGCTGGTTCGATGGCTGGCGCTATCGATTGATGGAGGCCAGCGGCCTGTCCACCTTCTGACTTCGATGGTGGGCTGTGCCGGACGGTGGAGATACCGACGCGGGAGCAGGATGTGCCTCGACCGGCCAGCTTGACAGTCCGCCACCCCGCGACCATGTTTCACACGCTGGCCGACGCTCGATTTGACACAATTTCGAGCTCGGCGTGGCGACATCGCAACGCCCGTGTCGGGCACAAGGAGAGTCTTCGATGGAAAAGTTCTGGTTGGTGGTAAAGGTCGTGATTCTGGCGCTGATCGCCATCCTGGTGGTGCAGAACATCGAGATGGTGCAGGTGAAACTGCTCGGCTGGACCATTGCCATGCCGATGGCCCTGCTGGTGGTGGTGATCTACCTGCTGGGCATGATCAGCGGTCGCGGCCTGATGGGGCTGATTCGTCGCCTGCAGGGCAAGGAGCCGCAGCGCCGCTGAGGGCATCGACCCGCGAGCGCTTGCGAGGGTCCTGGTGCCAGGGCAGGCCGAGGCGGCAGTTGTGCTCGAGCTCTGCGATGACCTGGGCGCCCAGCAGCAGGATCACGGCGCCGATCTCGAGGCTCAGCAGCACCACGATCAGGGTCGCCAGGGGGCCGTAGACCGCGCTTACCAGTGACAGGTTGGCGAAGTAGTAGACCAGGGCGATCCTGACCCCTTCCCACATCAGGGCGGCGGCAAAGCCCCCGGCCAAGGCGCGCCTCAGGGAAATGCGTACCACCGGCAGGACCTTGTAGATGGCGCTGAACAGCAGGAAGACGCCGACGAAGCTGGTCAGGTTGAGGGCCGGCTCCGACAGCGAGGCCATGGGCAGCTCACGGCCGTATAGCGCCATCCACAGTCCATTGAGGGTGCTGGCCAGGCTGACCGCCATGGCCAGCGCCAGCAGCGCCGCACTCAGTACCAGCATGAAGGCGTAGGGCAACAGGAAGGAGACCCAGAGGCTGCGGGTGTCCTTGACGTCGGGCTTTCTGAAGATCAGCGCCAGGGCGTCTTCCAGCATGCGAAAGGCGAAGGAGCTGAAGATCAGCAGCACCGGGATGCCGTAGATGCCGATCGCGTCGCGGGAGTCCAGCAGTGCGCGCACCGACTCCAGCATCACCTCGGCGTGGGTCGGGGCGATGTGGCGTGCCTGCATGGCGATCACATTGAGCAGCTGCTGCTCGTCAACGACCTGAGCCATCGCCACCACCATCAGTGCGAACAGCGGAATGGTGGACAGCAGAATATTGAAGCCGACCCCGCCCGCCAGCAGCATTCCTCGATTATGCAGAAAGTGGGTCAGCACCCGCCACATGAAGAAGGCGAGCCGTGGCAGCAGAGTAAAGACGGCGTGTTGGTACCAGCGCGGTGCTGTCATGGGCCCGAATCGTCCTTGAGGGATAGGGCATGATACGCTGGGAGCCAGTGTCAGCGTCAAACCCTTGCCCAACCAGATGGTCTAAGGGCGGGGGTACGCCGGGAGGAACGAGTGGCATCTGCAGACCAGGAATCCCGCACCGAATCCGACGCCAGGCTGATCTACGATGGACAGTGTCCGTTGTGTCGGAGCTTCGTGTCGCGCTACGGACTGTCCAAGGGACGGCTGGATCTCGTTGATGCGCGCCATCACCCCGAAGAGGTCCGGCGTCTGGAGCGTCTGGGCTGTCGCCTGGACGAGGGTATGGTGCTGGAGCTCGGCGACGAGCGCTACCATGGTGATCAGGCGGTACGTATGGCGGCAGTGGCCGGGCGAGGTCGAGGTCCGTTGTCGCGTGGGATGCTGTGGTGGCTGTCGTCGAGACGGCGAGCACGCCTCAGCTATCCGCTGCTCAAGGCCGTTCGTCGTGTCATGCTCAAGGGGCTCGGCGTCGGTCCGATCAGGCCTTGAAGTGTGTCGCTCCCACCGGATGGGGCCGCCGACGGCCTGGCGTTGATCATCAACATTGAGCATCGGCAACGGGCATCAGCACTGGGTATCAGCACCGGGCATCGGCACCGACCAGCGATACTGGCCACCAACGCCGTTCATCTACCGTCATTTATCACAAGCCACCAGGAGGGAGGCAAGATGCAACTAAGTCGACGTCTGTCGGTCCCTCATAGCGAGATCGCCATGAGTGCGATTCGTGCCCAGGGAGCCGGCGGCCAGAACGTCAACAAGGTCGCCTCGGCGATTCATCTGCGCTTCGATATTCAGGCATCGTCGTTGCCTGACGACGTCAAGGAGCGCCTTTTGGCGCTCAATGATCATCGCATCACCCAGGACGGAGTGGTGATCATCAAGGCCCAGTCGGAACGCACCCAGGAGGCCAACCGCGCAGCGGCACTGGCGAGGCTGAAATCGCTGTTGCAGCAGGGACTGGTGATTCCCAAGGCGCGTCGCGCCACCCGGCCCAGCAAGGCGGCCAAGCGGCGTCGCCTCGAAGGCAAGAAGCAGCGGGGCAAGCTCAAGTCGCTACGCGGCAAGCCGGAGACGTAGCGCATCGAACAGGCGCTGCATCCTGAACGCTTGTGAGGGCGGCTTTCCGCAGACTCCTGCGCTTCGGTAATGGGGCTCGACGCTCTGCGGAAAACATGCTCGGATAGGGTACACGGCAATTTTCTAATGCTCGCTAGCGCGTATTTTTGATGGAGCACACCCCTGACGCGCCCGCAGTCAGGCAGTATGCTGTGATCACTTTGGTCCTCGAACCTCAGGACCCGTCCCACCCCAAGGGAGACCCCCGAATGGAAGAGATCAATCCCGACAAGGACAACAACACCGAGAAGGATGGCAACACCTCCGAGGCGACCCAGTCTTCAGCCTCCGGCAAGGATGCCAAGGAGCTGTTCAAGGACAACCGCGTCAAGGGCCTGGCGGCGGTGGCCGGCGTCAGCCTGATCTGGGCCATCGGTGCCCAGCTCAGCGCCAGTTCCAACGGCGAGGCACGCACTGCCCTGACCAAGGAACTCGATGCCAGCGAGTCACGCGTCGAGACCCTGCGCGAGCAGGTGTCCGGGCTGGAAGAGAGCCAGGCTACCCTGGAAGCCCAGCGTGCCGAGCTCGAGAGCCAGGTATCCCAGTGGGAAGAGGCCGAGACCTCGCTTGAGGAAATGCGTGCCCAGCTCGAAACCCTGAAGGCCGAGGAGGCCGAAGCGCGTACCGCCCAGGCGGCAGCCGAAGAGCAGGCCGCCCAGGTACAGGCCGATCTCAAGGAACTCGAATCCACCCAGGCATCCTTGCAGTCCGACCTGGTGGCGGCGCGCAATCGTCTGGAAGAGGCGCAGAACGAACAGCAGCAGCTGGTGGAGCGTCGTGATTCGCTCAAGTCCGAGGCTGAGTCCTTGACCGGAGAGGTCGATGACGCCGAGAAGCGCCTGAGTGATCTGGAAAGCTCCATCGAAGAGAAGCAGAGCGCCGTCGGTTCACTCGAGGAAGAAGTGGCGAGCCTCGAGAGCCAGCAGCAGGAGGCGCAGAAGCAGGCCGAGCAGGCCCAGGCCCGCCTCGAGCAGACGCTGGCCAGCACCGCCGAGCAACGCGAGCAGGCCGAGGCGCGTGTTCGCCAGGCCGAGTCCCGTGCCGAGGAAGCGGTCGCCCGCCGCGATGAGCTGCAGGCCAGGATCGATGAACTCGAGGCCCGTGCCGACGAGCGTCGCCAGCGTCTGGCTCGTCTCAACAATCAACTCGACACCTGGCGCATCGAGCTCGAGAACCTCGATCGTGCCACTGCCGAGCTCTCCGATGGCGCATCCTCCGGTCAAGGCAGCGACAGCGAGGGTAGTGCCGATAAGCAGGCCTCGTCCCAGGGCGAAAGCAGCAGCGGCTCCGTCGAGGTCATCAGCTCCGGGGGTGGCGACCAGAGCAATGGCGACCAGAGTGGTGGCGGCGAAAACAGCGGCGACCAGAGCAGTGATGGCATGAGCCAGGCCGATATCGCCGTTCAGTCGGCGAAGCGGTCGGCGGCAGAGGAACAGTCGTCGCAGGAGCAGGACTCTTCTCAGTCCTCGGGCAACAGCGCGGCCTCGGCCAGCGAGCAGGGCTCCAACGAGAGCGCCGCCGAGGACGAGGACGTGGCCTCGTCCGAGTCCATGGAGAAGACCCCGGGTGGCAGCGAGGGTGATCAGGCTTCTGCCGACGCCTCTCAGAGCGGGGAAGGTTCCTCCGCCGACGCTTCCCAGGCGGATGCGGCCAGCGAAGAGGGCTCCGCCGATGCGGCCGCCGAGGGCGAGGAGTCGTCTACCCAGTGGACCGATGAGGTAGCCTCCGGTGCCGCCGAGGCCGTCGAGACGGTCAAGGACGTGGCCCGTCAGGCTGCCGAGAAGGTGCGCGATGCGGCAGCCTCGGTCACCGACGACGCCAGCACCGAAAGCACCAACTGAGCGTCAGCGAGACGGTTGCCGGCGGTGACGTCGGCAAGGTTGCGGGAAGCAACAGCGGCGGGCCTTCGGGCCCGCCGCTGCGTTTGGCGGTCCCGCTTCGCTTAACCTCGCGCCGCCTGGGCCCTATACTGGCCCGGCGGATTAACCGCGCCCATCTGGAAACAGGAGCGAGACGTGATCGAAGGGGTCAAGCATATCGTTGCCGTGGCATCGGGCAAGGGTGGTGTCGGCAAGTCGACGGTGACCGTGAATCTGGCGCTGGCCATGGCCGCCGAAGGCTATCGCGTCGGCGTTCTCGACGCCGATATCTACGGGCCCAGCCAGGCGCAGATGCTGGGAGTCGGCGAAGGCGTGCGCCCCCAGGCGAGCGGCGAGAACCAGTTCCTGCCGCTGGAGGCCCACGGCATCCAGGCCATGTCCATGGCGTTCATGGTCGACGTTCGCGAGCCCATGGTGTGGCGTGGCCCGATGGTGGCGGGAGCCTTCCAGCAGATGCTCAACCAGACACGCTGGAGCGACCTGGACTATCTGTTCGTGGACATGCCGCCGGGCACCGGTGACATCCAGCTCACCCTGGCCCAGAAGGTACCGGTTGACGGCGCGGTGATCGTCACCACGCCCCAGGACATCGCCTTGCTGGACGCGCGCAAGGGCATCGAGATGTTCCGCAAGGTCAAGGTCCCGGTACTGGGCGTGGTCGAGAACATGAGCCTGCATACCTGTTCGAAGTGCGGCCACAGTGAGCCGGTCTTCGGCGAGGGGGGCGGAGAGCGCATCGCTGCGGAGTACGATACCCGGGTGCTGGGGCGCCTGCCGCTGTCGATGGGCATTCGTGAGCAGGTGGACGGTGGACGTCCCAGCGTGGTCGCCGAGCCCGACGGCGAAGTGGCGACGACCTTCCGCACCATGGCGCGTCAGGTGGCCGAGCAGATCGACGGTGACGGTGGCGACCAGGGGCCGAGCATCAGCTTCAGCGAGTAAGGGCCAGCGGAGGATGACGCCCGGCGGCGTCGCCGGCTGATCCTCATCAAGCGCCTGTCAGGCGCCTATCACCTTTGCATCGTGACGTGGCAGCGAGGGGCCGCTATCATGTGGCCCCACCGAACGCGTCCACTCTTCGAGCACCCAGCAGGAAGTCCCATGAGCATCAAGTCCGACAAATGGATCCGCCGCATGGCCGAGAACGAAGGCATGATCGAGCCCTTCGAGGCCGATCAGGTTCGCTACGTCAACGACCGGCGGGTCATCTCCTATGGGACCTCGAGCTACGGCTATGACGTACGCTGCGCCGACGAGTTCAAGGTGTTCACCAACATTCACTCGGCGGTGGTCGATCCCAAGGCCTTCGACGAGAAGAGTTTTGTCGACATCAAGGGCGATGTCTGCGTGATTCCGCCCAACTCCTTCGCGCTGGCGCGGACCGTCGAGTACTTTCGCATCCCGCGCAGCGTGCTGACCATTTGCCTGGGCAAGTCCACCTATGCGCGTTGCGGCATCATCGTCAACGTGACGCCGCTGGAGCCGGAGTGGGAAGGTCACGTGACCCTCGAGTTTTCCAACACCACCAATCTGCCGGCCAAGATCTACGCCAACGAGGGCGTGGCACAGATGCTGTTTCTGGAATCTGACGAGATCTGTGACACTTCCTACGCCGATCGTGGCGGCAAGTACATGGGCCAGCGTGGAGTGACTCTGCCGCGCACCTGAGTGCGAAGAGGCGAGGGCTTACCGCTCACGCGACTCCTGCATGCAAGGCCCACAGACAACAAGGCCCGCCGATCGCTCGGCGGGCCTTGTTGTTTCAGTCGACAGCGCGGCCAGGTTTCAACGGGACTCGTCGTCCTCGTCGAGTTCCTCGGCGGCGTCCTCGTGGGACAGTCGCATGCCGCCCGGCGGCAGCGGCTGGCCGTCGATGGTCGCGATGTCGCCCTGCAGGCGCAGACGACCCTCGAGGAACCAGCGTACCGCGATCGGGAAGATCAGGTGCTCACGACTCAGCACTCGCTCCTTGAGGGTCTCTTCGGTGTCATCCTTGTTGACCTTGACCACGGCCTGGATCGCCACCGGCCCGCCATCGAGTTCCTCGGTGACGAAGTGTACGCTGCAGCCGTGCTCGTCGATGCCGTCGGCCAGTGCCCTGGCGTGGGTGTGCAGGCCCTGATAGGCCGGCAACAGCGACGGATGGATGTTGATCATCCGCCCCATGAAGCGCTGGACGAAACGTGGCGTCAGGATACGCATGAAGCCGGCCAGCACCACCAGGTCAGGCTCGTGGCGCTCGATCACCTTGATCAGGGCGCCGTCGAAGGCATCGCGGCTGTCGTACTCGCGGTGGGGCAGGGCCACCGCGTTGATGCCGGCATCACGCGCCCGCTTCAGACCATAGGCGTCAGCGACATTGGACACCACGGCCACGATCTCGCCACCCAGTTCGTCGTGGCTCTGGGCGTCGATCAGGGCCTGCAGGTTGGTGCCACCCCCCGAGATCAGCACTACCACCCGTGGCTGGGTGGCCTCTTCCGGGGTGAAGCCGTTGAGCTCGCCCTCGTTCACGCCCTCGCTCATGACGCCGGCATCTCCAGTTGCACCTGCTCCTCGTCGCCCTGGCGCGCGGCGATGTGGCCAATGCGATGGACGCCTTCGCCCTGGGCCTGCAGGTGAGCGCGGATCTGGTCGGCCTGATCTTCAGGTACCACCAGCACCATGCCGATGCCGCAGTTGAGCACGCGGTGCATCTCATGTTCGTCCACGTTGCCCTGCTGCTTGAGCCAGTCGAACACCGCAGGGCGCTGCCACAGGCTGGTATCGACGTGGGCGGTGAGGTCCTCGGGAAGTACCCGGGGCAGGTTCTCGAGCAGGCCACCACCGGTGATGTGGGACAGGGCGTGGACCTGATAGTCGTCGTGGCGCAGCAGTTCCAGCAGCGGCTTGACGTAGATGCGTGTCGGCGCCATCAGGGCGTCGCCCAGTGATTGGCCGTCGATGTCGGTGGACAGGTCGGCGTCAGCCACCTCGAGGATCTTGCGGATCAGGGAGTAGCCATTGGAGTGAGGGCCGGATGAGCTCAGGCCCAGCAGTACGTCACCGGCGGCGACCTTGGTGCCGTCGAGGATCTCGTCCTTCTCCACCACGCCGACACAGAAGCCGGCCAGATCGTAGTCGCTACCTTCGTACATGCCGGGCATCTCGGCGGTTTCGCCACCGACCAGAGCACAGCCGGCACGTTCGCAGCCTTCGCCGATGCCGCTGACCACGTCGGCGGCGATATCGACGTCCAGCTTGCCGGTGGCATAGTAGTCGAGGAACAGCAGCGGCTCGGCGCCGGCGACCACCAGGTCGTTGACACACATCGCAACCAGATCGATGCCGATGGTGTCATGGCGACCCAGGTCCATGGCCAGGCGCAGCTTGGTGCCGACCCCGTCGGTGCCGGAGACCAGCACCGGCTCACGGTAGCCGCTGGGCAGCTGGCACAGCGCGCCGAAGCCTCCCAGCCCGCCCATTACCTCGGGGCGGGTGGTGCGTTTGGCGACGCCCTTGATGCGATCGACCAGGGCGTTGCCGGCGTCGATATCGACACCGGCGTCCTTGTAGCTGAGCGAAGCCCTTTCGGGGGAGGAGGAGTCGGTCATGACAGATCCTGTGGAGTCGGTCGACCCGCGGGCGTGGTGCGCACCAGCGGACGAACGTGAGACAATGGGCACGTTGGGGGCGGAGATTGTAGCACTGTGCTTCGGCCATCGCAGCCATGGCACACTATCGGTCGGGCATCACAGGGAATGGTGGTTTCTTTCGGGGAAAAGCGAATGAGCAAGCAGTGGTGGATCGTCGCCGCGGTGGCGGCTGTTGTGCTGTGGTTCTTCGTCAGCATCGAACCGGTGTTGGCGCCCTTCTTCGTCAGCATGGTGCTGGCGTACCTGGGTGACCCTATCGCCGATCGCCTGGAGGAGCGCGGGCTGTCGCGTCAATGGGCGGTCTGCGTCGTGTTTGTGCTGTTGACGCTGCTGGTAGGGCTGACGCTGCTGCTGCTGGTGCCGCTGCTGGGACAGCAGATCGGGCAGCTGGTGGAAGCGCTGCCGGCGGTACTGAGCTGGATTCAGAGCACGGTGTTGCCGGAGCTGCAGTCGTTGACCGGGCTCGATCTCAGCACCGACTTCGATGCACTGCGCAAGGCAGTACTGGAAAACTGGAAAGAAACCGGTACCGTCGCCGCCAGCGTACTGGCCCAAGTGTCGCGGTCGGGTATGGCGCTGGTCGGCTGGCTGGCCAATCTGGCGTTGATTCCGGTGGTGACCTTCTACCTGCTGCTGGACTGGGACGTGCTGGTGGGCAAGGTCAGGCGGCTGCTGCCGCGTCAGTGGGAGCCGACGGCCGTTCGGCTGGCCAAGGAGTGCGACGAGGTGCTGGCGGCCTTCCTGCGTGGCCAGTTGATCGTGATGCTGTGCCTCGGCGTCATCTATGCCATCGGACTGACGCTGCTGGGTGTTCGCTTTGGCCTGCTGATCGGGCTGCTCTCAGGACTTGCCAGCATCGTGCCCTATCTGGGCGTGATCGTGGGGATCTCGGTGGCCGGTGTGGTGGCCTTCTTCCAGTTCGGCGACTGGCTGGTACTGCTGGGCGTGGGGCTGGTGTTCGGCTTCGGGCAACTGGTGGAAAGCACCCTGCTGCAGCCGAAGCTGCTGGGGGACAAGATAGGCCTGCATCCTGTCGCGGTCATCTTTGCGGTGCTGGCCGGCGGCCAGCTGTTCGGCTTCACCGGTGTGCTGCTGGCGCTGCCGGTGGCGGCCATGGTGATGGTCATCTTGCGCTACCTGCATGATACGTATAAGAATTCGTCGCTCTATGACGCGGAGCATGAATCCGACAAGGAGCCCTCCGCCGCCAACGAGGAGTCCTCATGAGTCGAGCCCCCGCGCAGTTGCCTCTGGGCGTCGGACTGCGCGACGACGCGACCTTCGACAACTACCATCCGGGAGCCAACGCCACCCTGGTGGAGTGCCTGAGCCATCAGTTCGATGACAACGGCGAGCCCTTTCTGTACCTGTGGGGGGGCGACGGCGTCGGTCGTAGCCACCTGTTGCAGGCGGCCTGCCACCAGGCCTCCGCGCGGGACCTGCGAACCCTCTATCTACCACTGGAGGAGCTGGGCCACTTCCCGCCGTTGATGCTCGAGGATGTGGAGCGTCTCGACCTGGTGGCCATCGATGATCTGGATCGAGTGGTGGGGCGCAAGCGCTGGGAGGAGGCGCTGTTCCATGCCTTCAACCGGCTGCGAGACAGCGGCAAGCGATTGTTGATCGCCGCGGATCGCCCGCCCCGGCTGCTCGATATCAAGCTGGCGGACCTGGCGTCACGGCTGACCTGGGGCATGACCTTCCACCTCAGGCAGCTGTCCGACGAGGACCGCATGCAAGCGTTGAAGCTGCGTGCCCACCTGCGTGGCATGGAGTTGCCCGACGAGGTGGCACGCTACATCCTGCATCGTGGTGCACGCGAGCTCAGTGAGCTGTTTCGCTCGCTCGAGGTGCTGGACAACGCCTCGCTGTCGGCGCAGCGCAAGTTGACCATCCCCTTCGTCAAGAAGGCACTAGACTGGTAGCGGTCTGGGCATCTCCAGCAAAGCTCTCCAGGAAAGCTCTCCAGGAAAGCAAGACGGCGACCCGCAATGGGTCGCCGTCCTGTTGTCAGGGCCAGGTCGAATCGGTACGCGGTATCAGCGGCTGAGCTGAATCTCGCTGTGGCCACCATTTCTTAGCGTGACTTCCTTGATCACGATCTGGCGGCTGCCACTGGCCGGATCGACCACCGTGCCCGAAACGTAGAAGTCGCCGGGGGGCAGGTCGCGTAGCTGAAAGTAGCCGTTGGTGTCGGTGCGGGTGGTGTGGGTGTATTCGCGGGCCCGTGGGTCGGCGCGTTCCACCGCCCGGCCGGCCAGCGCCTGGGCCGCCGCCTCGGCGGAGTACTTGGTGATCGGTGCGACCGATACCGTCTCGCCACCGCCGATGACCGGGCCTGCGGGGGTGTTCAGGGTGAGTCTGCCGGACAGCACGGCGCTGCCGCTCTTCGGCAGCTGGGCGTAGACGTCGGCGGGGAAGGGGATCTCCCTGGGGACCCTGGCTTGATCGGCGGTGGGCTGGTCGTCTCTCGGGCCCGGCTGTTCGATCGGGGTGTCGGGTTCGCCGATATCGATGACCTCCGGGGCGCGGGACGTGCCGGTGGTGCTGACGCTCTGACAGCCGGTGATCAGCAAGGCGAGGATGGCGATTACCGCCAGGCGGAATCGGCGTGACAACAGCGGGTAGGGTGCCTTCATGGCGCGGTCTCCTTGCAACGAATGTCGTTGGGCCCTGTGTGCTGTCAGCTTATGGAATCGGCGTCGGAATTGCCACGCGTGGCGTGTGCGTGGCCGGATAGGCGTCTGCCGCCTTGCGAGCGTTGTTGCCTGATGGCCTGGCCTCGACGCTGCCTGCAGACGCAAAACGGCCCCCGATCGAAATCGGGGGCCGCTTGGTGAACGACCTGAGTCGTTCAGGCGTCTGCCGTAGCCAGATTACTTGGCGTTGGCGGTAGCCTTGGTGGCGGTGTCGGTGGCCTGCTTGACGTTCTCTTCGGCCAGCTTCTGGCTCTTGGAGACGAAGTCCTGCTGCAGGGCCACGACCTTCTCGGCGTCGCCCTTCAGGCGCTCGGTCAGGTCCTTGGCGACCTTCTGCTGGCCTTCCATGTAGGAGCGCAGACCTTCGACGTCCTTGACGGAAGTGAAGGCGCGAGCCTGGGCCAGACCGGTCTCGGTGTAGGCCTTGGCGGCTTCCAGCTGGGCGCTGGTCAGCTTCTCGGCGAAGTCGACGGTCAGGCTGGCGTAAGCGCGGGCCGGGCCGAAGAACAGGTTTTCGACTTGCTCGTTGTTGAACAGTGCTTTGGTATCGATAGTGCGCATCATGTGAACCTCCTGGGGTTTCGAACTACTTGTCGGCGATGACCGTGGGACCATTCCCAGTGGTCGATGCCGTTGCGTCGTCTGTTGCAGTGCACAATAGCAGAGGGTTTTGTGCATCGCAACATGGATTGGGTCGAGAATCGGGGGAAAAGGGGTTTGGATCCAAAGAATGCTTGAAACAGCGAAAAAACGACGAAAAGTCCGTTATCTAGCCTTCTTCGCCCTTTGATGGGATACCGGCGTGCAAGTTCACCGTGCCCCTGGATCGCCTTCAGCCTAGTGTGGAGACATGACAGCGATGTGATCCCTGCAAGCCTTGCAAGCAGGAAGTCTCGCCACCATGGTATTCAAGAGAAAACGAAGGACCGTACCCTTAACCCTTTGCCTTTGACGATCAGGAGTGATCCATGACGCAGACCCGTATCGAACGCGACAGCATGGGGGAGCTCGAGGTTCCCGCCAATGCGCTCTATGGCGCCCAGACGCAGCGTGCGGTCAACAACTTCCCGGTGTCGGGCCAGCCGATGCCGTCAGCCTTTATCCACGCCATTGCTCGCATCAAGCGAGCGGCGGCGGTGGTCAACGGCGACCTGGGATTGCTGGACGACGATCGTCGTCGTGCCATCGTCGAGGCGGCAGACGCGATCATCGCGGGTCAGCACGATGATCAGTTTCCCATCGATGTGTTTCAGACCGGGTCCGGCACCTCGAGCAACATGAACGTCAACGAGGTGATCGCCCACCTGGCGAGCTCCGATGACTTGAGCGTCGGGCCCAACGACCACGTCAACATGGGACAGTCGAGCAACGACGTCATTCCCACCGCCCTGCACCTGTCGGCGGCGCTGGAAGTTACCGGTACGCTACGCCCGGCGCTCGAGCACCTCAGAGGTGTCATCGACGCCAGGGCAGAAGAGCTGGACGAGGTGGTCAAGACCGGACGCACTCACCTGATGGATGCCATGCCACTGCGTCTTGGTCAGGAACTCGGTGGCTGGTCGAGCCAGGTGGGGCAGGCCATCGAGCGTCTCGACAGCGCCATGGTGCGGCTGTGTCGGCTGGCCCAGGGGGGGACTGCGGTCGGCACCGGTATCAATGCCCATCCGGAGTTCGCCGAGCGCATGGCCGCCGAGCTCTCCGCCCGCACCGGGCTCGCTCTGACGCCCAATGACAGCTTCTTTGCCAGCCTTGGCTCCCAGGACGCAGCGGTGGAGCTGTCGGGTCAGCTCAAGGGTCTGGCGTGTGTGGTGATGAAGATCGCCAATGATCTGCGCTGGATGAACTCCGGCCCGCTGGCGGGGCTTGGCGAAATCGAGCTTGAAGCCTTGCAGCCGGGCAGTTCGATCATGCCGGGCAAGGTCAATCCTGTGATACCCGAATCCGCCGCCCAGGCCGCCGCTCAGGTGATCGGTCTGGACACCGCCGTGACCGTCGCCGGACAGAGCGGCAACTTCCAGCTCAACGTGATGCTGCCACTGGTGGCAAGCAACCTGCTGACGTCGATCACCCTGATGAGCCAGACATCGCGGCTGCTGGCGGACAAGGCGATCGCCACCTTCAAGGTGCGCGAGGACAACCTGAGTGAGCCACTGGCGCGCAATCCCATCCTGGTGACGGCATTGAATTCGGTGATCGGCTATAACGCCGCGGCGGCCATCGCCAAGAAGGCCTACCAGGCCGGTCGGCCGATCATCGACGTGGCCGAGGAGGAGACCGACCTCGGACGCGATGAGCTCGAACGCCTGCTGGATCCCGCCTCCCTGACTCGTGGCGGTATTCCCGAATAGAGGTGACGAGGGCGCGGCCGACATGGCGCCTCTTGGAATAGCGCCTCTTGGAATAACGCCCCTTGGAATAGCGCCCCTTGAAGAAGAAGAGCCTTGCCACGACGGCAAGGCTCTTCTTTTCTACTGCTACCCGTCTTTTCTATTGCTGCGAGTCCATCGCCACACTTGTTACCACTACATGGACATCGCCTGGAAGGCGGGAACTCAACTCGACTGATCGCGCTCCCTGGCTTCCTCGACGGTTTCACGGGCGTCGTGATGCTCTTCGTTGTCGGCGTCCGGGGTGTCGTGCTCGTCGGCTCTGGAGGGGCGATAACAGACGGTGGCAAGGATCGGGAAATGGTCTGAGCCAAAGGCTCGCAGCCGATCCATCTTGGCAAGGGTGAAGTGCTCGCTGACGAAGACATGGTCCAGCGGCCAGCGCAGGAACGGATAGCCGGCGTGGAAGCTCGAGAACATGCCGCGGCCCCGCCGCAGGTCCAGCATGCCGCTGACGCGGCAGAACAGGCGCGTGCTGCGTGACCAGGCAACGTCGTTGAGGTCGCCGGCGACCAGCGTCGGTACCGGGTTCTGGTGGATCTCTTCGGCGACCAGCGAAAGCTCCGCGTCCCGCCACAGCGATTCCTCGCTCTCGCTCGGCGCCGGTGGCCTGGGGTGAAGGGCGCGAAAGCGGATGTGATCTCCGCTTTCGAGTTCCACCTCACAGTGGATCGAGGGGATGTCATCCTGGATCAGCCACTTGACCTCGGGGTCGATCAGCGGGCGACGGGAATACAGGTGCATGCCGTAGAGGTTGTCCAGCGGGACCCGCACGGCGTAGGGGTAGCCGTCTGCCAGGCCGGCATCGAGCTTGTCGCCCCACCATTGGTCGGATTCCAGGGTCAGCACCATGTCCGGGTCGCGCTCGGCGATGATCTCCAGCAGGTCGTCGCTGCGCCGGTTCGGCGTGAGTACATTGGCGATCAAGAGCGTCAGGCAACGCTCCGGGGCGTCGCCCTTGGCGGCCATGACCTGCACCGGCCACAGCGGTGTCCAGGGCAGTACATAGAAAGCCTGGATGGCGAAGACGACCAGGCCGGCCGTGGCAATCCAGAGTGTCAGGGAGTCGCTCGCCAGCGGGCTTGCCAAAGCACAGAACAACCCGATGAGTCCGATCTGGACACGGGGGAACTCGCAGGCCCTGAGCCACCACCAGTGGGACGGAATCCTGGCGATCAGGGTTGCGCCGGCGACGATGGTCACCACCGCGATCAGAAGGGTATCGATGACAAGTGAGAGCATGCAGGGGTCCCTTTTCGGTCCGGCGCACCGGCTCGGCGCAACAATGATGATGACGAGCCTAACGGTCCTCGGCCTTTAACGATAGAGCCAAGGAGCGCCGTTGAGGACCTCAGGCCCGTTCGCGCGATGTCGGTGTGGCACTCGCGAAGTATTCCTCGAGCCGTTCTTGGGCCTCGTCGCCGAACAGGATTCGGGCGGCCTCATCGAGGCCAGGTGACCCGTGCAGGGTCTGAGTGTCCACCACCAGGGCGATCTTGGAGCGGCGGCGCAGGAAGTCCTCGAGTCGTGTGATCATCTCTCGCCGGGCGGCGTGCTCGAGCTCGCAGCGCAGGTATTCGGTACCCTCGATCAACAGCTCTCCCTGTCGCGGGTCCTGGCGGATCTGCTCCAGCATGTCGAAGGCGTTGAGGCCGTAGCGACGCCACAGGCGCTTGCTCAGAGGTTCGCTGGACGAGGAGGGGGTGCGCTCATCGAGGTCCAGCAGGCTTGCCTGGTGCAGGAATTCTCGCCTGTCCGTGTCCGAAGGTTCGCCGTACCAGCGGGCGCGGGGCTGTGGCAGCTCGAGGCCTAATCGTTGCACCTCTCTGACGATCTCCTCGCCGACGTTGAGGCAGTCGGTGAGCTTGCCACCAAAGATGCTGATATGGCGCTCATTGGCGTTGATGTCGATGGCATGCTTGCGCGACATCTGGAGAAAGTCGCGGCCATTGCCGGCGTTGGCCTTGACCGCCAGCGGGCGCACGCCGCAGCGAGTGGCGATGATGTCCGAACGGTTGAGTGGGCGCTTCAGACTCAGGCGCTTGTTGATGTTGTCCAGCACGAAGTCGATGTCGGCGTCGCTGATCGCGACCTCCGGGCGCTCTTCCTTGGTGTCGGTGGTGCCGATGCAGGTGCGCGGCCCCATGGGAATGGCGAAGAACAGCCGCCCGTCGTCGGCAAAGAAGGCCAGCACCCGCTGGCGCTCCGACAGCCGTGGCACGATCAGGTGGATGCCCTTGGAATAGGCGTGGTGGTGATCGGTGGTCTGTCGGCTCAAGGCGTTATGGTCGTCCACCCAGGGGCCGGTGGCATTGATGATGATTCCGGCGCGAAGGCTGAAGGTCTCGCCGCTCTGGTTGTCCCGGGCGTCAACGACCCAGCCGTTGTCGCTGCGTCGTGCCCCCCGCGACTCGACGTAGTTGGCCGCCGCCGCGCCGTAGTCCAGCGCCGAGCGTACGAAGCTATAGACAAAGCGGGCATCGTTGTCATGCAGGTAGGCGTCGGAGTACTCGAAGCCACCGATCGCCGCACGCGTATCGACCAGTGGCTCGCGTCGGTTGATGCCTTTTGGCGTCAAGTAGCGCGGCAGTCGGGTGAAGGCGTTGCCCATCAGCCAGTACAGCCAGGTGCCCGCCCAGAGCATGCGAGGGTGATAGCGAAAGCCCCTGTCGATGGTGGTCAGAAAGCGAATTTCCTGGACCGTCGACGGAAAGCTCCTGATCAGGTGGTTGCGGCTCTTGCATAGCTTGCGCACCAGCGAAAAGTCATAGCTTTCCATGTACTTGATGCCGCCCCACACCAGATTGGACGAGTGCTGACTGGTCTCGCCGGCGAAGTCGCCACGGTCGATCAAGGCCACCCGGGCGCCCTTGCCGGCCAGCGCGGCGGCGCTGGCGGCGCCGTTGATGCCGGCGCCGATGATCAGTACATCGAAGTGCTCCTCCTTCAGGCGCTGAAGGTTGGCGTCACGTAGTTGCATGCATGTCCCCCGCGGTTCCTGAAGGAGTCGGGACGCAAGGCCCCGGTGTGGTCAGTCTTCGTCGCGCTCCCAGTTCATGGTCCGTCGCACGGCCTTTTTCCATCCCTTGTAGCGTCGTTCCCGTTCGGCGTCTTCCATGGCAGGCGTAAAGGTGCGTTCGATGTCGCCCCGGGTGGCGAGCTCCGGCAGGTTCCACATGCCCACCGCGATCCCCGCCAGGTAGGCCGCCCCCAGGGCGGTGCTCTCGATGACCCTGGGGCGTTCGACGTCGACCGCCAGCATGTCAGCCTGGAATTGCATCATGATGTTATTGGCGACGGCGCCGCCGTCGACCCGCAGGGCCTTGAGGGTGATCCCCGAGTCCTTCTGCATGGCGTCGATGATGTCTCGCGTCTGATAGGCCAGGGCGTCCAGGGTGGCGCGGGTGATATGCTCCTTGCCGGAGCCTCGGGTCAGGCCGAAGATCGCTCCACGGGCGTACATGTCCCAGTAAGGAGCGCCGAGGCCGGCGAAGGCGGGGACCACGTAGACACCACCGGCATCCTCGACCTTGCTGGCGTAGTATTCGGAGTCTTCCGCCGAGTCGATCATCTTGAGTTCGTCGCGCAGCCACTGCACCGCCGCGCCGGCGATGAAGATCGATCCTTCCAGCGCATAGGTGACCTTGCCGTCGAGCCCCCAGGCGATGGTGGTCAGCAGGCCCGAGGTCGAAGGCACCGGGGTCTCGCCGGTATTCATCAGCAGAAAACAGCCGGTACCGTAGGTGTTCTTGACCATGCCCTTGTCGAAGCAGGCCTGGCCGAACAGGGCGGCTTGCTGGTCACCGGCGATACCGGCGATGGGGATCTGGGCGCCACCGAACATTTCCTTGGCGGTGGTACCGTAGACCTCGCTGGATGGCCTGACCTCGGGCAGCATCGCCCGGGGAATATCGAGGGCCTCGAGCAGTCGGTCGTCCCAGTCGAGCCGCTTGATGTCGAACAGCATGGTGCGCGAGGCGTTGGAGACATCGGTCAGGTGGCGTTCGCCGCGGGTCAGGTTCCACACCAGCCAGCTGTCCATGGTGCCAAACAGCAGATCGCCGGCCTCGGCGCGCTGTTGGGCACCGTCCACCTGGTCGAGGATCCAGCGAATCTTGGTGGCGGAGAAGTAGGCGTCGACCACCAGGCCGGTGGTGTCGCGGATATGGGCTTCCAGCCCCTGGGCCTTGAGCTCGTCGCATAGCGGTGCGGTGCGTCGATCCTGCCAGACGATGGCGTTGTGGATCGGTTTGCCGGTGTGCCGGTCCCAGATCAGGGTGGTCTCGCGCTGGTTGGTGATGCCGATGGCGGCTACCTGGGACGGCTTGACGCCCTGGGTTTCCAGCACTTCTCGTGCGACTCCCATCTGGCTGCCCCAGATCTCCATGGCATCGTGTTCCACCTGGCCTGGCTTGGGGTAGTGCTGGGTGAATTCCTTCTGCGCGATGCCGACGATGCGGGTGTCCTGGTCGAACAGGATGGCCCGGCAGCTGGTGGTGCCCTGATCAAAGGCGAGAATATAGCGTGTTGGCATGTTCCGGTGTCCTGACGGTTGTTGTGGTCGAGCGATACCTTCACCTTCGGTGAGCAGACGGTTTCCGTCTAGTGCTGCCGGCAGGGGCATGGCCAGATGCAGCGACGTCGGGTGCCCCTATGCAACGTCGCCGCCGCGGGTGATCAATGGTCGTACGAGGCCACAACAAGTTCGTTATCGAAAATAAAGGTAGCGTTGAGGTCGTGAACGAACAACCAGAGCGCGAAAGTTTTCGATAGCACTTTGGTCGTGCCGTCTGGAGAGCAGGGGAAGAACGTCGCCTCGGCTGGGTTTGTGCGCCAAGGCGTCCACGAGGCCGAAGAGGAAGCGGGGGTGGACTGGCGTTTTCGCAAGATGACACAGAGCGGCTGGGCCAGGCCAGTTGCAGGATCAGGCCAGGTGCAGGATCACGCAAGGTGCAGGACGACCCCGTGTTCCTGCAGTAGCCGTGCGATGGCCTCCGGTGGCTCACGATCGGTGAACAGGGCATCGAGTTGGGATACGTTGCCCTGGCGCACCACCGGGTTGCGGTGAAACTTGGAGTGATCGGCGGCCAGAAACACCTGACGTGAGTTCTCGATAATCGCCTGAGCGACGCGGACTTCCTGATAGTCGAACTCCAGCAGGGAGCCGTCCTGATCGATGCCGCTGATCCCGATCAGCCCAATGTCCACCTTGAACTGATGGATGAAGTCGATGGTCGCTTCGCCGATGATCCCGCCGTCACGGGGTCTGACCTGGCCGCCGGCGACGATCACCTTGAAGTCTTCCTTGTGATGCAGGATGGACGCCACGTTGAGGTTGTTGGTGATGATCTCCAGGCCTTGATGCTCAAGCAGTGCCTCGGCCACCAGTTCATTGCTGGTGCCGATATTGATGAACAGCGAGGCGTGGTGCGGCACCTGGCGCGCCACGGCATCGGCGATGCGTCGTTTGGCGTCGAGGTTGAGCGTCTTGCGGGTGGCGTAGGCGGTATTGACGGTGCTCGACTCGAGGCCCGCGCCACCGTGGACTCGGCGCAACCGGCCTTCGCTTGCCAGTGTGTTGAGGTCGCGGCGGATGGTCTGAGGGGTCACCGCGAAGTGATCGGTTAACTGCTCGATGCTGGCGTATCCCTGGCGACTGACCAGTGCAATGATGGCGTCCTGACGCTGCTGCTGGTTCATCCCGATTGCCCTTGTGCTTGGAAGGCCTTGAAAGATGGAAAGCCCTTGTGCCTGAAAGGCCCATGACAGACGGAAGGCCTCGATAGAAGAAAAGCCCTTGTGTATCGATGGCCCTGGAACAGGCAGGCCCTGGTGAATGGAACGTCCTGGTACATTGCCGGCGAGGACGTCGCTTTGGGGACGCCGATGAGGCTGTCGTGGATCTCGCTTCACCAGACGCATTCCCGATGATCGTAAACGAACGCGACCGGATTTGGCGATGGTGGAATCGCGCTGCGGTGAAGGCGTTCGAGACGCCGCACGGGCCCCTCGAAGGAAAAAATCATTCGGTGAACTCAAGGGCTTGCAAAATTCTGCCGAAGGCGTAGAATTCGCATCCGTTGTCAGCAGCGAGGGTGGTGACTCCCTCGTTTCGGCAGCCGTGTAGGACCATAGCTCAGTTGGTTAGAGCGCCACGTTGACATCGTGGAGGTCGGCGGTTCAAATCCGCCTGGTCCTACCAGCTAGATCGCACATCGAGTGATGCAGGACCATAGCTCAGTTGGTTAGAGCGCCACGTTGACATCGTGGAGGTCGGCGGTTCAAATCCGCCTGGTCCTACCAGCACTACCTCGCAGTGCCATTGCAAGGCGTATTGCGACGTGCCATCTCGCTTTCCTGCTTCAGGACCATAGCTCAGTTGGTTAGAGCGCCACGTTGACATCGTGGAGGTCGGCGGTTCAAATCCGCCTGGTCCTACCAGATTACAGACAAAAGCCCCGCGGCCTCGCCTCGGGGCTTTTGTCGTTTCTAGGGTCGTCGCCGTCGCCGGTGTTTGGCAACTGCTGCCACCGGCTGATCAACGCAGTGGCCGAGCCGCGGGTTGGCATTGAAGTGAGTGCGCCGCCTCCGGGGCGGCGCGATTCATCCGTTGGGACGGTTCAGGCGTCGCCGAGCCCGCTCAAGCGGCGGAAGGTGGCCACCAGGCGCTCGATGCCGGCCTGGTCGTCTTCGCTGAAGCGCCCCTGGTCGGGGCTGTCCAGGTCGAGCACGCCCCATAGTTCACCGTCCTTGTCGAGCACCGGTACCACCAGCTCGGAGCGCGAGGCGCTGTCGCAGGCGATATGGTCCGCGACCGCGTGGACGTCGTCGACGCGTTGGGTCTGGCGGCTGCGGGCGGCGGCGCCACAGACACCCTTGTCGAAGGGGATCGGATGGCAGGCTGGCTTGCCCTGAAAGGGGCCCAGGGACAGCATGCGCGGCTGGCGCTGCAGATAGAAGCCGACCCAGTTGAGGCGCGGGACTTCCTGCATGATGAAGGCCGAGGTCTGGGCGGCGTTGGTCAGCCAGTCGCCGGAGTCGAGCAGGGCGGTGAGCTGGCGGTCGAGAAGATCGTAGGAAGACATGTCGAGTGTGGCAGTGTCCGCGGGTGAAAACGGCGAGGCCGGCCCTGGGGCCGGCCTCGAGAGGGAGCGCGCGTCAGGCTTACTTCCAGCCAGGAACGGCGGCGCCCTTGAACAGCTCTTCTGCCTTGGCGGCGACTTCGTCGCTCTGGTAGGCGTCGACCAGTTGCTGGATCTCCTCGCGATCCTCGTCGCCACCGCGCACGGCGATGATGTTGACGTAGGGCGACTCGGGGCCTTCCTTGACCAGGGCGTCGTCCAGGGTCAGGCCGGCCGGCTGGGCGAAGGTATTGTTGATGAAGGCCATATCCACGTCGGGCAGAACGCGCGGCAGCTGGGCCGCCTCGATCTCGCGGAAGTCGAAGTCGTGGGGGTTTTCCACGATATTCAGCGGCGTGGCTTCCAGGTTTTCGGGGTCGTCCAGGGTGATCAGGCCCTCGTTGTGGAGCAGGATCAGTGAGCGGCCTTCGTTGGACGGGTCGTTGGGCAGCGCGATGGTGGCGCCCTCGGGCAGGTCCTCGATGCTCTCGTACTTCTCGGAGTAGGCCCCGATCGGGTAGACGAAGGTGCGCCCGGCGATGGCGAAGTCGTAGCCGCGGTCGTTGACCATGGCGTTCATGTAGGGCTCGTGCTGGTAGGCGTTGGCGTCGAGGCTGCCGTCGGCCAGGGCGGCGTTGGGCGTCACGTAGTCGGTGAACTCGATGATCTCGATCTCTAGACCATAGCGCTCCTCGGCCAGATCGGCGGCGACCTGCATGACGTCGGTCTCGGGGCCGGCGACGGTGCCCACCTTCAGGCTGTGCTCATCGGCGTTGGCCTGGCTGATCGCCAGTGACAGGGTGGAAAGCGCCAGGGCGCCCAGCAGTGTCTTGCGCATCTTCAGTGTCTCCCGAAACGGTGTGTGACGTGTGTGGCGATGTTAATGGAATAACACGTCTTTCGCTAATGCAATTTGGTTATTAAGGCCATGCAGGGTGCATGTCACTTGTGGTCACTCTTGCGCACCAGATAGTCACCCAGGCTCTGGAAGGCCTGAACCATGACCACCAGGATGGCAACGGTGATCAGCATGATGGTCGGATTGAAGCGGTTGTAGCCGTAGCGAATGCCCAGGTCGCCAAGACCACCTCCGCCCACGGCGCCGGCCATGGCCGAATAGCTGACCAGGGTCACCGCGGTGACGGTCAGGGCGGTGAAGATGCCCCCGCGGGCCTCCGGCAGCAGTACCTTGGTGATGATCTGCCAAGGGGTAGCACCCATGGACTGGGCGGCTTCCACCAGCCCGGGAGAAATCTCGTTCAGCGCGCCCTCGACCAGGCGTGCGATAAACGGAATCGCGGCGATGGTCAGCGGCACGGCGGCAGCGTTGGTGCCGATGGACGACCCCACCAGCATGCGCGTGAACGGAATGATCGCCACCATCAGGATGATGAAGGGGATCGAGCGGCCGATGTTGGTGATGATGCCGAGGACCGACTGCAGCACCGGCTGGGCCAGGATCTGGCCCGGGCGAGTGACATAAAGAAGCACGCCCAGAGGGATGCCGACCAGGGCCGCGATCACACCGGACACCGCCACCATATAGAGAGTGTCGAGGGTGGCTTCGAGGATGAGGTTAAACATCGCGCTGGACATGGCCAAGCACCTCCACTGTCAGGTCGTGAGATTGCAGGTAGGCGAGGGCGCGCCGGGTGTCCTCGGCGTCCCCCATCAGTTCGGCGATCATCAGGCCCAGGGTTCGCTCCTGGATGGACTCGACCTTGGCCTGCAGAATGCTGACGTCCACGCCGCACTCCCGCGCCAGCCGCGAGATCAGGGGAGTGGACACGGCGTCGCCGGAAAACGCCAGGCGTACCACCGGATGCGAATTCGGCCCGGGGGTCTGCTCGAGGCGGTCGATCAGCTCCCTGGGCGGTTCGAGTTCGAGGAATTCGTTGAGGAAGTCGCGGCCGAGCTGAGTGCGCGGGGCGGTGAAGAAGTCACCGACATCGGCTTCCTCGACCAGCCTGCCACCGGAGATCAGGCTGACGCGATGGCAGATCGACTTGACCACCTCCATCTCGTGGGTGATCAGCAGAATGGTCAACCCGAGCTTCTGGTTGATGTCCTTGAGCAGTTCGAGGATCGAGGCGGTGGTGTGGGGGTCCAGCGCCGAGGTGGCCTCGTCGCACAGCAGTACCTGAGGGCGGCTGGCCAGGGCGCGGGCGATGGCCACGCGCTGCTTCTGACCGCCGGACAGCTGTGCCGGATACTGCTGGGCCTTGTCGGCCAGGCCGACCAGCTCCAGCAGAGGCGTGACGCGCTTGGTGATCTCGTCGCGCTTGACGCCCATCAGTTCCAGCGGCAGGGCGATGTTGGCGAATACCGTGCGCGAGGTCAGCAGATTGAAGTGCTGGAAGATCATGCCGATACGGTGGCGCGCCTGATTGAGGGCGGGGCCGGAGAGGCTGGTCAACGTCTGGCCATCCACCTCCACGGTGCCGGAGGTAGGCCGCTCGAGCAGGTTGACGCAGCGAATCAGCGTCGACTTGCCGGCGCCGGACAGGCCGATGACGCCGTGAATCTGCCCCTGGGGTACGTGCAGGTCGACGTCGGCTAGCGCCTTGACGGCGCGTGAGCCGGCACCAAAGGTCTTGGAAAGGTTGGTCAGTCGTATCATCTCAGCTACCGGGTGGGCACCGAGGGACCTGGGCGGGCAAGAGAACGGCAATGGGTAGGCATAAAAAAAGGCCACCCTGACGGGTGGCCATCAACGCTGGACACACCCTTTTAGCTGCACTTCATGCACCGACGCCTTGTGAGCGTCGCGGCACGGGCGCCCGCAATCCGGGTACAAATCGGCGCCTAAAAATGTAGCGGGCAAGGATAGGGCGAGCGAAGGACCCTGTCAATCGTTTACGCATAGCCACTGGCAAGGTCTTTCGAGGTAGGCGCCACGTCGTAGTGGATCCGCCCGCCGGACGCCGTGACTGGCGATAGGTTTTCTGAACAATAGCGCAAGCGTGGACCTTTGGAGGCACGGCTTCTAGACTGGGCCGGTTCGGGGAAGGCCCCGTGATGGCAAGGAGACAAAGATGTTCACCGGTATCGTTCAGGGCACCGCCGAGGTGGTCGAGATCAAGGAAGCGGAGGCCTTTCGCAGCCATCTGGTGCGGATGCCGCGTCACCTGTGTGAAGGCTTGGAGCTGGGCGCATCGGTGGCCCACAACGGAGTCTGTCTGACCGTCACCGATATCGACGGGGATCTGGTCAGCTTCGACCTGATGCGCGAAACCCTGCGGGTCACCAATCTCGGCGGTCTGAGCGTCGGTGATCGCGTCAACGTCGAGCGGGCGGCGCGCTTCGGTGACGAGATCGGCGGGCACGCCATGTCCGGTCACGTCATGGGGCAGGCGGAGCTGGTGGAACTCGACGAGGCACCCAACAACCGTCGCCTGTGGTTCCTGTTGCCGCAAGGACTCGAGCGCTTTGTCTTTGCCAAGGGCTACATCGGCGTGGACGGCATCAGCCTGACCATTGGTGAGTTGCGCAACGATACCCGGGGGCCGGCCTTTTGCGTCGACCTGATCCCGGAAACGCTGGCCCGTACCACACTGGCCGACCGTCGCCCGGGGGACAGGGTCAATCTCGAGATCGATCCCCAGACCCAGGCCATCGTCGAGACGGTAGAGCGGGTCATGGCGGCCAGGGGCTGAGCGTCGACAAGTACCTTTGCAGCCAAGTGCTGTAGCTTTGTGCCGCAGCGCCCGGACGGGCGTCGGCGGTGGTCTCCCTCGCTTGAGAAGCTGCTAACTTAACCGGATGTAACATTCCTTTAAGTGCACCGACCGTGATCAGCGAGGGACTACCATGAAAATGACAGCCAAGGCATTGGCGACAGGCGTGTGCGCCGCAGCGGCGTTGGGAATTGCCACGGCTGCCGTGGCCCAGGATCTGTCTCCCTGGGTGGACAGCGAGGGCACCATCTCCTTGCCGGACAACTTCCGCACCGAGATGGCGCATCTGGGCTCCTGGTTCGTACCCGAAGGGGACGCCAGTGGCTTCCATAACGTCTATACCGAGCCCGAGAGCGTCGCGTCCTTCCGCGAGAACGGGGTCTTCCCCGACGGCGCCGTGCTGGTCAAGGAGTTGCGGGCACACAGCACCGGCGACTACACCACCGGCGCCGGGGTGAGCTACGAGAACGAGACCATCAAGCAATGGTTCGTGATGGTCAAGGACTCCACCGACCGCTTTGCCGACAGCAATGGCAGCTGGGGCGATGGCTGGGGTTGGGCGCTGTTCAAGACCGATGATCCTTCCACCAACGTTTCGGCCGACTACAAGGCCGACTGTCTTGGCTGTCATGTCCCGGCCCAGGACAAGGACTGGATCTATACCGAAGCCTATCCGATTCTGGTAGAGTAGCGCGCCTTCGAGAGTCGCCGACATCGGGCGCGGTACGGCGGACTCGCCGTACCGCGCCCGATGTGCGTTTGGCCCCGGCCGATCGTCGAGGGCTGGGATGCCGCTTTATGGGGCGGGCAGCCTTGCTTGACGTGGTGGCGCTGGAGGTCGCGCGGACGACCCTGCGTGCTCCCTGTGCGTTGGCCAGGTTGTGCAGGATCGTCGTGATTCCCTGGACGGCCTGCTATATGGTGTCACTAGTCGCAGGGTGGCAGGGCGCGTTCGGCGAACTCTCGTCCTGGACACTCCCCTATTGACTCCACGTGCAGGACCCAGCGCATGTCCAACCAGCAGCCTGAACCGAGCTCCGGCAAGAGCCCGCTCGATCGCTTCTTCAAGCTCAGTGAGCACCGCACCACCGTCAAGACGGAGGTGATCGCCGGGATCACCACCTTCCTGACCATGGCGTACATCATCTTTGTCAACCCGAGCATCCTGTCCGAGGCGGGCATGGACTACGGGGCGGTCTTCGTGGCGACCTGTGTCGCCGCCGCGGTGGGCTGTCTGGTAATGGGGCTGTGGGCCAACTATCCCATCGCTCTGGCGCCAGGCATGGGTTTGAACGCCTTCTTTACCTACGGTGTGGTGCTGGGCATGGGCTACACCTGGGAGGCAGCGCTGGGAGCGGTCTTCCTGTCCGGTGTTACCTTCTTTCTGCTCAGCATCTTTCGCATCCGCGAGTGGATCATCAACTCGATTCCGATCACCTTGAGACTCGGCATCGCGGCGGGTATCGGTCTGTTTCTGGCCATGGTGGCGATGAAGAATGCCGGCATCATCGTCGACAACCCGGCCACCCTGGTGTCGGTGGGCGATCTGTCCGAGCCGGCCCCGCTGTACGCCCTGGCCGGGTTCTTCGTGATTACCGCGCTGGCCCATCTGCGCGTCACCGGGGCGGTGATGATCGGCATTCTGGGGGTGACCCTGGTGGCCATGCTGCTGGGCCACAATGAATTCGGCGGGGTGGTGTCGATGCCGCCGTCGATCGCGCCGACCTTGATGTCCATGGACCTGGCCGGTGCCTTCGACGTGGCCATGATCAGCGTGGTCTTTGCCTTCCTGTTCGTCGATCTGTTCGACACCTCCGGTACCCTGGTGGGCGTTGCCCATCGCGGTGGCCTGCTCGACAAGGACGGCAAGCTGCCGCGCCTGGGCCGTGCGTTGATGGCGGACTCCACCGCCTCCATGGCCGGCGCTGCCCTCGGTACCTCGACCACCACCAGCTATGTGGAAAGCACCGCCGGCATCGCCGCCGGTGGGCGTACCGGTCTGACCGCCGTGGTGGTCGCGGTACTGTTTCTGGCCAGCCTGTTCTTCGCTCCGCTGGCGGGCTCCATTCCGGCCTATGCCACCGCGGGGGCACTCCTGTACGTGGCGTCGCTGATGGCGGGAAGCCTTGCCCACGCCGACTGGGACGACGCCACCGAGGCGGCGCCGGTATTGATCGCCGCCCTGGCCATGCCGCTGACCTTCTCCATCGCCGAAGGTATCGCCTTCGGCTTCGTCAGCTACGTGGCGATCAAGGCCCTGTCCGGTCGCTTCAAGGACCTGAACGCCGCCGTGGTGATCCTCGGTGTGCTGTTCGCGATCAAGATGATCTACCTCGATTGAGCCCATCGGGCTGACCGGGGCTGGCTGACCAGGACCGGCTGAGCCGGCAGGTTGGCCAGCCCCGCCGTGCGGCGCCGAGACAAGGCGCCGCATGTGTCATGCATTCTTCTTTCGACCCCTAGCGAGAACCGCCATGAGTATCTACGGCGACTATATCAAGTCCGTCATTCGCACCGTTCCCGACTGGCCCCAGCCGGGTGTCAACTTTCGTGACATCACCCCGCTACTGCAGAACAGTGCGGCCTTTCGCAAGCTGATCGACAGCTTCGTGCACCGCTATCAGGAGATGGATCTGGACGCCATCGCCGCCATCGACGCCCGCGGTTTCATCGTCGGCGCGCCGGTGGCCTACGAGCTGGGCTGCAGTTTTGTGCCGGTACGCAAGAAGGGCAAGCTGCCGTTCAAGACCATCAGTCAGACCTACACCCTGGAATACGGCCAGGCCGAGGTAGAGCTGCACTCCGATGCCTTCCGCGATGGCGACCGTATCCTGGTGGTGGACGACCTGATTGCCACCGGTGGCACCATGCTGGCCGCGGCCGAACTGATCAGCCGCAGCGGGGGACATGTGGTGGAGACGTCTGCCATCGTCGATCTGCCGGATCTCGGCGGCTCCCAGAGAATCCGTGACGCTGGCCACAGCGTGTTCGCCGTGTGTTCCTTCACCGAGGACGAGTGACCCATGAGCAGTCAACGCTACCATCGCCATTTCGTGGTGTCCTGGGACCAGCTTCATCGCGACGTGCGCGAGCTGTGTCATCGCCTGATCGAGCGCGATACCAAGGGCATCATTGCGATCACCCGGGGTGGGCTGATTCCCGCCGCGCTGATCGCTCGGGAGCTCAATGTTCGCCTGATCGACACCGTCTGCATCAAGAGCTACGACCATATGGAGCAGGACAGCCTCGAGGTGCTCAAGGGCGTGGATCACGACGGCGAAGGATGGCTGCTGGTCGATGATCTGGTGGACACCGGCAAGACCGCGCGCAAGGTGCGCGAGATGCTGCCCAAGGCGCACTTCGTGACCATCTACGCCAAGCCCGAGGGTCGTCCGCTGGTGGATCAGTACCTCACCGAGGTCGCCCAGGACTGCTGGATCCAGTTCCCCTGGGACATGGGCGTGGCCTACGTCGAGCCCCTGGCGGACCAGCGGCGGTGAGCGACATGGTTCAGGTATTGCCCGACAGCTGGGAGCGCTGGCTCGGAGTCGAGTTCCAGGCGCCCTACATGCAGCAGCTCAAGGCGTTTCTGGCGGCAGAGAAGGCCGCCAGGAAGACCATCTATCCGCACTCGTCGGACTGGTTTCGGGCCTTCGAGCTGACGCCGCTGGACGAGGTACGAGTGGTGATCCTGGGGCAAGATCCCTACCACGGTCCTGGCCAGGCTCATGGGTTGTGCTTTTCGGTGCGCGAGGGCGTCAAGCCGCCGCCGTCACTGGTCAATATCTACAAGGAGCTGGCCCAGGACCTGGGGGTGACTCCGGTCAACCACGGCCACCTCGAGGCCTGGGCGCGCCAGGGGGTGTTGCTGCTCAACACCTCCTTGACGGTGGAGGAGGGCAACGCCGGCTCCCACCGGGGCAAGGGATGGGAGGCCTTCACCGACCGCGCCATCGAGACCGTCAACGCCGAGGCGCCGCCCTGTGTCTTTCTGCTGTGGGGCAGCCACGCGCGCCAGAAGAAGGCGCTGGTGGATCAGGAGCGGCATCTGGTGCTGGAGTCGCCGCACCCGTCGCCGTTGTCGGCCCACCGCGGCTTTTTCGGCAATCACCATTTCTCTCGGGCCAACGCCTTTCTCGCCGAGCACGGGCGGTCCCCGGTGGATTGGCAGCTGCCGCCGACTCCATGAACGTGTTGGGCGGACGGCGTGGTCGTCCGCCGGCTTTCGGTGCACGCTGCGGGTTAACCTGACGCGGCGTTGCAGGTAGAATGGCGCGCAATTTGTCGCCCGCGTCCATGCGACGAAGGTCGTCCAAGCACCACCTCCCGTTATCAAAGAGGACTCGCCAATGAGCGTCCATGCCATCGATCACCCCCTGGTCCAGCACAAACTCGGTCTGATGCGTGAAGCCGGCATCAGCACCAAGAGCTTCCGTGAACTGGCCGGCGAGGTGGCAAAACTGCTCACCTACGAGGCGACCCAGGACCTGGAGTTGCAGGACTATGACATCGATGGCTGGAGTGGCGAGACCATCACCGTCAAGCAGCTCAAGGGCAAGAAGGTCACCATCGTACCGATCCTGCGAGCGGGACTTGGCATGCTGGAAGGTGTCACCGACCTGATTCCCAGTGCAAGGGTCAGCGTGGTCGGTCTCTACCGCGATGAAGAGACCCTCGAGCCAGTGCCCTATTTCTCCAAGTTCGCCAACGACCTGGACGAGCGCATGGCGGTGGTCATCGATCCGATGCTGGCCACCGGAGGTTCCATGGTGGCCACCCTGGACATGCTGCGCGACCGTGGCTGCCAGTTGATGCGAGTGATCGTGCTGGTGGCGGCTCCTGAAGGCATCCGCCGCGTTCAGGAAGCCTACCCGGATATCGAGATCTACACCGCCTCGGTGGACGAGCGCCTCGACGAAAACGGCTATATCGTGCCGGGACTGGGCGACGCCGGGGACAAGATCTTCGGTACCCGCTAAGCACGCGATATCCCGCCAATGCCACGGCCAGACTATCCTGCGGTGGCATTTTACCCAGTGGTTTCATGCCTATGATCGAAAGCAGACATTTCAGGTGAAATGTCTGCTTTGCTGTGTCCGCAAGTCAGTTGGGCGGGAACGCAGTTCAGCCATTGTCCGTCTGGACAGACGCCGCGCTCTCGTTGTGGCTGTCGGTGGTTGATTCAAGAATCAAGGAGGCATGGATGAAGTTGTTGCGTGTGGCAGCTAGTGCTGCAGTAATTCTGAGTCTGGCGGCAAGCGTTCAGGCTGGGGTGATACGCCCCGACTGCGATGCTGAAAAGGTCGCCAAGAATGCGGCACTCGAGGCCACGGTGGGGGTGTCTGGTCGTTGCACCGCAGATCGCGCCGTGGAAAACGCCAAGGACAACGTCAATGATCGTGTCGATGACGCCCGGGACGGGGTCGCGGATCACGTCGACGATGCTCGGGGTGGGGTTTCCGATCGGGTGGATACTGCACACGACAGCGTCGAGCGAGCGGGCGGGAAGGTCGATGATGCGCTGGATAAGCCAGTGCGTACGCTGTTGAACTGACGTCAGCGGGTTCTCCCGCCTCCGTCGTGCGCCCAATGTTCCTTTGCGAACATTGGGCGCTTTTTTTTTCTGGAAACAACATCTGCACCAATACTCAGCTACCAGAGAGGTGGCTTTTCGCATTAGACAAAAGTTGGTGTCGGTGAAAAAGAAAAGCAAAAACAAGGAGATGAGGCATAAAAAGGGCGTCTTCTGGCGCGTGGCGGGGCCTTTCGTTTAAAAACATCACGGGCGAGTAGAGATTCTCTACTACCGTACAGATGACGCCCCTCGGAGACGAGGGGAACCTCTGCGCGAAAGAGTACGCCCATGTCCCTGATCCTCGACGGCGTCACCCGCAAGGTGGCGAGCGAGACCCACATCGATGACGTCAGCCTGACCCTGGAGCCGGGTTCTTTCAATGTCCTGCTGGGCCGCACCCTGGCCGGCAAGACCAGCCTGATGCGCCTGATGGCCGGGCTGGACCAGCCGACCCGCGGGCGCATCCTGATGCAGGGTGAAGACGTGACCGGCAAGGGGGTGCGCCAACGCAACGTGGCGATGGTCTACCAGCAGTTCATCAACTACCCCCACCAGAGTGTCTTCGACAATATTGCCTCTCCGCTGAAGCTGGCCCGTGTCGCCAAGAGCGAGATCCAGCGGCGTGTCCACGAGATCGCTGAGCTGCTGCACATCGAGGGCCTGCTCGACCGCCAGCCGCTGGAGCTGTCCGGTGGCCAGCAGCAGCGCACCGCCATGGCACGGGCACTGGTCAAGGACGCGGACCTGGTGCTGTTCGATGAGCCTCTGGTCAACCTCGACTACAAGCTGCGCGAGGAGTTTCGCGAGGAGTTGAGTGCCTTGTTCGCCCGGCGTGACTGCATCGCGGTCTACGCCACCACCGAACCGGCGGAAGCGCTGGCGCTGGGTGGCAATACGGCAATTCTGCACGAGGGGCGCCTGGTTCAGCATGGCCCGACCGCTACGGTGTTCCGCCAGCCGGCCTCCCTGACCGCGGCGGAGATGTTCTCCGAACCCCCCATCAATGTGCTGGAAGGGCGTATCCGCGACGGTGAGGTGAGCTTTGACGACGAGGTGCACTTTCCGCTCGATGAAGCTCTGGCGGCGCTTGACGAGGGCAGCTACCGCTTCGGTGTGCGGCCGGCTCATCTGGCCATGCAGCCCCGGGCGGACGATGACCTGGCGCTTGACGTCAAGGTCGAGCTGGCCGAGATCAGTGGCTCCGAGACCTTCCTGCACGTAGGCAACGAAAGGATGTCGCTGGTGGCGCACCTTCCCGGTGTTCACAGCTTTCGTGTGGATGAGCCGATCACACTCTATGTACCGGTGCATCGCCTGTTCGTGTTCGACATGGATGGTAAGACCCTGCACGTGCCGCCGGAAGCCGGTGACGGAGGGGTGCGTCCGCCGCTTCCGTCGTCACGGCAGGCACCGCCGGCGTCGGCGTCAGGGGAGGAGCGCTAGCATGGCCGAGATTCGCCTTTCACAGTTGGCGCACAGCTATTCGGCGTCGCCTTCGAAGCGCAGCGACTACGCCATCGAACAGATGGATCACGTGTGGGAGCAGGGTGGTGCCTATGCCCTGCTGGGGCCATCCGGCTGCGGCAAGTCGACCCTGCTCAATATCATCTCCGGGCTGCTGGTGCCTTCCCAGGGCGAGGTGCGCTTCGACGGGGTCATGGTCAACGAGCTGCCGCCTGAAGAGCGCAACATCGCCCAGGTGTTTCAGTTCCCGGTGGTCTACGACACCATGACGGTCTACGACAACCTGGCCTTCCCGCTGCGCAACGTGAAGACCCCGGAGGAGCGGGTTCGCGAGAGGGTCGAGGAGGTCGCGGACATCCTTGATCTGACCGACCGCCTGGCCAGCAAGGCGCGCAACCTCAGCGCCGACGAGAAACAGAAGGTGTCCATGGGGCGTGGCCTGGTCCGTGATGATGTGGCGGCCATCCTGTTCGACGAGCCACTGACGGTGATCGACCCGCAGCTCAAGTGGAAGCTGCGGCGCAAGCTGAAGGAGATCCATCAGCGCTTCGCCATCACCATGATCTACGTGACCCACGATCAACTCGAAGCCTCGACCTTTGCCGACAAGATTGCGGTGATGTACGACGGTCGAATCGTCCAGTTCGGTACCCCGCGCGAGCTGTTCGAAAGCCCCGCTCACACCTTCGTCGGCTACTTCATCGGTAGTCCCGGCATGAACTTCTTCACGCCATGCATCGATGGCGACAACATCCTGATCGACGGCCAGCGCCTCGAGCTGTCCGCCGAGATGCGACGGTCGCTGCTTGATGCTCGTGAACGCAGCGACAACCTCAAGCTGGGCATTCGTCCGGAATTCATCGAGCTTTCCGAGGACGGCACGAGCGGCACCCTCAGCGCCGTGGTGGACCACTGCCAGGATCTCGGGACCTACTCGATCTTGACGCTGGCGCTAGACCAGGCGCGCTTCAAGGTGCGCGTGGAGGAGGGCGGGCTCGCGCTTTCCGGGCGCGTATCGGTGCGCTTTCCCGAAAGATGGTTGAGTTTGTACGTAGATGAATCCCGGGTAGGGGTGGCGCCATGAACAAGGTCCCCAACAATCGCGCCTGGTGGCTGGTGCTGCCGATGCTGGCGCTGGTCGCCTTCTCGGCCATCGTGCCGCTGATGACGGTGGTCAACTACTCGGTGCAGGACGTCTTCGACGCCAATACCCGGTTCTTCACCGGCACCGAATGGTTCGTCAAGATGCTCAACGATCCGGCGCTGCAGGCGGCGCTGGCCCGGCAGTTTGCGTTTTCGCTGACCATTCTGGCGATTCAGGTGCCGCTGGGGGTGGGGATCGCGCTGTTGATGCCCAAGCGTGGCTGGCGGGCGTCACTGGTGTTGATCCTGGTGACCTTGCCCTTGTTGATCCCGTGGAACGTGGTGGGCAGCATCTGGCAGATATTCACCCGTGGCGACATCGGTCTGATGGGCTGGAGCCTGCGCCAGATCGGCTATCCCTACAACATCACCTCGAGTCCGCTGGACGCCTGGGTGACCATCGTGCTGATGGATGTCTGGCACTGGACCTCGCTGATCGCACTGCTCTGCTACAGCGGTCTGCAGGCGATTCCCGAGGCCTACTATCAG
Source organism: Halomonas sp. DP5N14-9 (assembly GCF_019802175.1). Classification (NCBI taxonomy): domain Bacteria; kingdom Pseudomonadati; phylum Pseudomonadota; class Gammaproteobacteria; order Oceanospirillales; family Halomonadaceae; genus Halomonas; species Halomonas sp. DP5N14-9. The sequence continues at coordinate 133,284 of NZ_JAHVHR010000013.1, forward strand.
GCGGCGCGCATCGATCGCGCTTCACGCTGGGCGGTGTTTCGCTATATCCAGCTACCCAAGCTCACCAACGTACTGGTGATCGGGGTACTGCTGCGTTTCATGCATTCCTTCATGATCTACGCCGAACCCTTCGTGTTGACCGGCGGCGGGCCGGGAAGCGCGACCACCTTCCTCAGTCAATCGCTGGCGATCATGGCCACCGCCCAGTTCGATGTAGGGCCTTCGGCGGCCTTTTCGCTGATCTACTTCCTGATCATCCTGCTGGTCTGCTGGGTGTTCTATACCGCCATCATGAATCTGCAGAAGGACCGGCAGGGAGGGGCTCGCCATGACTGATTCCACGCCATCCAGTCCCGACCAGGTGCGAAAGCGCGCCGAAAAGGAGGCGGCCCGCCGCCGTCGACAGGGCCGTTCGACAGGGCGACGCTTTCGCCGTGGCTTCTTGATGCTGGCCTACATCGTGTTTGTACTGCTGCCGATCTACTGGCTGGTCAACATGTCGCTGCAGACCAATAGCGAGATCCTCGGCGAGCTGACCCTGTGGCCGCAATCGCTGACCTTGGCCAACTACGCCAAGATATTCACCGACCCGAGCTGGTACATGGGTTACGTCAACTCGATCACCTATGTGTTGATGAACATGGCGATCAGCATGAGCGTGGCGCTGCCGGCGGCCTATGCCTTCAGTCGCTACCGTTTCATCGGTGACAAGCACCTGTTCTTCTGGCTGTTGACCAACATGATGGCGCCACCGGCGGTGTTCCTGCTGCCGTACTTTCAGCTCTACTACACGGTGGGCCTGTTCGATACCCACATCGCCGTGGCGCTGGCCCACTGTCTGTTCAATATTCCGTTGGCGGTTTGGATCCTCGAAGGCTTCATGTCCAGCGTGCCCAAGGAGATCGACGAGACCGCCTTTATTGATGGTTACAGCTTCCCGCGCTTCTTCGTCCAGGTGTTCATTCCGATGATTCGCTCCGGCATCGGCGTGACGCTGTTCTTCCTGTTCATGTTCTCCTGGGTCGAGCTGTTGCTGGCACGCACTCTGACCTCCACCGAGGCCCAGCCCATCGCCTCGGTGATGACGCGAACCTCGACCGCCTCGGGCATCGACTGGGGCACCCTGGCGGCGGCCGGGGTACTGACCATCGTGCCCGGCATCGTGGTGGTGTTCTTCGTGCGCCATCATATCGCCAAGGGCTTTGCCCTGGGCCGGACCTGAGGAGCACCGACATGGACTGGATGGTATGGACCCTGCCCACGGCGATCTTCTTTGGTGTCATTGCGCTGTTGCTGGTGGTCATGACGACCTGGGAGCTGGTATCGCCGACGCGGGAACGGCGCGGTTTTCTGCCGATCAGCACCACCCGGGGGGACCGTTTCTTCATCGGCATGCTGTCGGCGGCCTACATCCATCTGGCGGTCGTGGGCTTCACCAGCCTGAGTCTGTGGCTGGCGCTGGGCGTATCGGTGGTGTGGATGCTGGTCCTGCTGCGATGGGGCTAGCGGGGGCCAGGCTCCCTTCGACGACAACGATCGACCTGACGGTCGACGACAACAATAGAGGTGACCATGAACGCTAGACTCAAGCTGACCAGACTAGGTGCTGTGGGGCTATTGCTGCTCAGCGGCGGCGCCCTGGCCCAGGACGATCGAACGGCGGTGATCGAGCGCCTGGCCGACGAGGTGTTCAAGGACTCGACCCTGAGCCGCGAGGAACGCATCGCTGAACTGGAATGGTTTGCCAAGGCTGCCGAGCCGTTTGAAGGCATGGAGATCAACACCGTCGCCGAGGGCCTGACCACCCACACCTGGGAGCGCGACGTGCTGGCGCCGGCATTTACCGAACTGACCGGTATCGAGGTAACCCACAACATCATCGGCGAAGGTGATGTGGTGCAGAACATGCAGACCCAGATGCAGTCGGGGCGCAATATCTATGACGCCTACGTCAACGACTCGGACGCCATCGGTACCCACATTCGCTACGGCTCGACCATCAACCTGAGCGAGGCCATGGCCAACGAGTGGAAGGACCTGACGCTGCCGACCCTCGATCTGGACGACTTTATCGGCATTCAGTACACCACCGGGCCCGACGGCAGCATCTACCAGCTACCCGATCAGCAGTTCGCCAACCTCTACTGGTTCCGCTATGACTGGTTCCAGCGCGATGACCTGAAGGCACAGTTCAAGGACATCTACGGCTATGATCTGGGTGTGCCCACCAACTGGACCGCCTATCAGGACATCGCCGAGTTCTTCAGCGAGCACGTCGGCGAGATCGACGGCCAGAAGGTCTACGGCCACATGGACTACGGCCGTCGGGATCCGTCGCTGGGGTGGCGTTTCCATGACTCCTGGCTGTCCATGGCCGGCATGGGCAGTCCCGGGGTGCCGTTCGGCAATCCGGTAGACGACTGGGGCATTCGGGTCGATGAAGAGAGCCACCCGGTGGGGGCCAGCGTCAGCCGTGGCGGCGCCACCAATTCACCGGCCTCGGTGTTCGCCGTCACCAAGATGGTGGAGTGGCTTCGAGACTATGCGCCGCCCGAAGCCCAGGGCATGACCTTCGGCGAGGCCGGGCCGGTGCCGGCCCAGGGCAACGTGGCCCAGCAGATGTTCTGGTACACCGCCTTTACCGCCGACATGGTCAGTCCCGATGTGGCAGTGACCGACGATGAGGGCAATCCCAAGTGGCGCATGGCGCCGTCTCCCACCGGCCCGTACTGGGAAGAGGGGATGAAAGTCGGCTATCAGGACGTGGGGGCCTGGACCTTCTTCGATTCGACGCCGGAGGATCGGCGCAGCGCGGCCTGGCTGTTTGCCCAGTTCACCGTGTCCAAGACCGTCTCGCTGGAGAAGCTGATGGCGGGGCTGACGCCGATCCGCCGGTCCGACATCTTCTCCGACCAGATGACCGAGATGGCGCCGAAGCTGGGTGGTCTGGTGGAATTCTACCGCAGTCCCAACGAGTCCAACTGGACGCCTACCGGCACCAACGTGCCTGACTATCCGCGCATGGCGCCACTGTGGTGGCAGAATCTGGCTCCCGCGGTCAATGGCGACATCTCCGCCCAGGAGGCGCTGGATAATCTGGCCGGTGACCTCGACAACATCATGGCGCGTCTGGCGCGGGCCAAGGTGTTTGCCACCTACGCGCCGGTGCTCAATGAACCCAAGGACCCCGAAGAATGGTTGAGCCAGCCCGGCGCGCCCAAGGCCAAGCTGGACAACGAGATGCCCCAGGGCACCACGGTGCCCTACGAGCAGATGATGGAGGAATGGATGTCGGCCGGTACCCGCGAGTAGGACGGAGGCTTGTGCGCAGGTGACGGCGCTTCGCAGGTCGCCTTTCGTGCATGGCCCCTGATGTGCAGGACGCCGGGCCCTCGCTGGAGACAGCGGGGGCCCGGCGCCTTGTGGGCAATACATGGCGCCGGCTGGATAGCGCAGGCTGGATGAGAGGAGCGTCTGCCAAGCGTTGGCGGTGGCGTCGAAAGACGCGCAAAATTTTGCCGAAACGTTGCGCGTGCGTTGGTACCATAGCCGGCGTTTGTCCACCGCGGAGCCCTCCATGTCAGACCCCTCGTCCTCTTCCTCGCCCGTCGCCCCATCGGCGGATTCCTTGCTTCGGCTGGCGCTGGTCGGTGCCCAGATGCTATTCGTGGCGTTCGGCGCCCTGGTGCTGGTGCCATTGCTGACCGGCCTCGATCCCAACGTCGCCATGTTCACCGCCGGTATCGGCACCCTGGTGTTCCATCTGACCACGCGTCTGACGGTTCCGGTGTTTCTGGCGTCGTCCTTTGCCTTTATTGCCCCTATTCAGGGCTCCATCGCCCACTTTGGTGTCTCCGCCACCCTGGGCGGGCTGATCGCTGCCGGTTTCGTCTACGTGGCGATCTCCCAGGCGGTTCGGCTGAAGGGGACGGGGTGGCTGCATCGGCTGCTGCCGCCGGTGGTGGTAGGACCGGTGATCATGGTCATCGGTCTGGCCCTGGCACCGGTCGCGGTGAGCATGGCCACCGGCGAGAACAGCGAGACCATCGGTTACACCCAGGCCATGGTGCTGTCCATGTCGAGCCTGCTGGTGACGCTGATCCTGGCGGTCTTCGGGCGCGGTCTGTTGCGCCTGGTGCCGATCATGGGGGGGGTCGTCACCGGCTATCTGATGGCATTGCTGATGGGGGTGGTCGACTTCAGCCCGGTACGTGAGGCGGCCTGGCTGGCGTTGCCATCCTTCACCGCGCCGAGCTTTCACTGGGCGGCGGTCCTGTTCATGATCCCTGTCGCCATCGCGCCGGCGGTGGAGCATATCGGTGACATGGTGGCGATCGGCTCGGTGACCCGACGCAACTACCTGGAGAAACCAGGCCTTCATCGCACCCTGTTGGGCGACGGCCTGGCGACCATTTCGGCGGCGCTGTTCGGTGGGCCGCCCAACACCACCTACTCGGAGGTCACCGGGGCGGTCACCCTGACCCGCGCCTTCAATCCGATGTTCATGGTGTCCGCCGCACTGGTAGCCATCACCCTGGCCTTCGTCGCCAAGCTGGGGGCAGTATTGCAGACCATTCCTACCCCGGTGATGGGCGGGATCATGACCCTGCTGTTCGGCTCCATCGCGGTGGTCGGCATGAATACCCTGGTGCGCGCCGGCAAACCCCTGACCGCCCCGCGTAACCTGGTGGTGGTCTCGCTGATCCTGGTGTTCGGCATCGGTGGTATGCAGTTCGGCGATGGCCAGTTCGCCCTGCAGGGGGTCAGCCTCGCCGCCTTGATCGGCATCGCCCTCAACCTGGTGTTGCCCCGGGCCAGCGAGGACGAATGAACCCTGCTATTGCCCCGGGCCAGCGAGGACGAATGAACCCTGCTATTGCCATGGCCCGGCGTGACAGCCGGGCCATCGGCTGTTGGCGACAGGGCACTGACAATCATGCCCTGTCGTCGTCTTTCATCAATGGTGCAGCTGCTTGCCTACAGGTTCACATCAGTGATGTAGCTGCTCTCCGCCGTCGGAAAAGGTGGGGGAAATCAATGGTGCAGCTGCTCTCCGCCATCGGAAAAGGTGGGGGGAGTATTCGCACTGACAATCACGCATTCCTGATCCCCCAGGTTGCGAAACCGATGGGGCAGACGTGAGTCGAAGTAGTAGGCGTCGCCGGGGCCGAGCAGACCTGTCTCGCCGTTGACGGTGATCTCGATCTCGCCGGTGATGATGACGCCGCCTTCCTCGCCGTCGTGTTCAAGCATCTCTTCGCCGGTATCGGCTCCGGGCGGATAGCGCTCGTGGAGCACCGACATGCGTCGGTCCGGGCGTCTGGCCGCGACAAGCCGCCAGGACAGATGGCCATCGCCGATCTCGGTGAGCTCCGCGGCACGATAGAAGGGGCTGGGGTGGTTCGGTTCGTCACCCGCGAAGAAAGCGCTGATCGATACCGGCAAGGCGTCAAGAATCTTCTTAAGCGAGCTGACCGATGGGCTCACATTGTTAAGCTCAATCAGCGAAATGGTGCTGTTGGTCACGCCGGCTCTTTTCGCCAGTTCGCGTTGAGAAAGCTGCTTTTCCTGTCGTAGCTGGCGCAATCTGGCGCCGACGTCGAAACTGTCTTCCATCCTGTTTCCCGTCTCGGCAAAGCCGATGTTGTGCATAATGATGGACACATGATACCCGCTAACGTCGCTGTCCGACATCCCTGGCGTCTACTGTCTACCCCGATACGCTCATGGCAGCCTGCGGGTGGCTAAGGCATCATGGAGGATGCTGTCGACGACCAATAAAAGAGGTGCAATGGTGGCGAGGCTGGACGCGAAGGAGATAAGCGGCGTGGTTCTGGCGGGAGGCCAGGGGCGACGCATGGGGGGAGTCGACAAGGGGCTGGTGCCGTTCGACGGCAAGCCGCTGGCGGCGCACGCCGTTGCCTGTCTGAAGCCCCATGTGGCTAGCGTGATGATCAATGCCAATCGCCATCTGGACGAGTACGCGGCTCTCGCCGATCGAGTGGTCGAGGATCACCAGGCGGGCTACCACGGACCCTTGATGGGCATCTACAGTGGTCTGGTCGCGTCCTCTACGCCCTGGGTGGTGGTGGTGCCCTGCGACAGCCCGGCGCTGCCCGCCGATCTGGTGCCCCGGCTGGTGGCTGGCTGGCGCGATGGGCTGGATATTGTCGTCGCCCATGACGGAGAGCGGCTGCACCCCGTGGTGGCGTTGCTGTCCCGTCACCTGCATGAGGATCTGGCGGCGGTGCTGGAGCAGGGCGAACGCAAGATCGACCGCTGGTACGATCGCCACCGCTGGGACCGGGTCGACGTCAGCGACTGCGCTGCCGCCTTCGCCAATCTCAACACCGAAGAGGAAAGACGACGGCTGGAGGCGTGTCGTCAGGAGCGTGACTCATGACGCAGGCGCTGAGCTTGCGCCCCGATCAGCCGCTGTTGGGCATCGCCGCCTGGAGCGGGACCGGCAAGACCACCCTGCTCGAACGTCTGGTACCGATGTTGAAGGGCGCCGGGCTCAAGGTGGCGGTGATCAAGCACGCCCACCACCGCTTCGAGGTAGACCAGCCTGGCAAGGACAGTCATCGCCTGCGTATGGCGGGGGCCGAACCTGTCCTGATCGCCTCCCGCGCCCGGCTGGCATTGATGATGGAGACGCCGGGGGGCGAAGAGGCCGATCTGGCAACCCTGCTGGCCATGGTCGCGCCGCTGGAACCGCAACTGGTGCTGGTCGAGGGCTTCAAGGACTGGCCTTTACCCAAGCTGGAGCTCCATCGGCCGGCGCTGGAAAAGCCGCTGATGGCGGAAGACGATCCATGGATTCAGGCCGTCGCCAGTGACGCCCCCCTGGCGACCAGGGGCGATGCGCTCGATCTCAATGATCATGACGCCATCGCCGCCTGGGTCCAGGCCTGGGTGAGGCGATGGCCCGAATGGCTTGTCGCGCACCAGGGAGGAGAACCGTCATGACAACGCTCTCCTGTTTCGATCTTGGTGAGCGCATGCTCGGCGTCGTGGAGGCGCGCGATGCCCTGTTGACGCTGGTGGCTGGTCGCCTGGCGGCGGAAAAGGTGCCCCTGGCCAGGGCCCACGGCCGAGTGCTGGCCGAGGCGGTAGAAGCGCCCTTCGATGTGCCCGGGCATACCAACTCCGCGATGGATGGGGTGGCGCTCAACTGGTCGACCGAGGACCCCGGCGAGGTCTTTCTCCAGGTGGGAGAAGCCCTGGCGGGGCAGCCTTTTCAGGGTCGCCTGGGCGACGGTGAGTGTATTGCCATCACCACGGGGGCGCCCTTGCCGCCAGGGGCCGACACCGTGGTCATGCTCGAACAGCTCGAGCGAGATGGCGATCGTGTGAGGGTGACACGCGCCGACCGCGTCAAGCAGGGGCAGAACGTGCGCCAGGCGGGCGAGGATCTGCGTGCCGGCCAGGTGGCCATTGCAGCAGGCAGGCGCCTCGAAGCCGCCGCGCTTGGCCTGTTGGCGTCTCTCGGGCAGGCCGAGGTCCGGGTGCGGCGACGTCCTCGGGTAGCCGTGTTCTCCACCGGCGATGAGGTTACGGCACCCGGTGAGGCACGCGCCCAGGCGGCGATCTATGATGCCAACCGCTATTCTCTGATGGGGTTGTTGCAGGAGCATGGCGCCGAGGTAATCGATCTCGGCATCGTCGCCGATGACACCGACGCCCTGGTCGAACAGCTCGCTGACGCCGCCCGGACCGCGGATCTGGTGGTCTCCAGTGGCGGAGTGTCGGTGGGGCAGGCGGACCACACCCGGGAAGCGGTGGAGCGTCTTGGCAGGTTGACCCTGTGGCGGATCGCCATGCGGCCAGGCCGGCCCATGGCATGTGGGGTGGTTGGCCCCGACGAGACACCCTTGCTGGGACTGCCGGGTAACCCGGTGGCCTGCATGGTGACCTGTCTGGTGTTTGTGGTGCCGATGCTGGCGGCTCTGGAAGGGCGCTCACCCACTCAGCCACGCTGGAAGGCCGTGGCCGGTAGCGCCTTTCGCAGCAGGGTCGGACGTACGGACTACAGTCGCGGTGTCTTTCACTGTGATGCGGACGGGACCTTGCGGGTGGTCAATACAGGCAATCAGGGTTCCGGTATTCTGTCGTCCATGGTCTCGGCCAATTGCCTGGTCGAGATTCCCGAGGATACGGACTCGGCGTCCATCGATGATATCGTGATGGTACTCCCTCTCTTTCGATTTTCCTGAGGCTTGAACATGACGCTTTCCCATCTCAACGCACGCGGCGAAGCCAACATGGTCGATGTCGGCGACAAGGCAGCGACCCGACGGGAGGCGACGGCGACCGGAAGCATCTCCATGGCGCCGGAGACTCTGGCGCTGTTGAGCGATGGCAAGTTGCCCAAGGGCGACGTGCTGGCGACCGCCAGGATTGCCGGTATTCAGGCCGCGAAACGCACCCACGAGCTGATCCCGCTTTGCCACCAGCTGGCGTTGTCCAAGGTCAGCGTCGACTTCGAGATCGACGCCGAATCCAGCTGTGTCAGGGTGTCCGCCACCTGCCGTCTGACCGGACGGACCGGGGTCGAGATGGAAGCCCTGACGGCCGTATCGGTGGCCTGTCTCACCCTTTACGACATGTGCAAGGCGGTGGACAAGGAGATGGAGATCGGCGAAATCCACGTGGATGCCAAGCAGGGCGGCAAGTCCGGTGACTATCTGCGTCGGAACGCGACCGCTGCGACGGCAACGCCGATCGTGACCAGCCCCGAGAACAGCCCGGCGTTGACCCTGGGGCTTGCGTCCGCCGCGGAGCAGTGTGTCAGGGTGAAGTGCCTGGCTGAACTGCGCGAAAGGCTTGGCGTCGGTGAAGCATCGGTGCCCCTGGACAGGTTGCCCAGTGCCGATGTTGCCGGTCTCAAGCAGGCACTGAAGACCCTGGATGATCGCTTCAAGGGGCTGGATGAAGGGCGTGTGCTGTGCGCCGTCAATCAGGTGATGGCGAGTGACGGTACCCGTCTGACCTGTGAGGACGAGGTGGCCTTCTTCCCGCCGGTGACAGGAGGCTGATCGATGATACGCGTGCAGCATGAGACCTTCGATGCAGGTCATGAACAGCGCCGGATGCTTGAGCATCGCACCGACATCGGAGCGGTGGTCAGCTTCACTGGACTGGTCAGGGACTTCAATGAACGCCCGGACGTCACGGCGCTGACGCTTGAGCATTATCCCGGCATGACCGAAGCGTCGCTGGCCGAGATCGAGGCTGAGGCGCGACAGCGCTGGCCGCTCGATGAGGTAACCCTGATCCACCGGATCGGTCGTCTGGAGCCCGGTGATCCCATCGTACTGGTGGTGGTGGCCAGCGCCCATCGGCGTGCCGCCTTCGAAGCCTGCGAATTCTTGATGGACCATCTGAAGACCCGGGCGCCATTCTGGAAGAAGGAGCACACCGAAAGCGGCGATTACTGGGTATCTGAACGTCGTCAGGATCATGACGACGCCAAGCGTTGGGAGGTCGCTTCGCAATGACACAACAGTTGATCGATAGTTTCGGTCGCCGGGTGACCTACGTCCGATTGTCTGTCACCGACCGCTGCGACTTTCGCTGCGTCTACTGCATGAGCGAGGAGATGACCTTCCTGCCACGTGCCCAGGTGCTGACGCTGGAGGAAATCGCTCAGGTGGCGCAAGCCTTCACCGAGCTCGGCGTGGAAAAGATTCGTTTGACCGGGGGAGAGCCGCTGGTCCGTCGCAATATCGAGCAACTGGTGTCCAGTATAGGGGCCTTGCCGGGGCTTCGGGACTTTGCCATGACCACCAACGGGGCGGGCCTGAGGCGGCATGCCGAGGCGCTGCGCCAGGGCGGCATGAAGCGTCTCAACATCAGCCTGGATTCGCTGGATCCCGAGCGCTTTCGACGGCTGACGCGTACCGGTGACCTCGACAAGGTGCTGGACGGCATCAGCGCCGCTCGGCAGGCCGGCTTTGAGCGCATCAAGCTCAATGCGGTGGTACTCAAGGGGCGCAACGAAGACGAGGTGCTGGATCTTGTCGAGTTCTCCAGGGCAGAGGGGCTGGATATCAGCTTTATCGAGGAGATGCCGCTGGGCGATGTTTCCGACCATTCCCGTGCCGAGACCTATTGTTCAAGTGACGAAGTGCGCGAAAGGATCGAGCAGCGCTACCCCCTGATGGTCACGACGGAAGCCACCGCAGGGCCTTCTCGCTACTACCGTATGGAGGATAGCGAGACTCGGGTCGGATTCATCTCGCCCCATAGCCATAACTTCTGTTCTTCCTGCAATCGTGTTCGGGTCACGGTGGAAGGGCGTCTGCTGCTGTGCCTTGGCAACGAGCATTCGGTGGATCTCAGGGCGGTATTGAGGCGCTACCCCGGTGACATGGAGAAGCTCAAGGCCGCCATCGTGGAGGCGATGCCGCTAAAGCCTGAGCGGCACCATTTCACCACCGATGGGGATGTTCAGGTGGTTCGCTTCATGAACATGACCGGTGGCTGACAGCGCTTTCGCCAAGTGACCGTTTGTTTCCTTACCTGCGCGGGCGCCTTGGGCGCCCGCTCTTTGTATCCTGGCCGCTGTCTTTTTTCCTCGAGGTGTCAGCGTTTCAACCAATATTGACCGGTCAAGGGGTGACTGGGCTCGTCCAATGAGCTCGCTGTTGACGTATAAAGACCGCCAATATTTCGGTAATTGACAAGGAAAAATCTCCAGCATTTCTTGCCAAGAGTGGCCGGTTGCATATACTTTTCTTCAAGTGAATTGCGGCGTGCGCCGCTTGGTGTCAAAGCTATGGAGTGAGCTATGTCCAGCGAATCATTGGAACGCATTGCGAGAAACAAGAACGTGGCACGGGCAGCGGCTCGTCAACTGAGCATGGAACAGCTGCAAAAACTGGCGGAAGTGGTCGAGGAGGTCATCGATCAGAAGCGCGACGAGGAGCGCCAGCGCCAGGAAGAAGAGATGCAGAAGGCCCAGAAGCTGGCGGAGATCCGTGAGCAGATCACCGAAGCCGGCCTGTCGCTGGATGATCTCGTATCGGAGCAGCCCAAGCGCAAGCGTGGACGTCCGCCCAAGAACGCCAAGTGATTCTGCTGGCGCAGGTGTGGTCACGCGAGTTCGGTTGACCTGACCTTGCACGGACGTGTCGCGTCGCCAGTGCAGCTTGGCCGCTGTGTCACCAAGGCGCGTGCATGACGCAAAGCGCGTGAATGGTGACGGCACGGCCACAAGTACGGCGAACGTCGAGCCGCGACCGGCCCTGGAAACGTCCAGGGCCGGTTGTTTTGTTTATAGGGGGGAGGCTCAGACGTCGCCGGCGATGCCTTCGATATCGCTCGCCATCAACTGGAGTTCGACCTGTGGCAGACGCTGTAAGTGTTCGCCCAGCCAGGCCTGAATACGAGGGTAGAGGCCACGACGGAGCGCCGACAGGGTATCGACGGCCAGGTCGTCGAGTTGTTCGTCGAGCCAGTCGATGAAATTGTCCTCGTCCAGGGGGCTGGTCTGGCTTGAGTCGATCATCAGCCGGCCAATTCTGGCCCAGCCGGTGTCGGTCGCTACCAGGCTGATGGCGAGGAAGAGTACGCCGTGGCGATTGCGCGCATGTGCCGGAGATTGACGCCGGTCGATGCCCCCGCGTTCGATGATGCACTGAGACAGAGGGAAGCTTTCCTCGCGGGTCAGGCCGCCCTGGTCGAACCGGATCAGATCGCCGTTGCGAGGTGCCAGCGGAGCCTCGATGCCCAGGCGAGAGGCCAGTTCCTGATGAGCTGACTGATGGTTTTCCTCGCCATGGACCGGCAGCAGCCTGGTCGGCTGGAGCCAGCGATAGAAGCGTTCCAGTTCCTGCTGTGCGGGGTGCCCGGAGGCATGCAGTTCGGGGTGGCTGGTATCATCGATGATGGTGACCTGAAAGCGCGCCAGGCCGCGCTTGAGCCTCTCGATAAGGTGCTCGTTGCCGGGAATGGCCTTGGCCGAGAAGATGACGGTATCGCCAGTGGTCAGCTCGAAGTGGGGGTGCCTTCCCTGGGCAAGGCGCGACAGCGCGGCGCGGGGTTCGCCCTGGCTCCCCGTGGCAATAACCAGCACTTCCTCGGGTGGTAGATAGCCCAGGTCGCTGACGGGCACCAGCGCAGGAAAGTCGTCGAGATAGCCCAGTTGCCTGGCATGGCCCACCATGCGCTCCATGGAGCGCCCGAGCAGGCTGACCCGGCGTCCGCAACGAGCAGCGGCGCGGCCGATGGCCAGGACCCGTGCCAGATTGCTGGCGAAGCAGGAAACGACAACGCGGCCCTGGCAGCGGGAGATGGTAGACACCATGGCCCTTGCGACCTCGCCTTCACTTCGTGAATGGCCGGCCACGTTGGCATTGGTGGAATCACCCACCACCAGATCGACCGGCGCGAGGGCGCGAAACAGATCTTCGTTCACCGGTTGGCCGATCAGCGGCTCTGGGTCCAGTTTCCAGTCGCCGGTATGCAGGATGCGCGAGTTGCCTGCCTGAATGAGCAGAGCGCAGCTTTCCGGGATGGAATGGGTCAGCGGCAGGAAACGAAGGGAAAACCCTGCGATGTCCCTGGCGTCCCCGGGTTCGATGACGTCTATCGCGTCGGTGGGAAGTCCCCGTTCGCTGAACTTGACGCGCAACATGGCGGCGACCAGAGGGGTCGCCAGAATAGGGCAGGCCCAGCGTGGCCATAGCCAGGCGGCGGCACCGATATGATCTTCGTGGCCATGGGTAATGAGCAGCGCCTGCGGACGGATGCCGCGGGTATCCAGTATCGAGGTGTCCGGCACCTGGAGCGGCTCACCTGGAAGGTCCTGGCGAATAAGCATGCCACAGTCGACGGCAATCCAGGCGTCCTGATAGCCGTACAGGCTTAGATTCATGCCGATCTCGCCACAGCCTCCCAGGGGCAGAAAATGCACCGGTGGGCGGCGTCGTGGTCGAATCTGGGCTCGCGGAATCGGCATCATGCTCGGCATCGTGGACGGTGTTCATTTCACTATACGGGATCGACCGCGCACGACTCAACGCGAGAGGTCAAAGGACCCGTGCAGCGGTCGTTCGCCATCTCACTTTTCGCTACAATGCATGCCCCGAACGGGCGTGCTCATCGCCCCTCCCCATGGTGGTGCAAGGTTGGTCACCGAGCGTTGGTCCAAGGATACAGGTGTTATGTCCCATTTCTATCGTCTGGTCGTGTCGTGTCCCGATCGACTGGGTATTGTCGCCAGGGTGTCGAACTTCATTGCTGGCCACGGTGGTTCCATCACCGAGGCCAATCAGCACTCGGACCTGGCCTCTGGTCGCTTCTTCATGCGTTACGAAATCCTGGCCGACTCCATCGGCATGTCGAAGGAAGCCCTGTGCGAGGCCTTTGCGCCGGTAGCGCGTGAATTCGAGATGGACTGGGCGCTGCGCGACACTCGTCAGAAGCGGCGCGTCGTGCTGATGGTTTCCAGGGAATCTCATTGCCTGGTGGATCTGTTGTATCGATGGACCGCTGGAGAGCTCGATTGCGAGATCGCGGCGGTGATTTCGAACCATGACGACATGCGCAAGATGGTCGAGTGGCACGGTATTCCCTACCATCATGTGCCGGTTTCGGCAGACGACAAGAGTGCCGCCTTCGCCGAGGTCGAGCGTCTGGTCGAGGCGTCCGAGGCCGACAGTATCGTGCTGGCGCGCTATATGCAGATTCTTCCGCCTGATCTGTGCGAGCGCTACAGTGGGCGAGTCATCAACATTCACCATAGCTTCCTGCCATCCTTTGCCGGGGCCAAGCCTTATCACCAGGCTTACCAGCGCGGCGTCAAGCTGATTGGTGCGACCTGCCACTACGTCACCGAGGAACTCGACGCCGGTCCGATCATCGAGCAGGATATTCACAGGGTCAGTCACTGTCATACGCCGGATGACCTGGTGCGTTTCGGGCGCGATGTAGAAAAGACCGTGCTGGCACGGGGGCTGCGTTGGCACCTCGAGGATCGGGTGCTGATCCACGACAACAAGACCGTCGTCTTTGCCTGAGCCGGTATCAAGGGCGCCGGCCGTTCTTTCGACGCCCGGCGCCTGGGCGGGAGTGGGGGAGCGTGGGAGTGGGTTTGCGTGGGAGCGGGTGAGCGCGGGAATGGGTGATCGAGGGAGTGTCGAAAGCCTGGTCCGGTCACTCGCCCAGGCATGCCTACCGAGCCGGAATCGCCCGCACAGGTAGGCAGCAGGAAGAGGAGGGGCCATGTCCTTTGCTCAGGTGATCCTTGCCCCCTGGCTGATCTGGGTTTGCGCGGGGGTGGCGTTGTCGGCCCTGGTGCTTGCCCTTTTCCAGCGTCCCTGGCGCGCCCTCTTTCAAGATACTGGCCTGCAGCATCGCTGGCTGGCGGCAACGCTGATGGTGGCGATGCTGTGGCAACTAAGAGCCCAGGCGGTCGATTGGCTCAGTCTGCACCTGCTGTTCACCACTCTGATGACGCTGGTCTTTCGAGGCCCCCTGGCGCTCTTGAGCTGTCTGCTGGTCAATCTGTCACTGGTGCTGACCGGGCGCGTCGCCTGGCCACTGCTGGGCGTCAATCTGGTGGTCACCGGCCTGGTACCGATGCTGGTGACGGTGCTGATATGGCGCTTGGTTGATCGACGGCTGCCATCTCATCCCATGGTTTTTCTGTTTATCGGCGGTTTCTGGTGCGCGGCGTTGTCGGCACTGGCTTCGGGGCTCGCGGTGCTGGGGTTGACGCGGCTCGGCGCTAGTGACCCGTCAGCGTTATTCCAGGCCAGTGAGTACGCGCGTTTCCTGCCGCTGCTGATGCCGTCGGAGGCCTTTATCAGCGGCATGCTGCTGAGCATTCTGATGTTCTACCACCCACACTGGGTAGCCACCTTCAATGACAGCCGTTACCTGGACGACGATGGTCGCGGCGGCCGGGGCCCGTGAGCTGAGCAGGGCCGGCGACCTTGCCTCAGGCCGGTTTGATCTGGCGTGACGGTTGCGGTGTCGGGTCCGCGTGGCGGGCGCAGTCCGGATTGTAGTGAAGTCCCCGGGATTCTCGCCTGGTGCAGGCGCTGGCGACCGTCAGACTGGCCAGAGTGAGCGCCTGGCGACAGGCGTGCAGCTCGACACTCGCGGCGCCGCCCCGAGTCAGGTCATGAAACTCCGATTCCAGTTGCTCGAGGGTCGTGCGTGCCTCGGCCAGCCCTTCGTCCTGGCGCACGATGGCGACCCTCGCGCTCATGATCTGGCGGACGCGCTGGCGCAACGAGGCGAGTCTCTCGCTGGAAACCTGTCGATCTCCGGTTGTTGCGCTCGGCCGTGGTGTCAAGGTGCGTCCCGGCGCCGGCTCACTCAGGTGGCGAGCGGCGGATCTGGCGTAGACCAGGCACTCGAGCAAGGAGTTGCTGGCCATGCGATTGGCGCCGTGCAGTCCGGTACAGGCGACTTCGCCGATGGCGTAGAGCCCCGCCACGCGCGTGGCTCCCCGATGGTCGGTGGCGACGCCGCCGCAGCTATAGTGGGCCGCCGGCACCACCGGGATGGCCTGGGTGGTGATATCCAGGCCGCGTGTGAGGCAGTGAGCGTGGATGGTGGGGAAGTGGTGACGTATGGCGGCGTCGCCGAGGTGACGGATGTCCAGCAGCACATGGTCGCTCGAGGTGCGCTGCATCTCGGCGTCGATGGCGCGGGCGACCACGTCTCGCGGGGCCAGTTCAGCGCGCTCATCGATGGCGGGCATGAACCGCTCGCCACGCACGTTCAGCAGCAGGCCGCCTTCGCCTCTTACCGCCTCGCTGACCAGAAAGGGCGGTCCCTGTGGATCGAATAGGCAGGTGGGGTGGAACTGCTGGAACTCCAGGTTCATCAGTTCGGCGCCGATCTCCCAGGCCATGACCATGCCCTCGCCACTGGCCGGGGCGGGGCTGGTGGTATGCAGGTAGAGCCCGCTGGCGCCGCCGGTAGCCAGGACGGTGTCCTGGGCGACAAGGTCGTGAGGACGCTGGTGGGCGTCCAGGCAGCGGGCACCGCAGCAGGCACCCAGGTCATCGGTGAGCAGTTCGACCGCGATCAGGTCGTCGCGCAGCGTGATCTGCGGATGGGCGCGCACCCGGGCCAGCAGGGTGTCGGTCACGGCCCGGCCGGTGGCGTCGTCGGCGTGGATGATTCGGCGAGCGTTGTGGCCGCCTTCCCGCGTGAGGTGGTAGGGATAACCGCTGGCCGCCTCGGGATCCGGCGTGAAGGGCACGCCAAGGCTCAACAGCCAGGCGATGGCGTCGGGGCCGTTTTCCACGGTGAAGCGCACCGCCGCTTCATCGCACAGCCCGTCCCCGGCAATCAGGGTATCCTGGATGTGGGCCTCGATGTCGTCCTGAGGCGACAGCACCGCGGCAATACCACCCTGGGCCCAGCGACTGGCACCTTGCGCCTCGACACCGGGGCGCAGCAGGGTGACCGGCCGGCGATCGGCGATCTCCAGGGCCATCGCCAGACCGGCGACGCCGCCACCGATGATGAGGACGTCAAGAGGGGCGTTTGCCATGCGTGGTTCCTTCCTTGCGGTCGAAAGAGGGGGCTCGGTGGAGCCCGTGTCGGGGGGCGCGGCGGCGCAGGCGCCTGCTGGGTAGCCGCTCGAGTCCGCCCAGGCGGCGGGCGGTCGCTTCGGTCAGGCGGGCCAGCTCCCGGTTCAGCCAGAGATAGCCGCTGGGGCTGAACAGCATTCTGCCATCCTCGGCGCGTGCCGTGGAGGCGAGGTCGGCGAAATCGTCCAGCGCGAAGGGCGTGACCTCGAGCGTGACCGGGCGTCCGGTGCGCACCTCGAAGGCGAGGGTGCCGAGATCCCGCGCCAGGGCATGCTGCTGATCGCGCAGTCCTGCCATGGCATCGATCTGTTCGTGACCGGCGCGCGTGGTCCAGTGGGTCTCGAGCAATAGCTCCAGGGTGGACAGCATGCGTCGCTGGTAGGAGATCAGCTCATCGACCTCGCCGCGGGTCAGGCGTCCTTCGCGGTGGACCGCGTCGGTCAGTCCGCGCTGCTTGACCAGCAATTGGCTGGCGGCCTTGAACAGTGCCTGGGTATCGACGCCCGGTGCCGATGTGGCACTGGTGTGGGTGTGATACAACCGTGCCATGCGATCCAGACAGTCGGCCAGCAGGAAGCGCAGCATGTCGGTGGCCTTGTGTGGCAGGAAGACCAGGGTGGCGCCGATGCCGACCAGGGTGCCGAGCAGTACGTCGGCGCTTCGCCAGAGTGCCACGCTGAGCTGTTGCGAGCCGTCGCCGATCACCAGCAGCAGGCTGATGGCGAACATCAGTCCGCTGTAGGCCTGGCGACCGCCGAAGACCACCCAGGTGGCGATGGCGATGCCGATCAGTGCGCCGAGTTGTACTCCCCAGCCTGGCAGCGGGAGGATGATCAGCGCCAGGCCGAGGGCGGCGCCGATCAGGGTGCCGGCCAGGCGCTGGCGCCCCTTGTCCAGTACGCCCCCGATATGGGGAAGGTTGCCCATCACCATGACCGTGCTCACCAGCGCCCAGCCACTGTGCTGGAAGGGGAACGTCTGGACGATGGCAAAGGTCACGATCAGTGCCAGACTGACCCGGAGTACGTGGAAGAGGCGGCGATGGCGGTGATTGATGAAAGGGTCGCGCAGGCGTCCGAGCAGCATGGTTCAGCCTCTCTGTCGGCCTGGGGCCGGCTCTCGAGCCGGTTGAGGGTGGGCGGTGGGAGGCGCCGTCATACGCTGTCCGAGATCGTCGGGCAGGGGATCTCGGGGTAGAGAAGCATTGTCGCTCAAGATGCTGAAGACCGTGCAGTGCTGATGAAAATGGGGGTGAAGTTTACCACGCAGGCTCGCGTGCCGTCCCGAGCCAAATGATGTCTCGAGGGACGGTGACCAGGTGGCTGACAACGGAAAGGGGCCCCGTCCCTGGGGCCCCTTTCATCATGGTGAGTCATGGTCGCACGTTATGGCCGCACGTCATGACTTGGCAGGACTCAGCGCCAAAGGCTCAGGCGGCAGCGTCCTCTTCCATCATCTTGTGAATGAGCTCCTTGAGGTCCTCGACCTGTTGCTCGAGGGCTTCCACCCGGTCCTCTTCGCTGTTCTGCTGGGCTTTTTCCTCGATTTCCTGCATGTGCTCCTGCAGGGCTTCCGAATCCATGGCGAAGGTGCTGCCCGCCATCACAAATGCGGCGATCATGGTCGATCCGACTAGCGTGCGTTTCATGTGGCATCTCCTGGAAGTCGTCCCTGAACCCTGTGAAGGCCCGCGCTCACTCCATCGAGGCGATATGGCGCTCTGCCGTCCGTGAACTGAACTGGCACAATTCACTATAGGAGGTATTTCTTTATTCGCCATTATTGATATTTCGGCGCAAGCGATGAGCAAGGGTGCAGGGAACGATGAGCAAGGGTGTGGGGAACGATGAGAAAGCGACGAGAAGGCGATCAGAGGACGATGAAAGACGGGGCGGGGCAGGGAAAGCGTCTGGCGTGCAACGCCAACGGCTAGATGGCTAAAGTGGGCTGCGCGACCAGAACGCGACCAGAACACCACCACAAGGCAGGTCATCGAGGGAGTGAGTCACGTAAGACATCGATAGGGTTGGTGCCCGGAGCCGGGCTCGAACCGGCACGGTGTTGCCACCGAGGGATTTTAAGTTCGATCTGATCTAATTGGCGGCCGCGCTTGCAATGCGGTTTTTATGAAAATCAGTCACTTAAAGTTGCGTAATGCTGGACATAGCTGCCTCTCAGGCATTAACTGTGCGACCAAATTGCGACCATATCAAGGTACGGTGAGATTTCTTGGTGACAACGACTTTTACTTAGGAACGGGACAAAGGCGTCTAGCAAAGCATCTGACTGGTATTTTTACAAGCAATGTACTAGAAATCTAGTCATTGCTTAGCTTCTTTTATGAGTTGTCTAGTTGATTTTTATTACTTTTACGGAGTGATTTTCCGGAATTGTGCAGGTGTGAGCAACGTTGTGGTCCTACGAGCTTTGCTATGTCAGCATATACTATATGAATTGCTGAAACGGGAACGCTTTTGTTAGAAGAAACTGATGGTTGCGAGCAAGATGAGCTTAAGGAAAAGTTAGAGCTGCTCAGGGAGATACTGTCTTCTATAGAAATTATATCTAAGTCTACCGATTGGCGAGATGATAGAAACAGGGTGAGAATTGGGCGATTTTCTCATACTGGCATGCTTCTCATCGATGTTATAGAATACTTCACGTCACAGAGGCGGCGTGATGGTCATCAACAATGATGACGCAGGGAAAGGAGATAGTTAAAGATAATGTATTGCCTATTTTTGGGTAGAAATTCCCACTGATTTCATATAAGTCTCAAAGGCAATGCAGGCTGCTTTGCAGCGAGCATCAACCTCACTTTCGAGTGTATCAAGTACATGTCGTTGGGCACCCGGCTTGTACTCCACAATGTCCCACTCGATTTCTGATCCAATCTCGCTGTAATGCGCTTCTACCTTGATGGATGTTGTGACATTCATAGCGTCTCTCCAAGTCCTCTATGTTCCTGAGTGTAACAGTATTTTGAGGCATTGGGATGCTCACGCTCGGACCAGCATAGAGAAGTGAAAAAAGATAGTTTTAAGGCCTGGTTGCGGCGTGTTCGAGCACAGGTCAGTGAATTTTGGCTCGCAGGGGCAGGGCTCATGAGAGAAGAAATAATAAGCTTTACAGCTGTAGATGGTGGATGGGAGCTGTTCTGTAGAAACTGTTACACGCTAGAGTTTAACCACTACTCAGATTCTCCGTGGCTCCAATTCGAAATTCAGCCTGAAACAAAAAATGGGGGACGATACACCGTCAGGTGCCGCGTATGCCGCCATGTATCGCGACGAAAATCGCTGCATCCGGATAGTCTTCGACCATCTTAGATTCGGGTTGCGAGCAAGGTAGTGGCGATGGCGGAAAGGTTATAGCAGATCGTAGATTGTGGATCGCACCTCGTACCGTTCTGATCTACGCTGAGCCAAGCACTTTGTTTTCAGGAGACAGGGATGCTCACGCAGATGATCAGTTACCAGGTTGTGGAGAGCGGGCTGGAAATGCGGTGCTTGGTTTGCCAAGCCGTCGAATTTCAGGAGACAGGGCGGCAAGGCTGGAGGCTTTTCGAAGTGGTGCCAGACGGTCCTTGGGGCAGATGCTTCATCATTACGTGCAGGGCCTGTGGCCACAAGAACCTGCGCGCCTCTATGCAGCCTGACTGGTATGGCTGAAGTGGGCAGTCAGCTACGACATCATGCTGTGACGCCATCTCAATGAGCCCCGGTGCTCGTGAGCCTGGTGTCTTTGGTAGTCAGCAGGCAGACGGCTGAGCCTGCACAGACTTACTCGGCTAGTACCGCTTCGGCACAGAAGCTGACATTATGTTCTACGCTAAGCACTAGGAGGCTAGACGTAGGATAGTCATGTTGGACATGCCGATGATCAATTTTGCGACCGTGGAAGGCGGCTGGGAAATGTACTGCCTGAAATGCCACTCTGCCGAGTTCAACGTCACGGATCGCTCACCGTGGAGCCAGTTCGAGATCCGGCCGGGTGCCCCGCATGGGAGGTGCTACATCATAAAATGCCGTTCATGTGGCCACGAGGCTATCCGGAACTCACTGCAACCGGATTGAGCGCCACTTTTCGTAGAGCTGACTCGTGCCCGTACTGATTGTCTCGCACGGCCACACCGGCCAGGGGCCAGCAAGACCCAGTGGTGCCAATGAGCGAGTACGGGATCACCCAGTGGCGCAAACGCCTCGAGCGCAAGGGCTGGCTCGGCCTGAGCCGGTCATCGCCGCCGATCGACAGGCTGGTCGAGTACCACGTTGTCTGGCAGGGTTGGCTGATCAGCGGGCGCTGCCGGCTGGGCGACGAGCCCGCGGGTGACCGGTGGGAACCAGGCACACCGCAGTACCTGCTATCACGCAAGCACGGCATCAGCGATGGAGTGTGGCGGCTGGCGAAGGACCAGCGGGCAGAAGTGGGGCAGGTG
This sequence comes from Halomonas sp. DP5N14-9, assembly GCF_019802175.1. Classification (NCBI taxonomy): domain Bacteria; kingdom Pseudomonadati; phylum Pseudomonadota; class Gammaproteobacteria; order Oceanospirillales; family Halomonadaceae; genus Halomonas; species Halomonas sp. DP5N14-9. Next base: position 154,281 of record NZ_JAHVHR010000013.1, read on the forward strand.
AGACGTAGGTATTGACCAGAAGCTAGGGCGACTAATGACGAATAATTACCCTTCTCCGCAGCACAATAAATCGCTATCGCTTGGGATTAGCACCAAACATCATATTTTGTCGAGTTGCATCATCTCTGAGTTTTCTTCATGCGGCTATCTTTATGTTTTCTCAGAAACAGCGCAAAAAATTGAAAGGAAAAGTCGAAGCTGGAGGGGGTCATGGTTGCCTCGGCAATGGAGCCATGGTGCGGAGAAAGTTGCTGCTAGCTATGAAAAGGGGTTGCACAATAAAATAGCCAGGTGTAAGTCTGAGCGTGTCTTCAGAAGTCATTCTGCTGCAAGCGAATATTACGCTGCTTGGCGCGCAAAAGATTACTTATCGAGGAATGTGCTGGAAGATCAAGAATTATTTGGCTGCTCAGCCGGCGACCTGAATGATGTTGAATTAGATGTTCTTGAGTCAAGAAATATTACTGGGATAGTCAGTAGAGGAGGCAGAGCTATAGTTAGAGGTGTTGACTATACTGGGTCGAAGATGCTGATGGATATTATGGCGTTCTTATCTGAAAATCCTGACGTCAAATGGCAGCTTGTTATATCTCAAGCAGGAGATTTTGTTGCTCCCATGACTCCACCAAAGCTTTCTATTATACCGATTTGCCCAGATATGGTTTTAGTGGCCGTGCAACAGGGGAAGCGACATTCGCCATTGGTGATCCGTGATCAAGGTAGAATTGATGAGATAAATTTAGATATGGTTGTCGGCGAAGATCGGCTATTCGTTGGAAGGAAAAGAGCTACTGTGGAAAGGGTGGCCAAGCTTAAGAAGCAAGGTCACCCATAGTTGCATCGTTACTCCCAGCCTATCGACTCAACCGCTTCCACTGTCTCTGCAGCCTTTACCTGATCCTCAAGAGCCTGGCGCTTCCCTGTTGCCAGGCCGCTTGCCTGCATCCAGGCATCGGCTTTGGCGATGATGCGCGTAGCCAGCTCGGCCTTGTCCATGCCTCGGCCAGTGGCCATGGCATCCAGTAGGGGCGTGGCGGTGGCTGAGTCAGCCAGAAACGCCCGTGCCTCGCGCTCCTGCTTGTCCCAAGTCATCTGCTCAGACTCGGGATACTCGCTGCGGATGCTGGCCAGCTCGGCCTCGTACGCCGCATTGACGCGGCGCATTGCAGCCTGCTGAGCCTCCGCCAGCTTTTCAGCCTCGGTCTTGGGCGGAATCCAGTACACGTTACCCATCTGCGATCTCCTTCTTGCGAACCGTCCAGCCTGTGTTGCCGGCGACATCCACGCCTTGGACAATCTCGTAATCGTCTACGCCAGCCATGCCGGTGGGGATGACGTAGCAGGTATTGGGGTCGTAGTCGTCGGCGTCGATGATGGGCGACTCTCGCCAGTGGGCTTTGCGGCCTGGGTATTGTCCGGCTATAACTTTCTGTACGAGGGTTACGTATAGCTCCCCGTTAACGCGCTCAATGCACCGGATAGCCTGAGCCCCTGACGGCAGCTTTTCTGCCTCTTTGAACCCCCCGCCCTCAGGGAAGGAAGACAGGTCGTATGCTTTTTCGTGACCTGCCTCATTTGCAACAACTATTTCCTGGGAGAAGGAGTAGCGGTCGGGCGCCTGCGCAGTTGCCAGTAACTTTATTTTCATCTGTGCCCTTCCTTAATTATTTCCAATAGCCCCAAGCAAAAGCTAGGTACTTATTTGTCAGTCCTGATAAGGGAGTACCCCTGACTGGTCGCATGCCTCCGCTTGCCGTATTAGATGCTTCCGATATGTGACCACACAATATAAGCCCCCCAGTAGTGGTGTTGAGTATCGAGCCCAGAAAATTGGGGGGAGAGACGAAGGGAACAGGGAAAGTAAGATTACGCCCCAGTGGCCCCATCGAAATATCCCCCCACATGTCAGTTATGTCTTCCACAAAGACTTCTTCTGCAACACAGTGTTGAGTTCCATCCGCCCAACGGGTCCACTCACCATCATCGTTGCTGTCCGATTCGATCATGTCATGCCCATTTACCGTAGGCATCGTGTCAAAATCGTTCGCCCCGGACAGCCGCGCATACCGTGCATCAGCCTGGGATGTCTTGGGAACGTCATTCGCACCGGTACCCACGTTGGCTGCAGCCGCCGTCCCGGCATCTGAGATAGTGCTCAGCGGCTGCGTGCCGGTGTGGTTGCCGCGCTGTACTGCGTAGGCCTGAGCCTCGCTGGCCTTGGTGTCAGCGTGGTCCTTGGCGGCCTGCTCAGCGCTTTCGGCTGAGCCCGCTGGGTCGGCGCCGACCTGTGCGGGAGTATGAGCAGAGCTTTTTGCCTCGTGTGTCGCGACGGCAGATGAAGCTGTTCCAGCGGGATCTGCACCAACGTCTCCCGGCACGAGCGTGACGGCGCCAGTTTTGCCGGCAACACTGGCGACGCTGTCGGTGTTATCGATCTTCGACCAAGTGCCACCACCGCCGCTCTCGTTGGGCGTCCAGAGCAGCATGTCCTTGTTGCGGTACTCGACACCGCCGATGGTCTCGCCATTCGCCGCGCCAGTGACCAGCCAGTAGCTGGCCCCAGTCGGCTCGGGCGGCAGGGAGCCGGTGCTCGCATCCCAGGCGCCTTGGGCGACCATGGCGTTAACGGCACGCTGCCGGGAAACTTCCGCCCAGTGAGCGGCGGAGAACTGGGAGCCGTCACCCTCTGGCACCGGTGTATCGTTCGGGTATTGGGCCCAGTGTTGGGCCTCTAGGGCGGAGTCGCCGGCATCGGTTGCGTGTCCATCGGCGGCACTGGCGCTGTTCGCAGCGTTGCCAGCCGCAGTATCAACTGCCTGACGCTGGCTATCGATGTGATCGACCTGATCGTTCACATGGGTGACGCGCCCGTCGATGTACTGTCGGTCATCGGATGTTGCTAGGCGATCGAGGCCTGTTTGTTGTCGATCGGCGGCCGTCGCTTGGGCGTCCAGCCCTGTCTGCTGCCTGTCTGCAGCGGTGGCCTGGGCGTCCTGACCTGTCTGGATTCTGTCTGCTGCCGTGGCTTCGGCATCGCTTGATGCTGAATCAGCGGAGCTTGCAGCCTCATCCCGGTATCCGCGGGCTTCGTCCACCAATGCCCGGAACTCGATCACGATGCCAGGCGTCAGGTCCTGTTCGCCTTGCCACTCGACCACCAGTTCATTGAGATCGGTGGCGGTGGAGTCAGCACGCACTTCCAGGTTCTTGGCGAGCTCGAGGAATGACCGGCCTTGCATCACGCGCACGTCGTAGCGACCCACCTCGACGGAGATGGAGTAGTCGCCCTGGGCATCGGTGATAGCCTCGGCACGGATGTGGTTCAGGACGGTGGTGGATGTCCTGACGGCGTCAAAGCGAATGGTCGCCCCGGGCAGCGGCTGGCCATAGGGGTCTTTCAGTACGCCGGTAAGCGTCACTGCCATGGTGTGTCTCCCACAAAAAAGCCCGCGCTTGGCGGGCTGTTAGAGTGCGTTGCGAAAGCGGGCCAGGGCCCGATGCATGTCGGCGGGTGTGTCGGATCTTCGAATATCGGCTTTGGCCGCGATACGCGCCTCCTCGATGGTGCCGGCACGCTTTTCCCATCGGGTGCGAGCACGCTTGATGCGCTGACATACGGTGGTCACGTCAGCGTCTGTGGCGGTCGCCTCGGCTTCGACCATTGGCCCCGCGCCTTGGGCCGCCTCGGCCAACTTGAGTTGGTAGACGGCCTCTTGGGCGGTTGAAACGTAGCGAGCAGCCTCGGCCTCGCTGTCCACTAATTCCAGATAGTGCCGCTCGGCCTCTGCTCGGGAGGAGAACCGGCGAACGCTCAACCTATCCATCGATCGCCACCTCTAGGGTTTCATCGAGGCGCCAAGCGGGGCCGACCAGCTTGATCTGGTAGGTGCCCGGCACATCGACATCGAGCTGGGCGCTGTCGCCGGTTGTGACCATCTGGTGGCCGTCCATCGCCAGCAGGGTTCCAGGCTCCAGCCCAGTGATGGTGGCCGTTAAGCCCTCGACGGCAACCTGGGCATCCCGGCGCTGCTTCGACTTGATTTGGCCGTCTGCCAGGTCCACGTAGTGGGCAGCGTCGTCGAAGCCTGTCTCGACCTCGATATAGCCCTCGTCTTCGCCACACTGCATCTCGACATGGTCTTCGGGACAGCCTGTGACGCGTAGGATGACACCGGTCCGCTCGCAGTAGATCGCGACGATCATCGTTTTTTGCCCTCTGCTGTCAGGGTGGATTGCGTGGAATTGACGGTGCCGGCACCGCGACACTCAATGGCAATAGTGACGCCATTGCGGTTTCCGACATCGAGGGTGCAGGCGTGGTTGAGCTCGCCGGTGCCCGTGGGAATTTCGAACCACACACTGCCATCGACCTTCCACCGGAAGTAGGGACGGCCGCCGCCGCCTGTTGCATTGGTCGCCGAGAAATTGGCGAAGACTCGGCCACCCTCAGCATTGAGGTATACCGATAGCCAGCTGGCCCAATTGCCGTTGCTGCTTCTTCCAGAGGTTCGAGACGTGCCGACTGGGATGATCACCGCCTCCCCAGCGAGCTGCAGCCTGTCGACCTGTGCATTACCAATCTTGGCGGTGGTGATCGCTGCATTGCCGATCTTGGCGTTGGTGATGGCGCTGTTGCGGATGTGGGCGTTCTGCACGTCGATGTTGAACAGCTTGCCGTAATCCACATGGAGCTCATCGGCCTGGATGTAGCTGGCCTTGACCTTGCCGTTCTCCACAATGAACGAGCCATCGGACGCCTTGAGCTTGGTGAACGTCAGGTATTGGATTAGCGCTTCTTTCAGGTACAGCGTGCCATCGGTGAAGATGAACGGGATCACCTCGGCGGCGCCGTCACCTGGCTGGGCGATGTAGAACCGGTCCGCCAGCACGCCGAAGTCGAAGACGTCCTGATCTTCGTCGTAGGCCGTGCCGAAGCCTGCCACTCGACCGCCGCCAGTCACGTTCAGCACATAGCTGGAGTTGAGCCCGTCGATGTTCTGGCTCAGGTCCGTGAACAGATCCGTCTGTTTGATCTGCCCGCTGATCACCGACATGATCTTGTCGGGGTCGTTCTCGGTGGTGGCCTGCACCGGGTACCAACTCGAGACGCCGTAGGCGTTGATGCCGCGCACGTAGTAGTAATACGTGGTGTCGGGCTCGAGATCGGTGTCGGTCAGGGTAGGCGCCACGCCGACGCGCACTGCATTCGACTCGATCAGTCCTGTGTCGAGTGCGACGTTAGATCGCCAGAATTCCCACATCTGCCCAGGGTAGAGGCCGTTCGGGATCAGCGTGATCTCGAAGGTTCCCGTACGGATGTCCACGCTATCCGGCGGCGTCGGCAGCAGCAGGCCGGCCACGTTGGTGGTCCGGTACGCCCAGGGCGACGCGGAGCCGGTACCGGTGATGCCGCGGACACGGATCTGCCATTCACCCGGCTCTGCATCGAGGATGTCGAACGATGTGCCCGGGCCGGTGAAGGCCTCACCCCATGACACGTCATTCGGCCCCTGCACCTCGGCAATGTAACGGACGACTCGAGCGTCATCGCTGGGCGTCCAACTGACGGTGATCTTCTGGTGCTCGGTGCCGCCGGCCAGGTACTTGGATGCCTCGACGGTAATGGAGTAGGGCGCCGCCACCGGGCCGGTCGGGATCAGCGTGTAATCCTCGTCCGGCAGGCTGAGGCCCTGCTCGACGCGATCGTACTTTGTCGGGTCGTGCTCGACGGCGGTGATCTGGTAGATCGCCGTCTCCTGCTCAGCAACGGACAGCACCCGGAACTTGCGCGGCTCGACGTCCTGGCTCGACAGCATCCAGATGGCGCCACGGATCGGCTCAGCTGAGAGCGGGCTGACCAACTCGACATGATCGCCTGCGAACCGATCGACCTGCCGGCGCTCAATCCCCCCGGTGGGCAACAGTACGTCCAGATACCAGTCGCTGCCGCTGACCTGCTCGGGCACCTGGTCAAGCACCAGGGCAGACAGCCCAGGGCGAACGATCCGGCCAGAGAGCCGGGCGCCGGCCGTGGTCGGGTCGTTGACTGCGATAATGTCGCCCGGGCGTAGGTCGGCATGGTCGACGCTTGCCTGGTAGGTGATCGTCTCGGTCTCAGCGCGCTCGCTGTAGAGCATCCACTTGCCAAGGCGGTGTGCCTGGCCGCGACTGGTGCAGCCTACGGCGGTGACGTCGATCTGCTTCCAGCCGAATTGCTGGACGGCATCGGCATCCTCAACGACCTCGACCTGGAGGCGGTAGTTGTCGCCAGGGTCGTTCCAGCTCACCAGAGCGACCGAGTGCCTGGCCTTGAGCGCGGTACCGCTGTACTCGAATTCACCGTCGACGACATTGGCCGGTGACACCAGCTTGACCGGATCGGCCGGCATGTCGGCTGTCGCCATGACGGTATTGGCGCCCCAGTAGGTCATGCCACGGAACGCAGTCGCCAAGGTGCTGAGTGCCTTGATGGCTTCCTCTCGGCTCGACAGCACGGTGTTGAAGGTGAAGCGCGGCTCTTGGCCGCCGAAGCCATCAGGGATCAGCTCGTCGCAGTATTGCGCGATCTGGTAGAGGCCCCACTTGTCGACGTTCTCCAGCCCGGCGCCGTACCGCTCGCTGGTGGCCAGGTCGAGGAAGCACCACGCGGGGTTGTCGGTCCACGCCATCCTGAACGAGCCGTTCCACAGGCCGGCGTATTCGCGAGTCTCGGGGTTGTAGTTGGTCGGCACCCGGACGATCAGGCCCTTGACGTCGTAGCTCCGCGAGGGGATCTGGCTGCCAAAGTCCTGGGCATCGACCTCGAGCCCGACCAGTGCGGTATCGGGATACTGCAGCTTGGCGTCGATGATCTCGGTGTAAGTGGCCCAGTACGTCGCGTTGCGCAGGGTGGCGCTGCTGTTGTCGGGCGTCACTCGGCGCACGCGGATGTCCCAGGGGCCATCGCCGGTGAGCGGCACACGATAGGACCGCTGGTAGGGGCTGGTGGTCTTGCCCTTGATGATGTCGTAGCGCTTCTCGGACCAGCTGCCTCCATTGGGGCGAACATCGACGGCCACCGCCACCTCGGTGGGCAGCAGATCGCCATTCTCGACGTTCTGATAGCTTAGCGCCTGCACCTGGACGGTAACGCGAGCGGCATCGGCCTCCGGGTTGGTGACGGTGCGAATGACTGGCGTGGCGTTGGTCACCTCGGTCGATACATCGTTGGCAGTCTCCACCGCAGGGAAGCCGGCGATGTGCGACTGATCAGGCTCACCAGTGCGGGTGTGAACGGTCACGCCTTGGAAGTTGAAGTCGCCGCCCTCATCCTGCAGCGGCGTCTCATCCAGATAGATGCTCTTGAGGCCATTGGTCAGGCCGACAATCGGCCCCTCGCCCAGCACGTCGATGATCCTGGCCTTGGAGGTGGAGCGAAGGGTGTTGGGCGCCTCGCGGGGAGTGCGGGCCTCATCGCCGCCGCCCTTGCCGCCTTTCGCGCCATAGACAACCAGATCGGTCATTCGTCCAGCTCCTCAGCAGTCATGCCGGCAGATGCCACAACGCTGCCGACCTTCACGCGGCCGTAGATCACCGGCACCGGAAGGCCCTGGGTGCTGGTGTTGGTGGGTCCATCGAACAGGAAAGAAGGGCGCTCGTCGGGTCGCTCCCGCTCGCCGTAGTCGCCTGTCTGCGGGGTGGGCGACAGCATCTGTGCGACTCCCCCCAAGGCAAGAGCCAGGCCGGCATTGAACATCCCGGGCCCGAAAACGGGGCCAGCCCAGAAGCTGGCAACCATCAGGACGGCGCCCGCAATGGTCTGCCAGATACCATCGCCCCCAGCTCCGGCGACCGCCGGGAGCAGATGAATCTCGGTTTCGTCATCCATGCCGACCATCAAACCTTCTTCGTCGAGCGACACGCCGCCATCGAGGGGGCCGCGCACGACATGCCAGTCGCCATCACGGATGACAGCTTCGAGCCCGGGAATTTGGATCAGCAGCGCACGGATGGCCTCGGCAGGATCACGGACGTCCAACGAAAAGGACTCGCCGAAGCGAGCCCCAAGAAAGCCATGCAGATAGAGCGTTTTCATCAGTCCCTCGACGTGTGTCGGAGCCAGTGGGTGATGTAGGGGATCCAACGGGCGGCAGGGTCTCGGCGCGAAATCCGGGTGGGGTCGACAGGATGCCGGCCAGACGGATGGTGCAGGCATAGCCCGTTCTCGACCAGGACGCCGCCATGGTTGGGCACGTCGCTGCGAAGCTGGGCGAACCACATATCGCCGGGCATGGCCTTGTCCGCTTCGATAACGCGGAACCCCGCCTGCTCGAAACCCTGGCGGTAGAGGTCTTGCCCTTTGAGCCACCATTCCCACGAGCGAGGAAACTCGGGAAGATCGATGCCCAGTTCCATCGCGTAGTAGTCGCGGATCAGGGCGTAGCAGTCGGTCACGCCGTGGACGAAGCCCCTGCCGATAAGCTCCGGCCGGTCGCCGCCGCCCCACCAGCGAACGGGTGTCGTGGCGTTGCCATCGGTGGCCACGATCCCCCACGGAACGCCCGAGGCAATCTGGCCGCGCATGTCGGCCTCGCTGGGGCAGTCCGGGTAGTCCGGGTGTGAGTGAACAATGGCCCGCAGACCCTGGGCGGTGGCCGCTGCCATATCGCGCTTGGCAATGGCGAAGCTGGTTCGGGGGGCGTCTGCCACATTGGCTACCTGCCGGCAGCCGTGGTCGGTGATCAACCACACAGCCTCATTTGGATAGGCGGCCAGGGCTTCGGCGCGTATTAGCGCCTCATTATGATTCGAACTCAGACAGTCGACTAATGGCATTGGTTGCGTGATCACCCGATGCTAAAAATGGGAAATACTCAAAACCTCAAATTGAGGATTCGGCATGAGTAATTGGAAGTTAACTAAGGTTTGCATCGACGAGCCTTGTAGAGGGGGTATCGTCGAGGCTAATTACCTCAATGACGCAGGCGTCCACTGGGTGTTCACCATGTGTTTACCGGATGAAGGCGCTGAGATGAGCATCTCTGAACTGATTGATTCTGTGGAATTAGAGCGAGAGCGTCTTCTCGCTGATGTAGGCGCAAAGCCTGGCAACTTTTGAATCATCTAACCCGGCCTACACCCGGAAATGCCCGCGTCGGGAGGACGCCGGCTTGCCCGAACCTCAACCGACAGTCGCTCAACCGCTTGCCGCACACATCGCGCCCCATGCCGGGCAGGGCATCTGACCCATCAGCCTCCCACTCGCCGGAGCCAGAATAGGGGCAGGTCACGCCCTCGTAGCGGTACTGGGTGCCATCCCACCAGCGGTAACGGTGCGTGCACGAGTCTCGCAGGATCTGCCGGTGGGGAATCATCCGGCCTTCCTGGTCCATCTGCACCGACAGCTCGAACTGAATCTGCCGGCGGTTCTGCGAGGCCTTGCGCTCGATCACGTAGTAGTCGATCGGGAACAAGGCCTCTGGGTCGGGCGCCGTTCCGTCATCCAGGTGCCGGCGGTAGGTCCTCAGGCGCTTGACCGGGGCTCCGACCAGGTCGTCGGCACTGATCACCAGCGACAGAAACGCGAGCTCCATGGCGGTGACCGTGAGCGTCGGACGGGGCAGGGTGCCCTGGCCGTTCCACTCGAAGCCCTCTGCCTTGATCGGCACCGGCTGGTACTCGTAGCCATTGAACCGAACTGGACCGCCGTCGACCGGGTAGGGCGCGAAGCGCAGAATGCCGTCGCCATAGTTGCGAGCATCTAGCTCGAACATGGTGACGATCGCGTCCTGCTCCAGTCGCTGGGTGTCGGAAGCGATGACCTGGCTCATAGCCCGAAGTCCTCGATGAAAGTGGCTGTCAGGGTGTGCCGCTTAAAGGTGTCCTCGGTGACCTTTGGGTGCTCTTTGCAGGCCACGCGCCATGCCTCGGGCTCTCCGGAGACCTGCCACAGGAAGGCGTAAACGCCCCGGCGCTCCAGCAGGAAGTCCCGCAAGCGCTCCATCTGCTCTTGGGTGATGAGGCTCCACGTCACGGTCCACTCTCGCCTGGACGAGTTGATACCGGCGGGGCGACGCTGCTCGTATCCGTCGCCAAAGCTCACCGCATCCACAGCAAACGAGCCGCCGCCGGTCAGCCCATAGTCAGGCTCCCGGCCAATATCGGGGAGGAAGTCGATCTCCATGGGTTACCTCTTGGCGAGCAGCCCGCCGGGGCGCATCTGGTTTTGAATGACTTGAACCATTGTTGCTTCAAGGGCTTTACCTGCAGCGCGCCCTTGGCGTTCTGCGTCTCGATCGCTTGTGCCCGGCTGCGCCTGCACGGTGATGGGCGCTTGAATGTTGATGGTGGTAGTAGTAGCAACCGGAGTAGATTGCTGCGACGCTAGGAACCGATCGAGCTTGTCAGCCTGGGGTGAAGTCATAACGCGCTCTCCCCCATCCAGCAGCCAGGTGCCTTCCCGGGGGATGCGGTCAATGCCATCGTGCGCCTGCCCAATATAGGATGCCCCGGTATCGATGGCTGATGTAAAGCCACCTTGGATAGGGCTGCCCCCGCCGAAGGCCCTGGCGCCTAATGACAGCGCGGTTCCAAGCCAGTCCACCGCCGGCTCGGTGACGCTCTTGCGAACGGCAAGGCGAGCAATATCCTCGGCAATGCCGGACAGGACGTCACGAAAGCCCTCGCCGCCCACGATGGCGTCCTCGAATGCGCTGGAGAAGGTCAGCCCAAGATCCCGAGTGAGGTCGTCAGTCTCCTTGACCTTTTCCGCCAGCCCGCCGGTGGCGATCTGCTCCATGAAGCCGCCGGTCAGCTCTACCGAAAACTGTGTGCGTAGTCGCTCCTGGGCGTCTGCGAGGTTCAGCGTGTCGTCGGCTGCGGCCTTGAGATCGAGCAGACCGAGTTCTTCGCGATACCGTCGGTGTGCAGCCTCCAGCGGATAGAGTCGGTCGAGCAGCGTCTGCTGGGTCTGCGCCAGTCGCTCCTCTTCGCGCATACGCTCACGCTCTGCTTTGGCTAGCTCCCGCTCAGCCGCGGCCCGGTCCTTGCTATTGAGACGGGGAAGAACAAGCTCCTCGGGGTCGGGGCGATTGTCGCTCCCCGCCTCCGACATCAGCTCCTCGCGCCTCGCGCGCAGGGCGATGAGTTCGGCGAGATCATCCTCGGTCTGTCCTGCCGCCGCTCGGATCTCGGCGCCCAAGGTGCCGGTGCCCAAGGCGCCGCTGCCAGCGCCGATACCACGATTGACCCGGTTCTCGATCTCGGCGATTTGCTCATTGATCGCTACCAGGCTGCGCATCTCGTCAGCATTGCGAAACGTATCCATGAGAACGTTGAAGCGCTGAGCCAGGTACTCGACGCCACCGGCAATCCCCTCCAGGGAGGACTTCATCAAGTTGTCGAATTGGGACACCGCGCGCGATGTCTCGGTCGTCAGCAGCGCCCCAAGGTCGGAGAACTCCGATTTGATGTCCTTGAGCCGGTCGATCTCCAGTCTCGAGAGGATGCGGCCGCTTTTCTGCGCCTCATCGCCAAGGCGCCGGAACTCCTCGCCGCCGTTGCGCAACAGAGGGATCAAAGAGGTGGCTTCGTCAGCCATGCTCTCCATGTAGAACGTCATCTCTTGCTGGTTCAGCCCCGCTCTTTCCAGGCTGTCGTAGTAGAGCTGGAGCGCTTGGGGGCCAGACAGGTTTCGGAACTGCTCAGCGGTGACGCCAATTTTGGGGGCGATGTTGTCAAAGAAGTCGGCCATCTCACCAGAGCCGCTTTGCAGGAACTCGCCTACCCGACCGTTTACATCCTTGAGGATGTCTGAGACCTTTTCCTGTTCGATGTTGTGCTGACCAGCGGCATAGGTCATGCGCTGGAAGCTCTCTACGCTGGTGTTGGCCAGGCCGGCCATGCGCTCGATCTCGACGGCGGCATTCGAGGCGTAGTTCGCCATGGCGCCCATGGCACCGCCTATTACGCCAAGGCCCACCGCTGCGCCGCTGGCCAGTCTGACAGCCTTGCCGATGTTGTAGAGGGAGCGCTGGCTCTTCTGCCCTTGGCGATCCACGCCCTCCAGCTTGCGCTCGATGCGCGACAAGGAGCGCTCCCCGTTTCGGCTGTCGATCACTAACTCAAGGCGGCTGGAATAGGGCATCACAATCTCCAGGCATAAAAAACCCGCTCAACGGCGGGTGATTACAAGTGAGGGGAGGGATCGGTGAGAATCAATGCGGGAGGACTTACTCCTGCTGCATACAGTGGAGATAAAACACGTTCCCGAACTCGGTTCTCTGGATCTTTTGGTATTCCTCGGACCTTGCCGCTTGCCGCTCATAAGCCATGTTGATCATCGCCGTTATGTACGGAGAGTTAGGGCCGTCCTGAGAGGTCAGGTCTACCACTTCGCGGATCGGGGTGCCTGCCTGGCGATGCCACATGATCTCCTCGGCAAGCTGCGACCGCACGCTGCAAGCATCATGGTCGGCAGCTGTTACCTCCCCCGTCAGAAGCGCGGCGGCCGCAAGCGTCAGCCATCCCTTCATGTTGTTATCCCCTGCTTTCCATGTATGCCCAGTCCATCTCCCGAATGACAGAGATGAATTCATCCGCTGAGCAGGGTAGCACCATCATCTGGCGTAAAGCAGCCATCTCAGACAATGGTATGGGCCGGATGGCCCCCAAGCCAGCAGGCCTTGATGGGGAGAGGAGGTCGAACAGGTGCAGCCAGAAGGCGCAGCGCTCGTCGATCTCTGGCGGCTCAACCTGCTTGGTGAGATTGAGCGCCTTGGCGATCGTGGCGAGCTTGGTTTCTCGCCCGGCTGTTGTCAGGCGGTACTTGAGCGCTGCCGCGGCTTTTTTCCCTGCTCGGCAATGTCCTCCCTGCGGAAGTGCTCACGCCGGCGGGATTCTTGGGCCAGCTCAATGGCTAGATCATCGTTGTCGAGCAGCACGCGTGTGGCATTGGCCACCGTGAAAGGTATAGGGTCGCCGTTGCGGTCGACGACATCCTCCCAGCCTCGAAGGATACCCTTCGCCAGAGCCCGCGCCTCAGCCTCCATGCGCTCAGCTTGTGACTCGGGCAGGTTGGTGCGCAGGGCCTCAAGCTCCTCGCGGTATGCGGCGTTGCCTGAGCGGGCAATCAGCCACTTGGCTCCGCGCAATTCTACCCAGGCGCCGCCATCGATCTTGGCGGGGTCGTTCTGCTCTGCATTGAAAGCCATCGTAGATTCCTTATACCAGCACGCGGGTGACTTTGATGGGGGTGTTCTTGGCGGTGTAGTTGAGCGACACCTGCACAATGTCGTCGTTGCCGCCGTCAGGCAGATCACCATCGATCTCGATCTCAGGCAGCTCGAAGGTGTAGCTGTTGCCGGCGGCATCGGTCAGAGGGAAGGACACGCCGATAGCCTCGCGGGTCAGCATCTTCTTCCATTGGTTCCAGGCCGCCTTGCTCCAGGCCATGGTGAGCGAGCCGGAGACGTTGGCCGACGTGGCAATCAGGGCGCCGGGGCCGGCCTTGCCGAGGCAACGCTGTGTTTGCAGCGTGTTGTCGATGGACATGGAAAGGGCGCTGATGCAGGCCTCGCCAGCCAGCGTAGCGCCGTCGACCAGGATGTCGCCCACACTGGTGGCCGAGCCCATCGCCACGGTGGTTGTTTGAGGATTCACGGTGCCAGCAGCGGTCGGGTCGGCCTCGCCGTCCTCATAGCCGAGGCCCATGCCGGTGAAGCTACAGGTCACCTTGCCTTCTTCGGGGATGTCGAGCTGCATGGCGCCAATGTGCACGCCCTTGAAGGTTGAGTAGACGCCAATGTCCTTGAATGCCTTCACGATGGTGAAGGTATGACGATCAGCACCAATCTCCAGCACATCGGTCGCCCAGGTGCCGTAGAAGGCCGCCTCGAGCAGCTTGTCGAACGTGCCCGCGCTCATCTCGCCGGCCAGGTCACCGGAGTAGTCGAGGCTGGTGATGATGCCGCCGCCCTGCATGCGCGTCTCACGTTTCTCGGCAGAGACCTCGGTGGAGACGTTGGGCGTCAGGGTATTGCCGGCGAGGCGCAGAGTGTCCCAGGTCGCCGGATCGGGCGTTTCCCCGGGCGTGGACTCGGGAGCGAGGTAGGTTGCGATCTGAGAACCTGAGCTCATGATTTTCTCCAGGCATGAAAAAAACCGCTCAAGGCGGCTCGGAGGTGGGCGGTGGGGCGGTTTAGCCGACGCGGAAGGGCGTCGATACGTTCAGTTGATACCAGCCGTCAGAGGGGCCCGCGCGCTGCACTGACGAGGCGAGCGTCTCAAGGTGCCCGGTACGCCAGAACTGCAGGTGCGCAGCCAGGGCGTCGGCGATCTGGTACGCCTGCCGGCTGCCCTGATTGTCCTTGGTGAACACCTGGCACATGATCAGCCCGGGGCGGCGAACGCAGGGTTCGGAGCCGAGACCAGCGACGAAGCTGTCGCCGTGCTGGATGGTCAGCCGCACCCAGGGCTCCTGGTTGGCGATGGCCGCATCTACGTTCGGTCCGCTGGGGGCGCCGTCATAGGCCACGGGCACGCCATCCCACGCCACCATGCGCGACTCGATAGCGATGCGGATCTCGTCGAATCCCATGATCAGCCCCCATACTTTTCGCGCAGAGTGTTGGCCGCCACGGCATAGACACCTTCGCCGGCCTGGTCAGAACTGCCGACTTCGATGCGCTCGGCATATGGGAGGTTGTTCTGGATATAGATCACCGTGAACGGGACGTGCATGGGCGCGATCTTCGCGGCCTCGCGATTGAAGGTCTCGTTATCCATGCCGCCTTTGGGCGGCTGCGAGGCGCCCGCAGATTCGTCGAAGCTGGTGTCAGGGCTGCCCACAGAGACCCGGTGATTGCCTCGAAAAGCGCCAGAGTCAACGGGAGAGCCAAGGATTACCATCTGCAAGGCTTCGGTAGCCACGCGCTTCTGCATGTCGGTCAGGTCGCGCTCTACCTGCCGAGCGAAACCGGAAAGTGATTTGGACCATCCCTTGCGCGTCGTCATTTTTTCTCCAGGCGTAAAAAACCCAGCACGTCGGCTGGGCAAGTAGCGGCAGGCCCTAGCGTGATCGTAAGCCACCGTAAGGTTCCAAAGCTTGCTGTAAGTCCTCAATGAGGGCCACGCCAACTCCCTCCGTTCTGCGTAGCTCCTGGTGGGATAGCTTCACGGCTTGAGCAACGGTGGATATGCCAAAGTGACGGAGGAAAGACTTGGTCTTTGCCCGCTTGACGAGATCGTGAACGTTGATAGCGGACCATTCCTGCTCTTTGTGAGCCAACTCCCGCTCTTTCAACATCTCCGCCGCGATGCTGTACGCGGTTCTTGCAATCGCTGCCCGATGCCGGGTGTCGGAGCTGAGAAGCTCTACGCCCTCGGCCGTGACCAGAGACTTCATCGCCTCAACGGCAAATTGATCCAGCAACTCGTTGTCATCGCTCATTCTGTAACCGCCAGGTAGAGGTGGTGCAGCTATTGTAGCCGATTGTTCCAATTCAGTTTACGGTCTCCTGAGTTGAATCGTCCAGGTGGCCTTGGCGGGGTCCTGCCCAACGTTGACCACCAGCATGCCGTTGATGGTGTCGTTGATCTTGGGTGTGGCCGGGGCATGGTCAGCGTCCATGATCAGCTCATTCTGGAGCACGCCAGATAGCTCTACGTCAGTGCGCAGAATGTGCTGATTGTCGATCTCGGCGGTGGAGTAGTCGCCGAACACGCCGCGCCCGGTGTAGGTCACGCTCGTCTCGGGATAGGTTCCCTCGATAGGGTCGAACTCGCCCGAAACGACAGTGCGGGAGCCAGTGAAGGGCCGCACGGCGTCACTCAGCTTGCCGTCGAACGCCTTGGGCACCTTGGCGTTGATCTTATCCTGGATGTAGCCCATCACAACCTCTTGAGGATGGTGACCCCGTTGGTCTTCGGAAGGTACGGGGCCAGCAGGTCGGAGATCATCGACAGCGCGCCGGTCTGCGCCTGGGCGCCGTCCTGGTACTCGGTCTCCACCTCGACGGTGTCGGCCCTGACCCGCTCGCGCTTCAGGGCGCCGTCGATGTCGGCGTAGAGCCGGCCATTCGCCGCCTCCTGGGCCAGCAGGGCGCCGGCCATGACCACGTCATCGTCGACAGGATCGGAGAGCCGGACCCGCTTGGCGGTCAGCCAGGTGTTAGCATCCAGCACGGCGCGCGTCTTGTCGCCCGTGCCTTCCCAGCCCGCGCCCAGTTTGGTGTCGACATCGTCAACGGTGACGTAGGTGGCCATGGGTTACTCCTGCCCGTCGTTGCCCTGGCTGTCGGCCTGGATCTCGGCCACCCGCTGCTCCAGGGTCTCGGTCTTGGTGTTGGCGCCGGGGCGCTTGCCGGTGGCGTGCTCGATTGCGTCCATCAGTTCGGCGCGGCGGGCCCGCTCGTCGGACTCGGCATCGTCCGGACGCGGTTCTTCGGCGCGGATCACCTCGACCTCGATGCCGGCGGCCTCGTAGGCGGCGACCACGTCGGGGTGATGGCCCTCGACGGTGACGCTGGTGGCGGCCTTGTCGGCGCCGGCGAAGAAGCGGGGATTGCGGTACTGCCGCCCGGGCTCGAAGCCGCGGCGGCGCGTGGTGTAGATCAGGTGCATGGCTGACTCCTATCAGCTGGCCAGCGGGCGACCCGTAGGCCGCCCGCCAGGGATCACAGAGAGGTCACGATGACGCCGGCGGTGTCCTTAACATCGCTGGCGATCTGCGACCAGTTCCCGCCGGTGCCGATGGTGGCGTCGTCGGGCGACTTGGTGCCGCCATAGGAGTAGCCCTTGAGGCCGAGGTTGTAGGTGTACTCGGCCTGGAAGATCCGGCGGATGTTCTCGTCGCCGGTCTTCTCCTCGACGGTGGCGTAGTAGTCGTTGTTGTCCTCGACAACCGCGGCGCCTTCGGCCAGACCAAGGGTGTGGTAGTGGTCGGTGCCAGCACCGCCACCATCGGCCTCGTACAGCGCAGGAGAGTCGGTCATCACGAACCGGCGGCCGAACCCATCCTGGGTGACGCGCACGGTGCCGAATTCGAACAGCTGATTGCCGTTGGTCAGGGCGCCATCGAACAGGTCGGTCATCGGCTTGGAGTGGAGCACCCAGACCATGATGTCCATCATGCGATCGCCGAACTTGCCGGCGCCCTTGTTGAGGGCGTTCAGATTCAGAGTGCCAGCGGTGGCGTCGTGCGCCACGGCGGAGTTGCCGATCATCGCGGTCTGCAGGGCCAGAATAGCGGTGTTCACCTCATCGGCGATGACGCCTCGAGCGACCTGCTCGCCGATCACCACACCGGCCTCTTCGGGCTGACGCTGGATCCACTGAAACTGCTGCGGCTGGAACTCCACCGGGGAGGTGCCGCCGGCGATCTTCACCGCCACATGGTCCATCTGGGCCAGAGTGGTCGGGGTGACGGCGCCGGTGCCGTAGGCGTTGCGACGACGCATCAGGTTGGCGATGGCCTTGTAGGAGGCCTCGTGAGCGAAATCGCCCACGTTGCCCGCCTGCTGGAGCTGCAGAGCACCGCCGGTGGCGGCGTTGAACAGTTCGATCTGCTGTCGGATGGTCTCGGTGGCTGCCGAGTACAGGAAGTCGTTGAAGACTTTCATATCAGAGAGTGCCATAGGGCGCTACCTCATTGGTTTTGCTTGCGTTTCAGGATTTCCACCTTTTCGGCGGTAGACTTCGCGTCCTTCCACGCCCTTGGCGCTGAGGAACCACCTCCGCCACCCGGCGCCCCTGACCCCTTGGGCTGCGGGAACCAGTGCGGAGCTTTCTCTCGCATGGACTCAAGCCATGCGGAAGGGGTGAGAGGCTTGCCGTCTGCATCCAGACCGGCCTCCTCTCGGGGCACAACGTTGCCCTCGTCATCGACTTCGAACAGCGAACTTGCGCGGTAGACTGCGTCTTGAACAGCCGAGTCCACGATGCCGACTTCGGCGGCCGCAGTTCGGATCTCGTCGCTCATGACCCGGCCGCGGAACTTGTCGGCGAACGCCTTGGCGCTCTCTGCGGTCTGCTGAGCCTCGCTCAGCTGGCGGTCATAGCCTTCCCGCATCCGCTCTGTGCGCTTGTTCAGCACCTCGTCGAGCTTGCCGTCGGCGATCAGCTGGGCCTCCTCGTTCTCGGCCAGCTGCTGCTCGAGCCTGCGGGCCCGCTCGGGGTCCAGCCCCTCGAATTGCTTGAGCTGAGACTTGAGCGTTTTCTGTGATTCGAGCAGTTGGTCGCGCTTTGACTTGAGGCCGCTGACCTCGCTGTTGAGCGCTTCCTCATGTTTGGCGTCCAGCGCCTCCTTGAGAGCCTTGGCCTTGTCTTCTTCCAGCTCGATGCCGAGTTCAGAGAAGTCGATTTCCAGTGGCATGGTGTTGTGCTCCTTGAGCGCGTTGAGGCCGCCCGCCTGGCGAGCAGCCATTAAAAAACCCCGCTCAATGGCGGGGCTTTGAATAAAATTGTTGGTCAGTCTTCGAAATCGCCTAGGCGGCGTCGAACCTCGAAAGAGAGGTTCCAGCAGAGGCGGGCCTGGAGTTGGTCGGCGAGCGTTCCGCTGCCGGACTGCAGCAGGCGCCACAGTCGCCACCAGGTGATGAAATCGGGATCGGCTGGGGTCATGCTGTCAGCCTACCTCATGCCGCCTCGCCAAACACCTCGGCGAATGTCTCGCGGTCGCGTGCTCTCAACTCGTCCAGCGTGTACTCGCGTTGCCGAGGATCGGTGAATCGGTCCAGGCTGTAGCCGCCCTCTTTGTAGAGGCGGTAGCGCCGGTCTCCCAGCCATTCGCGCTGATACCGGGCGCTCTGGCTCGCGAACCAGTCGGCGTATGTGGTGCCCGCGCTAACCTGACCAACCTCAAGGCCGGCAGCTTCGCGCTGCTTCTTGGTCATGTTGCCGATGCTGCGGAACTTGGCCTGGTCGTCGCGCCCCTTGACCTTAAGGGCGCGCACGTAGGGCCGCTGGCCCATGATGTCGCCGTCGAGGGAGGGCGCCAGGCTGCATCGGCATCGGTGATGAAGCGGCGGTTCCGGGTGCGGCTCGTCGATCTTCCAGCGCCGACCGTCCAGCGGGGCACAGCGGCGACAGGTCCGGCCCTCAAGCTGAGCCACCCAGACCACATGCGTGACGCCCAGGGCGTTGTAGGTCTCCCGGTAGGCCTCGTTGCTCATGTGCTGCCGGGCCGTGCGAACCACGTTGTCGACGTTGTTGCGCGTCGTCTGCAGCACGCCGTCGCGGTACTTGAGCGCCGGTGTCCCGCGCAGGGCCCGGATGATTTGGCTGTTGCTCTGGCCCTCGCTGACGCCTTGGCGGATGGTGCTGTAGACCCGGTTGCGGGTGGCTGGCCCGATGTCGGCCAGCATGTCCTCGACGAACTCCCCCATCACCGGTCGGGAGAGAGCGGCCGATGCCACAGCAGGAGCCGGCGGGATATCGCCCTCTACCGCTAGGGCGATGAGGTCGCGGACGTATCCCGCCTCCTGATCGGCTAGGGCCGCCAGCTCCTTGAGACTCATGGACTTGATGCGCTCGCCAAGCGTCGAGACCAAGCGGTCGATTGCGTCGCGCAACCCCTTGAGCCGAGTCGTGTGGTAGCGGCCCCGGGCAAACGCCTGGAGCTCGGCAGGCGTCAGGTTGTCGAGGCGCTCGCCGATCTCCCGGGGAAGCTCGGCGCTCATTTCGTCGATGATCGCCAGCGCCTTATTGACGTGCGCTGTGCCGGTGCGGTGCAGGTATGAGACATGCTGCGCCAGAGCGGTGACGATCCGGCGCTGTGCGTCCTCACGATCACTCATCGTCGGTTACCTGACCATCGAGCAGGGCCAACAGGTCCTGGTCGGCAAGATTGGTGACCCCGGCCTTGCGCAACGACTCGAACAGCACCGCCTGCGGCACCTCGTCGGCCAGGCGCAGATCGCGAACGATGCCCATCATTGCGGCATCGATCTCGGCCTTGGTGAATTCGGGCTCGACCTTGAACGTGATGGCATCGATGTCGGCCTGCGGCAGGTTCAGCCAGCGGCCGAAGTAGCGAAGCAGCTGCTCAATGCCCTCGGCCGCGGTAACCACGACGCTGTACAGGCTGGTGTGTTGATCGCTCTGGCGGGCCTTGCGGGCCTCGCCGGACTCGTCGGCCCCTGCATCAATCACTCTGGCCCCAGCCTCCAACGCGGTGTTTCGCTGGTCCTGCATCGCTGTGCGGTTGGCCTCGATGCCAGCACCCTGGAATTCCAGATACCCGACCTTGCCGTCCTTGCCCACATTCCAGGCGGCCATGGGGCCGCTGACACTGAATTGCTCGTCCTCGCCCAGGTCCGCGGCGATCCACGGTTGGGGATGCGAGGTGTAATGGAGGCTGGTGTAGTAGTCTGCCGAGAGTTGGTAGCTCTTGAGCGCCGCCTTCGCCATGGTCAGCAGAGGAATCTCGTCGGTGTCGGCGTTGTTGTCGGTGCTGCCCAAGAAGACCAGGGGGATGAAGTCGAGCGGCGCCTGGTTAGTGCCCGGCATGTCTTCCTCGCCGACTGCTTCACCATGCTCATCCAGCAGACGCACCCGGTATCGACCCTCGTTGAGGTCGAGCACTCGGTAGCGGGCCTCACTGTCGTGACTGAACTCGTCACCCTGGTGTACGGCCTCGCGCAGCACGCTCAGCACCAGGTCGCGACGCCCATCGACATCAGCTTCGCGCCAGTTGATGGCGTCGAGCGCGCCGTAGAGGGCCACATAGGGTCGGCCGTCGCCATCCCAGTCAGCGAGTAGAGGTTGTCGGCCATAGGCCAGCAGACCCAGCACTGAGCGAAGAAACAGCGTCTTGAGCGGGAAGCCATCGGCCGTGGCCTCGTCCTGAAGGGAGGCCAGGGAGGTCGGTAGGTTAATCTCGGGTTCCTGGCGAGACACAAGCCCCATCATCGTACGCAGTGAGTCCTTCACCCACAGCGGGTATTGGGCGCGCCGCTTGTAGGACTGGTAGATCTCCCGGGCCTCGTCGAGCGACAGCATCGCGCTTTCGTCGGTTTTCGCCTGGTGCTCGAGGGCCAGTTGGCCACTGGTCTTCGGCAGGTAGCCGGCGCCCGCGGCCTTGATCGCCCCCTCGCCCTCGAGGCTATCGCGCATCAGCTCCCAATCGGTGAGCTTGTCGTCGTATTGGGGGTGTGTCGTGGTGACGGGCATAGTCAGGCGAGTCCTCTGATCCGGCGCATTCCGGCATTGGGACGCTTGCGCATCACGCGATAGCGCAGGGCGTCGTAGTCGTGATCTTCAGCGGTAGTGTCGATGTCGTCCGGATTGCGCTCGCTACGCGGCAGTACCGGCAGATGGGCGATGATGTTGCGGCAGTGGTCCATGAAGTAGAGCGCCGGCTCCTCGGGCGCCTCTTTGGCAGCCTCCTTCAGGCGGGTGCGGATCAGTTCAAGACCGTTCACCCGCGATCCAGGCTTCTTGTCCGACTCAGTCCACTTGACCCCCTCCGCCTCCATCTTCTTCGCCACGCTGTCGCTGCCGGACTCGTTGACGTTGCTGATCTGGTTGTCGGCGGGGCCTGGTTT
This sequence comes from Halomonas sp. DP5N14-9, assembly GCF_019802175.1. Lineage (NCBI taxonomy): Bacteria > Pseudomonadati > Pseudomonadota > Gammaproteobacteria > Oceanospirillales > Halomonadaceae > Halomonas > Halomonas sp. DP5N14-9. The sequence goes on from NZ_JAHVHR010000013.1 coordinate 175,802, forward strand.
GATCGACGCGGGTAACCAGTCACCCTCACGCAGCGATGCCTCGCGGTCCTTGATGCCTTTGGCGATCTCAGGCGCCGACAGCTTCAGGCCCTCGTTCGGCCCCTTGGCGCCGTACCACTCATGGCAGACGATGATCGAGCCCTTGGGCGGGCAGAAGGTGCGCCCGTCCTCCAGTGCTACCTCGGTGCCATCTGCCTCGGCATGCCAGAGGACAGAGAAGGGATGTGTCGACCCCCAGTCGAACGAGCGATCCACGTACCAGCTGGACGGCACGGCGAAGCGCGGCACGACATGCCGCGCCTCATGCCAGACGTCATCGAAGGCGCCGCCGGACACGATGTTCCAGTCGCCATCCTTCATCGCCTTGACCAGGGCGGGGTTGCCCAAGCCCTCCAGGCGGTCGATGTAGTCGGGGTCGTTGTCGAGCAGCGACGGGTTGTCGTTGAGGCGCGCAGGGATGTACTGGCGCAGCATGCCGCCATCGGCTTTCGCCGCCCTATGCACGTCCATCGGGCGGGCTGCGTCGACGAATGCGTACTTCACCCAGTTGTGGCCCACACCGCCCGGGTTCGATCCGCAAATAGCGCGAGGGAACATGCCCCGGTATTTCTCAGGCACCTCCAGTGCGCCCAAGCGCAGGCGACCGCGCAGGTAGCGGTAGATGCTCTCGGTGAAGTGCGTCAGCTCGTCCATCAACAGGACGTGGATCTCAGCGCCCTGGTACTTGAACTTATCCTTCTCGTGCTGGCAGTGAGCCAGGAAGATGCGCGAGCCGTTCCAGAACTCGATGTAGTGCTTCGAGCCGTTGTACTTGGCCCACCCCGTCTTGAACCACGGGGCGAGCAGCTCGAAGAAGCCGCCCGGGCCGTAGAGGTGGTTCTTCTCGAGGTCGTCGGACAGCCGGCGGAAGATGTAGACCATCAGGCCCGCGATCTCGGCGCACCAGATGATGGCGGCCACGCGCATTAGGTGAGACTTCCCGCCGCCGGCTGCGCCGCCGTAGAGTATCTCGGTGGCCTCTGAGTCGAACGCCTCCCCCTGTCGCTTGTGAAGCCTGACGTTGAGGGCGGCATCGTCACTCATCATTCCCTCGTGATGTTGATCGTCGGGGCGGTGGTCTTGATCTCGCCGGAGTGCTCGGTCTGCTGCTTGTCGCTCAGTCCCAAGTCGCGGGCGATGATGTTCGCGTTCAGAAGGTCGGCAGCGGCGCCGGAGAACTTCTGGTCGCGGATCACCGCCTCCACGCGCGTTATGACTGGGAAAAAATCTTCATCATCGCGCCAGTTGCCCCACGTCTTCCGATCCACGTCGAGGAACAGGCACAGCCCGTCCAGAGTCATTGCCCGCATCTTCGGGATAGTGGCCGTCACGACCTCGCCCTGATTATGGAACGCCTTGGACTCCCACAGCGGGTGCTTCTCCACCCACTGGAAATATTCGCAGCAGGCTTCCCAGAGCAGGTCGGCACTGGCGAACAGCTTGTCGCGGCCGTGCTTGGTCCTGGCTTTCCAGAACTGGTTGCCTTTAGGTGCTGCCATGGTTGCCTTCCAGAATCTGGGACGGCGAGAACGCGCCGTTGAAGTCATCAGGGACCTGGGATAGCTCCATGAAGCCGCCGAGAAGCCGGTCATAGCATGCGTCCAGGCTTCCGAAGATGCGGATGACCCGCGCCTCAATCTCGGGGGGAAGCTCCTGCTTCCAGCGCTCCCTGGCCTTCATCATCTTCAGATTGTGTCGAGCCTTGGCCCGTACCCGCTCACCAGGCGTTGTTGTTCCGCCCAACTTGTTGGTGATTCCTGCATCTTTGAGCCCGGCTATCAGGTGGCGCTCACAGCGGTAAGCTTCCGCTTCCGACTCGATGGCCTGATACAGGATGAGCGGCTCTTGTCCTTGCTCGTGAATCTCGCAGATGGCCCGGTGCTTCTCGGCGTTGCCCACAACGCCGGACTTGGCGTCTCGCCCGTGCTGTAGCGCCCGGCTCCGAACACCCTTCCCGACGTAGAACACCCGGCGGGTGATAGGGCTTATCAGCAGGTAGACGTAGTAGCCGGATCGAGGCGGCTGATCGCCGAACTCCCCGTCAGATCGACTCGCTGCATCCAGGGCGTCGAAATCAATCAGGTACTCATCCACGAAACGAGACTGCCGTGCTGTCAGCGCGACAGCCTCCCGGGCAGTCTTCTTGGTCATGGTTGCCTCATCGAATAGGGGGATGGGATTACGCAAGCAGTCGCAACTGCATCTGATCCTCGAGCATGCTGATTCGGATCTCGAGGGGTGGTCAATCTGACCACCGTTGTGCTTATGCCACGTCCAGCTTGAGCTGCATCTGGTCGAGGAGATAGGCGACTCGCTGCTCCAGCGGCGGCTTAACCCAACGATGTCGGGCTAGCTCGCTACCGGCCATGCTGCCGCGCTGCTTCTGATCATCTAATGCCCGACAAGCATCATCTAGCTGCTGACGAAGCGTGACGCGGCCATGAACAATGTCGTCGATGAGCATGTCTGCCCACACGCCGAAATCGACATCAATCCAGCGAGCGAATACAACGGATAGCTTTGGATGAAGCCACGTGCCACCACCACGGCCGCGCTGGGTCCGAATCAAATCCCTCGGATTCGCGGTATTTAAATGCCTTGCCAAGGCAGTCATGTATTGCTGCGTTTCAATGTTCCTCAGCCAGAGGTCGAGACGCTTGCCATGGCGTTTTGCGATATCAGTAGCATTAATCCAACCGTCCTCATTAAAGCGGACTGACTGGCCTTGGTAGTCGAAGGGAACAACGTTGTGCATGGTGCGTTTTCCTTTTAGCAAAGAGCCCAGTCGCACAGAAACGCCAGCCCCAAGAGAAGCTCGCCAGCTTTACCGACGCTTCACCTGGGCTCTTTCTGAAAGGCTCTTGGGTTATTACGCCGTGCGTGGCGCAGGTACAAAAAAGCCCCGGCGGGTGCCAGGGCTTGGGTGGTTCTTTTTACTTGACGCAAGGCGAATATATCGCCGGGGATTTATCCGCCATTCGCTGTCGGTGTAGTGGATTGATCAACACGACAGACTGAATAGGGCCCTTGGGAACTTTCTCCGAAGGGCGGTCACCGGGTGAATCGTCTATCGACGCCGGGCCTTGGTAGGTGGGGACCACCTCCGGGTGCTGCAGGGTGTTTAGCGTGCCGAGCTAGGGGCTGGGTGCGTACGGAGCGACCGCTAAGCTCAAGCGTCTTACATCAGCCTTGGGCATGGGCGTGCATCGAAACTGTTGCTATACCGATGAGTGGGCTGTTGCCATAGGTTCGTTCTCAGCATACTCTGCCACCGCCTTAGTCGATCTGTAGGAGACCTGGAGGTGGACAAGTATTTGGTCGAGAGCTACCTAACCGCTAAGAGCCGGCGGGTGCGGTGGGCGGTAGTCAAGCTTTCTCAGCACTACAATGAAGAATCCAGAGAGGTTGTTTCGCGGCATGCCCGCGAGGCAGATGCCCGTGCCGAAGCAGCAGCCTTATCATTCGTTTCGCAGCCGGCCACCTAAGCTATCCTCATGACTGCCCCCATGATTGCGAGGTAGTTCCAGAATGCCTGCCAGATTCCAAGTTCGCTCAGTGCTCACCGACCCCGACAGCACCAAGGTCGATTACTGGCAGGTGGTCGATACGCACCTGAACGACGACGTGATCGCTTCCTACCACGACTGCGAAGCAGCTGAACGAGAAGCCGAAAAACTCAACCGCGATAGCGAAGCAGACTGAATACCCGTCGGGCTCACTTTGTTCTGATAGCGTCCATGAACGTGCGGGGCTGCTGCCCACGTTCGAGCGCCTTGTCTACCGTGCGCTGGCGAACGTTGATGCCCAGGGCCGCACCCATGGTCACGAATAGCCAGATCAGCATGCCGGTGAACTCGGGATCACCCACGACCGTGGGGTCGATCGCAATGGTGTAGGCCATCACGGCAGACAGGGCACCCAGGGAGAAGGCGAACACCCAGCCCAGGGCAGGGCGCCATCCGCTCTTGAACCAGCCTTCATGCTCCAGCTCGGCGCGCATGGTGCGCTGCGTCTCGGTCAGTCGAGCCGTCTGCTCGGCGGCAGCGGCTTTCTCAGCCTCGAGGCGCATAGCCTCCAGTGCCTGGCGATGCTCGTTGTTGAGGCGGACCAGCTCAGCACGCTTGGCAGGATCCTGAGTCGCTGCCACCAGTGCAGCAGGATCGTTCTCGATACCCAGCGCAGAAGTGACCATAAGGGCGGCACCAGTTGCAGCACCACCCACAGCAGGACCGCCAAGTGCAGTAGCGACAGCCGGCGCGTACTTGGCGACTTCTTCAACGGCATCTCTCCAGTTCATCACCGGTTCTCCAGGCGCGACACCCGGGCACCCAGGGCATCGATGCGGCTGTTGATCTGATCGCGGTACATGGCCGCGTCGTTGATCGTCATGTAGTCGTTACCGACCTCGCGCAGATCAGCACGAAGCTGTTCGGTCAGGGCGATCAGTTGACTGATGCGCTCGTCCTGGCGCGCTGATGTCTCGATCAGAGTCAGGGTGGTGTTTCCTGACCAAGCGAGCAGGCCGACGACGAGGGCTAAGAGCACGGTTTGCACGTGCCTCTCGAGAATAGGCTTGGCCTTCAAGGCAGTATCGGGACTCGTTTCAGACATCCCGCCTCCTGGGTGGGCCTGCGTAGACAATACGGGTTACGGCTTCGAGACTCTGACGGTCTCGTCAAGCCAGTGAAACTGGACGCTCTCAGGCGTCAGGAATAGATCGCGCTCAGCCTTGCGGCGACGGGTCAGCCCAGCCAGTACGCGGCCGCCGGCCTTGTTCCAGCGCGGCAGCTCGTCAGCGGCGCCACGGTAGTCGCCGGTATTCAGCTTGCGCAGCAGGGTAGAGCGCTCCAGGGCACCGGGGCCGACGTTGTAGGTGAACGAGACCAGGGCGTCGAACTGGCTCTGGTTGAGCGGCACAACCACCAGTCGCTCGACGTCATCCTCGAAGCGGGCGACGTCATAGCGGAGTAGGGCGAACGCCTCATCCTCGGTGATCGTGTCGCCGGGCTGAACGCGGGAGCCATCGGGGTATCGGGTCGTGCCCAGGCCGATGGTCCAAGGATGGCCGCCAGTGCCGGGATCTGGATATGACTCAAGCTCAAGCCCCTCGAACTCGGCGACCAGGTTCAGTCCGCGCTGGCTGGTCTGCATGGCGACACCTCGGGGAATAAAACAGCCCGCAGGAACGGGCAAAGACACCAGGTGGCGGCGTCATCACGGAAAAGGGGGCCGTAGATCGCGCTCAGCGCCGTTGATATGCTCCAAGCTCACCACAAGCCATGGAGGCAACAATGACAGACGACGCAAGGCGACTGACGGCTCTGCAAGAGAAAGTCGATCAGCTTGAGCAAGCTCTGGTGGAGCAGCGGAACGTGAATGCCGCCGCGCAAATGGCGACGCTGCTTTCACTTACTGCGGTATCGCAGACTTTGCGCCATTCATATGGCATACAGCAGGAAATGCTGACTGGCCTGGGGTTGTTCTGGTCAAGTCAGAGCGGACACATTTTCAAGCCGCAGCTGCCAATTCAATCTCCCTCGGCGTCTGGTAGCCCAGGGTGGAGTGGAGCCGGCAGCTGTTGTACTCCATCTCGATGT